>NZ_JBSGVT010000008.1:0-292976 GCF_053608585.1 Rhodococcus sp. NPDC055024
TTGTTCTGTGAAGCGCAGTTGTGAAACCGATCAGCCCGCGGACACCGAGCGTCCGGCCGACTTCAGGTCGTTGCACGCCTCGACGACGCGAGCCGTCATGCCTGCTTCGGCCTTCTTGAGGTAGCTGCGCGGGTCGTACGCCTTCTTGTTTCCGACCTCGCCGTCGATCTTGAGGACGCCGTCGTAGTTGGAGAAGAAGTGTCCGGCGATCGGACGGGAGAACGCGTACTGGGTGTCGGTGTCGACGTTCATCTTGACGACGCCGAAGTTCAGCGAGTCCTCGATCTCCGACTTCAGCGATCCCGATCCGCCGTGGAAGACGAAGTCGAAGGGCTGCGAGCCGGCGGCCAGGCCGAGCTTGGCAGCGGCAACCTTCTGGCCCTCTTCGAGAACCTCGGGCTTGAGCTTGACGTTGCCCGGCTTGTAGACGCCGTGGACGTTGCCGAAGGTGGCAGCGAGCAGGTACTTGCCCTGTTCGCCGATGCCCAGAGCGTCGACCGTCTTCTCGAAGTCTTCGCTCGAGGTGTAGAGCTTGTCGTTGATCTCGGCCTCGACGCCGTCTTCTTCGCCGCCGACAACACCGATCTCGACCTCGAGGATGATGCGTGCAGCCTTCGAGAGGGCGAGCAGTTCCTTGGCGATGGCCAGGTTCTCGTCGATCGGGATGGCCGAGCCGTCCCACATGTGCGACTGGAACAGCGGGTTGCGGCCGGCGTCGACACGCTCCTGCGAGATCGCGAGCAGCGGACGCACGTAGGTGTCGAGCTTGTCCTTCGGGCAGTGGTCGGTGTGCAGCGCGATGGTGACGTCGTACTTTGCCGCGATCACGTGTGCGAATTCGGCGAGCGCAACAGCGCCGGTGACCATGTCCTTGACGCCCAAACCGGAACCGAACTCGGCGCCGCCCGTCGAGAACTGGATGATGCCGTCACTGCCGGCGTCCGCGAAGCCCTTGATGGCTGCGTTGATGGATTCGGAGCCGACACAGTTGATGGCGGGGAAGGCAAAGGAATGCTCCTTGGCCCGACCAAGCATCTCGGCATAGACCTCGGGAGTTGCGATAGGCACGGCGGGAGTCCTCCATTTACGTGTCGTTCGGAGCGCTCGGCGATGTGAAGCGCTTCGTGTGGTCCTAGCAGTATGGCAAGTCCTACTCGCCACGTCTCTTTGCGGTCTCGGCCGCCGCACAACCCCGGCATCGGTCGCCGAGACCGACGCGATGACCTGCGGTGGTGGGAAACACTCAGATTCGGCCGGTACTCTGGCCTCCGTGAATGTGCAGGCAGCAACTGAATCCGTGACGAACCTGGCCTTGCTGCCCGGCTTCCTCGATCCCGTGAACCTCTTGAATTCCTTCGGAACGTGGGTTCTGGTGGGATTGCTTCTGGTGGTCTTCATCGAGTCCGGCCTGCTGTTTCCGCTCTTGCCCGGCGATTCTCTCCTCTTCACCGCAGGGCTGATCGCGGCTTCCAAGTCGACTGACATCGAACCGTTCGCACCGTTGTGGGTGCTCTTGGTGACAATTCCGATCGCCGCGATTCTGGGTGACCAAGTCGGGTTCTACATCGGCACCAAGGGCGGAACTGCCCTGTTCAAGACGGACGACGCGCGGTTCTTCAAGAAGAAGTACATCGACGAGTCCCACGCCTTCTTCGAGAAGCACGGCCCGATCACCATTATCCTGGCTCGGTTCGTACCGATTGTGCGTACTTTTGCACCGGTTGTCGCCGGCGCCTCGAAGATGAAGTACTCACTGTTCCTGACCTACAACATCGTCGGCGGCATCCTGTGGGGTGCCGGCGTGACTTTGCTCGGCTACCTCCTGGGGCAGATCGAATTCATCCGCGACAATGTCGACTACATCTTCATCTTGATCGTCCTGGTGTCGGTTCTGCCGATCGTCTTCGAGATCGGAAAGCGAATTCTGGCGTCGAGACGTGGTGAAACGGCGAATACTTCCACTACGGATAATTCGACGGTGACAGTCCCCGAAGACCCCACCCCCTGATTGCAGAACGAGGCGAAGAACTGACGACGATGACGCTCGCATCCGGCAGTTTCTCCCCACTCGAGACTGCCGGGCCTCTGTTGGTCTGGATAGTCGTCGTCACGTTCGTCTTCATCGAGTGCGCGATCATCCTCGGCTTGTTTCTCCCCGGCGATTCGCTACTGATCACGGCCGGAATCGTTCTTGCCGGCCACGAGTCCGGTGCAGGCCACGTGTGGGCGTTGTCGGTAGGCGCGATGATCGCTGCCATTGCCGGCAACCAGGTCGGGTACGTCATCGGCCACCGGACGGGCAACCACATCAAAGCCCGTAAGGGCGGCAAGTACTTCACCGAGAAAAACCTGCATCGCGTCAACATCCTGTTGGAAAAACACGGGTTCTGGGCGGTCCTGATTGCCCGTTGGGTACCGTGGGTTCGCACCCTGTGCCCGATGGTCGCGGGCGCAGCCAAGATGAACCACACGCGCTACACCATCGCGAGCACTATCGGCGCGATCATCTGGGCGCCGGTGCTTTTGTTGCTCGGTTTCTACGGTGGCTCCTTCCTCGATCGTGTCCCGTGGTTGCTGCCCGCCGTTTTGATCGTGATGATGGTCAGCTTGGTCATCGGTACCGCGTTGGGCATCTGGCAGTACCGCAAGGAGATGGCCCGTCCGGCCGAAGACGTCGAGGTCGAAGAAGTCGTCGACTAGAAGCCGTCTGCTCAGTGCAGGTGGCTCTGGTCCCACGCCGGCAACGGGTCCTCGTAGCGAGTCCAGGCCCGCGGTCCTTCGCGTAGTTCGTCATCGGTCAGCAGAGCCGGATCGAGGATTCGTGACGGTGCCGCCGGGTCGAGTTTCACTCCGATGAACACGATCTCCTGCCCTGGCACCTCCGCCGCCGACGCCCACAGTTGAGCCGGTTCGATGACGAGGTTGGGGCCTGCCTGCGACCAGATAGCGGCGAATTCGGGCCGGCTGGCGATCCAGCAGAAGCCCTTGCTTCGCAGGAGTCCGGTGAACTGACCGAGCGCAGCCTCGAGCCGCGCCGGATGGAAAGGTCGCGCGGCGCGATATGTGACGCTGCGTATTCCGTATTCCTCGGTTTCCGGGGTGTGCCCACCGGCCAGTTCCTCGTCCCAACCGGGTACCTGCGCAGCGAGTTCCGGGTTGTAGAGACCGGTTTCGAGGACGCGGTCGAGGGTGACTTTTCCATGGTCCGTCCGAATCAGTTGAGCGGTGGGGTTGAGCCTGCGGAGCGTTGCCTCGACGGTTCCTGCCGCGCGCGGGCTCACCAGGTCGGTTTTGTTCAGCAAGACGACGTCGGCGAACTCCACCTGATCGACCAGGAGATCGGAGATGCTTCGTCCGTCCCCCTCCCCGGCTTCGAGGTTGCGCTCGTCGAGTCGTTCGCCCTTTGCCAGTTCGCCGAGGAAGGTCGACGCATCCACCACGGTCACCATCGTGTCGAGCTTCGCGAGTGAGCCGAGGCTGAAACCGTCCTCGAATTCCCAGTCGAAGGTGGCTGCCACCGGCATCGGTTCGGAGATGCCGGTGGATTCGATCACCAACTGATCGAACCGTCCTTCTCGCGCCAGAGCGCCGACGGCGTCGATCAGATCCTCACGCAGCGTGCAGCAGATGCATCCGTTGGTCAGCTCGACCAACTTCTCCTCCGTGCGATCGAGGTGGCCCTGGCCCGCGACGAGGGCCGCGTCGATGTTGATCTCGCTCATGTCGTTGACGATGACGGCGACGCGTCGGCCGTCACGGTTGGCGAGGATGTGGTTGAGGAGTGTGGTCTTGCCTGCGCCCAGAAATCCGGACAGCACGGTTACCGGTAGCTGCTTCATTCCTTAATGATAACCGTTGTCATTATCGACAACGTGAAGCGGGCCTACTGCACTGCGGACGCACTACCCGAGAACTGGCTCTCGGGCCTCGGCAAACCGAAATGATCGCGAAGCGTCGTACCCGAGTATTCGGTCCGGAACAGACCGCGGTCCTGCAGGATCGGGACCACGCGCTCGGCGAAGATCTCGAGTCCACCCGGGTAGTACGGCGGCATGACGTTGAATCCGTCGGCAGCACCGCTGGTGAACCACTCCTCGATAGTGTCGGCCACCTGCTCGGCAGTTCCGGCAAACACCCGATGTCCGCGAGCACCCGCCAATCGATGAAGCAGGCCACGAACCGTCGGACGCTCACGCTCGACGATGCCGGCGATCACCTGCAATCTGCTTTGCTTGTTGTCGGTGACATCGCCTGCAGCCGCGAACAATTCGACGGGAACCGGTGCATCCAGCTCCAGATTCCGAACATCGGTCCCGGTGAGTGCACCGAGTTGCGCGAGCCCGTACTCCGGCGAAGTCAACTCGTTGAACTCCCGTTCGAGCGCCTGCGCCTGCTCCTCGGTGTCACCGATGAACGGGCTGATTCCGGGCAGGATCTTGACGTGATCGGGGTTGCGGCCGAACTGAGCAGCCCTCGACTTGATGTCGGTGTAGAACGCCTGAGCGTCGGAAAGTCTTTGGTGCGCTGTGAAAATCGCCTCTGCGTACTGACCGGCAAAGGCGCGACCGTCGTTGGACGCACCGGCCTGCACCAGCACCGGGTATCCCTGCGGCGTTCGCGGTGCGTTGAACGGTCCCCGCACCCGCAGATGCCGCCCGACGTAGTTGATCTCGTGAATCTTGTTTCTGTCCGCGTAGATTCCGCTCTCGCGGTCCAGACTGATCGCGTCGTCCTCCCAGCTGTCCCACAGCCGCACCACCGCGTCGACGAATTCCCGTGCACGCGAATACCGGTCACCGTGGTCCGGATGCTTGGCCAGCCCGAAGTTGGCTGCCGCCAGATCGGTGCCGGTGGTGACGATGTTCCACCCCGCGCGTCCGTTGGAGATGTGGTCGAGCGAGGCGAACAGCCGAGCCAGGTTGTACGGCTCGTAGTACGTGGTCGACGCCGTCGCGATCAAACCGATCCGCTCGGTCGCCACTGCAATGGCAGTCAGCAACGTGATCGGCTCCAAAGTCCCTGCGGGACCGTGCTCGACGTCGCTGCGCAATGCCGGACCGTCGGCGAAGAAGATTCCGTCGAACTTCGCAGCCTCGGCGGTACGAGCGATCTCCTGGAAGTACGTGACGTCGAACAGACGTTCCGGTGTCGTCCACGGATGACGCCACGCCGCTTCGTGATGGCCGGCAGGGTGAATGAACGCGTTGAGGCTCAGTTGGCGCGAGGAATCAGACATGCCTGAATGCTGGCAACAACCACCTTCCTCCGACAGGGTTACGGTTCGTGTGATTCCAACTCCGAGTGGGCGCTCGGTATCGTCACATGGGTGACCTGTGTAGTTGTAGCCGAGTTCGTACCGTCTCTGAGGACATCACCCGTTCTTCGGCAATGGTGCGAACTGTTCTCCGAAGGCCACCGCCACCTCTCCGGAGCGTCGCCGACGGCGACTGCGCTGGCGGAAATGATCGAGACCGAAGACGATTCGGTCGACGTGTGGCGTTGGATCGCACGCGACGTCGGCACCGACGAGGTTCTCGGTATCGCCCAGGCGCGAAGAAATTCAGCGGACGCCGATCTCGCGGAGTTTCGAATGTACGTGAGTCCCCATGCGCAACGACGAGGAGCGGGACGGGCACTTGCCGAACTCGTCGAGGCCGACATCGCCGGGTACGGCGTGCGCCGAATCAGGGTGACTGCGCGCACGGGAAGTGCAGCCGAACACTTCCTGCAGCAGTTCGACAGCCATCGCGTGCTGCTTCGACTGGCCAACCAGGTTCAGCACCTCAGCCCTCCCACCGCAGACAGCACCCGCCCCGGCTATCGAATCGTCAGTTGGCGCAACCGAACCCCGGACGAATTTGTCCACTCTTTCTCGGAGGCATTGAACCGACTCCTCGACGCACCGGGCGCCGGACTGCAGATGCCCGAACGTAATTGGGGAGTCGACGAACTCAGATCGTGGGAACAGAAGATGACCGGTGGCTCTCAGGTGCTCCTGGTGTGCTGCGCGGTCGCCGACGCCGTCGGCGAAGTAGCCGCAGCGACAGTGGTGACGGTGGACGAAAATGACAGCACCCACGCTTCGCAGCACGACACCGTGGTACTCCCCCGACACCGCGGGCACGGTCTCGCTCAGTGGGTCAAGGAGCAACAAGCATCTGTGTTGGCAGCTGAATTTCCTTTGCTGAGAGAGATTTACACAACGGTGAACGCGGAAAACCACCCGATGCTGACCGTCAATCGGAGACTGGGATACCAGACCGTTGCGGAGCGAATCCTGGTGGAGATTGCATCACACACGCCTCGGTGACGGTCTTCCTCCACAGGTCCGGGTGAGACTGCCAGAAGTTGTGTGCAACACCGTCGATGACCGCGAAACTACCGTTCGGCACGAGCGCAGCCAATTGCTGCAACGGCCACGACGGGCGAATGTCGTCGGCCGCCGCGAGAAATGTCATGGGCACGGGTGAGTCGGCCAACTGCCGAAACAGCTGTGGCTCATGAATCCATTCGATGAACGATTCTTGAAGCGATTGCCAGACAACAGGTTCCCAAGGTATCTGCGGGTCCGGCTCGATCCCCGCTTCGTACTGCTTCGACCATGTCCGGTCCTTGTGAAGGCCGTGCCCCGCGATTCCGACGACGCCGGACACCGATTCCGGACAGTCGAGTGCGTACCTCACTGCCAAGTCGGATCCCCATGAGTGCCCCAGCACGACCCAGCTGTCGATCTCGTAGGTGCGCCGGACCAGTTCGAGGTCCGCAACGGCCTGCGCCATCGTATGAGCGCCGCCACCGGACCGTCCGACTCCACGCGGCTCAGGGCACCACGCACGCATTCCTTCAGGAAGCAGCGCGTCGTGGGCAAGATAGTGAACGCATCCCGGGCCGCCGGAGAGAACCAGGACGTCCGACCCTGACCCACCGACGTCGATGTGAAGACGAACGCCGTCAGTGTCGATCACGTGCCGGGATTCCATGACGGAGAAGCCTAACGCTTACGGGGGTATCCCGCCGCCGAGACGACAAATGCGGCTTCCATGAGCATCCACCCGCCCACCTGCACCGAGAGGTCTCGCTCGGGCACACTCGACGAGCGCACCGTCCCGGCGGCGAAGGTGGCGATGTCGCCGGACAGACTCGGCAACTGGGCGTCCTTGGTCCAGTCGTGTCCGAACAGCGGCAGGCCTTCGATCTGCAGCCTGTTGTTCCAGGCAGCTTCCGCGGAGGACAGAACAATCTGCGCTGCAAGTTCTCGCGCTCGCAGGTCCTCGTGGGTCTCCCACGACAGGTTCACCACCACGAACGCGAGATAACGAGCCAGGATGGCGTTGAACAATCCGCCGTCGCCCCCGCCACCGCCCGTGATGACTCCGTACTCGGTCATGCCGTCGTACACGGCGTCGACCAGCTTGTGGACTCGCTCGCGGTGACGCGGTTCGCCCAATCGCGTCGACAATTCGGTTTCCAACCCCAGCGTGACGCCCTGACAGTACGAGTAGATCGCGCGCTCGAGGGTGCCGTCGCGCCGGATACCGTCGAAGATCAGTCCGGAGTCCGGATCCCGCAGCGTCTCGTCGATCCAGTCGGCTGTTGCCTGCGCACGCCAGAGTTTTCCGGTGCGCGCCAGCATGATTCCGGCGGGCCCGTTTGCCGGGGTGTTGTAGAAATCGGAGCCCTTGCACCACGGAATACCGCCGCCGTCGGCCGGGGACCACGAATCGAAGAGCTGCGATTCGAGCGCCTGGACCGCAGTCCGGTGATCGACCGAGAACATGCGTTGAGCACGTTCGAGGGATAGACCCAGCCATGCCATGTCGTCGTAGTAATTGTTGGTCCACGCCGAGACGTTGCGGACCCGAACACTGCGGGCAACCTTCGCGACCCGGCGACGACGCTTGGGCGTCGGGTCACGTTCGAGTGCGTCGATTGCAGTGTCGAGCAGGTGCGCCTGCCACCAGTAGTGCCACGGCTTGAACATCCGCTCGCGCCGAACTGCAGGCCAGGCAACCACGCCGAGTGCTGTCCGAGGCATCCCCCACAGGCGCCGAAGGTGACGACTGACTATCGCGCCCTCAGCCGCATCGGCCCGCTCTGCCCACACTTCCTGCATAACTATCTATCCTGTCTGGTCGAGGCGCTACGCGCTAGCCGGAATACGTGAGCGGGATCAGCGGGAATCGGCGAGATCGGCGTGCTCACGGACCCACGCGTGCATCGCGATGCCGGCCGCGACTCCGGCGTTGATGCTGCGAGTCGAACCGAATTGTGCGATCGAGACCGTCATGGACGCAACCTCTTTCGCGTGTTCGGTCACCCCAGGCCCTTCTTGGCCGAACAGCAGGATGCACTCTCGCGGCAGGCTGGCAGTCTCCAGCGGCACCGACCCGGGAGTGTTGTCCACAGCCACGATCGTGAGTGAATTCTCACGGGCGTACTCGACGAGCTCGCCGATGTCGGCGTGGTGAACGATGTGCTGGTATCGATCGGTCACCATGGCGCCCCGCCGATTCCAGCGCCGACGCCCCACGATGTGGACAGCGGCTGCGGCGAACGCGTTGGCTGTGCGGACCACCGTGCCGATGTTGGCGTCGTGCGCGAAGTTCTCGATGGCGACATGCATGGTGTGACGACGCGAGTCGATGTCCTCGACTATCGCTTCCCGCGTCCAGTACCGGTACTCGTCCAAGACGTTTCGACGATCACCCTCGGCCAGAAGTACCGGGTCGTAGCGCTCGTCGGTAGGAGGATCCGTGTCGTGCTCCTCGGTCCACGGCCCCACGCCGTTGGGGTTCTCGCCCCACTCGGTGGGTCCCGGTTCGCCGGCCCCGCCGGAAACGTCTTCGGCAGCGACTTCGGTCATCAGAACACCTCGTTGGAATTTGCAGCCACCGTGAAACCGTGCGTGGTCTGATCGTTGACACACGAGACGTCTGTCGCGGTGGTCGTGCAGGTGAAACCCAGTTTGCTCAGCGGTTGGCCGGCCGCCAACACCGGATCGGCATCGGGGCCGCCGGACGTGTACACCTCACCGCCCGAACACATGAAAGCACCCTCACCCTCGTCGGTGACGCGAATGCCGTTGCCCCAGTTGACCATGCAACTCTCCGGTCGCGGTGGAACCGGGGTGGTCGTTCCCTCGCACCCGGCTTCGATTCTGGTGGGCAACTTGATGATGCCGCACTGGAAGTTCCCGTCCGGAGTGGTGAAGTAGTACGACTCGTTGCGCTCGAACTGCACGTCCGTCAGCGTCGTCGTCGGCGGCAGTGTCGTGGTCGGAGGTTCGGTGGTCGTGGTGACGACGGGCGCGACGGTGGTTGTCGTCGTCGGCACCGCGGTCGTGGTGGTCGAACTGGGCTGCGCCGCTACCGTCGGCGCTGATTCCGCCTCGCCGCCGCACCCGGCAAGCAAGAGCGCCGACCCGACACCCAACAACACGAACCCCACCCGAACACGAACCACCCGACTACCTCCACACACGTCACCTTTGGCCCAGCAACAGCCGACAGTGCACTCTATCGTGTGGTCGACTAAGTGCTGGTGACGCGCTTGTTCATCAACCGTGAGAGCCACGCGGGCGAGAACCGCGACGCGCTGAGGAAGAGCTTCGCCTGAGTTCCGACCGGGTAGTGAACCTTGTGGATGCGTCCAGCGCCGCGCGTGGCCGCCCACAACTCCTGGGCGACGTCGGTGGCGGTGAGTTTGATGCCCAACGATCTGGTGGCACCGGTGTCCATTCCCGTGACCATCGCCGTCTGGACGAACAGGGGCCAGAGGGCGAGTACGCGGATGTCGTGCTGCGCCCATTCAAGATCGAGCGCCTCGGTCAAGCCGCGGATCGCGAACTTGGTGGCGCCGTAGGTCGCGAGTTCGGGTTGGCCGTAGATCGCCGAGGCGGAGCACAGATTGACCACCTGCGCCCCGGCGGTATCGCGAAGGTACGGGAAAGCCGTGTGCGTGCCGTTGAGGGTGCCGGTGACATTGATGTCGATCATTCGGCGATGTGCCGCAAGAGAAATATCCTCGAATCGTCCCGAGGAGAGCACGCCCGCGTTGTTGACCAGGATGTCCAGACGCCCTGACTCCCCGGCAAATTCGGCCAAACACTGCGCCCAGCCGAGCGGATCCGTGACGTCGAGGACTCCCGTCGCGACACTGCCACCGAAACCGTCGATCTCGGCCTTCAAGGAGGCAAGGCCGGCGTCGTCGATGTCGAACGCACCGACGCGGTATCCGTTGCGCGCGAACAACAGCGACGTCTCCCGCCCGATTCCCGCCGCAGCACCGGTGATGAAGACGTTCGGTTCGCTCATGCGGTCAGGCTATCCTGGATGTGGAGGAAATCTGATGAATCACCGTCGCGTCGTACACACCGTATGTTTCATCGCGGTGGGGTATCTGATCGTGCTCGCGGTGTGGCTCGGATGGCTGGTCGAGCACACTCCCCCTGGCACTCTGCCCTATCAGATCGGCGGACTGCTCGCCGCTTTCGGCTCGGTTCTCGGATTCGGAATGGCCTGGGCCAACCGCCCGACCCGCGCCGAACGCAAACTCGAAAAGCACGGCCTCGAAGGATGGGCACGAATAGACACGGTCACTCCCCTGCGCCGAACCGTCGACGGTGAACTGGCCAAACTCGCACTTCACCTCACGGTTCCGGGCTCCGACTCGTACTCGGGCCGGATCGAATACGAGATCCGACCCGAGTACAAAGACAAGATCACTCCCGGATCCACCGTTACCGTCCTGGTGGACCCGAAGAACCGAGACCGAATCATGCTGTGCCCGTGAAAAACTAGACGCTCTTCTTGCGTCCCAGCGCCAACATGCCCTCCACCAGCATCAACTGTGCGCCCGCGTACGACGCCAGGATCACGCCCTCGGCGGCGGCTCGGCCCGCAGTCCCGCGAATGAACAGTCGACGAACCACGATCAATCCGTCGGACGCGGTGAAGAGCACTCCGCCCAAACCGAGCCAGGAGCGTCGATCCTTGTTGGGGACGACCACGTCGAGCACGGCCTTCGACTGCGGCGCCAGAGCGGGGTCCGCCGACAAAGTCGAGGTGGTTCCCAACATCAATCCGTATCCGGTCAGCGGCGTCGACACGCTCGGCGCCTTGGCACGGAGCAGACCGGACGCCGTCGACCAACCGCTGATGCGGGGCCGCAGGGCAGCGCGGGTCGGGCGAGCGCCGCGGCGCAGCAGGAGCGCCGAGTAACTGGCCTGCATCACCGCGAACGACGACGCACCCTTGATCAGGCGGGCGTCGTCGTCCGGGTCGATCATGAACACGTCGCCGACGGTTGCGGCGGCGAGGCCGGCCAGAAGCAGTGCGGTATCGGCGGTTTCCGTCTCCGAACGCTTGCGCAGCACTCGGGCAGCCAGCGCGGGTGCGATCAACGGCTTCGCGATCTGCTGAACCCGCTCGTTACCGACTACTGCCCCGACCACGGTCGCTGCCGTCGCCGCCGCAAAAACTGCGTGCTCGATGCCCCACTTGCCCGCCATCACAATCCTCCTGTTGGTTACACGTCCAACAGCGACCGTACTGGGTCACTCAAGCGGCATCGCCGGATTTGACGTCCGCGCCGTAGACGTCGACGTATTCCTGCCCCGATTGCTCACAGAGCACCGTCATCAATTCGTCCGTCGCCGCGCGCACGACGGCCTGGTAGCCACGAAGTTCGCGATATCGCGAGAAGTCGATCGGCTCCCCTACCGTGATCCGGACCTTGCTGAAGCGCCACATCCGCGTACCCGGCGGGTTGACGGCGTCGCCGCCGTGCACGACGACGGGAATGACCGGCGCCCCGGTTTCCAGGGCGACACGAATCGCTCCGGTCTTTCCCTTGTACAGGCACCCGTCGGGTGATCGGGTTCCCTCGGGGTAGATCCCCCAGACACCACCCTTGTCGAGAATCCCGATGGCCGTGTCCAACGCCGCACGGGAGGCGTCGGCGCCGCTACGGTCGATCGGCACCTGACCTGCGCCGCCGAAGAACCAGCGTTGCATCGCGCCCTTCACACCCGTCCCGGTGAAATATTCGCTCTTCGCGACGAAGGTGATGCGGCGGCGAACCATGAGAACCAGGAAGAACGAGTCCACGACGGCACGATGGTTTCCGGCGAGAATCACCGGTCCCTTCTTGGGGATGTTGTGCTGACCCTCGATCGTCGGTCGCCCGAACACCCACAGGACGGGGCCGATCAGGACGAATTTGAACAACCAATAGAGCACTGGGCATCACCTCTCTGCACATCACCGAGAACCGTCTCCACACGCGGGTAGACACTGTCTACGTCCGCAATAGTAGACACTGACTTCTATGACCGCCATCAGCCTTCGCGAAACGCTCGTCGCCACCGGCGTCGAGATTCTCGATGCCGACGGCCCCACAGAATTGACGCTACGGGAGATAGCGCGCCGGGCGGGCGTGTCGCACGGTGCCCCGCGGAGATACTTTCCGACGCACAACAGCCTGCTCGCCGCGATCGCCTTCCGCGGGCTTGTCGACCTCACCAACAGGCTTGATCCCATCCTCACCGGCAAACAATCGGCACGCGACCGATTGATCTCGGCCGCAATCGAATACGTGTCATTCGCCCAGGATCGGCCGGCGATGTTCGAGTTGATGTTTCGCCACGACCTCCTCCAGGGCGCGGGCAGCAACCTTCGAGAGTCCTCACTCCCCCTCTTTGCAGCTTTACAGAGGCTGACCGAAGCGGCAAAAGCGTCCGATCCCACCACTTCTGCACTGAGCATCTGGACGGGAACTCACGGCGTCGCGGTGCTGGCGGCAAATCGAAGCCTCGCACTGGTCGCTCGAGACCTCGACGTCGCGGCACTGGTCACCGCGACTGTGACGGATCACCTGCCCCGCACTCGTTGATTTACATAGTTACCCTATGCAATAATATTTCTCGTGGCAGATGACCAGCAGCAACTGCATGAACTACTCGTCGACCTCGTGAGCAACACGCACCGCTTCGCGAAACTGGCAGGCTCGTTCGCGTCCGATCAGTACCCACGCGCCTGGCTGCGCGCACTCTCACTCCTCGAGGAGTACGGCGAAATGCGGATCAGCGACTTCGCCCGCCTCGACAGATGCTCGCAACCCTCCGCCACCGCGCTACTGCGCAAACTCGGTGAACACGATTACGTCGAACGCCGCGCCGACCCGGAGGACGCCCGGGCAGTGCGAGTCGCCATGACCGACAAGGGGCGAAAGATCCTGAACGAAGGCCGAAACGAGATCGCCGACGCCCTCGTCCCCCACTTCGTCGAGCTCGAGCCCGAACAGATCAAGAAGCTGGCTGACGGATTGGCCGAATTACGTTCCATCATCAAAACTTCCGATCCCAGCTGAAGTACCCACCACTGAAAAAGGAGGTGGCCGTGAGCAACACGACCGCGACATCAACGCACCAGAACGAGGCTCCGCCGAGCCTCCTGAAGCAACCGAAAGCGGTGTGGGCGGTAGCCTTTGCCAGCGTCATCGCCTTCATGGGCATCGGTTTGGTCGACCCGATCCTCAAGCCGATCGGTGAACAACTCGACGCCACACCGTCCCAGGTTTCACTCCTGTTCACCAGCTACATGCTCGTCACCGGCGTCGCAATGCTAATCACCGGTGTGGTCTCGAGCCGCATCGGCGCCAAGAAGACGCTCCTCGCCGGGCTCGCGATCATCATCGTGTTCGCTTCTCTTGCAGGCGCTTCCAGCACCATCGGACAGATCGTCGGATTCCGTGCAGGCTGGGGACTCGGCAATGCGCTCTTCATCGCAACGGCACTCGCGGCCATCGTCGGCGCGGCCAGTGGCGGTGTCGCACGCGCGATCATTCTCTACGAGGCTGCATTGGGCATCGGCATCGCGGTCGGACCGTTGGTCGGCGGGGTTCTCGGTGACATCAGCTGGCGCGCACCGTTCTTCGGCGTCGCAGCCCTGATGGCGGTTGCCTTCATCCTCATCGTCGTGATGCTTCCCAGCGCACCCAAGCCTGAACACCACACATCCATCGCCGCGCCGTTCCAGGCTCTGCGGCACCGCGGACTACTCACCGTCGCCATCACCGCGCTGCTCTACAACTACGGATTCTTCACCCTGCTCGCGTACACACCGTTCCCCCTCGACATGGGGGCGTACGCGATCGGATTCATCTTCTTCGGCTGGGGACTGATGCTGGCGATCTCGTCGGTTTTCCTCGCCCCACGCCTGCAACGTCGCTTCGGCACACTGCCGATGATGATGCTGGCACTGACACTGTTCGCACTCGACCTGGGCATGATGGCTCTCTTCACCGAGAACAAGATCGTTCTGATCGTGGGCGTCGTCCTCGCCGGATTGTTCCTCGGCGTGAACAACACACTCATCACCGAGACCGTCATGATCTCGGCTCCCGTGGAACGGTCGACTGCCTCGGCCGCTTACAGTTTCGTTCGATTCGTCGGTGGCGCCGCAGCCCCGTGGGTAGCCGGCAAGCTCGGCGAATCCAACGTCCACATGCCGTTCTGGGTCGGCGCGGTTCTCACCCTCGCCGCCGTGTTCGTCCTGTCGAGCGGACGCAAGGTCCTCGCTCACGTCGACGACCACGATCCCGCACCGCACAGCGTCGACGAAGCACTCGCTGTAACCGTCGGCGACTAACCCCCTGTGAGTGGTTGAGGAGCCCCCAGACTCCTCAACCACTCACGGGCGTCAGCTCAGGTTCAGATCTTCCAGGCCCAACAGCGAGCGGTACTCGACGCCCTCGGCACCGATCACCGCGTCCGCACCCGTCGCACGATCGACGACCGTCGCGACTCCGACCACGGTGGCCCCTGCTTCGCGCAGTGCCTTCACTGCCGTCAACGGCGAGTTGCCCGTCGTTGTCGTGTCCTCGACCACCAGGACGCGCTTGCCCACGATGTCCGGGCCCTCGATCTGACGCTGCATCCCGTGTGCCTTGGCAGCCTTGCGGACGACAAACGCGTCGATCGGGCGTCCGGGAGCATGCATCACCGCCATCGCAACCGGATCGGCGCCCATCGTCAAACCGCCGACGGCGTCGAAATCCCAGTCCGCGACCAGTTCACGCAGCAGTGAGCCGATCAGCGGCGCTGCCTTGTGGTGAAGTGTCGCGCGGCGAAGGTCGACGTAGTAATCGGCTTCCTTGCCCGAGGACAACGTCACCTTCCCGTGTACAACAGCCAATTCGCGCACCAGCGCAGCCAAATCCTCACGATCGCTCATGAGTGCTCAGCCTACCGACCACTGCCTTACATTCGGCTTCTGCCTCTGGGCTACGTTCGCCCGCGGCCTCTGCCGACGATGTTGGTCATCCGGCGAACCAGGCCCTTGGGAACCAGACGCCCGGCCGTCGTGAGGACCTTGTACTGGATTCCCGGAATGCTGATGACCTTGTCATCGCCGAGATCCTTCATCGACGCCGCAACCACCTGGTCGACGCTCAGCCACATCGGCTTGGGGATCGTGGACATCTCGATACCCGCACGCTCGTGGAACTCGGTGCGGATGAAGCCGGGGCACAGCGCCTGCACACGCACTCCCGTTCCGGCCAACCCGCCGGACAGCCCCTCGGTGAACGAAATGACATATGCCTTGCTTGCCGAATACGTCGAACCGCGGCCGGAGAGCAGGCCCGCGACGCTTGCAACGTTGACAATCGTTCCGTGCGCCGACGCGATCATGCTGGGCAGCGCCGCGCGAGTCAGCCGCATCACGGCGGTGACGTTGACGTCGAGTTGCGACTGCAGAAGAGCCGGATCTGCGGTCCAGAACTCGCCGGAGGTACCGAATCCGGCGTTGTTCACCAACACCTCGACGCCCTTCTCAAGGCGCAGCGCGACCGAATCGCGTCCGGCCTCCGATGCGAGATCGGCAACCAGAATCTCCGACTCGGTGCCGAACATCGTCTTCAACTCGGACGCGAGGTCGTGCAATCTGACTTCGTCACGCGCGACGAGAACCAGGTCGTATCCGAGGGAAGCGTATTTCTTGGCGAAACCGGCGCCGAGACCAGAAGTAGGTCCGGTCACCAGGGCAACGGGACGCACAGGGCGATCCGAGTGGGAAGTCGACATACCGGCCACGCTAGTGGTTATTGCTACTGGACGGGAACCTTAAAGGTCAGTCGACCGGACGAATTGTGCCCGAGCGCTGCGACGCCGGACGCTGAGCCGGTTTGTCAGCCGCCTCGGGCTTGCGCAGCGATTGGTCCTGACGTGGCGCAGTTTCACGCGGTCCGGACTCACGCGATGCAGACTCACGCGGCGAAAATTCACGCGGCGCAGCTTCACGAGGCGGCTGCTCCTGACGCGTACGGGGCTGCTCTACCGGATCCGGAGTGGGGCGAGACTTCTCGGCGCCCGGCCGCGGGCGGCTCGGATCGTGATCGACCTCGAGTTCGTTGGGATCCGTGACCGGGGGCAGTACATGCAAAATGCCGGACAGGCGCGCAACCGACTCGATTGCAGCGTCCCAATCCCGGCCGTTGCTGGTCACCGGGAGCGAACCGAGCGTCCACTGCCCTTCGCTCCACAGCATGCTGATCGACGGCGGAACGGATTCGGTGAACGCCACCATGCGCTGATCACAGACGCGACGAGCAATCTCGAGGTCGGTTGCAAAAACCACCCGGGAACCGATCGCACCCAGCAAGTTCAGGTCGCCGTCCTTGGGCGGAGCCGTCGACTTCAACCGAAGATCGATGTCGACGTCCGACCCGATCTCGCGGCGAACGGCCACGATGGTTGCGGTCTCTTCCAGGTCGAACAGCACGAACTGCTCGCCGCGACGGCGGCCGCGGACGACGTCGGTGGCAGTCAGGTAGTCCTGCTTGGCCATGACCGCGCGGTGCCATTCGCCTGCCAGCTGATCATCAGTGGCCGTGTACGTGTAGCCCTGCGCCTTTGCCCAGATCTGGCGCACTCGCCCCGATTGATCTCGCCTCGTCCTGTCGACGTACAGAAGCGCACCCGCGCCTGCGAGTGCAATTACTGCCAGTCCGAACCACATTCCAGTCATCACCCTCCAGGGTAGCGACTCACGGCCTCAACCTCCCGCGACACCCTGGTGGACTCGCCCGATGTGTCGTGAACGACTCAGTTGCCGAACTTCGGCAACGACGTACTCAGAATCGTGTTCGCGGTCATCGTGCCGTTCTCCACCGGAGTTCCGTCGACGACGATGTTGTCTCCCGGTTGCAGATCGGCGATGGTCGCGCGGTTGAGCGCGATGAGCGTGGTGTCCGAGGTGGTCAGGACCGTCACCTGCGAGCCGCCGATCGAATCGATGATCAACGTGCCGCCGTCGTTCGACTTCACGGTGCCGACGGCTCCCCCGGCGTCACCGATCACTTCGCCGAGCCCGCCCGGAAGCTGGCTGAGCGGGGAATCCGTCGTCGGAGTCGGTGCAGTTGTGCTCGCCTTCGGCGGTGTGGTGGTCGGTGCCTGCGTCGTGGTGGTCGGGGGGACGAAAGCGGTCTGGGTGCCCTTGTCGTTCGAGCCGAACGCCGAGAACGCGATGATCGCGATCACGGCGACCAGGATCCCGACCACGCCGGCGGCCACCCACGTCCCGAGCTTGCGCTTCTTACCGCCTCCAGGCGACCCGTCTTCGATGAACGGCTGTTCCGGCGGAACCCCGCCGCCACCACCGGCAACCGGGTACTGCTGTGTATTTCCGTACTGCTGCGTGTTCCCGTACTGCTGGGCCGTGTAAGGCGGATAAGCCTGCGTCGCACCGGGCGGCGGTGCCTGCGGATCGAACTGCGGGTTGTAGGCGGGAAAGGCCTGAGTGGGATTCGGCTGCTGCCCCTGCTGACCCAAGTACTCCGTGTTCTGATCCGGACCACCGTAGGGATACTGCTGTGCCCCCGGATACTGCTCTGCCCCCGGCTGTTGACCGAAATACTCCGTCGGCTGGTTCGGATTCGACTGGCCGGACACCGTCCCGTATTGCTCCGTCGGCTGGTCGGGCGTACGCCCCCACACCTCGGTCGCCTCGGGATCCTCACGGCGCGGCCCACCCGAATTACGCGGATCGTTCTGATCGGTCATGCCTGGCTCACCTTCGGTTAGGACGAAAGAGCGTCGAAGTCGTTCGGAGAGGCGCGGGTGCAGACTTCCCCAGTTCGAGCATCCAGCCATCCAGGGTAGAACAAAAAGCGAATGCCCCGCCGATCCACTTGGATCGACGGGGCATTCCGCTTACCGAATCGAGGCAGAACCGATCAGGAGAGAACCAACTGATCCGCGTCCTCGCTGACACCGACATGCACGGTGTCGCCGTCCTGGACCTTGCCGGCCAGGAGCAGCTTGGCGAGCTGGTCGCCGATCGACTGCTGAACGAGTCGACGCAGAGGCCGGGCGCCGTACAGCGGGTCGTAGCCGCGCACTGCGAGCCACATCCGAGCCGCACCGTTCACCTCGAGGGTGAGACGACGCGCAGCCAGACGCTTCTGCAACTGCTCGAGCTGGATGTCGACGATGTGCTCCAACTGCTCTTCGGAGAGCGAGTCGAAGACAACGACGTCGTCGAGACGGTTGATGAACTCCGGCTTGAACGCGTGGCGTACCGCGTCCATGACCTGCTCACGTGTTCCACCGGATCCCAGGTTGGAGGTCAGGATCAGGATGGTGTTGCGGAAGTCCACCGTGCGGCCTTGACCGTCGGTGAGTCGGCCTTCGTCGAGCACTGCGAGCAGGACGTCGAACACGTCGGGGTGTGCCTTCTCGACCTCGTCGAAGAGGACCACCGAGTACGGGCGTCGCCGAACTGCTTCGGTGAGCTGGCCGCCGGCTTCGTAGCCGACGTATCCCGGAGGGGCACCGACGAGTCGGGCCACCGAGTGCTTCTCACCGTATTCGCTCATGTCGATGCGAATCATCGCGCGCTCGTCGTCGAAGAGGAAGTCCGCCAAGGCTTTGGCGAGCTCCGTCTTACCGACGCCGGTCGGGCCGAGGAACAGGAAGGAACCGGTGGGCCGGTTGGGGTCGGCGACACCTGCTCGGGCGCGGCGGACCGCATCCGAGACGGCGACGACGGCGTCGGTCTGCCCGACTACCCGCTTGCCGAGTTCGGACTCCATGCGGAGTAGCTTCTCGGTTTCGCCTTCCATCATCCGGCCGGCGGGGATTCCGGTCCAGGCTGCGACCACGTCTGCGACGTCGTCGGGCCCGACCTCTTCCTTGAGCATCACGTCACCGTCGGAGGCAGCTCCGGAAGCGGCTGCTGCCTCTTCCAGTTCCTTCTCGAGCGCCGGGATGCGGCCGTAGCGCAACTCGGCTGCCTTGCCCAGATCGCCGTCACGCTCAGCGCGTTCAGACTCTCCTCGCAGGGTTTCGAGCTGTTCCTTCAGCACGCGCACCGAGTCGATGGCCTGCTTTTCGTTCTGCCAGCGGGTGCTGAGCTGATTGAGCTTTTCGCGGTCGTCGGCGAGTTCCTGACGCAGCTTCTCGAGCCGTGCCTTGGACGCGTCGTCGGTTTCCTTCTCGAGTGCCACTTCTTCGATTTCGAGTCGGCGAACAGTGCGTTCCACCTCGTCGATCTCGACGGGTCGCGAGTCGATCTCCATGCGAAGTCGCGAAGCGGCTTCGTCCACGAGGTCGATGGCCTTGTCCGGCAGGAACCGCGACGTGATGTAGCGGTCCGACAGAGCGGCAGCAGCCACCAACGCGGAGTCGGTGATGCGCACGCCGTGGTGCACTTCGTAGCGCTCCTTGAGGCCGCGCAGGATGCCGATGGTGTCCTCGACCGAGGGCTCACCGACGAGCACCTGCTGGAAACGACGCTCGAGTGCTGCGTCCTTCTCGATGTACTTGCGGTACTCCTCGAGCGTGGTGGCACCGACCAGCCGCAGCTCACCGCGGGCGAGCATCGGCTTGATCATGTTGCCTGCGTCCATCGCGGATTCACCGGTGGCACCGGCGCCGACGATGGTGTGCAACTCGTCGATGAAGGTGATGACCTGTCCGGCACTGTTCTTGATGTCGTCGAGGACAGCCTTGAGGCGCTCCTCGAATTCACCGCGGAACTTGGCGCCGGCGACCATGGACCCGAGGTCCAGGGACACGACGGTCTTACCTCGCAGCGATTCCGGGACGTCACCCGCGACGATGCGTTGGGCCAGGCCCTCCACGATCGCGGTCTTGCCGACGCCGGGCTCACCGATGAGTACCGGGTTGTTCTTGGTACGACGCGAGAGCACCTGCACGACACGACGAATCTCGGTGTCGCGACCGATCACCGGGTCGAGCTTGCCGCTTCGTGCGGCTTCGGTGAGGTCGGTCGAGTACTTTTCCAGCGCTTGGTAGGTGCCTTCGGGCTCCGGGCTGGTGACGCGAGCGCTACCGCGGACGGTGGTGAAGGCTTCACGCAGTGCGTCCTGGGTGGCGCCGTGGCGCACGAGCAACTGTGCGACGTCGGAGTCGCCGCCCGCCAGTCCGTAGAGGACGTGCTCGGTGGAGACGTACTCGTCGTCCATCTCGGTGGCGAGGTGCTGAGCAGCAGTCAGTGCCGCGAGTGCCTCACGCCCGAGTTGCGGAGTGGAGCTTGCGCCGGTTGTCTTGGGCAGGCGATCGACGATTGCCTGCGCTTCTCGGTGTACGACGGTGGGGTCGACGCCTACAGCTTTGAGTAGTGGGGCAGCGATGCCGTCGGTCTGGTCGAGCAATGCGACCAGCAGATGGGCAGGCCGGATATCGGGGTTACCCGCCGACGACGCCGACTGCAGTGCAGCCGTCATCGCAGCCTGGGTCTTGGTTGTTGGTGTGAACGAGTCCACTTGTCACCTTTCTGGCGAAGTCGAACGGGAAGAGCCGCGACCGGTTGGTATTGCGACTGTGTCAATATGCTCAACGCGGACAAACTTGAGTCTATTCCGCTCAAGTTTGTTTTCGCCAGACCGAGTTGGTTTCGTAGGTCACATTTTCAGCCGTACTAGAATTGTGGCGAGAGTTGCAGCTGGTGCGAAAGGGGGATGGATTGGATCCGACAGTGATTGCCCGTCTGCAATCCAGCCTCGATTCTCTGACCGACGACGAAGAGAGCCGTGCGCATTTCTCAGCCGTGTTCTATACCGGCCTCTTTGCGGAACATCCTCTGTACCGCTCATTGTTCCCGGCCGGGATGGAATCGCAGGGGCACCGTTTCTTCAGAGCGATCGAGTTCGTCGTCAAGAACCTCCCCCAGCATCGTCGGATCCGGAAGTTCCTCACCCAACTCGGCCGCGATCATCGTCGCTACGGCGTCGAGCGTGAGCACTACGAGGCTGCTGGTATTGCACTCGAGCGCGCGGTTCGGTCGATGTACGGCACCAGCGCGCACAGTCGCTACAAGTGGACGCCGGAACTGGAGGACGCCTGGTCTCAGTTCACCGACCTCGTCGTCAGCACGATGGCCGACGGCGCCGAATCCGATACGTCCCCGGCGCTCTGGGGTGGAACCGTGGTCAGCCACGAACGAGTGCTCGACGATCTGGCGATAGTGCGCCTCGAAGCCGACCCACCCATTCCGTACGGGGCGGGGCAATACCTCGGCGTTCAGATTCCCCAGCGCCCGAAAATGTGGCGGTACTATTCGCCGGCGATTCCGACAAACCCTTTCGGCCAGCTCGAGTTCCACATCCGCAAGGTGTCGGGAGGATGGGTCAGCCCGGCGATCGTCGGTGAAACCAATGTCGGTGACCGCTGGGTCATGTCCACTCCCCTCGGCGGCTTGGAGGTCGACTTCACCAGCGACCGCGACGTTCTCATGATCGGCTCCGGCACCGGCATCGCCCCACTGCGAGCTCAGGTGATGGAGATGTCTCAGCGCGCGCACAATCCGCGCGTGCACCTGTTCGTCGGCGGACGCTATCCGTGCGACCTCTACGACCTCGAAACGCTCTGGCACATCTCGCTCAGCAACCCGTGGTTGACCGTTGTACCTGTATCCGAAGAGCCCGAAAACCCTTGGTGGCACAACGGACCGGTGCTCGAACCACCCTTCGGAATGCACAGCCGGCTAATCGGTCCGATCGGAAAAGTAGTCTCGCAGTTCGGCTCGTGGGCCGACCGCCAGGTGCAGATCTCGGGGTCACCGTCGATGATCAAGACGACCGTCTACGCCTTGCGTGCCGGCGGAACTCCGCTCGACCAGATCCGGCACGACCCGCTCTACTGACTACAGGAGAACTTTCATGGCCCAGCGAACCTGGTCGAGCACAGTCGTCGAACATCACCGTCTCCGTGAGGATCTGGCGGTTGTCCGCCTGGTCGGCGACGTCGTCCCGTTCCGCCCCGGCCAGTACGTCGACGTCAGCGTTCCGCAGAATTCGCGGTTGCTACGCCGACTCTCCCCCGCCCTGCCTCCCTCACACGACGGAAAGTTGGAGTTTCACGTCAAGACGGTTCCCGGAGGTTGGGTCAGCGGTTCGATAGTCAAGGACACCCAACCTGGTGACGTTTGGCAGATACTCGACCCGCGCGGCAATCTGTCGGTCGACGAGAACGGCCCCACCGTCATCATGGTCGCGGGCGGAACCGGTTTGGCCCCACTGCGCTCGATCATTCTCGATCTGGCTCAGACCCCGAACCCGCCGCAGGTGTACCTCTTCTTCGGCGGCCGAACGCTTCGTAATCTCTACGCAGCGGACATGCTGTGGCTACTCGCCGACCAGTTTCCGTGGCTGCAGCCGATTCCCGTCGTCGAAGATCTGTCCGACGGCGGCCCTCCCGACGGATGGTTCGACCGTTTGAACGTCGACATCGGATTCGGCGACGACCACCTCATCGAAGGCACGCTCGCCGACGTCGTCGCGTCGTACGGTGCCTTCACCGAACATCAGGTCTTGGTGTGCGGATCCGCGGCCATGGTTCGATCGACGCGTGATCGGTTGATCGAGGCCGGCACCCCGGCCGACGTCATTCAGTTCGATCCGTACTGACGATCAGTACGGCGGGTCGTTGCGGACGGTGTCGACGTCGATCCCCACTGCACGAAGCCTGAATTTGGTGCTGTTGACCATGGATTCGCTGCCGACGACCTGGATGTCGTAGCCTGCCCAGCCCCCGAACGAGGTCACGACCTTGCCGACCTTGCCGGTGATGCGCCGCTTCATGCCGATCGGCGGCAGCGGTTCCGCTTCGGTGTGCCACCACGGATTCTCGTCCTCTTCGGACACTGGGACGATCGTGAGCCACGGGTGCTTCTCGGCCAACTTCCACAGATGCGGAAGGTCGTACAGATCGCACGGATTCTGGCCGGAATAGAAGAGATGAACCTTGCGGGTGTTTCCGCGTCGGATCAGCTCGAGTATCTGCGCGCGAAGTGGCGCGACACCGGTTCCCGACGCGATCATCAGCAGGTCCTTGGAGTTCTCCGGAATCCCGAGAGCACCGATCGGCGAGCCGACCACCCACGTGTCGCCGACAGCGGTCTGGTTGACCATCGCCGGGCTGACCCAACCGCCGGTGACCTGACGGATGTGGAACTCGAGGATTCCGGTTCCGTCATACGGCGTGGCCGGTGACAGGTAGCGCCACATCCGTGGCCTCGCGGCGACCTGCACGCTGACGTACTGACCGGCGCGGTACTCCATCGTCTGGTCGAGTTGCAGCCGCACGACGGCGACGCCCTTGATCACCGGGCGGCATTCGATGACGGTGGCACTCCAGGCGGGCGGACCGTCTTCCGCGTTGGCGGCATCCATCATCGCTGCCGAGATGATCGCGAGCGCGTTACGCCACGCGCTGTCGACCTCGTCCGTCCACAGTTCGGCACCGCCGAACGTCTCGAGCGCTTCGATCAAGGCATTGCCGACTGCCGTGTAGTGCTCGTCGGTGACGCCGTACTTACGGTGATCGCGGCCGAGCTGCGCAAGGTACTCGAGTATCGCGTCGGACTCGTCGAGACGTTCGACGACGTGAGCGATAGCGCTGACGAGCCGATCCCGCTGCACATCCATCGCTGCCGGAAAAAACTCACGGGTTTCGGGCGATCGAGCGAACAGAATCGAATAAAAGGTACGGGCGAGCCGTTCCGGACCATCTTCTACCGCAGCGACGGATTTGAAGCTCGACCGGACCAGAGAAATTGCTTGCGAATCCACGCTCATCCTCGTCCCGACTAGACGCGGCAAGACCCGCCGCGAAATTTCGTTTGCAGCCTATGTCACAAATGTCTGACTCGTAAATCATTCTGGACAAGTGTCACAATGCGACCCCATTTCGTGGTGTGACCGTCCCTTTCTTATTCTTGCGTGCAAGATAAACAAGAGCTTCGACACTCTCGATCGCCGAGCTAACGTTCAGCGAAATCTCAACCAGCCAAACAGGAGTCGTGCCGTGGATTTTGTTCGACAGGACGAATTGCCCACCGATAGCGGGCTTACGTCCCAGATCGCCTCCACTACCCCGACGCTGACCGAGCTTCAACGTCGGGAACTCGAGTGCGTCGAATTTTTCGACTCTCCGGAACTGGGTCACCTCCCGACGTCTCGGCGGCGCGAGGCCTTGCGTGAGCTCCATCGGACCGGTACCTACACGCACACAGCGGAGGAATTGCTCGTCGGCGCCAAACTCGCCTGGCGAAACCACGCCAGGTGTGTCGGTCGCGCGCATTGGCGGACCCTCAAACTCATCGACGCGCGCGATGCCGTCACGGCTTCCGCTCTCGCAGAAGCATGCTGGGAGCACCTGCGTATGTCGACCAACGGCGGCGCTCTGCAGTCGGTCGTGACGGTCGGGCCACTCCCCCGAGAGGACGGTCAGGAGTACCGCATCCTCAGCCCGCAACTGATCCGCTACGCCGGCTACCGGCAGCCTGACGGCACCATCCTGGGCGACCCGTGGCACGTCGATCTGACCGCTCAGGTCACCGCGATGGGATGGAAGGGTGCGGGTACGCCGTTCGATGTTCTCCCCGTACTGATTTCGGTTCCCGACGAACCCCTGCAGTACTTCGACGTCCCGGCCGACCTCGTTCTCGAGGTCGAGATCGAGCATCCCGAATACAGCTGGTTCGCTGATCTGGGGCTTAAATGGCATGCCGTTCCCGCGGTCTCGGACATGAACCTCGACATCGGGGGAATCGTGTATCCCTGCACGCCGTTCAGCGGTTGGTACGTCAGCACCGAGGTCGGCGCCCGTAACTTCAGCGACGGCGATCGCTACAACATGTTGCCCACCATCGGAGCGATGATGGAGCTCGACATGAGCCACGACCGCACGCTCTGGAAGGACCGCGCACTGGTCGAATTGAACCGCGCAGTTATTCACAGCTACCGCAAGGCCGGCGTCATCATGGTCGACCACCACACTGTCGCAAAGCAATTCATCGATCACATCGCGCGCGAGGACAAGGCCGGGCGCAAGTGCCCCACCGACTGGTCATGGGTGAACCCGCCCATGTCCAGCTCGCTCACGCCGACGTTCCACCGCCTGTACGACGAGCCCGATCTCGATATCCGGCCCAACTTCGTGACAAAAAAGAAGAAGGGCACCGACCAAGGCCGGTGCCCCTTCCACAACTGATCGCACTCAGAAGGGGATCTGCCCCAATCCGACGCCGACCACGAGCATCGTGATCGAGATCAGCCCGGCTCGCCACAGAACCTTCTTGTGGTGATCCGCGAGTGACACACCGGCGAGTGTGACCAGGAGCAGGATCGCCGGGACCAGCGGGCTCTGCATGTGCACTGCCTGCCCGGTGATCGACGCACGGGCCATTTCCACCGGCTCGATTCCGTACTGCGCTGCCGTCTCGGACAGCACCGGGAGTACACCGAAGTAGAACGCGTCGTTGGTCATGAAGAACGTGAGCGGAATGCTCAGGACGCCCGTGATGACGGCGAGGTGCGGGCCCATCGCGTCGGGAATGACCTGCAGCAGCCACTCGGCCATTGCCTCGACCATGCCGGTTCCCTGGAAAACGCCGGTCAGCACGGCTGCTGCCAGCACCATCGCGACCACCGAGACGATGCTCGACGAATGGCGTGCGATTGCTTCACCCTGATCCTTGACCGCCGGGAAGTTGACCGCGAGGGCGATCGACGACGCGATCATGAAGAGGACCGGAATGGGCAGGATGTCCATCACGAGCACAACGAGAAGGATCGTCGTCAGCGCTGCGTTGAACCAGAGCAGCTTCGGCCGCAAGGTGTCACGCCCGGGGGCAAGTCCGTCGATGAAGCGTCCGGTGTCGCCGCCGTCGTCTTCCGGCTCGTTCGAGCCGCCGGTGCCGGCGCTTCCGGTGCTGGAACTTCCACCGTTTCCGACCTTTTCGAGGATGCGCTCAGAAGTCAGGACCAAAGTCCCGATCCTTCGGCGCTCCATGATCCCGAGGTGAATGGCGAACCCGAGCACCATGATCAGTCCGACGATCAACGACGGCACCATCGGGACGAAGACGTCGGAAGGTGAGAGTCCCAGCGCGCTCGCGGCCCGGACGGTCGGGCCACCCCACGGAATGATGTTCATCGTCGCGTTCGACAGGCCGGCGATCACCGTCAGGACGACGGGACTGACGCCGAGTTTGAGGTAGAGCGGGAGCATCGCGGAGGTCACGATGATGAAGGTCGTCGAACCGTCGCCGTCCAGGGAGACAACCATCGCGAGCACTGCGGTTCCGACCACGAGCCGCATCGGATCGTCACGCACCATCCGCAGGATGAGCTTGACCAGCGGATCGAAGAGTCCGACGTCGATCATGATTCCGAAGAAGATGATCGCGAAGAACAACAGCGCCGCAGTGGGTGCGAGCGACTTGATGCCGTCGGTGATCATTTCGCCGATTCCGAGGCCGGCCCCGGCAAGTAGTCCGAAGGCCACCGGGACCAGAGTCAGTCCCACCACCGGGGTCGCGCGTTTGGTGAGGATCAGGAACATGAACACCGCAACCATGAGGAAGCCGAGTGTGACGAGCATGATGAACTCCTTTTGTGCTGAATTGCCGAGAAAAACGGCACGGCAAATCGAGCCGGTGACCTTCGTGGAGGTGAAACGAAACTTCGGTTGTGCTTAGTTGATGCCGGGCGGATCGAGTGTTGCGTCGACGAACCGGGATTGATCGGTGAGGAATGCGGAGAACTCGGGTTCGGTGAGAACTGCACTGTTCCAACCGTTTCGGCGAGACAGCTCGTTCCACCGCGGGCTTGCCGCCAGATCCCGCACCAAATTCTGCAAGTGCTGACGCTGATCGTCCGTCAGGCCGGGCGGCGCCATGAGCCCGCGCCAATTGGTGAACGTGACGTCGACGCCCGACTCCGCCATCGTGGGCGCATCCACCGCCGGGGTGCGGGCAGGCGAGCTGACCGCAAGGACCCGAACCGTGCCTGCCGCAATCTGATCGAGGTACTCACCGATACCGGTTGCAGCGACGTCGACCTGCCTCGTGAGCAGTGCGGGAAGCAGTTCTCCGCCGCCGTCGTAGATGCGGTACGGGGAGCGCGACGGATCGACACCGACCGCCCGGGCGAACAGAAGGCGGAACAACCCGTCCGGTCCACCTTCACTCGAACCGCCGCCGATCGAGATCGACGACGGATCCGCCACCCAGGCCTGCGTCAGATCGGCGAGAGTTTTGTACGGTGAATCTGCTGGAACCAGTAGCGCTTCCGGTTCTTCGACCAGTCTTGCGATGGGCGTCACGTCGGCAAGTGTGTGCTCGGACGGCAGTATCTCGAGCGAACCGAGAACTCCGAGTCCCATGACCATGAGTAAGTCGGGGTTTCCGCGTTCTAGAGCCAACCGGTTGAGTCCGACGATGCCGCCCGATCCGGGCAGCACAACGACGTCGGCGTCGACGGTTCCTTCGTCGGCAAGTGCTTGCACCATGGTCCGGGCAGTCAGGTCGTAACCACCACCGGCCACCGAGGGCACCAGTACGCGCAGTTCCTCGGAACTCTCACCCGCTCGGCCACCGGCAAAAAAGGACTCGAGCGGAGTACATCCGGTCGACAGCACCAGAGTCATCGCGCAGGCACCGAGCAGGGCGATATGCCTGCTCAGCCGCTTCGATGCGCTCATGGCCTTGTCCTTGTCTGCCGGTACCGATGTGTGAACAGGTTTCATACTGACGCATTTTGTGACTGAGGTCACCATTGGGGAAGCAAATTGATTTGTGCTCATTGTGCTCACGAACGGCCGCTTCCCCGGCATCGAACTGAAGGCTAGGGTCTGGCTGGTGTCCTCAGGAAACGAGCAGGCGGAGCGAGAGCGCAAGTTGCCTCTGCGTGCGCGACTGCGTCGGCGCCGGCACACTCTGGCGACACAACTTCTCGAACTGCAACTTCTGATCGTCGTCGCGGTTCTCGTGTGCGTCACTGCCCTCTCCCTCGCGCAGTCGTCTGCGAGTTTCCAACGCGAGGAAGGACGCCGCGCACTCTCGGCAGCGGAATCGCTCGCAGCCAATCCGGCAGTGCGCGAACTGCTCCCCCAGGCTCAGACCCGCCTCCGCTCCGGACTACAAGGTTCGGTCGACTCGGTGCGCGCCATCTCGGGCGTCACCTATGTCTCGCTTGCCGACGCCGACGGCGGTGTCGTGATTTCGACGCGTCCCGGCGACGTCGGCATCCACGCACGTCAGACCCAGGATCGGTCATGGACGGGTTTGGTCGACGCCCCCTCCGGCAAGGCCGTGGAGGCGCACGTTCCGATTCTCGGCAGCGAAGGAGCGATTACCGGAACCGCGATCGTCGGCATCGAGTACCCCTCGATCTGGACGCGGCTAGGGCAGTCCGCGCCGAATCTCCTGGTGTACCTCGCGGTGGCCTCACTTCTCGGCGGCGTCGGGTCGATCCTGTTGGCCCGCAGGGTCAAACGGCAGACCCTCGGCATGGAAGCCGGCGAGATCCTGGACCTGGTTCGCCAACGTGAAGCAATGCTGCGCGGTCTCAAGGAAGGCGTCATCGCATTCGACGCACAGGGAAAAGTGGTGCTGATGAGCGACAGTGCCCACCAACTCCTCGACATCCCACGCGGCAGCGCCGGTAGATCGGTGCGGGACCTCGGTCTCGACGACCGCCTCCAGAGTGTACTGACTTCCGGCACAACCGAATCCGATCAGTTGGTTCTTGTCGGCGATCGACTGCTCGTCCTCAACACCGTCTTGATCGAATCGAAGGGCCGCACCATCGGTTCGGTCACCACTTTCCGCGACCGCACCGAATTGCGTTCCGTGGAAGAAGAACTCGACGTGACCAAAACCAGCACCGACGCACTACGCGCTCACATCCACGAGTTCGACAATCAACTGCACACCATCTCCGGCCTCATCCAGCTCGGCGAATACGACGAGGTGGTCGGCTACGTCGAGGGTCTGACCATGGAGCGCGCGCAGGTCAGTGCGACCGTGACCGAGAAGATCGCCGACGTCGGCACCGCCGCACTCGTGATCGCCAAGATAGGCGCCGCTGCACAGGGGTTGGTCACGGTCGAGCTGGCGTCGGACACGCATCTGGAGACGGTGGACCGCAGACTCGGACGAGATCTCGTGACGGTGGTCGGAAACCTCGTCGACAATGCCGTCGACGCCGTCGGTGAGATGCCGGAAGCCTCGCGCCGCAAGGTTCGATTGTCGATTCGCGACCGTGGCACCGCCGTCGAAGTGCGTGTCGAGGACGCCGGCCCCGGTATCGCGCCGGAGAATCGCGACAGGGTTTTCGGCCAGGGCTGGAGCACCAAGGGACAGTCGAGTGACGGACACGGTTTCGGCTTGGCGTTGGTACGCCTGACGTGTCGTCGGCGAGGCGGCGATGTCACCGTGAGCACTCGTTCGGCAGAAGGCATCGAGTGGACTGTCTTCACGGCAGTCCTGCACGACGGAGAGGGCGCATGATCCGGGTACTGGTGGTCGACGACGACTTCATGGTGGCGAAGGTGCACAGCGGATTCGTCTCGCGGATAGACGGTTTCGAAGTGTGCGGCGTTGCCCATTCGGCCGAGGCCGCCCTGACCGCAGTCGGTGAATTGCAACCCGACCTGGTTCTTCTCGACGTCCACCTCCCCGGCACCACCGGACTCGATCTGATCGCCCCGTTTCGCGAGCTGGCCCCGGAGCTGGATGTTCTTGTCATCACGAGTGAACGCGAGGCGGGCTCGGTCAAGAAGGCACTGCGCAGCGGCGTCGTGCATTACCTGATGAAGCCATTCACGTTCGAGGTTCTACGTGAGCGTCTCGAGCGGTACCGATCGACGTATGCGAATCTCGACAGCATCGGCGAAGCAGAACAGGGAGCGGTGGACGAGGCTTTCGGCGTGGCCGGTGGCGCGAGCGCGGCATCGTCCCTCAAGGGTCTACCGAAGGGACTCAGTCCTGAGACCCTTCAGCTGGTCGAGACAGCACTGCGTGACGGAACCGAACCCGCCTCGGCTACAGATATTTCCGAGAGGGTCGGCATCTCGCGGGCGAGCGCGAGGCGCTACCTCGAGTACCTGTACGAAACCGGGCGATCCACCACCTCGCTGAAATACGGAGTGGTGGGCCGCCCGGAGCGTCGATACGTCTGGAAACGCTGAACCTGCGCTACACGACGCTGGTTGCTAGACCGCGCGGGCGCTGGTCTCCCAGTACCTCGCGCGCAGTGCCTTCTTGTCCAACTTGCCCAGCGGCGTCAGCGGAAGGGAATCCACGAAGTCGATGCTCTTGGGTGCGTGAACTGAACCCTTGGCCGCCTTCACCTTCTCGACCAGTTCCTCGGTGTCGACGGTCAGTCCGGCACGAAGCACCACGCAGGCCTTGACGGCTTCGCCCCACTTGTCGTCGGGCACACCGACTACCGCAACCGAAGCGACGGACGGGTGCGCCGAGATCACGTCCTCGATTTCGCGCGGGAACACGTTGAAACCACCGGTCACGATCATGTCCTTCTTGCGATCGACGATGGACATGAACCCGTCCTTGTCCCTACGGGCGATGTCGCCGGTGTGCAGCCAACCACCACGGAACGCCTCGGCGGTCTCGGCCGGCTTCTTCCAGTACCCCTTCATGATCAGCGGACCACGGACACAAATCTCACCGAGTTCTCCCTGCAGCACCTCGTTCAGGTCGTCGTCGAGCAACCGGACGTCGAGCCACGGCACCGGCCGTCCACAAGTGGCGAGGCGAGCCGGATCGTCGGCGAGGTGTTCTTCCTTGCGCAGCACCGAGATTGTCATGCCGCACTCGGTCTGACCGTAGAACTGGAAGAAGATCTGACCGAACTTCTTGATGCCCTCCTGCAACCTGGCCGGAGACATCGCGGAGGCTCCGTAGAACAGCGTCTGCAAACTCGAGACGTCACGCTTGGGCAGATCCGGGTGATCCATGAGCATGTAGATCATGGTGGGCACCAGCATGGTTGCCGTGATCTTGTGCTTCTCGATCGCCTCGAGCACCGCACCTGGTTCGAAGGCGGGCAGGACGATCAACGCGCCGCCGCGCAGCAAAGTCGGGATGAAGAACGCCGCACCCGCGTGCGAGAGGGGCGTGCAGATGAGGAAGCGGTTGTCCTCGGGCCACTGCCACTCCGACATCTGGATCTGATTGAGCGCCGCACCCGAACGGAAGGATCCCACAACACCTTTGGGCTTGCCGGTCGTTCCACCGGTGTAGACCATGCTGCTGGCGTCTTCGGCGTCGACGTGCGCTGCCTTCAGCGGCGCGGGCTCGAACGTGGCAGCCAGCGCGAGGATGTCGATTCCCACCTCGGACGGCCCCATCGAGAGCACGTTGGTCAATGAGGGTGACGACGCCTTCAACTCGGCGGCACGCTCCTCGAAGGCGTTGGGATCGAAGATGAGGGTCTCGATCTCGGCGTCGTCGACGATGTACTTGTGATCGTCGAGCGATCCCATCGGGTTCAGGGCACTTGCCCGGCACCCGGTGATCATGGTCGCGCCCATGCTGATCAGGACCTCGGGGCGGTTCTTTGACAGCATTGCGGTGCTGGTGCCCTGAGTGATTCCCAATGACGCGAGCGCCTGGGCGAAGCAGCTGATCTGATCGCGCATCTGACCGCCGGTGAGGATCACGTCGCCGAGGTACAGCGCGGGCTTGTCGTGATTGCGTTCCAGAGCGGTGATGAGCAGGTCCGGACCGTAAACCGGTCGGTGCAGGTCAGCGAACTCGTCTGTCATCTGGTCTTCCTTCTGCTCGGCGCGTGCAGTCATCGAGATGTGCTCCCGGTCACGGATACGATATCCAGAATTGCACAAAACTGGAACAGGTTCCACCTCTTCGATCGAATCCGAGAATGCTCCCGATCAGCGGGAAGCCCGTCGTCACCCGCCAGAGCGGTGGTTAGCGTCGATGTACCCACCGAGACGACCGCGTCTCGGTCGCGTCCAACGGAGAGTGTCATGACTACCAACCTCGGTACCGCCCACTTCACGGCAACTGCTCCCCGTGCTGCCACCACGCTCCTGTCCGATTTCGACTCGTTGTACGGAACCGTGCGCTCCGCACCCGACGGGTCCGTCGTCGAGCAGGACGTCGTGTTCTTCGGACGCCCCGATCCCGGCGCGCTGCTCACCGGATCCGTGAGATCGCTGGGTTCGACGCTCGAGCGGATCACCGAATACCACGATCAGACCGGTCATCTGGTGGCCGAGGTCTTCGTCCGGGAAGCCCCGGCGGTTTTCGTCCGGGAAGCCCCGACAGAGGGCGCGGGAACCGATTCCGTTGCTGCGCTTGCCGATTTTGCCGCTCGGCGTTACGGCTCCGCGTCGCTTCGCCGCTTCCGCGGACGCTGCACCGCGACCTCGGTAGGAACAGATCTGAACTGCTCCGTGACGGTGCTCGCCACGTACGAGAAGGACCACGAGAGCGTCACCGACGTAGCTCTGGTCGCCACCGATCCCGCCGGGGTCGTCACTGCCCGGGCCTGGGCGACTTACGCGATCGACAATGCGGCGACTCTCGCGAGCTGAATCTCTGCAGGTCACCGAGTAGGCGTTCCATCCAGCGGGAACTGCCGTATCTCCAGCGGGCGCTACGTCGTTGTATGAGGCGGATCACATCACTGGAGCGTCGCAAGACGCGGCTCGGAGGAAGACATGGCACTCGGAACCGGCCCACTCACCACTACGGACGCGCCGACGCAGTCGGGCGCCGGCGAGGAAATTCGAGAAATCGAAGCGGCAGCGCCTCCCGCGCGGTTCGCACGTGGATGGCACTGCCTCGGACTCAGCAAGACTTACCGCGACGGTCAGCCCCACCAGGTCGACGCATTCGGCACCAGCCTTGTCGTCTTCGCCGACAGTAAGGGCGACATCAAGATTCTCGACGCCTACTGCCGCCACATGGGTGGCAACTTGGCGCAGGGCACGGTCAAGGGCGATTCGATCGCCTGCCCGTTCCACGATTGGCGTTGGGGCGGTAACGGAAAATGTACGGCGATTCCTTACGCACGACGGGTTCCGCCGCTGGCCAAGACGCGGGCATGGACCACACTCGAGAAGAACGGCCAGCTCTTCGTCTGGCACGATCCTCAGGGAAATCCCCCGCCTGCCGACGTCACGATTCCCGACATCGAGGGTTTCGGAAGCGATGAGTGGAGCGACTGGAGTTGGAACACCCTCACGATCGAGGGCTCGCATTGCCGCGAGATCGTGGACAACGTCGTGGACATGGCTCACTTCTTCTACGTTCACTACTCGTTCCCCAAGTACTTCAAGAACATCTTCGAAGGTCACGTCGCGAGCCAGTACATGGAATCGGTGGGACGCGAGGACGTCATCAGCGGCACCAACTACGGCGATCCCAACGCTGTGCTTCGTTCGGATGCATCGTATTTCGGTCCGTCGTACATGATCGACTGGATCAAGAGCGAAGCCAACGGGCAGGTCATCGAGACCGTCCTGATCAACTGCCACTACCCGATCTCGAACAATGCGTTCGTGCTGCAGTACGGCGCGATGGTCAAGAAGCTTCCGGGCATGGACGACGAGTCCACTGCTGCGATGGCGGCGCAGTTCACCGAGGGGGTCGAGATGGGATTCCTTCAGGACGTGGAGATCTGGAAGAACAAGGCCCCCATCGACAACCCGCTGCTCTCCGAGGAGGACGGCCCGGTTTACCAGTTGCGGCGCTGGTACAACCAGTTCTACACCGACGTCGAGAACGTCACGGAAGACATGACGAAGCGCTTCGAATTCGAGATCGACACCACCCGCGCAGTGGAGAGTTGGAAGCGGGAAGTCGCCGAAAACGTTGCCGCACGCGACGCCCAGGCGCTCGAGACAACCTCCTGATCCGCAGTCGAAAACACAGCTGAAACAACCGGACTGGACGCAAGGAACAACATGACGTACGAAGTGCTCGAACAGATCAACGCGATGGCCGACGACATCTTCGCCGAAGGCATCGAGGCCGAGCGGATCGGCCGGGTGGCCGACGACACCGCCAAGAAGATGAAGGCAATCGGTTCCATCCGCATGCTGCAACCCAAGGAACACGGCGGCATGGAGGCGCATCCTCGCGAGTTCGCCGAGACCGTCATGCGCATGGCTTCGCTCAATCCCTCGGCCGGCTGGGTGCACGGGATCGTCGGAGTTCACCCGTGGCAGCTTGCGTTCGCGGATCCCAAGGTGCAGCAGGAGATCTGGGGATCGGATCCCGATACCTGGATGGCCTCGCCGTACATGCCCGGTGGTATGTGTATCCCGACCGACGGCGGCTACAAGTTCTCCGGTCGCTGGCAGTTCTCCTCCGGCACAGACCATTGCGACTGGGCATTCCTCGGCGCGATGGCCTGTGACAAGGACGGCAACATGGAGATGCCGCCGCGCATGCTCCATGTCATCATCCCGCGTACCGACTACGAGATCATCGAAGATTCGTGGGATGTCATGGGACTTCGCGGCACCGGCTCCAAAGACCTCGTGGTCAAGGACGCCTACGTCCCCGATTACCGCGTCATGGACTGCGACGAGGTCATCGACGGCACGGCAGTGCGCAAGTACGGACGCACCGAGACGCTGTACCTGATGCCATGGTCGAACATGTTCCCCCTCGGCATCACCGCCGCTACGATCGGCATCTGCGAGGGAATGCTCTTCCACGCCAACGAGTACCAGGCCGATCGCATCAACGCGCAAGGCACGGCGGTCAAGGACGACCCGTACACCTTGTTCGCCATCGGTCAGGCCACTGCGGACATCCGCGCCGCGCGCGACACCCTGCTTGCCAACGTCGACCGCATGTGGGATCGAGTGGACGCCGGCAAGGAAGTGACCTTCGAGCAGCGCGCCGAGGGACGACAGACCCAGGTACAGGCCGCCTGGCGCGCGATCAACGCAATCGATCAGGTTTACCCACGCTGCGGCGGCAACGCACTACGGATGGACAAGCCGCTCCAGCGATTCTGGCGCGACGCTCACGCTGGGCAACATCACGCAATTCACGTACCGGGCACCGTATTCCACGCCGCCTCACTGAGCCGCCTCGGCGCCGACCCGCAGGGTCCGCTGCGGGCGATGATCTGATCAGACTTCGACACAAGAAATCGACAGGAACCAGACACGATGACACACACTGACATCAAGGGACTTGGCTACGTCAAGATCTCGACCAACGACATCGCACGTTGGCGCACTTTCGCTTTCGACGTTCTCGGCTTCGCCAAGGGCAGTGGGCCGGATGAGAACGCACTGTACCTGCGGCTCGACGAGCGCGCTGCGCGCATCGTCGTCGTCGAGGGTGAGCGCGACGAGATCGTGAACATCGGTTGGGAGGTCGCCGATCACGCCGCACTGCGCCGCGTTCAGGAAGCGCTCGAGAAGAACGGCACCGAGGTGGAGCAGCTTTCGCTCGCCGAGGCGGATGCTCGACGGGTCGAAGAAGTCATCGCCTTCACCGATCCCGGCGGAGCGGCCATCGAGGTCTTCCACGGAGCGATCCTCGACCACAGCCCGGTGGTGACGCCCTTCGGCGCTCGATTCGTCACCGGCTCACAGGGTCTCGGCCACGTCGTGCTTCCGGTGATGGACAGCGCTGCGAGCTTCGACTTCTACACCGAGGTGCTCGGCTTCTACCCCCGCGGCGCGTTCCGTCTGCCGGCCCCGCCTGAATTCGGGCCGCTGCGAATCCGTTTCATGGGCGTCAACGAGCGTCACCACAGCTTGGCACTGTGCCCGGCACCGCACGGCGGCGCTCCCGGCCTGATTCACATCATGGTCGAGGTGGACACCCTCGACGCCGTCGGCCAGGCACTCGACCGAGTGATGAAGGACGGGTTCTCCGTGTCGTCGACCCTGGGTCGTCACACCAACGACAAGATGATCTCCTTCTACGTTCGCGCACCCGGCGGCTGGGACATCGAGTTCGGCACCGAGGGCTCGAAGGTGGATCAGGACTCGTACTCCTCCGAGGAGATCACGGCAGACAGCTACTGGGGCCACGACTGGTCCGGAAGCGAGCCGCTGGCAGCGATGTAGTACCTGCCGGTACGGGAACTAAGGGGGCTTGCGCGAGTATTCGCGCAAGCCCCCTTCCTAGTTTCCAAGGTGACGCGCCCGAAAACAGACCGGTGATCCACTTCACAAAACCACAACTCTATGACACTATTTCTAATTGAAATAGCCAGTTCACTGGTTGTGGAGCTCTAAGAGAAGTGAGGTACACGATGACACTGCAGGCTGTGGATGCTTTAGGCGGCGATTCGGCCCCGACGGCAATTCTCGATCGCGTCTCGCTGGTTCTCGACGCCTTCGACGGTCCCGGCAGGTTGACGCTTGCTCAGGTCGTTCGGAGCACGGGCCTGCCCCGCTCGTCTGCCCACCGCATGCTCGAACGTCTTGTCTCGATGCGTTGGCTGCGTCGCGACGGCCGCGACTACGAACTCGGTATGCGCCTCGTCGAATTGGGATCGCTCGCGGTTCATCAGGACCGCCTCCACGCTGCAGCCATGCCGCTTCTCCACGAGCTCTACCGCGTCACCGGCTTTGTGGTTCACCTCGGCATCCTCGACGGCCCCGATGTGGTCTACATGGAGAAGATCGGCGGACGCCTCGCAGCCGCGGTGCCGACGCGTGTGGGTGGTCGACGCCGAGCCGAGACCACTGCGATCGGTCAGGCACTGCTCGCGTTCGGTTCGCCGAAGTCCTCGGGTTACGCGCTGCCCCACCTCGCCAGGATTCGCGAATCCGGGGTTGCATTCGAAACCGGAAACGGCCTACCGGGATTCAGCTGTCTTGCGGCACCGATCGGCCCCATCGGCCGCGCCGTTGCCGCGGTATCAATCTGCGCGCCGTCGAAGGCTCTCCGCCTCGACCACGTCAGCGCAGCGCCGGTTCGGATGGCAGCCGCTGCCATTTGGCGAGGCATCGACGGCGGATCGCTGAGCGTCACTCCGACATTGCAGCGTCGTCACCTGCTGCGCAACATGCCGACCGCGGCCGGGGCCTGACTCAGATATTCGAGCCGTTACCGGTGAGCCCGGCCTGCTCGAGCGCCAACACGTACTCCTCGACGTTCTTCCATCTGCCAGGCGTCGAGGGCAACGGCGATCCCAGTCGGTCGTGCTCGGCGACGTTCGCGTACTCGGCGGACGCACGATCGATGTCTTCGAGAAGTTCGCGAGCAAGTTCGATCTCTGCTCGGAAGTAACGCTCCGACCAGCGCAACGTCATGACCGGGAACGACCAGGCGGGCTCGTTCTCGGCATGATCTGCGTGGAGTTTCGCGCGTCGAATCTGCTCTTCGACGTTGGCGATGTGAGCTTCCACCAGGGCCTTCAGTCGCTCGGGCTCGTTGAGATGTCCCATCCACAGACGCAGCATCACGCCGTGCTTGAGCACCGGAACTTCCACTGGAGCTTCGCGTGACCACGTCCGGACGGCGTCGGTTCCCGATTGGGTGATCGAGTAGAGGCGCTTACCGCGCACCCCCGGCTCGGAGACGACCCGGGATTCCACGAACCCGATGCTTTCGAGCTTCTTCAGCTCTGCGTAGACCTGGCTGATGGACGGGCTCCAGTAGAAGAAGCCGACGCTCCAGTCAGCCCACTTCTTCAGATCGTTTCCGGTCAGTTCCTCCCCGAACGTCAGCATTCCGAGCACTGCCCAGCTGGTAGCGGGAAGTCCTCGGGACACGTCATCAGGTTCGGACATGCCCGAAGTCTAACAATCACTGGTGATTTGCTGGTTTCGTAGAATCCGAACGGACCGCTGAGCGGGATCAAATTTGTGTGAGACACCATCACCTGGCACTCGGCGGCCCGAATCCGGGCAGAGGCGGCATTACTGCCATTGAGTGGGACTGCCGCTGGATTACGGCCGCGACGCCACACATCGTTGCTTCTGAAGTTGTTTGCAGAGTTCGAACAAGGAGACGACATGTCCGTGGAAAACGCCGAGCCGCCAGTTCTGGACGGGCGCACACTTCGTAACGTGATGAGCAATTTCTGCACCGGCGTCACCGTCATCACCGCTCACGACGGAGATTCGCCGCTGGGCTTCACCTGCCAGTCCCTGGTCTCGGTATCGCTCGATCCCCCGCTGCTCTCGTTCTGCCCGGCGAAGACGTCGACGAGTTGGCCGAAGCTTCGTGAATCCGGAACTCTCTGCATCAACGTTCTCGCCCACGATCAGCAGGACATGTGTTCCGCCTTCGCGCGCGGCGGAACCGACAAGTTTCTCGGGATCGAGTGGGATGCCGCCGGCAACGGTGCTCCGGCGCTCAGCGGCGCGCTGGCCCGCATCGAGGCAACCGTCGAGCAAGAGCACGACGCCGGTGATCACACCATCGTCGTCGCACGCATCACCGACCTGAACGTGCTGCGCCACGACGGTCCGCTTCTGTTCTATCGCGGTGGATTCGGACGCTTCGACGCCTGAGTTTGTTGCATCCGTCCCGCTGCGTGGGAGATTGCGGCGCCGATTCGAGACAGCACCGATAGCGTCCGAAGTAGTTGTCAGACCCTGAACTTCTCGACTGATCGGACTAACTCGATGACCACTCTCGAACCAGACACCACGGCCGCGATCACGGCGACGGTAACCACCTACCTCGACGCCGTGGCTCGCGGATCGTCAGCGGACATCGCCGCCCTCTACGCCGAGAACGCAACGCTCGAAGACCCGGTCGGCAGCGAACCCCGCGTCGGCAAGGCTGCGATCACCGAGTTCTACGGCGCTCTCGAGGGCGGTTCGCAAGAGACGGAACTGCTTACCCTGCGGGTGAGCGGATCCAGCGCGGCCTTCCACTTCCGCGTCGTCACGCCGGTGGGCGATCAGGTCTACGAGGTCGAACCCATCGACGTCATGACGTTCGATGCGGACGCGAAGATCACGAGCATGCGCGCCTTCTGGTCACCGGCCGATCTGATTGCACGCTGATGCGGCAGGTCAGTTGCCGCAACTGCGGAAATCGTGTCCTGGTCGAGAAGTACAGCGACGCGCACACCAGCGTTCAATGGCTCGAAGAGTCGCAGGAAGTGTGCCCGGAGCTGGGGCGCGCGAACAGCCGTGCCAACGCTCAGCGGACGTGTGGCGCTCTGCGTCAGACGATCAACGACCTTGCCGACGCCGGAGAGCTCGAGATGAGCCTTCGCAGTTACCCGGTGCCGGGCAAGCTGTCCTGAACGCTTCCGCGTAGCACTTCGGCGAACATGCGCGCCGATTCCAAGTCGTCGGCGTTCGGCCGCCCCTTCCGGATACCGCCGAACGGCTTGAACGGAAGATACGTATCCCATGCACGGGACGAGAAGGCTGCGACCACATCGAAGCCCTTCTGCTCGAGCAACTGAACCAGTGGGCGTGAGAAGCGGTGAATCCCCTTGTCGGGAAAACCACTGGTGGCGAAGACAAATGCCTTGGATCGGCGTTCTTCGGGGAGCGACTCGATGAACGTACGTAGGTTTTCGTGGTACGAGCGCAGGTAGATCCCGGATCCGAAGCCCACGAGGTCGTAGTCGGCGAGCTCCGCGGCGTCGATGTCGCCGGGTTCGACCACGCGAGCATCGAGAACTTCGCCGATGACGTCGGCGATCCGCCGCGTATTGCCGTGGGAGACAGAGGTACACACGATGATCGTCTTCATCGACTGCCTTCATTGGTCGTGGACATGTGCATCTTCTCCCATAGGTTTGTCACGCAACTCCACCAAGGATATGGGCAGGACTGCGCTCGACTTCCCTTTGGTGAGGAAAGATACCCGTCATGTCAGCACGATTGAAGGGGCGAAAACGCGCAGTCAACTCGTTGCTCGTCGACGTTGAACGATGGGCCGGTGAGCACGACGGCGTCAAAGGTGTAGCGCTGGTCGGGTCGTACGCGCGCGGTGCGGAGCGTATGGCGAGTGATCTCGATCTGATGATCCTGGCCGAAAACCCGGAGGCACTGGCCGATGAAGGCTGGTTTGTGCAGATCCGTCCCGACGCGCGTTTCGTCCGAGCAGCGAACTGGGGACCGGTCCGAGAGCGACGCTTCCGTCTGGGGTCCGGTCTTCTCGTCGAACTGAATTTCGCGACCGCAAGCTGGGCGGACGTTCCGCTAGACGGGGGCACGAGGCGCGTTCTCGAAGACGGTCACCGAATTTTGTACGACACGGGGCCACTTCGTGTCGCTGCGAGTGCTGTAGGAATTGATCGATGAGCACTGCGTCGGTCTTCGAAACCTTGGCCGCCGAAGTATCCGCGTTGCGCGGCTCGCCTCTCGTCGCGATCGACGGCGTCGACGGGAGCGGGAAGACGACCTTCGCGAAAAACCTCGCGGCACAGCTGAATGCACGCCCCGTCATCGTGATTCACGTCGACGACTTCCTCAATCCGTCGGAGATTCGTCATCGTCGAGGGCGACAATCACCGGAAGGGTTCTGGCTCGACAGCTACGACTACGACGCCCTCGAGCGGTATGTTCTCGACCCACTGACACCGGGAGGGAGCCGCCAGTACCGACAACGACGGGACAGCGACGCATACCTCGTTGCAGCCGATGGAGCGATCGTCCTCGTCGAAGGCCTGTTTCTGCATCGTGACGAACTTGCTTCCCGATGGGACTACTCGATCTTTCTCGACGTGCCCTTCGGGATCACCGCGCAGCGTATGAACCTTCGCGACGGAACAAACTCAGATCCGGGACATCCGTCGATGAACAGATATGTCGGCGGCCAACGACTTTACTTCGCCGCTGCAAAACCCTGGACCCACGCGAACCGTGTCATCGACAATTCGCACCCGAACGTGCCGGTCATCGTCTCGCCCGAACACGCTGGAGACCGCTTGCGATAGCGACACGCACTGTGCCGAATCACGCTGCTGAACAGTGCGTTTCTCGCTCACTGGGAAGGTGAGTTCAGAGCACCACCATTCCACAATACCTTTTGTGACATGGACAACATTGTCGACGTACTTGTCATCGGTTCGGGCGCTGCCGGATCGGCCGCAGCGCTCCAAGCGCACGCCGACGGCGCATCGGTCGTGATTCTGGAAAAGAGCGGACCCGATTCCGCAGGTGGCAACACTCGGTTGTCCGGCAGCGGATGGTTCGTCAACCAGGACCCTGCCGCCGCCCGCACCTTCCTGCGTTCATTGAACGGATCGTTCCCCGTTGCCGACGACGTCATCGATGCCTGGGCCGAGAACACCCACGGGCTCTCCGATTGGCTCCGCAGTCTGGGTGCAACTGTAGCGATGACCGGCGATTTCCATTCCACGGCAGAGTACGGCGAACTCGACGGAAGTTCCTGTTACGCAGGGATGGACACCATCGACGGGAAGATGGGCAATGAACTTCTCTACCGGTTCCTCGTCTCCGCACTCACCGAAAGCGGCATCACAACTCTTTTCGACACCGAAGCCACCAGACTCCTGACGGATGAATCCGGAGCGGTGACCGGAGTCGAGATCCGTTCGGGTGAACAAACTTCGCAGATCCAGGCGCGCCGGGGCGTCATCATTGCCACCGGAGGATTCGAAGCAAATCCGACGATGGTGCGCGACTACTTGCGCCTGGAGAATCCGAAGATCTGGGGCTCACCATCAGCTACCGGCGACGGTCACCGCATGGCGCAAGCGGTAGGCGCAGATCTGTGGCACATGAACAACATGATGACCATTACGGGAATCCCCGGTGATCCCGAGAATCCGACGGGTTTCTTCCTGGCGCTGTGGAATGCCCACAACTATGTGTTCCTCAGCCGGGAAGGTCGACGCTTCACCGACGAGTCGGCCGAAATGCGGCACGGTCATGTGTTCAGAGAAGGTTCCTACCAACACTTTCCAGTGCAACCGATGAACATCGTCTTCGACGAGACGATGAGGTTGGCTGGACAACTGAGCCCCGGTCGCGACGCACTGCCCGTCGGCCACAGAGTTCTCGACGAAGGGTACGAGTGGAGCGCGGACAATCAAGCTGAGATCGACAAGGGATGGATCGTCAAGGCAGACACGCTCACCGAACTCGCCGGGAAGCTCGGACTGGACCCAACTGTCGTGGAAACGAGCGTGCGACGCTACAACGAGGCGTGCGCGGACGGCGTAGACCATTCGTTCGGTCGCAATCCCGAGACGTTGGCCCCGGTAACCACCGCTCCGTTCTACGCAGTCTCCGGGTCGCCACTGCTGGGATGGAGTAGCGGTGGGCCGCGTCGCGACGGCCATTCTCGCGTACTCGATACTGCCGGCAATCCGATTCCAGGACTGTATGCGGCGGGCGCCGTCAGTTCCACGTACAGCGCGGCGAAGGACGGTGGATTCCATATCGCCGATGCCTTGGCGTTCGGCCGGGTTGCCGGCGCCCATGCTGCCGCGCGCCAAGCTTGATATCGCCGGCCTTTCGGCTGACTAGCTACACACAATCACGTGGCTGGTCAGTTGTGGTCGGTCGTCGCGCAAATGAATTCTGCCGCCATATCTCGATGATGATACAAAAATCGGACATCATGAGATTTCGAGACAAACACCTGCATTTTTGCCAATTTGAGACAAATGCAGGCTGAGCCCACTCTCAGCCTTCTGTGGGTCGGAGCTGCGTGCCAGAACACTGTTTCCTACCCATACTGACGCCTCGGGACCCGTGATCGTTACTCGTCTGAAAACATCCGATCCGAGTGCCTTTGCGAGGTACGTGCATTCCCGGTGTCTTCGTCTGGGTCGGACTCCGAACATCGCTGCAGCGTCGCCATCGAGCATGGTTTGAATGCGACCGACTATTCGTCGACGCTGCGGTCGCTCCACATTTCCTGATTTGCCGTGGAGATCGCGTGCACCTGTTTCAGGGCGACGTCTTAATAGTTTGCGTCGGGCGCGGCTAATGCTCGTCACTACTCGATGATAATCGAATATGAAATTTTATCGGATTTCACCGATCGGTGTACCCAAATTTCCCAATAACAAACTCAATATTGCATTTTCTTTGCATCGACTTATCTAATTCTTTGGGTTTGAAATATTTCGATGGAACCAAATATTTCTGCTTGGCCAATCCGCAACCGTATCGGCGCCGAATGCCTTCCGACACTCATTGTAGATATGGAAGGTTGAATATTATGATCAACTACCGCAAATCACTCGTCGCGGTGGCTGCCGCAGCGTTGGTGCTCACTCCCTTGGCGGCGTGTTCATCGAACGACGACTCCGGGACATCGACGTCGTCGAGTTCTTCGGCTGCAACGACGACGCAACCGGCGCCGGCCGCCGAGGTCGACAACCTGACCGGTGTGAGCACGGCCGTCAAACTCGATGCAGGTTTCACCGGAGCTCTCACGACCCTCGGTTTGACTCCCGGTGTCGTGGGATCGGCCACCCTGGCAGATGGCTCGATCAGCTTCCCCATCACCGGCGGAAACGTGAAGTACTGGACGCCTGGCACCGTGGACCCCTACGTGCAGGGAGAGATTTTGCACGACGGTAGCGGTCTTTCGTTGACCGCTGGCGCCACCACAGTCGAATTGACCAACTTCGACATCGATCCGGGTACGTCGATCCTCAAGGGCGATGTGCTGGTCAACGGCGCTCCGGCGGCGAGTGGCGCTGTTCTGTTCGACCTCAACGGTCGGACATTGAAGCCGCTGCAAACAGGTCCGAACGATACCGCGATCCTGCAGGGTACCGAGGTGAAGATTTCCTCTGACGCTGCGGCCTTGTTGAACAAGACCTTCAATACCGATGCGGTGACACCGGGGTTGCTGGTCGGTATCGCCACCATCACGATCGCAACGAAGTAATCCGATGAGTTTCGTAACTGCGAAGGTCAAGGGATTCTTCAATTCCTTCGCGCCTTTGCGGTTGCGGCCTCGGAGTTACGTCCGAGGTCCGTGGCTGACCTCGGTATTCGGTGCCGTCTTGCTGATCGGTCTGCCGATCGTGATCATCACCGGGTTGTTGTCTTTCATCGCGTATGGTCCCCAATTCGGGCAGGCAATGCCCAGTGATGTCGGTTGGCTGCGCCTGCCGTATTTTCAGTGGCCGACGCGGCCGTCCTGGCTTTACCGACTCACTCAGGGCCTGCATGTGGGCCTCGGGTTGATTCTCGTACCTATTGTTTTGGCAAAGCTGTGGTCGGTGATACCGAAGCTGTTCGTATTCCCGCCAGTTCGTACGCCGGCTCAGGCGCTCGAACGGTTGTCGCTTATCGCGTTGGTCGGTGGAATTCTCTTCGAAATCATCACCGGTGTGTTGAACATCCAGTACGACTACATTTTCGGGTTCAGCTTCTACACCGCACATTATTGGGGTGCGTGGGTGTTCATCGCCGGCTTCCTCACCCACGTCGTCATCAAGATCCCGACGATGGTTCGGTCCCTGCGTCGGCGCTCGTTCCGCACGGAAATGCGTACCTCTCTGGCCGACACTCGGCCGGAAGACGACGACGAAACTGGTTTGGTGACAGAGGAACCCGCTCCGGCGACCATCAGCCGCCGTGGAGTGCTCGCATTGGTCGGCGGTGGCGCCCTGTTGGTGGGGGTGCTGTCGATGGGACAAACGGTGGGCGGATTTCTGCGACCGGCAGCTCTGCTGCTACCGCGTGGACGCTCGTACGGGACGGGGCCGAACGATTTTCAGATCAACAGGACGGCATCCGCCGCGCAGATCACTGACGATCAGACCGGTGATCGTTGGAGATTGACAGTGAGCGGGAGCGGTCCGCCCGTGGAGTTCAGCCGCACCGCGTTGTTGGCGATGTCCCAGTACAGTGCGCAGCTTCCCATCGCGTGTGTGGAGGGATGGTCGACGACCGAGGACTGGAGTGGGGTGCGCCTGCGCGATCTCGCCGTGATTGCCGGTGTGCCGCAGCCCGACTCGGCTCTCGTGTCCTCGCTCGAACGCAATGGCCCGTTCAGCACGGCAACGCTGCAAGGGAACCAGGCCACCGATCCCGACGCGCTGCTCGCTCTTCGAGTCAACGGGGTCGATCTCTCGCTCGATCACGGCTATCCCGCCAGGATCATCGTTCCGGCTCTGCCCGGGGTGCACAACACCAAATGGGTGCAGTCCATCGCGTTCAGGGGGGCGTGAGATGAAAAGATTCATCCGATTTTACGGCGCGAACCCGCTTCATCTACTGGCAGTGCTGTTGTGCTTCGCACTCGTCGGGTACGCGGTCATGGTCACCGGTCCGGACGCGTTCTGGAACACCGAAGTGTGGTGGCAGTCGATCGCAGTGTGGTTCGTCGGCGCACTCATCGCTCATGACTTCATCTTGTTTCCACTCTATGCACTCGCAGACAGATCACTCTCGGCTGGGATCGACGCACTGCGAGGCCGCCGCGTTACGCGGCCGACGTCGGTGCCTGCGATCAACTACATCCGGGTCCCGTGCCTAGGAACGGCTTTGACGTTCGTCCTGTTCTTCCCCGGAATCATCAAGCAAGGCAGCGCAACTTACGTAGCCGCCACCGGATTGACGCAGGAGCCGTTTCTTGCGCGTTGGTTGCTTCTCTCAGCAGCGATGTTCGCGGCAAGTGCACTTGCGTATTCCGCCCGACTTGCCATTGAAAGCCTTCGAAGCACGAAAGCAGGTGCACCATGACACGGACAATCACATCAGCCGTAGACCCGGTGTCGACAGATGTCGTGTTTCAACGCGCCGGCAAAGGACTCCCGTGCTGGATGACAAGCGACTCCGGCATCCGCCGAGAGGCACCGCTCGAACGCTGGATGGGCGACACACGCACAACACCGGCTGACCGACAAGCCGATGACATCATGCTGGCAAACTGCACCGGCCCCACTCTCGATCTCGGCTGCGGCCCAGGAAGACTCACCGCAACTTTGACAGCGAGAGGGGTCAACGCTCTGGGCGTGGACACTTCCGAAACCGCAGTGGCGATGACCATCAGCCGCGGAGCACATGCGGTCAACCGAAACATCTTCGATCCGTTACCGCTCGTGGGGCATTGGGCGCACGTGCTGTTGGCTGACGGAAACATCGGCATCGACGGAGACCCACTACGGGTACTGCGCCGCGCGGCGACACTCCTCGCACAGGGCGGCGTCGTCATTGCCGAAGTGGAACCGCCGGCCGCCGCACATGGCATCCGGGTCGGAAAGATGAGGTGGGAAACCGACGTTCTACAAGGACATTGGTTCAGTTGGGCCACCGTCGGATTGGAAGCCGTCCCCGCGATCGCTACCGACGCGGGACTGCGAGTTGCTCGCACGGTGGAGGTAGGCCATCGATGTTTTGTCTGGCTCACAGCATCGAGTCCGCAGTGATTCAGACGGACGGCACACGCAACTTTCTCCTGCGCGATTTCATCGCTGCAGCACTGGCGCTGATGCTCGTCGTGGCAGCGTTTGTCGTGCCCCATCTCGGGTTGGGCTCGGTGACCCCGATCCTCGACAACACGACCGAGTCCTACAAGGATTTTTCCGACGCGAATCCGCTCTTCGGATTCGTCGACGCTCACCTCGGTTGGGGCACCCCGATCGCCCTCGTAGTGGCGGTAGCGGTCGTAATGTGGGGTCCGCGCGTCGCCGCAGCGCTCACGTGGCGCCGTCTCGTCCTGAGCACCTGGGCAACCTCCGCGATCTGGGCGATGTCATTGGCGATGATCGACGGGTGGCAGCGCGGATTCGCCGGCCGGCTGACCTCACGCGATGAGTATCTGTACGAGGTGCCCGGGATCACGGATATCCCTTCCACCCTCGCCGGATTCAGCGATCGGATACTTGATTTCCAGCCCGACTCGTGGACGACACACGTCTCCGGCCACCCCCCGGCCGCGGTGCTGACTTTCGTGTGGCTCGACCGGATCGGGCTCGGCGGAGGGGTGTGGGCATCCGCGCTGTGCGTGGCAGTGGGCTCGAGTGCGGCGGCGGCGGTGATCGTCGCCGTGCGCGCGCTCGGGGACGAGACCATGGCACGCCGCGCGGCGCCTTTTCTGGCTTTGTCGCCCGCGGCGATCTGGTTGGCGGTCTCGGCAGATGCACTGTTCGCCGGAGTGGCCGCGTGGGGTATCGCTTTGTTGGCCGTCGCCGCACGCGGAAGCGGCCGGCGCTGGTTCCTGTCGTCGGTTGCGGCAGGCGTCCTGCTCGGGTCGGGTGTCTACCTGAACTACGGGCTCGCCCTGATGGCGGTTCCTGCCGTCGCCGTACTTGTGGTCAGTCGCACGGCCAGGCCTCTGATCGGAGCCTCGATGGGAGCCCTCGCTGTGGCGGGTGTGTTCACCGCTTACGGGTTCTGGTGGTTCGACGGCTACTTCCTCGTCCAAGAGCGCTACTACCAAGGCATCGCATCCTCGCGGCCGTTCGCCTACTGGGGATGGGCGAATTTCGCCTCACTGATCTGCGCGGTGGGCCTTGCCTCCGCCGCGGCGCTGCCACGGGTTCTGACGTGGTCGAAACTTCGTGCCCTCTCCCCGGTCAACGTGATGGCACTCGCCGGCCTACTTGCGGTGATCGTCGCCGACCTCAGCGCACTGAGCAAAGCCGAAACAGAACGCATTTGGCTGCCTTTCCAAATGTGGATCCTGACAGCGCCCGCGCTTTTGCCACGCCAGACACACCGATTCTGGTTGGCCGTACAAGCAAGCACCGCGTTGGCGATCAACCACCTCGTCCTCACCAACTGGTGACGCGAATAACCCCGCGAGACCCTGGACAACAACACACTTAAGGACACACGATGACGAAGATCAGCGATCACGACCTCCCCTTTGCAGACATCGCAGTGATCGGAGGCAGCGGCTTCTATTCCTTCTTCGACACAGACTCGATCGACGTCACACCAGCCACGCCGTACGGAACCCCCAGCGCCCCAATCACGGTCGGAGACGTCGAAGGACGCAGAGTCGCCTTCCTACCGCGACACGGACGCAACCACGAATTCTCTCCGCACACCGTTCCGTACCGCGCGAACATGTGGGCGCTGCGAATGCTCGGAGTCAGAAAGATTTTCGCGCCGTGCGCCGTCGGCAGCTTGACCGCAGACCTCGGGCCGGGCGCAGTGGTGGTGCCCGACCAACTCGTGGATCGGACCAGCGGCCGCGCACAGACGTTCTTCGACAACGGTGGCGTGCACGTCCAATTCGCCGACCCGTACTGCCCTCAACTGCGTAGCGCAGCACTGCAACCCGACACAATCGACGGTGGCGTGATGGTGGTCGTCGAAGGCCCGCGCTTTTCCACCCGCGCAGAAAGCCAATGGTATGCCCGCCAGGGATGGACGTTGGTGAACATGACCGGACACCCCGAAGCGGTACTGGCGCGTGAGCTCGAGCAGTGCTACGTCGCCATCGGACTCGTCACCGATCTCGACGCCGGCATCGACGCCGGTGACGGGGTGCGTGCCATCGATGTATTCGCCGAGTTCGAGCGCAACCTCGGACCGTTCAAAAAGCTGGTCAGAGCCTCGATCAGTGCTGCACCAGACGGTTCGTGCGAGAGCTGCCGAGTTCACGACGGAGTCACGCTCCCCATCGAACTGCCGACGCGATGAGGGTGCTGTTGACCGGCGCAGCCGGCTTCATCGGAGGACATATCCGCACCGCCCTCGCAGCGCGGGGGCACGAGGTGGTTGCCGTCGACGCGCTGCTGCCCTCCGCTCACGGCAGCGCACCCCGAACACCTCGGGGGATCAACGTCGTCGACGTACGATCCGCCGATGCCTTGACTGACGTGCTCCGGGAGATTGATGTGGTCTGTCATCAGGCTGCGGTCGTGGGAGCCGGCGTCGATGCCGAAGACGCCCCGGCCTACGCCAGTCACAACGATTTCGGAACCGCCGTCCTCCTGGCCGCGATGCACCGAACAGGCTGCACGCGATTGGTTCTCGGTTCCTCGATGGTTGTCTACGGTGACGGCCGCTACCGCAACGCCGCCGGTGTGACGGTGATTCCGCCAGCACGCACACGGCAGGATCTGGACGCGGGCATGTTCGACAATCGCGACCCGGTCACCGGACAACCATTGACCTGGGAAGCGGTCGATGAAGAGGCTCCGCTCCGGCCCCGAAGCACCTATGCAGCAAGCAAACTCGCCCAAGAGAACTACGCTCTCGCCTGGGCATTGTCGACAGGCGGCTCGGTCACGGCGCTGCGCTATCACAATGTCTACGGAGAATTCATGCCGCGCAACACTCCGTACTCCGGAGTCGCCGCCATGTTTCGCTCGTCCCTGGAATCCGGTCAGGCACCGCAAGTATTCGAGGACGGCAAGCAAACGAGGGACTTCGTCGAGGTTCGTGACGTGGCGGGCGCCAATGTCGCTGCCATCGAGGCACAGCTGCCCGGCTTCGGTGCCTTCAACATCTGCTCCGGACAGCCGATCACCATCGGTGACGTCGCTAACGTGCTCTCCGAAGCCTGCGGAGGGCCGCCCCCTGCGATCACAGGCGACTACAGGGCCGGAGATGTCCGGCATGTGGTGGCCAGCCCTGTGCGCGCCGAGAGTGAGCTGGGTTTTCGGGCGAGCATCATGCCGGCCAACGGACTTCGCGATTTCGCGACGATGGCGTTACGAGACTGCGAGATTGCGGGGCCTCCACATGCCTGAGGCTGCCGCAATCGAACCGGCCGACGTCACCGTCGTCATTCCGTGCCTGGACGAGGCCGGGTCGCTTCCCGGCGTGCTCGCCCTTATACCTCACGGATACACGGTGATAGTGGTGGACAACAACTCCACCGACGGAAGCGCCGAGGTCGCACGTGCCCACGGTGCCAGTGTGATGCGCCAGCCGGTGCCCGGTTACGGCTCAGCTGTCCACACCGGAATCTTGGCCACGACCACTCCTGTGGTGTGTGTACTCGACGGCGACGGTTCGATGGATCCACGGGAACTGCCTGCAATGATCGCAGACCTGGCCGGATCCGACCTCGTCGTAGGACGACGCATCCCGCAACGCGGTTGCCGGTGGCCGCTCCACGCGCGTTGGGGAAACGCGCTCGTCGCCGCGCGACTGCGCACGAAATATCGGCTACCCGTGCACGACATCGGGGCTGTCCGGGTGGCCCGAACGCGATCACTGATCGATCTCGGAGTGACCGATCGTCGATCCGGATATCCTCTCGAGCTTCTCGTCCGGGCCGCTGTTGCCGGCTGGACAGTCACCGAGCGGGACATCGCCTACCGGAACCGCACCGCCGGCCACTCGAAAGTGTCCGGATCACCGTTGGGCACGATCCGAGCGATTCGCGACTTCTGGAAGGTGATCGGATGATTACAACACCGAACCACGACGACTTCGCCGTTCTGGTGGTGGCGAAGGCACCGGTACCAGGGCTGGCGAAGACGCGACTGGCGGCAGACGTCGGTGATCTTGCTGCTGCGGAAATCGCTGCCGCCGCTCTGCTCGACACATTGCGTGTCGTCGCGGCAGTCCCAGCAGGAAACCGGATCGTCGCGATCACCGGCGACCTCGCCGACGCGGTGCGAGGCGACGACGTTCGAGATGCACTCAAGGACTTCATCGTCATCGAGCAACGTGGACACGATCTCGGTCACCGTCTCGCTCACGCGCACTCTGACACCGCTGCGATCGTCAGCGGACCGATAGTCCAGATCGGCATGGACACACCGCAACTGACACCGCAGCTGCTGTTGCACGCGGGAAGAACGCTGCAATGCAGCTCTCCTACAGCGGTACTCGGAATGGCCGAAGATGGCGGCTGGTGGGTGCTCGGCGTACAAAACGCAGTCGTTGCCGCTGCCATTGCAACCGTCCCCACTTCGCGGCCGGACACCGGTGAGCGAACCAGAGCAGCGCTGAGAGACATCGGAGTACGGGTATTGCCTGTGGCGACGCTGCGCGATGTCGATTACCTGGCCGATCTTCGCGCTGTTGCGGCCCGCTGCTCACCGACAAGCCAATTCCGCAGGACCGTACACTCGCTCAACCACGGAAGCTCTGCCTAACCCTCGACGACAAAGGTGAACGACATGGCACGTGAATACACGATATCCGACAACATCGTGATCGAAGAAGCGCCTTCGACCCTGTACGACCTCATCAGTGATCCGACGCGCATGGGCACGTGGAGTCCGGAAAATCTGGGAGCATCCATGCATATACGCCGGGCAAAAGCGTACCCAGGAATGGGATTCGACGGTCACAACAAACGTGGGCGCGCGCGGTGGACCACGCAGTGCACAGTGACCGCGGCGGAAAGCGGACGACTGTTCGAATTTCGAGTACACAAGATCGGCATCTCCAGGCCCCGAATTCCCGCAGCCATCGCAACGTGGCGATACCGGTTCGAGCCGGTCGCCGGCGGGACGCGGGTCACGGAGACATGGATTGACGACCGGCGGGCATGGCCCGATTTCGCGGCAAACATGTTCGACAAGATCGCCACAGGAGGCAAGACTTTCGCCGATTTTCAGCGTGGGAACATCAAGAAAACCCTCGAAAACATCAAACGCGACATCGAACAAGGACCGCACACCCGCTGACCACTACTCGCGAGGGACATGCGCGCCCGAAAATACTCGTCGTAGCCCGAGGAACCGCACGATCGTGGCAATCATGTTCGCGGCAATCAAAACTGACACCTCCAGCGTCCGAGAAGATTCCGCTGTTCGGGAGTGCAGCACCAACAGTGCGCCGCTGGTCACCACCAATCCCAGAGCGAAGACGACCAGTCCTTGCAGGTACTGCCTGATGATTCCTGCGGTACCACGAATCCCGAATGTGAATCGCCGATTCACTACTGTATTCGCTATCGCAGAGATCAACAGCGCCAACACATTCGCGAGTTGCGATGCGCAGTAAACACGGAGGATCAGGAAGAGCAGCAGATACACACCAGCACTTGCGCCACCCACCAGATAGAAACGAAACAGCCGGCTACGGAAGATGTCCCGTGCTCGCGTATGCCAGGTCTCGTGCATCCCGACAGAACTTGTCCCACGCTTTCGGATATCGACCATCACGCCAACCATATGACGGCAACCGGCCGCTGTGTCGGCTGTTTCGACCCTCCGGCAGGTTCTACGGTCACCATGAGAGCATCGACGCCCTCGATCCCCGTGATCACTCGTCGGTCGTCCAATCGGCCTGCATCAACGGTCGAGGGTTCCGCTGTCGAGACCAGCCACAACTGAAATTCCGACCCTCCACGCACCACATCTTCGAGTCCGTGTACCTCCACCGTCACTGATCGAAGTAGATCCGACACAGTCGCTGCGATGGTTCCGCCATCGACGACGTCAGTGGTTATCTTCCGCGCATCCGGAGCTGCCACAATCTGTGCCGAACTCGGAATCTCACCCTCACGATCGAATGCGACCGCCCCGCCAACTCCGCCGAGGATGACGATCGCCACCGCCACCATCGCAGCCGCTTTTGTCGGGAAGTCCCTGTGTATCGGTTGGGCACTTTCACCGCTGTACAGACTTGAGTGCCGAAGCCGCAACACCCGCTCAAGCAACCGTCGACGCAAACGCGGTGGGGGATCGACCGAAGTCATCGCTGCGAGGACGTCCATCGTCGACCTCACCGTAGCGACCTCGCGTAAGAAATCGTCTCTCCGCACTGAATCAGCCAGATCGAGCCACCGCTCGATCTGCAGTCTCTCGTCGCGCGAGACTGCGTCGAGCGCATAAAGACTGGCTAGAACGTCTGTGGCGAGGAGGAATTCGGCGTCCTCATCCATTGCAAGAATCCGGGTGCGGCGCAGTACACGACAGCGCGGGGAGTGACCAACTCGCCCCGTGTCGCCGATCAGGACGATTTTTGAGCGAATCGCTGTATTGCTCGCATTGTCCTCGATCAAGTACCACCAGAGCACCTCCTAGCAACTCGAGATGGATGCAGGTAAAGCTGCTGAATGGCATTCGTTGCCGACGACGCTGTGGATGGCCAAGCACATAAGGCTTTTCGCAAAGAAACCGTCTCGAAGCGATCAATTCGTGGGCCCTCCCGACCAGGTTCACGCGGACCGACGCACCGTACGCCGACGCCGAGGACACCGGATGTGGTTCTACTTCCAGTATCGAAGTCGGCAGCTGTGAAGGCTCTGAGCACGGATCGCACGACCAAGGGCTCGGCTCCTCTCAGGGCGTTTTCAGCATCGTGTCTCTACGGTCGGATCTGTGAGTGAGACGACGAGATCTGAAGCCGCCCCGACCGGGCGAGCGATGCTGAGTAAGGTCCCCGAGATCACGGTCTGGTTCTGGATCATCAAGATCCTGTGCACGACTGTCGGCGAGAGTTTCGCCGACTGGATCAACATGACCTTGGGTCTAGGTCTGAACGCGACCGCCCTCATTTTCACGGTAGTACTTGCCGTTGTCCTGGTGTGGCAGTTGCGTCTGAACCGCTACGTACCGTTCGTCTACTGGCTGGCGGTTGTGGTGCTCAGCGTCGCCGGCACCCTCTACACCGACATCCTGACCGACGATCTGGGTGTGCCGCTCGCGGTGAGTACGAGCGTCTTCGCCGCGGCCCTGGCTGTGGTCTTCGGTGTCTGGTTCGCCCGTGAGGGAACCTTGTCGATTCACAGCATCGTCTCGCCGGCGCGCGAGTTGTTCTACTGGCTCGCCGTTCTGGTCACATTCGCCCTCGGCACCGCCGCGGGCGATTGGACACTCGAGATCACCGGATGGGGGCCAGGCATCTCGGTCCTGCTACCTGCCGGGTTGATCGTCTTGATCGTGATCGGCTGGCGGCTGGGCGCGAACGCGGTGCTCTCCTTCTGGCTCGCGTACGTGCTGACTCGCCCGCTCGGCGCCAACCTCGGCGACTGGGTTGCGTCCTCGTCCACCGATCGTGGTCTCGGTGCAGGTACGGCTCTCACCAGCGCAATCTTCCTCCTCGCGATTGTGGCGACGGTCGTCTACCTCACGATGACCCGCCGCGACGTCGTCACCGAGCCCGAACTCCCACGCCCTCCGGCCGGCACACCGCATCAAGGTCGCGAGCGGATCATGCTCGGCTATTACGCCGCAGTCGCCGTCGCTGCCGCCGCACTGCTCGTCTGGGCCTCCGCACAGCCGCACGAGGCCCTGGCGGGCGAAGAGGAAACCGGCACGGCGGCGGCGGGCGCGACCCTCACGCCAGGGCAGGCCAGCGCCGTGTTCCCGTCCACAGACATCGCCAATTTTCGCACCATCACGCAGGACACGCTGACAAAGGTACAAGCCGGTGACCACACCGGCGCGGTTGCACGGATCAAAGATCTCGAAACCGCTTGGGACGACGACGAAACATCCCTGCGCCCCCTCGACGCAACCGTTTGGGGCGCACTCGACGACCGGATCGACAGCGTCCTCAAAGCGGTCCGGGCCAGCACACCCGATCCGGCTAACGAAACCCGAACTCTCACTGCACTATCGACCGAACTCCAGTAGACAACCACGCGCGTAACCCACCGTGTCAGGATTGTTGTTTCGTAGGGCTTTCGCAGTCGAGAACTCGTCCCCACGGATCATGATGACGTCATGGCCCGACGTCGAGATACCGGCAGCCAACTCGTCCGCGATCGTCGATTTTCCGCAAGCCTCGATTCCCGAGATCCCGACGATAGTGCGTCCGACCCGATTTTCGTGACAGCGCACAACGTGCTCAACGAGAGAACCCGAATCATCTGCCCCGAAGGTTGTCTGTCGATTCACACCCGAGCGGCTTTGACCTCGTCGAAGAACGCGACGACGGCGGCTTCGTTCTCCGGCGGAACGGTGAGCGACGCACGTGGACCCGCCACCGCGATGGAGTCGTCAGCGAGCCGATTACCGATAGTGAGTTTGAGACCCGACTTCGACGATTTCGCCTTCACTGCAATGTGTTCGACGTGCCAGCGAGCCACTTCGCTCGTGCTCGCGGCAGAGCGGTCGAAGACCTCCACCGTGCGGTGGTCGAGGACCATCACGATATTGGTCCCGACGGTGACTTCCAGATAGCGTCGTTCCGCCACGGTGTGTGCCTTTCGGTTGGGTGAAACCGACGCTACACACCGTGGCGGAACTCAGCGTGTCCAAACGTCAGCGGGACGAACTGCCCGCATCCACTGGCAGTGCGACAGACGTGATGTAGCGGGCCTCGTCGGAGGACAGGAACAGTGCAGCGTTCGCCACGTCCACCGGTTCGATCCACGGAATGGCGAGCATGTTCATCGTCATCGCCGCGGCAGCAAATTCCTCGCGGGTGGGCTTCTCGAGGTCCGGGCGGAACTTGCCGCGAACCAACGGGTTCTGAATCATCGGGGTGTCGACGTTGGTGGGATGAACAGTGTTGACGCGCACGTTGTACGGCGCCAATTCCTTTGCCAGCGAGCGCATCAAACCGACCACACCGTGCTTGGCCGCTGTGTAGTGCGCAACCCCGACCAACCCCCGCAGTCCGGCGATGGAACTGGTGAGTGTCATCGATCCCCCACCTCGCTCGATCAAATGCGGAGCCGCAACGGTGGTGGTGTGCCACACGCCGGTCAGGTTCACGTCCAGCATGGTCTGCCACATCGTTTCCGACATGGTCAGCGCCCCGTCAGAGGACGTGATACCGGCTGTAGCGCAGACGATGTCGAGACCACCGAGCGCTTCGACGGCCGAGTCGACGGCACTTCGCAGCGCCTCGAGATCCCGAACGTCCACTACAGCGGATTCGACCTTTCGCCCCAGCGCCTGGATCTGCGCGACGGTCTCGGCCAGATCAGCCTCCGTCGCGGGCGGGGTGACAGTCGTTTCCACCGACGTGCACACGTCGACCGCGATGATGTCCGCGCCCTCTTCGGCAAAACGTACGGCCTGAGCCCGCCCGATTCCACGTGCCGCACCGGTGACCAGCGCGATCTTGCCTTCCAATCGAGAAGTCATCAATTCACACTTTCTGGGTCAGGCCGGCGTCGACCACCAACTGACAGCCGGTCATGTAGCGGGACTCCGCGGATGCAAGAAACAGGACCGCATTACTGACGTCCACCGGATCGACCCAGGGAACGGGCAACAGGTTGCGTGCGCTCAGCACGGCAGCGGCGTCGGATTCGGTGGGATTCTCGATGTCCGGGCACAGGTTCGCGAACACTCGCTCGTTGATGATCATCGGAGTACGTACCGAACCCGGATGCACGGAGTTGACCCGAATGCCTTCCGTCCCCAACTCGTTGGCCAACGTTCTGGCCAGACCCACCACGGCGTGCTTGGCAGCACTGTAATGACCCGCTCCGGCAATACCTTTGATTCCCGCGGTCGAGCTGACCAGAACGACAGACCCACCGTCGGCGAAATGCGGAACACAGGCCTTGACCGTGTGCCACGCCCCGGTCAGATTGACGTCCAGCGAGCGGTTCCACACTGCAGGATCGATGGTCCACGACGGTCCCGGCGTGTCGTAGACGCCGGCGTTGGCGACAACCACGTCCAGACCCCCGATTTCGGCAACGCACTCTGCCACCACGGCAGCCAAGCCGTCGAAGTCCCGAATGTCCGCGACGCCGGTGACCGCGATACCGCCTCGATCACGCACTGCCTGAGCGGTTTCCGCCAACCCCGACTGCGCCTGTTCGACATCCAGCGCGATCACGGACGCGCCTTCTTCGGCGAGCCGCTCGCAGTGTGAGCGCCCCATTCCGCCGGCCGCACCGGTCACCAGTACGCGCTTGCCCTCGAGCCGACTCATGCGTGCACCGCACTGTTCAGCTCGAAGCCTCGGTATCCCGCTGCTGCCACGTCAGCACAGATGTCGGAGTAGACACCGAAACCCCCGATGAATGGCATGAATATCCTCGGCTTTCCCGGGATGTTGGCTCCCATGTACCAGGAGTTCGCGGATGGAAACAGCGTTGCCGACGCCCGGCGCGAGCACTCCTCGAGCCAGCTGTTCACAGCTTCTGCGCTGGGTTCGATCGTGTCGATGCCGTTGGAATCGAGATGGCCGATCGCGTCGGCGATCCAGTCGACGTGCTGCTCGGCAGCGAGAATCATGTTGGACAGCACACTCGGGCTACCCGGCCCGGTGACGATGAACAGGTTCGGGAAGCCGTGCATGCCCAACCCGAGGTATGTTCTCGGGCCTGCGTGCCAATTCTCCCGCAAGGTCTCGCCGCCGCGTCCACGGATCTCGATGCGATCGAGTGCCCCGGTCATCGCGTCGAAACCGGTGGCGAACACCAATGCGTCGAGTTCGTAGTGCGAGTCGGCCGTCTTGATCCCGGCCTCGTCGATTGCCTCGATCGGTGCGCTCTTGAGATCGACCAGGCTCACGTTGTCACGGTTGTAGCTCTGGTAATAGTCGGTGTCCGTCACGATCCGCTTGGTCCCGATGGGGTGGTCGTTCGGGATCAGCAGGTCTGCGATGGCCTGATCTTCGACCACCGATCTGATCTTGGCCTCGGCAAACGCAGCCGCCGTCGCGTTGGCGTCGATGTTGCTGGTCTGGTCTGCGAAGGTCTTGGCGAACAGAACACCGCCGAGCTTCCACCGCTCCTCGTAGGCCGCGTTCCTCTCTGCCTCGGACACCTCGAGTGCACTGCGCGGGTCCGAGACGAACGGTGATCCGCCGCCACTGCGCTTGGACTGCGCTCGACGCTCTGCGTAGTCGGCCTTGATCTCGGCGCGCCGCTTGTCATCGAGAGGCGTGTTTCCCGCCGGCACACTGTAATTCGCGGAACGCTGGAACACGAAGAGGTGATCGGCCTGCTCGGCGATCAGAGGAACGGACTGGATGCCCGACGATCCGGTGCCGATGACCCCGACTCGCTTGCCGGTGAAATCGACGCCCTCGTGCGGCCAGAAGCCGGTGTGGAACACCTCGCCGCCGAAAGTCTCCCGACCTGCAATGTTCGGGACGTTCGCGGTCGAGAGACTGCCGGTGGCGCAGACAACGAAGCGTGCGGTGACGTCATGACCACCGTCGGTGTGCACTCGCCACGTCGACGAGCCCTCGTCGAACTGTGCGCTCTGGACACGGGTATCGAAAGTGAACCCACTTCGCAGGTCGAAGCGATCGGCAACATGATCGAGGTAGGACAGGATCTCCGGCTGCGCCGCGTACTTCTCGCTCCAGTCCCAATCCTGTTGCAGCTCTTCGGAGAAGGAGTAGGAGTAGTCGAAACTCTCGACATCGCAGCGTGCGCCCGGGTAACGGTTGAAGTACCACGTTCCGCCCACTCCGGAGCCCGCCTCGAAGCCGTGGACACGCAGCCCCTGCTCGCGAAGTCGGTGCATGGCGTACATGCCGGCGACGCCGGCGCCGATGACTACGACGTCGAGTGGTGCGGTGGAGAAGTCAGGATCGGTCATGGTCGCCACGCTACGAGTGGACAGGTTCATAGAGGAACGGGGTCTCCCGCTGGGTGGGCGGAGCCTCCACCCCCTGACACTGGGTGGGCGGAGAGCACTGCTGTCCACTGATCGGGGGACACCGATGTCGTCCAGCACTCGGACCGGTAGGCGGACAGACCCGAATGAAATTGGGGGCCATAGTTATCTCATCACCGAAACACACGGTCACCGAGACCGACAAACCCGAGGAGAACATCATGAGCACCAATACAATTGGATCCGAAGCAGTTTCCTTTTCCGGCCTCAGCATGGCAGCTCTGGTCGCCCGCGCCGCCGGTGCGAACGCTGTGAAGTCGATGACCGACACTTCCGTCACGACGGCGATGATCAGCAACTCGGGCTTCGGGGCCCTGTATCTGGTCGACGCGTCCAATCCGAACGGCGACTGGATCGTCCCGCCGGCCGACTACATCCTCCCGAACATGAACGTGAACGTTGTCGCCACCAGCAAGAACCAGAACGACTTCCCCATCGTGCTCACGTACCGCTCCGACGACGGTGGAGTGTTTGTCTTCAGCGCCACCAACTCGAAGACCAGGGCGGATGCCGGCGGAACGTACGCCCCCGACGGCCACGACGTCACGGTGACGATGACCTCGGGTTACCCGGCCATGAATGTCACGTACGTCCTCCGGTGACGCCTGCTCACTCCAACAGACCCTGCCGCATCGCGGCGGCGACGGCGGCGCCTCGATCGTTGACTCCGAGTTTCTCGTAGAGGCGCTGCACGTGGGTTTTGACGGTGGAGGGCGCGAGAAAGAGCTGAGAGGCGATGGCGGGGATGCTGGCGCCCTGCGCGATCAATCCGAGGACTTCACGTTCGCGGGCGCTGAGCGTCGGGCCGGACGGTTCACTGCGACGCCGAACCTCTCCGACCAATCCGGCGGCGATACTGGGCGGCAACACATCTCGTCCCGCAGCACAGTCGAGCACGGCGCTCACGATCTCGGCGCGAGTGGATTCCTTCGGCAGGAATCCGGCAGCACCCGCTTGCAGAGCCTGATAGACGACGGACGACTCGTCGTGAGCACTGAGCAGTAGCACCCGCGTCGGAAGCTCGTCTCGAACCACTGCGGCGGCGACCTGAGTTCCGTCCAGGTGCGGCATCCGGAAGTCGAGCAGCGCGACCTGCGGGCGTAGTTCGCGAATCATTGCGAGCGCTGCTGCGCCGTCGTCGGCCTCGCCCAGGACGTTGATGCTGTCACTGCCGGTCAGAGCCCGAACCACGCCCTCACGGAACAACGGGTGATCGTCGCCGACCACCACGGAAACCTTGCCGGCCAGCGGCTTCGTGCCTTCGCGCATTGTTCACTTTCTCACGCCCGTACCAGCAATGCGAGCACTTACGCCTCCCCCGATCGGGGGACAGACGATTCAACCCCGCCAAGGCCCCGTCGGCGGACATACAGCAGCACTCATTCGCGACAAGATTGATTCATCGCCGAGAACGGCAACCACACACCATCCCAGGAGCAGACATCATGCGTACCAACACCACTCGCTTCGTAGCAGTCACCGCAATCGCCCTCGCTGTCGGCGGAACCGCACTGGGAACGGCAGCGGTCGCCAACGCCGGCACCATGCCGACCGACGGCCCGACGGTTGCCATGACCATCACCAACAACACCGACAACCCGATGCTGCTGGACAGCGCGTCCAACCCCTACGGACAGTGGATCAACGGCCCCCGCTCCTACCTGGCCCCGCACACCACCGAAATCGTCACCGCCTACAGCAGCGATCCCCGCGGTATCGGCGTCGATGTCACCTACAACGTGGCCGACGGTGTACAGACCGTCATGGCGGCCAACAACTACGCCGGCAACCCCACTCTCGACGGAACTCGCATCATCGGCGACCCGACGCACGTCATCCTCACCGATTACATGGCCACCGGCTACCCCACGATGAACGCGTCGTACGACGTCTTCACACAGAACTGAACCAGACGGGCTGAATCAATCAAACTTGTTTCGCTACGGCCCACGACCCGGTATCCACATGGATGTCGGGACGTGGTGTGTGCCGGCCCCTAGACCCGCTCGACCAACACGCAGCGGGCGCCACTGAAGATCGTAGGCATGCACTTGTTGCAGTGGATGCACAGTGAACGAGTATCGGATTCGGCCGCGATCCGATTGATCAGATCCGGTTCTCTGAGCAGCGCCCGCGCCATGGCGACAAACTCGAATCCCTCCGCCATCGCCGTATCCATACCCGCTTTGTCCGTGACACCGCCGAGGAGCACGAGCGGTAACTTCACCGCAGCACGGATCTGTCGAGCCTCTTCCAGCATGAACAGCGGCTTGTACGGATAGGTATGCAACATGCTCTTGCCCACCAACTGCACACCGAGTCGAACTGGTTGCGGCATAGCGGCGGCGAACTCGCGGATCGGCGCATCGCCCTTGAACAGGTACATCGGGTTGAGCAGTGAGCTGCCCATCGTCAACTCGAGCGCGTCGACGCTTCCGGATGCTTCGAGCCACTGCGCCACCTGGATTGCTTCGTCCACCCAGAACCCGCCTGGCACACCGTCGTCCATGTTCAGCTTGGCCAAGATCGCGATCCTGTCGCCGACGGCATCGCGCACACTGCGCGCAGTTTCGAGTACGACGCGGGCCCGGTTCTCCAGTGATCCGCCGTAAGAATCCTTACGACGGTTGAGTTTCGGGCTCAGGAACGAACTCGCAAAATAGTTGTGACCGAAGTGGATCTCGACGGCGTCGAACCCTGCCTCGACGGCAAGTTGCGCGGCACTGCCGTGTGCTGCAGCAATTCTGGCGATGTCCGCTGTACTGGCGCTGCGAATCATCTTCATGCTCAACGGATTGAACGAACTCGACGGCGCCAGCGCAGGCAGACCGGTCGACTTCTGATTTGCCACCGGACCGGCATGCCCCAGCTGCGCCGACGCTGCTGCCCCTTCGGCGTGAATGGCATCGGTGAGTCGTCGCAGTCCGGGAAGGGCTTCGGGTCGCATCCACAGCTGGCCGTATTCGGTGCGCCCTTCCGGTGCGACGGCGCAGTACGCGACGGTGGACATCCCGACTCCCCCGGCTGCCGGGCGGCGATGGAACTCGATCAGCTCGTCGGTGACCAGGGCGTCGGGAGTTTTGCCTTCGAATGTCGCGGACTTGATGATTCGATTTCGAAGGGTCACCGGGCCTAGCTTTGCCGGGGCAAGTACGTCGGGAGCAGCGGTCATCAAGTTTGCCTCTCGCGGGAGTTGTGTGCAGGACGGTAGATCGATGGCCCCGAGCCGGCTAGTACCCGTGCCACGGAGCGGGAAACGACTTCAGCCCGGCCGAGGTGGCCGGGCTGAAGTACGTCACTGCTGTTCAGACGCGTCCGAAGTACGCGTCCTTGAGAACTGCCAGGTCGTCGATGTCCTTCGCGTCGGCGTCGAGAACCACCTTGCCGATGTCGAGGACTGTCACGTGATCGGCGACGCTCATCGCGGCCTCCACCGCCTGCTCCACCAGCAGGACCGCGAGCCCGGTTTCCTTGAGTAGCTGCACGCGGTCCATCACCTCGCCGACAATCACGGGAGCCAGCCCTCCCGAAGGTTCGTCGAGCAGGAGCAATCGGGGCTGCGCCATCAGCGCCGCACCGATCGCGAGCATCTGTTGCTGACCGCCCGACATGGAACCGGCGGGAAGCGAACGCTTTTCCCCCAAGATCGGGAACATCTCGTACATTGACTCGACGGACTCCATGAGTTCGCTGCGCTTCACCTTGCGGGTGTACCCGCCGAGCAGGAGGTTCTGCTCGACGGTCTGCTTGTGAAAGACCCGCTTGCCTTCCTGCACGTACGCCATCCCCTGCCGCACCCGCTTGTGCGCGGGAACTCCGGTGATGTCGGCGCCGTCCATCTCAACGGTGCCCGAAGCCACTTTGTTGAGGCCGGACAGGGCGCGGAGCGTGCTCGTCTTGCCTGCCCCGTTGCGTCCGAGCAGAGCGGTCACCTGACCGGGATAGACGTCGAACGACACATCCCAGACGACGCGCAGATCGCCGTACCCTGTCTGCAGGTTCCGGACCTTGAGAATCGGTTCCATCACTTCACCTCGCTGGTCTGATGGTCTACTGCGCCGATTTCTTCGAGAAGCGCTTCTTCGTCACCGGACTTGACTCCGAGATACTCGCTCAACACGCGCGGGTGATGTTCGATCGTCGCGGCATCACCGGTAGCGATCACCTGCCCTTGTGCCAGCACGACTATCTCGTCGGCCAACGAGAGCACGAGGCGGAAGTTGTGCTCCACCAACACCACTGTGGCCCCGGCATCTCGCAGTACCCGGATCAGATCTGCCAGGCGTTCGAGTTCGTCCTCGTCGAGTCCCGATGCCACCTCGTCGAAGAGGACCACCCTCGGCTCGGCTATCACGGCGCGAGCAACCTCGAGCATGCGACGCATCCCCAGTGGCAGTGAGGTCGCGATCTCGTTGCGCAAGTGCGACATCCCCACGAGTTCGAGGACACGCTCGGCCTCGACGATGTCGGCCTTCGCGATCTTGCGGAAGCTGGGAAGGCGAAGCACGGCCGACGCCATCGACGCACGGTGCACCGAATAACGTCCGGATGCAACCGCTTCCAGAACCGTGATGTTCTCCGGAATCGTCGGAGTTTGGAACGTCCGCGCCACACCCACGCGCGCCACCTTGTGCGGCGACGACTGCGAGACGACCGTGTCACCGATCGTGATCACGCCCGCATCGGCGGTGTAGAAACCGCAGATCATGTTGAGCATGGTCGTCTTGCCTGAACCGTTCGGCCCGATCAACGCAGTGACCTTACCGGCTTCTGCAGTCAGAGTTGCCGCATTGAGTGCCTGGTTGCCACCGAACGCCTTGGACACTCCGTCGACCACCAACCGTGCGCCGTTGATCGGCGCCAACTCCGGTGTTCCACCGCTGTTTTCCTTCACAGCGACAACGCCCAAGCCGGCCTTGCGATCGAGTTTCGAGACGATCGCTCGCCCGACCTTGGTCAAACCACCGGAGAGCAGCACACCGCCGATGATCAGGAAGCCGCCGTAGAAGATCAGCGAATACTCCTGGAATGCCGTCGACTGGTTGGGACCGAGCTGCATGATCGCGGCACCGACTACGGCGCCGTACACACTTGCCGCACCGCCGAGGATCGACGCCGCCAGAACTGCTGTGGCAAAGGTGAACCCGAAGGCCTCCGGCGAGATGAACAGGTCGGTGTTGGCAAACAGCGCACCCGCCAGCCCGGCCGGGAACGCGCCGATTGCGTAGCCGAGCAGCTTCATGCGGAAGACCGACACACCCTGCGACGACGCCAGAACTGGCGACTGCTTGAGTGTGCGGAACGCGATGCCGTGGCGTGAGACCACAAGGTTGCGCATCACCGCGAACCAGAGGACGGTGACGACGACTACCACCATGTAGTACTGCTGGGTGTCGAGTTCGGAACCGAACAGCGTCGGGGGTTCCATACCGGTGAGGCCGTTTCGGCCTCCGGTCTTGCCGCCGAAGATCGCCAGTACGTCCGGTACCAGCAGCACCAGGAAGAACGACGTCATCGCCAGAGACCAGTTGCCAAGGCGCAGACCGGGAACACCGGTCAGAATGCCGACAGCCAGTGCCACCGCACCGGAAGCAGCAAGCTGGAGCAGGATGTCGGTGTGACCGGCCTGGGACATCAGACCTGCGGTGTAGGCACCGGCCGCGTACATCGCGGCCTGGCCGAGGGCCAGTTCACCGGCAAAGCCGAGGCTCAGGTTCAGGCCACTGACGACAAGCGCCAGGATGCAGGCCAATTGAATCTGCCGTGATGTCGACAGATCGAGCCCGAGGACCGGGAGCAGCAAGATCACCACGGCCAGGACCAGCGGGATGATCCAGCTCGGAAGGGAACGGAAAGTCCGCCACGCACTTACCATCTCACACCACCCGTTCTCGGACATTGCCGAACAAGCCGGCAGGTTTGACCATCAAGATGACGATCAGCACCGTGAAGACGGCGATATTGCTGTACTGACTTCCCGCCCACAGGGCGGTGAACGACTCCACCAGGCCGACGGTCAACCCGCCGATCAAAGCGCCTGGCAGAGAGCCGAACCCGCCGATCGCCAGCGCCACGAACCCCTTGAGTGCCAGTGCGGCACCCAACGTCGCAACCGCAAACGTCTTGGGACCGACAAGGAGTCCGAGGACTCCGGCCAAGGCACCCGAGAAGGCAAACGCACCCAACGCCAACCGTCGTACGTTGACTCCGCGCAGCATCGCCGCTTCACGATCCTCAGAGATACCGATCAGAGCCAGACCCGTCATCGTCTTCTTCGAGACGTAACTCAACCCGATGACCAGTGCGATCGCCGCCACCAGCAGAGCGATCTCGACCGGGTAGGTACGGCCGCCGAGCAGGGTGATCGGTTCGTTCGATCCGAAGAACGGAACCGTGAGAGGTTCACCGCCCCAGATCAATTGGGTGGCGCCGTTGAGCAGAGTGGCAACACCCAACGTCGTGACCAATTGGTTCTGGTGGTCGGCCACCGGTCTGATCGCGACGATCTCCTCGACCGATGCGAGGAGCATCACGGTCACGGTCGCCATGACGGCCACCACGAGAACAGGGAGTTTCAGGGTCACCAGACCCGTGTAGGCGACAAAGGTGCCCACCATCATCAGCTGAGCTTGAGCGAAGTTGAAAGTGTTGGAGGAAACGAAAACGATGTTGTACCCGATGGCAACCAGCACGTAGACCGCGCCGAGTGCCAAACCGGACCACAGAATGGTCATGATGCGGCCGGGTTTCCGAACTGACCGTTGAGGATCTTCGTCGGACTGATGAACTTCAGCTCACTGGTGTCCGGGTTCGGGCCGTGGTTGTCGGAGCTGAAGTTGTAGCGCGAGAGGAAGGCAGTCTTGGCATTCTCCTGGACCTCCGAGGTTTCCAGCGCCTCGGCGAGTTTCTTCGGATCGGTCGAACTGCCGACCTTCTGCGCTGCCGCCGCGACGAGGGGGAAAGCGTCGTAGTTGTCGGCAAGGATGAGTGTCGACGGGATGGAGCCCAGCGACGCCATCGTGTCCACCATGGTGCTGACGAGCGCATTGTTCGGATCGAACACCGTGCTGGTGAACACCTGTGTCACAAGGTTCTTCACCTGGGGCGTGCCGAGCACACCGGCCGGCGGATCGTTCGCGATCAGGTTGGTGGCAGAGACCGAGGTGTTTCCGACCAGCGGTACGTCCCAGCCGAGACGCTCGAGGCTCTGCAGAACATATCCGAGGGGAGCGCCGTACGCGTCCAAGGCGATTGCCGCGGCACCGGCATTCTTGAGCGATTGCAACTGCGCCGTCATGTCCAGCGCGGCGGCGTCGTACTCCTCGTTTCCGGCAGCTTTCAGACCGGCAGACTGCAGAGCGCTGGTCATCTCTTCGCCGAACAGCTCACCGTAGGCGGTACTGCCGTGCAGCACTCCGACGCTGCTGTAGCCCTTGGTCTTTGCATACTCGGAGATTCCGCGAGCAGTGTCCGTCGCACCTGGAGCCAGGTCGAAGTTCAGCGGGAACTTCGACGGGTCCGTCGAATCAGGAGAAGGCGCCATGCTCAGTGAGAGGATGTTGTTCTGCTTGAGGATCGGGAGAACCGCAGCCGCGATCGACGAAGGACCCGAGTTGAGGTAGAGGTCAGGCTTGTTACCCGAGTTGATGGCTTCGCGCAGCTTGGTGACGGCGATCGTTGCATCACCTGCGTCGTCCACCGTGGTGAGTTCGATCTGACGGCCACCGATTCCCCCGGCCTCGTTCTGGACCTGAACTCCCGCCTTGGTTGCGAGCAGCGAGGTCTGCGAGTTCGCCGCGAGGACTCCCTGTGCACTGATTCCGCCGGTCAGCAGAACTCGGTAAGGCGAGTCCGCGCCACCATCGGACTCCGAAGAACCACTACACCCTGCAAGAGCCAGAGCCGTCACGGCTACTGCCGCAACAAGAATGGGCCGACGATTCATGTCTGCACTCCTAGAACACATGTATGCACCGAACGTCAGGCGAATACCTGACGAAAGAAGGGTCGGCCGGTGGACACGCCTGATTTCGAGCACCAGCCAACCAAGCGCCCGCTTGATGATCTAGCAAGCAGTTGCTTGGGTTGGAGCATAGAATGTGATCTGGATAACGTCAAACGCGCAAAAGAGGAGTCATGAAAGCGGACGCTATGCACATCGGAGTCGCGTCAACAGATCGATTCCCGCTGGGTGGAAACACAAAACGGCCCCACGCTCAGGGGATTCGACGAAGTGAATCCCACTAGGCGTGGGGCCCTGTTTCCAGAGTTCCGACTAGCGTTGGTTGCGAGGCTTCCAAACCACCAACGCGTTGTTGCGCGGGATCGGCACGAGGTCCCGGCGATAGCCCGCATGGACTTTCGCGATTTCCTCGGCCAATTCACGGACGCGGTGCTGCAGAGCCTCGACCTGGTTGGTCAGTTCGATGATCCGTTTGATTCCGGCAAGGTTGACGCCCTCGTCCTGCGAAAGCCGTTGCACTTCACGAAGAAGGGCAACATCACGCGGGGAGTACCGTCGTCCACCACCGGTGGTTCGGTGCGGGGTGACCAACCCGAGCCGGTCGTAGTTACGCAAGGTCTGCGCATGCATTCCGGCCAACTCGGCTGCCACCGAGATCACGAAGATCTGAGCGTCAGGATCGACCGTCGCATCCCATTGATTCTGCGGTCGCTCGGTCATCATGCACCGGCCCACCCGGCCCGTGGATCGAACCCGCTCGCCTTCTCGGCCTCGAGATAGGTTTTCAGCGCTTCGATCGCCGGGTCGTCCAACTTCTGCGGGACGGATACCTTGACGGTGACCAGAAGGTCACCAGCGCCCTCGGGACGCTTGGGGATGCCACGTCCGCGAACTCGCAGAATGCGTCCGTCCACCGTTCCGGCCGGAACCTTCACTCCGACACGGCCGTCCAACGTCGGCACCGACAGGGTCGTACCCAGTACCAGCTCGCCGTAGCTCACCGGAACCGTCAGTGTCAGGTCGTCACCGTTGCGGCCGAAGACGCTGTCCGGCTTGACGCGGATGTTGACGAACAGGTCGCCGGCCGGAGCTCCGCGGAGTCCCGCTTCACCCTTGCCCTTGAGTCTGATCTTCTGGCCATCGCTCACACCGGCAGGCACCCGTACCGTGATGGTCCGTGTGCGATTGGTGACGCCGCTACCGTGGCAGTCCTCGCAAGGCGAGTCGATGATCGAGCCGGTTCCCCGGCAGTCGTCACACGGCTCACTGAATCCGAAAGCGCCCTGGTTCCGGCTCACTACGCCGGTTCCGTTGCAATGCGGGCACACTCGCGGGCTGGTGCCTGGCTTTGCGCCGCTGCCGTGACACGTGGTGCACGACGTCGGGCTGGTCAAACGAAGTGGGACGGTGACACCGAGCGCTGCTTCGCGGAAGGCGAGCGTCGTCTCGGTCTCGAGATCCTTGCCTCGACGCGGACGGTTGGGCGCAGCTGTGCGCTGGCCCGCTCCCCCACGGTTGAACAATCCGCCGAAGATGTCTCCGAGACCCGAGTCCTGTCCACCGGCGCCGCCGCCGAACAGGTCGTTGATGTCGAAACCACCAGCGCCGGGGTTGAATCCGCCGCCGCCTTGCGCGCGGGGACCGAAGCCGCCGCTGGCAAACAGACGCCTGGCTTCGTCGTACTCCTTGCGCTTTTCCGGATCGGAGAGCACTGCATGAGCTTCGCTGACTGTCTTGAAACGCTCTTCGGCCTTCGCGTCGTCAGGGTTGGCATCGGGATGCAGATCCCGGGCCAGCTTGCGATACGCCTTCTTGATCTCGTCGGCCGTGGCGGTGGACGAGACGCCCAGCTCCTTGTAGAAGTCCTTCTCGATCCACTCCCGTTGACTCACTGGGCGTCTCCTCCTCTCACTCTTACTTCGCTTCTTCCTCTGAACCGTCTGCAGGCTTGTCGCCCACCCGGTCCGTCACGGCCACCATCGCGGTCCGAAGGACCCGGTCGCCGAGCTTGTAACCCTTGCGCATGACCGTCCCGAGTACGGGGTCGTGGCCTTCGCCTTCATGCTGCACCGCTTCGTGGAGCGCGGGATCGAAATCGTCACCCTCGTTACCGAAGTCGGTCAAACCCAGACCCGTCAGGGTCGTGTTGAGCTTGTCCGCTAGCGCACGCAACGGACCTGTTTCCAGATCACCGTGCGCCCGAGCGCGATCCAGATCGTCGAGAATTCCGATGAGCTCGGTGATGACCGAAGCCCGCGCGGTTTCCTTGATGACCTGCTTGTCACGCTCGACGCGACGACGGTAGTTGGTGAACTCCGCCTGCAAGCGCTGCAGATCCGCAGTTCGTTCGGCGAGCTGATCGGTGGCGGATGCTTCCTCCACGATCGACTCTGCTTCCTGAACTACCCCTGTGTCTTCCGAGTCGAGCGGCGGCAGGGATTCCCCCGCCGCCTCTCCCTGTGCACCGGTCTCGGGGTCGACCGGGTTGTTCTCGGAGTTGTCCGAGGTCACTTCTTGTCCGAGTCGGTGGGCTCGTCGACAACCTCGGCGTCGACGACGTCGTCGTCATTGCCTGCGCCGTCGGTGTTTCCGGCCTCGTTTGCAGCGGAAGCCTCGTAGATGGCCTGGCCCAGAGCCTGCGACTCGGTGCCCAGCTTCTCCACTGCGGTCTTCACTGCAGCGATGTCGGTGCCTGCCAGGGCGTCGTTGACGTCCTTGACCGCTGCCTCGACCTTGGTCAGGATCTCCTCGGAGACCTTGCCCGCGTTCTCACCTTCACGCTGCTCCTTGACGAACTTCTCCGTCTGGTGGACCAGCGACTCGGCCTGGTTGCGGACCTCTGCCTCTTCGCGACGGGCCTTGTCTTCCTCGGCGTGAGCCTCGGCGTCCTTGACCATGCGCTCGATCTCTTCCTTGGACAGACCGGAGCCGTCCTGGATCTTGATCGTGTTTTCCTTGCCGGTGCCCTTGTCCTTCGCCGTCACGTGCACGATGCCGTTGGCGTCGATGTCGAACGTGACCTCGATCTGCGGAACGCCACGCGGGGCGGGCGGCAGATCGGTGAGCTCGAAGGAGCCGAGCAGCTTGTTGTGCGAAGCGATTTCGCGCTCACCCTGGAAGACCTGGATCTGCACCGAAGGCTGATTGTCGTCAGCCGTGGTGAAGGTCTCGGAACGCTTCGTGGGGATGGTGGTGTTGCGCTCGATGAGCTTGGTCATCACGCCACCCTTGGTTTCGATACCGAGGGAAAGCGGCGTGACGTCGAGGAGCAGAACGTCCTTGACCTCGCCCTTGAGCACGCCGGCCTGGAGTGCGGCGCCGACGGCGACGACCTCGTCCGGGTTGACACCCTTGTTGGGCTCACGGCCACCGGTCAGTTCACGAACCAGATCGGAGACGGCCGGCATACGGGTGGAGCCACCGACGAGCACGACATGGTCGATGTCCTTGACGGCGATTCCGCTGTCCTTGATCACTGCCTGGAACGGCGCACGGGTGCGATCGAGCAGGTCGGAGGTGATCTTCTGGAACTCGCTGCGGGAGAGCTGCTCGTCCAGGAAGAGCGGGTTCTTGTCCGCGTCGACCGTGATGTACGGGAGGTTGATGGAGGTGCTCTGCGAGCTGGAGAGCTCGATCTTCGCCTTCTCCGCAGCCTCACGCAGACGCTGCAGGGCCATCTTGTCCTTGGTCAGATCGATGCCGTTCTGAGCCTTGAACTTGTCGACCAGCCAAGCGACGACGCGCTCGTCCCAGTCGTCGCCACCGAGGTGGTTGTCACCGGAGGTTGCACGAACCTCGACGACGCCGTCGCCGATTTCGAGCAGGGAGACGTCGAAGGTGCCGCCACCGAGGTCGAAGACCAGGATGGTCTGCTCGGTGTCGCCCTTGTCCAGTCCGTATGCCAGTGCAGCCGCGGTGGGCTCGTTGACGATACGAAGGACGTTGAGGCCGGCGATCTGGCCGGCTTCCTTGGTTGCCTGACGCTGTGCGTCCTCGAAGTACGCGGGGACGGTGATGACGGCGTCGGTGATGTCTTCGCCGAGGTAAGCCTCCGCGTCACGCTTGAGCTTCATGAGCGTGCGGGCGCTGATTTCCTGCGGCGTGTACTTCTTGCCGTCGATTTCAACGTTCCAGTCAGTGCCGATGTGGCGCTTGACGGAACGGAGGGTGCGGTCGACGTTCGTGACTGCCTGGTTCTTCGCGGGCTGACCGACGAGAACCTCGCCGTTCTTGGCAAATGCGACCACCGAGGGGGTGGTACGTGAGCCTTCGGCGTTGGCGACCACTACGGGCTCGCCGCCCTCCAGCACTGCAACTACCGAGTTGGTCGTACCGAGATCGATACCGACTGCACGAGCCATAGTGTTCCTACCTTTCGTTCTGCGGTTCTCTGCTCGAGTGGTTGATCTCGAACATGACCGCGAGTTTTTCGCTTGGTGAGCGTCCTCCGCTCAAGTTTGCCTCCGACCGTGGCCGGGAGTCAACTTGAAGTTGAGCCGAGGGCGCTCAAGCTTGTCGAAATGGTCAACTACAGCCCACGTAGATTTGTTCCCGCCTTCCCCGAAAAGCCGAAAAAGTGCGCCACATCACTTCCACATCTCTCCAAATGGCTACGATCGGCCGGTGACCGATCCCGACAATTCCCCCGCTCGACCTGCTCGCCCGTCACCTCCACGCCCGGCACCCGAGCGACCCGACGTCTCGGTTCGGCCACTCCGAGCGCCGGCGAGCGACGAGACCCCCAAAGCCGTGACCTTGTCTGCTTCTGCCTGGATCGGCTCGTTCGTCGTGCTGGCCGGAATCGCCGGAGTGGTAGTCACCAGCCTCGACGACGTCCGATCCGCTCTCGAAGAATCGACTGCACGCGACAACCCCGGATACTCGTCCACCGACATCTCCGACGCCGTGACCGTCGTGCTGGCGGGCAGCGGCGGCGGCGCTCTCGTCCTGGTCCTGCTCGCGCTCATGAGCCTTCAACTCCTCCGCGCACGCAAGAACGCCGGGAGGGTGATGACGGCGGTCGTCGGAGCCCTGAGCATCGCGGCCGGGCTCGGCTTCATGTCCCTGGTCGACGGCGCAGCGGATATCGGCGCTGGAGTCCTGACGTGGGGTCCGATTCTCTACTGCGTCCTTGTCGCGGTGGCGGCTATCGCTCCGTTCGCTCCCGGTGTCAGCGACTGGCTCCGAGCACGCCGATGAAGATTCACGTACAACTCGACTCCGCGCCGGGCGCAGGCGCTGCTCGCAGCCGTGAACTCGCGGAGACCGGCGCCGGCGGACTGTTCACGTTCGAGGGGCCGCACGACGTGTTCTTCCCACTCGTCGAAGCCGCTTCGGCCGTCGACCTCGACCTGATGACCAACGTCGCCATCGCGTTCCCCCGCAGTCCCATGCATCTGGCGCATTCGGCCAACGACCTGCAGTTGCTCAGTCGCGGCCACTTTCGGCTCGGTCTCGGGTCGCAGATCAAACCGCACATCGAAAAACGCTACAGCGCAACGTGGTCGCGTCCAGCGGCCCGCATGAAGGAGACCGTCGCCGCGGTCAAGGCGATCTTCACGGCGTGGGAGAACACCTCGACGCTGAACTTCCGCGGCGAGTTCTTCACCCACACTCTGATGCCGCCGACATTCGACCCCGGCCCCAATCCCTATGGACCGCCGCCCATCCTGATGGGGGCACTCGGGCCGGTGATGACCCGTACCGCCGCGGAGGTTGCCGACGGACTACTGGTCATGCCGTTCCACTCGGAGCGACATTTCCTCGAGCGCACACTTCCGGCCGTCGATACAGGCCTTCGCGAATCCGGGCGCACCCGAGACGAATTCACGATCATCCCGCAGGTCATCGTCGGCGTCGGCCGCAGCGACGATCAACTCGCCGCGGCCGCCCGAGGCGTCCGGGCGCTGCTCTCGTTCTACGGATCGACGCCCGCATACCGTCCGGTGCTCGACGTCGAAGGGTGGGGCGAGGTCCAGCCGGAACTCAATACCCTCTCGAAGCGAGGCGGCTATGCCGACATGGCCTCGTTGATCACCGATCCGATGCTGACCACACTCGCCGTCGTCGGCACCCCGGAAGAATGTGCGACCGAGATTCGGCGGCGGTTCGGCGAGCATGCCGACGAAGTGTGCTGCTACTTCCCCGGTTACGACACAGAGCCGGCAGACGTGGCGTCGATGATCTCGGCTCTCGCCTGAACCTGGTCAGGCGCCCTGATCAAGCCCCTGATCAGGCTCCTAAGGTACGGGCCAACTCGACGAGCGATTCCCGGGCAGCGCGCAGGCTCGCCTCACCCTGCTCGATCAGCGGTGCCATCGCCGGAATACGCTGCGCCAAAGTCAGTTCCGCGGTGATGACGGAGACATCCATTCCCATCGACACCCCCAGCACCTGAACGAGCGGCGGGACGGTGTGATCGTTTGCCTCGTTCCCCGAACCCGGTGCATAGGTGTTTCCGCGACTGGACACGATCACCACGGGCTTGCCTGCCATGGGCTGAGTGCGAGTGTCGAAAGGCACCGTTGTACCCAGGACGTGTACGTAATCGATCCACGCTTTCAACGTGGACGGGATCGACCAGTTGTACATCGGTGCACCGATCACGACTACGTCCGCCGCGGCGAGTTGCTCGATGACCCGAGCCTGCAGTGCTTCTGCGTCGGCGTCCGGACTCTCTCCGTCGACGCGCAAGCGTGGTGCGTAGTGCAGGGCCGCGTCCGCGAGGTGCGGCAAGGGGTCTCGGTGCAGGTCCAACGTCACCGTCGTGTGATTCGGGCTGATCTCCGACCACTGCGCAGCGAACAGTGCGGTCAGGTCACGCGAGGTCGAGTTGCGGAGTTCGGCAGACGAATCGATGTGAAGTAGTTGTGGCATCCCTCATCAGTACCAGAGCGCGCTCAACTCTTCTCAGCACTCTTCTCCGCGGCGAGATCGGATTCGGCCGCGTACTGCGCCAGCAGGACACGCTCACGCTCGCGATGCGGATAGAAGAACGTCACCACTGCGGCACCGGCACACACGATGATGATTGCCGCGAGGTAGGCATGTGTATCCCCGTCCAGGAAGGCATTTTTGGCGGCGGTCATGATTTGGTCCGCGTATTGCGGGTAGCGTTCCGCCAGAACTTCAGCGCTGGAGAAGGATTTGGTGAGCGCGGCTTGAGTTTCGGGAGTCACCTCGGATGCGTTCGGCGATGACGAGATCGCATTCCCCAACGATTTTGCGTACCCGGCGGTGAGTATGCCGCCGAGAATCGACTGCATGATGGCGCCGCCCAGGTCGCGTTGCAGGTCCGACGTTCCCGACGCCATACCCGCGCGATGCACGGGTACGGATCCGGTGAGGGACCGAGATGCCGGTGTGCCGGCAAGCCCGACCCCGATCCCGACAAGTGCGTAGGCCAACGCAACCTGCCAGTATTGCGTTTTTTCGTTCCACATGAACAGCGCGACAAACAATCCGAGAACCACAAACAGATACCCGGAGAGCAGAGTGACTCGGGCGCCGTACCTTTCGATCATGGTCGCCGAACGCGGCGCAACGATCACCATCGCCAGGGCCGCCGGAATGATGGCCGCACCGGCCGCCAGCGTCGAGTAACTCAGTACGTTCTGCAGGAACTGCTGACCGATGAACATCGCACCCATGAGCGATCCGAACACCACCAACCCGCCCACGGCTGCGACCCAGAAGGTTGGGCGCGCAGCTACGTGAAGGTCGAACAGTGGATTGATCGCGCGTCGTTGCTGCAGGAAAAACCCGATGCCCGCGACGAGCGCGATCGCACCGAGCACGAGTGCCATCGTGCCCGAACCCTTGACCGGCGCGAAGTTGATGGACAGCACCAGCGCCCCGATGAAGACGATCGAAACGATGCCGCCGAGATGATCGACTCGTTCGGTCGTCTCGTTGACGTGAGCGGGTACCAACATCAGTGCGCAGATCAGTGCCACGAGAGCCAACGGAAGGGTGACGAAGAAAACCGATCCCCAGTGAAACTGCTCGAGCAACGCGCCCGCGACGATCGGCCCCAGTGCCGAGATCGCGCCGCCGATGGCCGACCACATGGCTATCGCCTTGGTTCGTGCCGGTCCTGCCCACAACGCTGTGATGATGGCCAGCGTCGTCGGGAATGCCAGACCTGCCGACACACCTCCGACTATGCGGGCGAGGAAGAGAACTTCGAAGTTCCCGGCGAATCCCGCCACGATCGACGCCGGAATGGACAGCGCCATGCCGGTGACCAGCAGCATCTTGCGACCGTATCGGTCTCCCAAGGCCCCCAGGTAGAGCACCGTTCCGGCCAGGCCCAGCGAGTAGCCGACCGCGATCAGATTCAGTTGCGTCTGACTGGCGTCGAAAGCCCGCCCGATGTCGGGTAGCGCGACGTTCGCGACCGAGAGATTGAGGTTCGCGACCGCAGCCACCAGGATGAGCGTCCCCAGGACGAAGGTGGCTCGATCCGGTGATGCGGACTTGATGTCACTCGCCATGCGCGTGCTCCCATCGAGGTGGGACCCGAACCTGGGAGTTATGTCCGGATCATCCCGAACTCAAGATAGAACCCTCTTCCGGCGCTCGCACAGTGAACGGGTCCCTATTCGGGCACAATTTCAGCCAGGACGCCCTCGGCGCTGCGGGCAGCAACCAGGCAGGCGCGCGAGGTGAATCTGTCGAAGAGCGGATGTCTGGACAGTTCGCGCCATCGCCGGACCGCCGCAGTAGCCCGCGCACGCTGCGCCTCCGGCGATTCTTCCGGTTCGCAGCCCAGCCTGTCACTGGCCCGGATTCCGTAGCCACCGATCAGTCTTTGCAGTTGTGCCAGGTCGTCGGGTGGCAGATCTGTGTGTACCGAACGAAGACGCCCGAGGAGGCGAAGTTCGTGGAACCCGTGAACATCGGCGAGCAACCGTTGCGCCTCCGCCGCGATCTGATCGCCTTCCTCGCTCGGGTCGGCTTCGAGGATTCTTCCCAGTGTCACCAGCGCCGTATGCGATTTGAGCTGATCTGCTCGTTGACCGAATTGAACGTCGATCACCTGACGCAGTTCGTCCAGGCCGCTGCGCTCCAACAATTCGGCCGCCAGCGACGGCGAATCAGTGGCCCCCAACTTGATCGACGTCACGGCGAGGCGAATTCCGAAGAGCCCGAACCGATCGGCCAATTGCGCCCGCATGGCCGCATCGACCGGCAGCGGACTGTCCTGCCTGGCAAAGCGATCCGCGGAGAGGAGCGCCAGGCTCAGATCCTCGGCCGGAACCTGCGCGAGCGCCGAGAAGGCCGCGAACTCACTCTGTCTCATCGTCCGAGCAGCGAGTGCGAGCAGACCTGCCACCGGAACCACCGACTGGCACAGGCCAGTTCGCTCCAACTCCTCGGCAAATCGTGCCGCGACGTCCTTCGCCGAAGACAACGCGTCGAGCCTGCCTGCGCCGACCTCGTCGGCACGCGAGAGAACACCGATCACTCCGAGCGGCCCGGATTCTCCGCCCACGTGATCCGCGATCTTCCCGAGAAACTGCATGTCACTGGCGTTCAGGGCCCGCAGGAGATAGACCACTGCATCCGCGCCCGGCGCCCCGCCGTCGGGAACAAGCATGTCCCAGGTGCGGGCCGAAACCTCGGTCGAGAGCGACGAGGTACCCGGTGTGTCGATGATCGTCGTACGCGCCAAAGCCGAAGACGGCCAGTCGACGTCGATGCGGTCCACCGAGTCTGCGGTGTACTCGCCCAGATCGAAGGTGAGCCTGCCGTCGCGGCGGGTCACCGGCACGTTGAACTCGGCGCCGTTCTCGGCCGTCGCGGTCACCTGCGGCGTTGTCCCGTTCCGATACCAGGTGACGACGCGCGTGCACTCGGTCGCGTCGGTCGGCGCTATATCCTGTCCGACAAGCGAATTGAGCAGTGTCGATTTACCAGCCTTGAGGGAGCCGGCAAGCGCCACCCTCAGCGGCTCGTCGAGCCTGGCCGCACATTCTTCCAACTGGGCGCGAGTCTGTGGCTGATCGGCGTAGACCCGTCTGGCGTGGTCGATCAGTGCGTGTGCCGACTCCACAGCAGTCACGGCGGTCGTTGCATTCATGCGTTGGTCACCTTTGCCGAAGCAGGAGCGAGAGTTTCGCCGATCAACGTTCCGGCAACGGCGTCGAGCTCCGCGACGACGCGCATATCGGTCTCCAGCCGCTTGATACGAGCGGCATGTTCGCTCGACTCCAGCTGCGCGGCTTCCTGCGTGGCGCGAAGGGATTCGTTGATCGAGCGCAACGCCTGTTCGGCGATGTCGGTGAAGTGATCACGCAAAAGCCGCTGCACCAGGCGGAGTCGATCCTTCGACTCCTTGCCCACCTGGAAGCTGACGTCGTCGGCAAACCGCCGGATAGCCGCTTTCGCCTCGGCCCGACGCTTGAGTACCTGAGCTTGCTTGTCTTCACGATAAGCCTTGGTACCCAGCAGGACCCCGGCGCCGATGGAAATCGGGTTGACCAGAGCCATGCCCATCATCGTGGTGATCAAGCCGAACATCAGAACGCCACCGTACGAGCCGCGCATACCGACCAGAACCTTTTGAGTGATGCCGATTCGGCCGGATTCGAGGTCCGCCAATGCACCGACCGGTTCCAGGAAACCGTCGGTGTCGGCGACGTCGAGATGCGGTAGCGCGACGTCACCGGTCTCCGCAAAGTGCTGCGCCACAACTTCTGCCAACCACTGTGCGCGATCATGCGCCCATACGAAGTTGTCACCGATCGCGGTGGCGATCTCCTGCTCGAGCCACTCCCCCACGACGTCCCAGTCCTTACCGGGATCGCCTTCGTCGACCGTCTCCTCGGCCTGGCGGGTAACCCGGCGCAACCGGTCCCGGAGGTCGTGATCGATGTCGGCGGCGAGGTCCGCGATGCCGTCGCCGAGGCTCTGTTGCCAGAGTGAGGTCTTCTTGTGCAGTTCCTCGGCCGCCGCCCGGGCGCGCTGCAGTCCGGCGACCGCCGCCTGAGCGGTCGACGGATCCTTCAGCGCCGCAAGCTCACTGCCCATCTCCAACGTCAGATGCGCTGCCGCAGAACGCACGTCCATCGCTACCGCGCGTCGGGTGTTCGACTCGGCACGCGCAACGACGTTGTCCCGCAAGAACTGATAGAGGTCCAGGAAGCCGGATTCCGCTTCGAGTTCTTTGTCCCCCAGCCTCAGCGCGTGCGAGCGCAGTACCGAGGAGATCGGAATGAGCGGCAGGTCCAACCCGGCGCGCTGGAGGTGTCCGCGGTCGGCGTCGAGGATCTGCCGCCAGTGCGGGTACAGATCGGTCTTGCTGATCAGCCCGGCCACCGCAGGACACAGATTGACGACCTGGCGGATGAATCCAAGCTCGGGTTCGGTGAACTCCTGACTGGAGTCCGACAGAACCAACACGGCATCGGCCGCGGTGATCAAACCCAATGTTCCTGCAGCATGCGGATTTCCATGACCGCCGACGCCAGGGGTGTCGATCAGTACCAAACCGTCGGCCAACAGCGGACTGGGAACACCGACCTCGACGCGCAACACCTCGCGCCCTTCGGCGCGAGGTGTGGCCGGGGTGATCCCCATGAGTTCTTCGAGCGGAAGTGGTACCCGGATGGGCGTCGCGCCCGGATCGGCGAGAATAAGTTCGGCAACCGCGGTCTCCGCGTACTGTACGACCGTCGCCACGGCAGTGGTCTCGTCGTCACCGACCGAGCAGACGTCGATGCCGAGCAGCGAATTGACGAACTGGCTCTTGCCCTGCTTGAGGGGGCCGACCACCACGATGCGAATACGCGGGTCGTTGACTCTGACCTGAGCGTTCTCGAGTCGCCGCACCAGATCCGTGCGCCCGAAATCCTTCGCCACTGCGGCTGTCCGTTCGAGCAACGACGCCGTCGACGACGCGACGCGCGCCTTCCGGTTGCTTACCTGACTCGCTGAATCACTCATGAGCTACGTTGACCCGCAATTCTTCCCGACTCGAATATCCGGCCCTGCGAACGCATAGCGCGCGCAGGGCCGGATTTGTTACATCAGGTCATTTTGACCGATTTCAGTTCCTGCGTCAGCAGATCAGGGATGCAGGTGATCGACAACCGCAACCGGGTCGATGTGATCGACCGGTGCTGCAACCGAATCCTCGGCGAAGAGCGAGTGTCCGGTATCGGCGCTCAGTCCCGAAGCGGAACCCGAACCGAAAGCGTCGGTCGCATCGATCGACGACCACGGGTTCAGCGCACCGGTCAACGAACTCGTCAGGTCGGACACTCCGCTGACCGCTCCACCGAGAGATCCACCCAGGTCAGCGACTCCACCGCCGCCAACGGTACCGCCACCGTCGACGGTGCCACCGGCAGCCGCGGTTGCGTCTGCACCGATCGAACCGGTCACGTCGGTGACTGCTCCGACAGCCCCGCCGAGCGATCCACCGAGATCGGTGACGCCGTTCAGTGCACCGCCGAGCGACCCGCCCAAGCCGGCCGCCGCGTTCGTGGCTGCATCGAGGCCTGCGGTTGCGTCGAGACCTGCTGTTGCGTCCAGAGCGCCGCCCACCGTTGCTCCGAGATCGCCGGTCACAGCGCCGAGGTTCAGGCCGTCCGCCGCGATGCTTCCGAGGTCGACTGAAGGCAGTTCGGCGGAGATCGGACCGAGGTTCACTGCGCCGAGGTCGACGGAGGGCAGGTCGGCGCCGATAGCGCCGGTACCGATTCCGCCGATGTTCAGTGCCGAGTCCAGCGCTCCACCGAGGGCACCTTCGGCACCGAGAATGCTGTCGAGAGAGCCGCCCAATCCAGCCCCGAGGCCTGCGCCCAAGGCACCGTCGAGCGCGCCGGTGAGGTCTGTACCCACCGAACCGACAGCACCCAGGCCGCCTGCACCCGCGAGAGCGGTGTCGAGAGCCGCCGCCACACCGGCAGCCAAGCCTGCTTCGCCGCCCAGGCCGAGTGCACCACCGAGGTCGATTCCGGTAAGTCCGCCTGCGCCCAGTGCTGCGTCGAGTGCGCCGCCGAGGCCGCCCGCGAGCCCGGCATCAACGCCGAGTGCCGAACCGAGGACGCCTTCGAGGGCCGTCGACAGATTCGCGCCGCCGCCCAGAGCCGCCGCGAGGTCGGCGCCGAGTCCACCTTCGATGTCGAGTGCTCCCCCGAGCAGTCCGCCGAGTGCGCCACCCAGGTCGGCTCCGACCGTCCCGCCGGCACCGAGAGCGCCGGAGAGTGCCGCGCTGAGCTGCGCGCCGAGGTCTGCGCCGCCGCCGAGCACTGCGTCGAGGTCGAGTCCGCCGCCGAGGCCCAGTGCTGCGTCGAGTGCGCCTCCGAGTGCAGTTTCCAAGCCGCCGCCGACGCCGAGTGCTCCGCCGAGGGCGCCGCTGAGGGCAGCACCGAGATCGAGCCCTCCCGCGATATCCGTGAGAACACTGACGTCGGTGATCGCGCCGAGAACGCCGCCGAGCGATGCACCCAGATCAGCGCCGATCGTGCCGCCGGCTCCCAGGACACCGGAGAGCGCGCCGGACAACGCCGTGCTGAGGTCACCCGTCAGAGCGCCGGCCAGGTCCAGGCCGCCGCCGAGGGCAAGGGCGGATTCGAGTGCGCCGGTCAGGCTTGCACCCAGTTCGCCGCCGATGTCGAGGAGACCACTGAGGTCTGCTGCGCCGCCGAGGAGTCCACCGAGAGCCAGTCCGAGGTCCGCTCCGAGGTCGCCGCCGATGGCGAAGACGGGTGCGAGGGCTCCGCTGAGCCCTGCCGTCAGGTCGAGTCCGCCGACTGCGCCGATTGCGGCGTCGAGCGCTGCTCCCAGTTCCGCGGTCAGGCCGCCGGTCACTCCGAGCGCACCACCCAGAGCCGCGCTGAGCTGTGCACCGAGATCGAGTGCGCCGCCGAGGTCGAGTGCGCCACCGAGGCCGAGGCCGGCTTCGATGACGGCGCCGAAGGCTGCGCCGAGGTCGGCACTGATCTCGCCGCCGATGGCAAGCGCAGCACTGAGGGCTGCTGCGAAGTCGCCGACCAGATCGAACTGGCCGCCGAGGGCGCCTCCGACTCCCAGGCCCGCACCGGCGCCGAGACCCAGGCTGCCCCCCAGACCGCCACCGAGGCCACCGGTGAGTCCACCACCGATTCCGAGCCCGCCGCCGATCGCACCGGCAGCGGACGCGCCGGCGTTGACGATCGCGGACAGGTCGGCGCCGCCACCGGCAAAGAGTCCGGACTCGGCGACCAGCGGAGCAACAGCGACGATGTCGGCGGGGCTGACGTCGCACAGACCTGCAGCGTTGAGAGCCGCGGTCGGGTTGGCGCAGTAGTTGGCAGCTGCCTCGTCGTCGCGAAGTAGCCCGAGGATGAATTCGAGTACGGCGTTCGTTGCCATGGCGGGTTCTCCTGAAGTTCGTTGACCGTGATGTTGACCGTGATGTTGCCGGTGGGTTGTTGCCGGTGCTCCGGAAACTGGTGCGCTGCCAGAGGTAGCGAGTGGAATCAACGCTAAGAACTTTTGCGACCGGGGCCAACGGGGAGCACCCCCCTCTTCTGCCGGGGCGGACGGGGAAGTCCCCTACGGGCCACGACTGGCCTGGTTAGGGGATTTGCCCCGATTAGGGGATCGGCCCCCTACTTCGTCGGAGCGCCTCCAATCCGGTAACGATCTTGGTCCTGAAACCGACATCGCAGACAACCGCGACAGTCCTTCTGTCGCCCACGACCAGGGGAGTTCGTTCATGGCGGCAGGGCTCGGCATCAGCATCGGTTCGGCCACTCTCGTAGCTGTCAGCGACGGCTCAACCGGTGAAACGCAACAGGTCCGCTTACCCAGTGCACTGCAATTGGACGACGGATCCGTCATCACCGGATTTGTCGAGCGCGTCGGCGATCCGATTCCGATACTTGCCGCCGACGGCACCGAGTACCGCGGCGAGGATCTCGCGGCAACAGCGGTAGACGCGCTCGTCGGCCAGGCGGGCAGCGGCGAAGGGCCGACGGTTGTCCTGGCTCACCCTGTGGGGTGGAACCGCCACACAGCACGCACCATGGAGTCCGCGCTGGATGGCGCCGGGGTTCACGGCGCAACTCTCGTCGCCGAACCCGCGGCCGTCATGGCGTGGCTCGCCGCTTCCGGAACTGTTGTCAACGACGGTCTGACCGTCGTCTACGACCTCGGCGCCCGTTCGCTCGACGTCACGATGATGTCCACGACCGGCGGACGGAGCGACATCTTCGGCAAGCCGCTGCGCAGCGAGGACATCGGCGGTGACGAATTCGATCACCTCGTCACCGTGCACCTGCTCGATGCGGTGTCGGATCACTTCGCAGCCCTCGATCCCTTTGCTCCCCAGACGATTGAAGCGCTGGAAACGCTGCGTGAGCATGCTCGCGCAGCCAAGGAGGAGCTTTCCACCGAGACGGAAACCGTTGCCCGCGTCGCACTTCCCGGTGCAATCAGCGACGTTCGACTCGTTCGTTCCGAGCTCGAGGATCTGATCCGCCCCGCCCTCACTGAATCGGTGGCCTTGGTTCGCGAAAGCCTGCGATCTGCCGGCGTCGAATCCAGCGATGTCAATCAGGTTGTTCTGGCCGGCGGAAGTTCGTCCATTCCCCTTGTCGCCGAACTATTGTCTGCGGAGCTTCGTGTTCCCGTGATCGCCGACGCCGATCCGGCGTCGTGCGCGGCGTCCGGCGCTGCGACGCTGGCGACAGAAATGACAGCCACCACGGCACTCGCTGTCCCTGTTGTCCCCGCCGAGCCCACCCGCAAGCCCGCACCGGTTCCTGCCTTCTCCACTCCGCTGCTTGCCGAGCCGACCGAGGAAGAGAACACGGCGACTCGACGCTCGTCGAGGGTGGGCGTAGTTGCTGCGGTGGTTGGAGCATTCATCGTGCTCGCCGCAGGCGGGCTCGGAATCGGAACAGCCATGGACAAGATCAACGTCCCGTCCAGTTCAGCGAACACCACGAGCGAGTCCACCTCCTCGACCGCATCGACCACCGCAGGCTCTACTCCCGGCAGCACGACGGCAGCCGAAGCGGCAGGTACCGGATCCACGACTGCGAACAACGGAACTCAGAACAATCAGCCCGGTTCTCCTGCTGCCGCAGGCGGTTCGACGACGGCGCCAGGGGCAGTTCCGGTTGCCGGCGCACCAGCTGGATCAGCGCCCGCACCGGGCGAGACCGCCCAGTCGGCGCCTGCACCTGCCGCACCCGGCGCCCCGGCGCCCGCACCGGCTCCCGCCCCGGCGCCCGCGCCTGCGCCTGCACCTGGAGCTGGCGTCGGAACCGGTATCGGTGATGCTGCGACCGGCATCGGCAACGGAGTCGGCGGTTTGGTCAACGGTGTCGGCGGCGTGGTCGGAGGTCTCGGTAACGTCGTCGGTGGTGTCGGAAACGTCGTCGGAGGTGTCGTCGGCGGCGTCACCGCGCCGATCCGCTGACCGGCAGGCCTTCGATGAACCGTGACAGCGGCACCGAATCGTCGTACATCGCAGGACTTTTGCGCGGCATCGATCTGACTGCATCGCCACTGCGCCTGTTCATCACCGGGACCGACGCCAGCGCTCGGCCCCAGGTGTCGAGGGCAGTCCGGAAAAGAATCGAATCGGGTGACAAGCCCGTGGTCACCACGCTCGCACATGACGCCCCGGCCGATGCGATTGTGGTGATCGCGGACGCGCAGGCTCTGACCTCCGATGAAATCCGCGCCCTGAACGAGCTTGTTCAACGCGACGACCTCGGAGTTGTCATCGCCTCCGATCGGATCGATCCTCCACTCGCACCGATCTACGCGAGCATCTCGAGTTTCGGTACCGTCCTTCACCTGAACCCGTTGAACCGATCCGATATTCGGAAGATCGCCGCAGAGCGAAGAATCCCACTTGACGACCGTGCAGTGCTGACGCTCGAGCACCTTGCCGGTGGTTCCTTCGGGGCAATCGAAGCGTACTTCGCCGCCGCCGCGGCGGGCCGCCCGGAAATGGCGCCGGCTGTACGCACACACTTTCTCCATCAGGTCACTGCTCTGCATCCGATCGAGCGGGAGATCCTCGAGGTTTCACTGGCCGTCCCGGACGTCGACGCTTTCGAACTCGATCTGGGACAGGAGAAGTTCAGCCTCACAGCCGCATTCGACCGCGCACTGGCGTCCGGACTGTTCGGTTCACGATCTCCTCTCGTCGCAACCGTTTTGGCAGAGTCGACCAGTACGGGGCGTATCCGCAGCGAGCTGATCAGAATCGTCGAATCACGCGCGCACGCGCGAACTCTCGACATCGACACAGCAATAAGGCTTTTCGACTCCGGCATCCGCCACCGAGATCTCACGGCCGTGCTACGAGACGCAGTCGACGGCATCATGCCGGCGGTCGCAGCAGATCTCTTTCGTCGTGTGCATTCGATCGAGCCTCTCGACCTGACCGACACGCTGCTGTACGCCCAGGCCTCGGCTCGAAGTGGTGACCTCGACACCGCGTGCCGCCTGGCAGATTCCGTCATCGCCGAACCCGATCTCGACAACGCGAAACTGGCGACGGCAGTGCGGGTCCGCGCGGCTTCATCCGCTAGCTGTGGTCAACTCGGCGCTGCTGCTGATCTCTACGCCTGGCTCGGGCCAGAGCGCACCGGAACCGAATCCCCCTTCGCCGCAATCACCTTCCTCGGCATCGGCAAGGTCGACGACGCGAACGCGGCGCTCACCGGACACACCGGATCACCGTCGAGCACCACGGTCGGCGCTGCCACACTCGCCAACGGACTGATGCAATCGGTAACGGGGGGTGCACCGAGTGCGCTCAACACGATGTCACGCGCACTCTCCCTCCCCGGCGGCGCCGACACCTCGCAATTCCAGCCAGATTCCGCCCCGGCACTGGTCGCTCTGGCGCTCCTGCACAACGGTGCCCATGAACGCGCCGCCGCTGTTGTCACCGCCGCGATCGCCGGCGACGACGCAAGCAGCCACACGTGGGCGCGGCTTCACATTCTCGGCGCCTGGATCGCGATGATTCGTGGGAACGAAACTGCTGTCGACGACCTACCGGACGATGTAGTCCGCGGCCCCCTCCGCGAACGTGATGCACTGTTTCTACATGCTCTGATGGTGGGTCTCGCTCGGCGCTCCGGTGATCTCGCGCAGTTGCGTCGGGCTTGGTCGGGCGCGGCAGGCACCCTCGCGTCCTGCAGCGTGGATCTCTTCAATTTGCTTCCCATCGGCGAACTGTGGCTTGCAGCAGTACGACTCGACGAGGCCGAGCAGGTCGAGCATCTTGTCGACGACGCGCGCTCACTCCTCCGCGCACTCGGCGAGCCGCCGCTGTGGTCTTCGCCGCTTCATTGGTACGGCGTCCAGGCATCGATCCTCGCGCAGTCGCCGGCCGACCTCCTTCCACACGCGCATGCACTCGCGGAATCAGCCAAAACCCACACTTACGCAGCCGGTTTGGCGACCGCCGGCCGCCAGTGGCTCCTACTCATGCAGGGCAGCGTCGACGCAGACGAAGTCGAAGCCGCTGCGCGAACGCTCAGCCGAATCGGACTCCCCTGGGACGCGGCCCGCCTCGCCGGCGAAGCAGCGCTGCGCACCCCGGACACCAAATCGGCGACGGCATTGCTCCACGTTGCACGCTCGCTACGCACAACGTCGACGGCCGAGACGATCGCAACCGATTCGGCCGACAGCGCGACACCACCGTCGGTACTGACCGAGCGCGAACAAGAAGTTGCCGAACTCGTCGTCGTCGGCCTGACGTATCGGGAAATCGGCGAACGTCTCTATATCTCCGCCAAAACCGTCGAGCACCATGTCGCACGCATCAAGCGGCGCGTCGGGGCACAGTCCCGTTCGGAATTGCTCACCATCCTTCGAAGCATGACACCGGCGAACAAATAGTTAGCTGAATATTGTCCGGAGGGTTGCGTATATCCGTTTAAGTGATAGTTTTCACAGGAATCAGGACATGCATGCCGAGCAAAGTTCGGTAACTGTGAAACGGGGATCGCTATGAATTGGGGAGTCGGACTCGCCGTCGGCAATAAACGAAGCATTGCTGCGATCGCGAAACCTGACTCGGTGCTGGTGACCCTCGAACGCGAATCGGTGCTGCACCACGCCCCTGACGGCACCGTTCAGCTAGGTGAAACCGCGACTGGTTCCGCCGGGTTGCGGGGGTTCCTCGACAGGGTCGGAACTGACGATATCGACAACTTCTCCGAGCACATGACGCGAGGGGAAGAACTCGTAGCGACGGCTATGTATTGCCTGGTCAGGGAGGTTCGCGCACTCACCGAACACAACTTGGACATCTCTGCCGTGATTCCCGCAGGTTGGTCGAGCGATTCCGTCGACGCACTGCGCGTCGCACTCGACAGCATGGATCTCGACGGCGTCGAACTGATTCCGGAAGAGGACGCCTCCGCGGCTTGGCTCGCAGATCCGGATGCCGACGACAGTGCGGCTCGCGGAGCCGCAGCGTTGGCCGCGCCCTTCTCGATCACCACTGCGTGTTCCGAACCCGAGCCAACCGCTCTTTTCGAACCGGAGGAGACCCCCGAGGAGTTTCCGCCGTTCGTCCTGATCGAACCGGAGCCGGAATCCGACGTGGAGGCAACGGTCACGAAAGCAGCGAGTGTCGACAGTTGGCGCAGTCGTCAGTGGCAGTCGGAGCGCCGACCGATCATCGCCGCAGCAGCCGCCGCAGTTTTTCTGACGGTGTCGGGCTGTGCGGCAGCGGTCATCATCGGACACACCCCGACAGTTCCGGCACCCGGGATTCTCGACGCACAATCTCCCTTGGCACCCGGCACCACTCCCACCACCGCGGCGAGTCCGTCCGGCGCGGTTTCACAATCAGCGACCACGCTCCCTTCGGAAGTACCCGTACTCGGCGCGCAGCCGACGGCGCAGTGGTGGTCATCCGAAGCAGAATCGACCTCATCCGAATCCCAGCCAACGCCGGAGAGCCCGCGCGCCAGTGCAGAGAAATCGACGACGGCGAATGCCCCCGTGCAGCAGGGATCCCCGATCACCGTCCAGATCGACCCGCTTCGGATCGAGCACCTGCCGCCGGTCGTCAGACCGCTGGATCCGGCCACCCCGGACACTCCCACCGTGACCGACCCCACTGATACACAGACGACGCCGACGGAGCCGTCCAACCCGACCGTCACAACCGATCCGGTGGTACCGAATCCCGACATGCCTGCAATGCCAGTGGCCCCGAGACCTGGAATGCCCAGTTAGCCAAAAGAATTCAAGTGTTCGACGGGAGGCGCACATTCCTCGTCGAAACTTTTCCCCTATGGTGGGTGCGGTACCTACCGGCTCGGTGCCGGGGACTTGAAGGGATTTCATGCGTAACTCGTTGGCGATCCGCACCGCTGTGGTCGGCGCCTCGGCACTACTGCTCGCAGCTCCATTCATCACGACGGCATCGGCAGAGCCCGCCTCCGACACGCATGTCGAACAGCTCGAAGCCGACCAGCTTCCGGCTGAGCTTGTCGAGGCGATCACCCGCGATCTGAAGATCTCCCCGCAGGAGTATCTGGACCGCGCTGCCAAAGCTCAGGAGCTCGGTGCATACGCCCAGGATTTCAAGTCCGAGCGCCCCGGCGACTATGCCGGCTCGTGGATGGGACTCGACGGTCAACCCGTCGTAGCCGTCACCGCCACCGAAGCTGCACGCATCGCCGCCGACGACGGTTACCGCACGCACGTCGCCCCGGTCTCCGCCGACACTCTCGAGAAGACACTGGCCGACGTCAACGGATGGATTGCCGGGCTGCCCAAGGAAATTTCACGCGCGGTCAATTCGGCGACTATCGACGTCCTGAACAACCAGGTTGTCATCGACGTCGCGAACAGCCCCGTCGGGCAGGCACTCAATCTTCCGACCCGGCTCGAGAACACCAAGATCGTTCTCAGCCCGGACGGTGGCGGATCGGTTGATCCCCGGGCACTCGGCGGCGACACCTACATCACGTCGACGGGCCCCATTCGCGAGACACCGACCGAGAACATCTCGGTCTGCTCGTTCGGGTTCAATGCCGTCGACAATCAGGACAACGCACTCAATATCAGTGCTGGACACTGCAATCCGGCCGAGGGTTCGAAGTCGCCGGTCTACCTGCCGAATCACGCGAACGTCGACGACAGTCAATTGATCGGCGCCTTCTCACAGTCTTCCGTCGGCAACAACGCCGGCGATCTCGACTACTCGGTCATCAAGTTCGACCAGTCGGGCATCGACGCCGGCCTCGATCGCGCTGCCGTCCGCGGCGCCAACGGCACCACCCTCGCGATCACCGGAACAGCACGCCCCGTGATCGGTGCCCCCATCTGCAAGTCGGGCCAGACGTCGTCCTTCACCTGTGGCGTCGTGGCGGCGGATCGAGTCGAAACACAGCTGGTCATGGCCGACGGAGATTCGCGAACCGTCCGTGGATTCGCCGGTACCGCGTGCACCCTCGCCGGCGACAGTGGCGGCGCCATCGTCTCCGGAACCTTGGCGCTGGGCATCACCAGCGGCTCGAACAGCAGCGGCGCCCCCAGTTGCAACGAAGCGAACCTGGTACTGGCGACCTCGGGTGGAACCTCGAATCTCGGTATTCCGGTCGGAGACATTCTCGACGCGGCAGATCGCGCATCCGGTGGCGGTGTCGGTTCCGGAATCCGCGTTCGCACGGCGGGTTGACCAAGCCCTGAGCTACTCACTGTGCCCGCCGATCCGTTTCTCGATCGGCGGGCACAGTGCTGTCGGCGGTCGGAGTCACCGCTGCGCGCTTGTGTAACGGGTGGGATTAGTGCGTTCGAACCCATATAGTCATGGTCGACTGTGATCGGCTCACCACAAGTCCGTGAGCCGTATCCGTGTGCTCCCAGGGGGGTGGTACGCGGTCAACGAAGTGGAAAGGCCCTCATGCGAAGCTCCATCGCACGTCGTGCCGCAGTGTTCGGTTCGGCCGCGCTGCTGCTCCTCGGACCGATTACCGCGGTCGCGAACGCAGAACCGAATGAATCCGGGGTATCCGATCAGGCAGCCCATCTGCCCGTAGAACTCGCCGAAGCTCTACAGCATGACTTGGCGCTGACGCCCGACCAGTTCGTCTCACGTTCCGAGCTCGCGCAGAAGCTCGCCGAGTTCGCCGCCATCGCGCGCGTCCAGTTCCCCGACTCCTTTGCCGGTGTCTGGCTCGACGACCTCGGCAAGGGCGTCGTCGCACTCGCTGACGGTCGAGACAAGGACGCCGCCCGCGAGGCTGCCGAGAAGGCGGGCTTCGAGGTCAAGGACGTCGCTCAGAGCGAGCAGGCTCTGCAGGGTCAGCTCTCGGCGCTCAACACGTGGCTCGATTCGCAGCCTGCCGAGGTCGCTGACCTCGTGCGTGGCATTGCCGTCGACGTAGTCGGCAACGGAGTCGCCCTCACGGCCGATCCTGCCGCCGGCATCGAATTGCCTGAATTCCTGAAGCGGACTGTCGTGCACACCGCTGCCCCGCTACTGGTTCCCCCGATCGTCGCGGACCTCATCCCCGCAACCGGGTCCGCCACCGGCGACGCCGCACTGGGCGGAGACGCCTTCGGCGCAACCTCCGGCAACACCGGGCTGCGTTGTTCGTTCGGCTTCAACGGCACCGACGGTTCGGGACGCACGGTCAACATCAGCGCCGGCCACTGTGATCCCAACCGCGCCGCTGCCGGCACCTCGAACTCCAGCCAGGTCTTCCCGATGGTGAACAACCAGACCGGACCCCGCGTCGGATACTTCGCCAAGAGCAGCTTCGACGGACGCGACTACTCGATCATCAACATCGACGACAACGCGAAGTACCGCTTCGAGAACAACAGCGTGCGGGTCCCGTTCAACCGCTCGGTCAACATCACCGGTACCGCCGATCCTGTTGTGGGAGCCCCGGTCTGCAAGGCAGGGTCGACCACCGGCTTCAGCTGCGGCGTCGTCACCGGCGTCAACCGCGTCGCCAAGGTTTTAGATCACACCCTCGACAACGGTTTCACCACGAACATCTGCGTCCTGCAGGGTGACAGCGGTGGCCCCATCGTCTCCGGAACATTGGCAGTAGGCATCACGAGCGCCTCCAACGTCGCCACCTCTCCCCTGTGCGAGATCGCTCAGGCCGAGACATTGTTCGGACAGGAAGCACCGACGCAGTACGCGACGCCGATCAACGACATCCTCGCGGCCAATCCGGGTCTGAAGGTTCGCGACTACTGATCACACGCATTCCTCGAGACAGCAAAACGGGCGCCACACCTTCTGAAGGTGTGGCGCCCGTTTCGGCGTTTGTGACGTTCTACTGGAAGAGAGTTGTTCCAGCCGGAGCGTTCAGGACCTTGATCAGGTCCATACCCGCGACGATGGCGGTTCCACCGCCGGCGAGGATGGTACCGGCGACTCCACCGATACCGGCCCCTGTGACAAAGCCGGGCAGGCAACCGACGACCAGGCCGGCCAGACCCACGATGCAACCGATGACCGCCCCGACGATCGTGCCGGTGAGGCTACCGATCTGCGTGGCAAGCCCGAGCTGTGACTGGAACTTCTCGATTGCCTTCTGATCCTCGTCAGGCGACGCAACCGGGGTGAACTCGGCAGCGACCGGCTTCGGCTTGGAACTGGCCGGATCCAGGTTCGGCTTGAGGGTGAGGGTCTTGCCGTCCTCACTGATGGTCTCGTCGAACGGGAACTGAACGTCGCCGAGGTTGAACGCGAGCGGCAGGCTCACGAGAGTTGCGCCCTGGCTGTTCTGCAGGTCGACGTGTGTTCCGTCACCGGATACGCGGAATGCCCCGGCATCGATGGTGGTGACGACAGCCTGGTCGACGACCTCGGCGGTGTAAGAAACGTCGGGTGACGTCTCCGGAGCTGCGTAAGAAGTACCTGCAGCGATGCCCGTAGCGGCAATGGTCATCGCTGCGACGGCCGCAGCTTTACGAATGAACATTTTCAATCCTCCCCGGGATCGGGCGGGCGCAAGTCGATGACTCACACCACCCGTTTCCCCTGTGCGTGACGGGCGTAACGATAACAGCCGGTCGGTTGTCCTCACCTGCTCGGAACCCGAGTTAGGGCTGCCTGACAGATGGACACCTGATGGGCACCGCCTAACGTGACGACCAGACATGTCTGCGTCTGGCCAAGCCCGTCGGACGCAGAAGATTGATCTCTCCAGGCCACGAGCGGTTACCAGCCGGTACCTACAGGCTGGTAATGCTAGTTACTGGCGGGTAACATAACGCAGGTTAGTATCAGTGGGCTGTCCCGAGGTGGCCGACGCGTCGCCCTGAAACGAAAGGCCGCGACATGAATGCCCTGACGATTACGTTGGGCACGATTGGTGCACTGCTGAGCTTGGTGTGTTGGTACATCTTCCTCTCAGGTGCATTGAGGATGTTCAACACCGTGCGCATCGGCCAGTCGGCACCCGATCGATGGCGCCCGTTCTTCCCTCGCTTCAAGCAGATGATCATCGAGTTCATCGCGCACACGCGCATGAACAAGTTCCGCAGCGTCGGCTGGGCCCACTGGCTCGTCATGGTCGGCTTCCTCGGCGGATTCCTGCTGTGGTTCGAGGCTTACGGCCAGACGTTCAACCCCGAGTTCCACTGGCCCATCTTCGGTAACACGTGGGCGTGGCACCTGTGGGACGAGATCCTCGGCCTGGGCACCGTCATCGGTATCACCACGCTGATCGTGATCCGTCAGCTCAACCACCCGCGTCTGCCCGCGCGCCTGTCCCGTTTCGGCGGCTCCAACTTCAAGGCTGCCTACGTCATCGAAGGCATCGTCCTGCTCGAGGGCCTGGGCATGATCATGGTCAAGGCCGGCAAGATCGCGACCTACGGCCACGCCAACCCGTGGACCGACTTCTTCACCATGCAGGTCGCGAAACTGCTTCCCGCCAGCCCCGTCATGATCTCGGTGTTCGCGTTCGTCAAGCTGATGACCGGCATGATCTGGCTCGCGATCGTGGGCCGCAACATCACCTGGGGCGTCGCGTGGCACCGCTTCTCGGCGTTCTTCAACATCTACTTCAAGCGTGAAGACGACGGCACCGTCGCCCTCGGCGCCGCGAAGCCCATGATGTCCAAGGGCAAAGCCCTCACCATGGACAACGTCGACCCCGACACCGACACCCTCGGCGCCGGAAACATCGAAGACTTCTCCTGGAAGGGCTGGCTCGACTTCACCACCTGCACCGAGTGCGGGCGTTGCCAGTCCCAGTGCCCCGCGTGGAACACCGGAAAGCCGCTCTCCCCCAAGCTGCTCATCATGTCGCTGCGTGACCACGGCTATGCCAAGGCCCCGTATCTGTTGGCCGGTGGACGCAAGGACATGGGCGGCGACGAGATCGGTCTCGTCGACGCGGAAGGCAACGTCAAGGAAGCCGCCCTCGCCGCGATCCCGGAGGCCGCACGACTCGAGGCCGACCGCAAGCTCGTCGGTGAGACCGTCGAAGGTGAGATGGCCCCGGTCATCGACGCCGAAACCCTGTGGAGCTGCACCAACTGCGGCGCCTGCGTCGAGCAGTGCCCCGTCGACATCGAACACGTCGACCACATCATCGACATGCGCCGCTACCAGGTCCTCATCGAATCGGAATTCCCCTCCGAGCTCGCCGGCCTGTTCAAGAACCTCGAGAACAAGGGCAACCCCTGGGGTCAGAACTCCAAGGACCGTCTCAACTGGATAGGCGAGATGGACTTCGAGATCCCCGTCTTCGGCAAGGATGCCGACAGCTTCGAGGACTACGAGTACCTCTTCTGGGTCGGCTGCGCCGGAGCCTACGAAGACCGTGCCAAGAAGACCACCAAGGCCGTTGCCGAGCTCCTCGCCACCGCCGGAGTGAAGTTCATGGTTCTCGGCGCCGACGAAACCTGCACCGGCGACTCCGCTCGTCGTGCCGGCAACGAGTTCTTGTTCCAGCAGCTCGCGATGCAGAACATCGAGATGCTCAACTCCGTCTTCGACGGTATCGAGAAAAAGAAGCGCAAGATCGTCGTCACGTGTGCGCACTGCTTCAACGCCCTCGGCAACGAGTACCCGGAGGTGGGCGGCGACTACGAGGTCGTGCACCACACCCAGCTGCTCAACCGCCTGGTGCGCCAGAAGAAGCTGATCCCCGTTGCATCCGTGAGCGAAGACGTCACCTACCACGACCCGTGCTTCCTCGGACGCCACAACAAGGTCTACGACGCTCCTCGTGAACTCATGGAAGCCTCCGGCGCCAAGCTCGTCGAAATGCCGCGTCACGGTGAACGTTCCATGTGCTGTGGTGCCGGTGGCGCCCGCATGTGGATGGAAGAGAACATCGGCAAGCGCATCAACGTCGACCGCGTCGACGAAGCGCTCTCCACCAACCCCAAGAAGATCGCCACGGGTTGCCCGTTCTGCCGCGTCATGCTCACCGACGGCGTCACTGCCCGCCAGGAGCAAGGCCAGGGCGAAGGCGTCGAGGTTGTCGATGTCGCACAGCTGATGCTCAACTCCGTCACCCGTCTCGAACCCGCCAAGCTCACCGAGAACATCAAGGTGATCCCGCGGGAGAAGGCACCGGTCGCTGCTGAGGCAAAGGCCGAAACCGTCGAGCAGGATCGGGTCGCCGAAGTCGAGGAAGCAGCTGCGACGCCGGAAGCCAAGGCCGCTCCCGCCGGCAAGGGCCTCGCCATGAAGGGCCTTGCCAAGGCACCCGGGGCGAAAGCTCCCGGCGCCAAGGCACCCGGCAAGGGACTCGGAATGGCGGGCGGGGCCAAGGCTCCCGGCGCCAAGAAGGCAGCTCCTGCCGAAGCCGACGCAGCTCCCGCTGCCGAAGCCGCAGCACCCGCCGCACCGGCGGCAAAGCCCAAGGGCCTCGGTCTTGCGGGCGGAGCCAAGGCTCCCGGCGGCAAGGGACTGCAGATGAAGGGCGCCGCCAAGGCACCCGGAGCCAAGGCTGCAGCCGCACCGGCAGCGGAAGCTCCCGCTGCTGAGGCTGCTGCTGCACCCGAAGCTGCTGCACCCGTCGCCAAGCCGAAGGGTCTGGGCCTGGCGTCCGGCGCCAAGGCTCCCGGCGGCAAGGGACTGCAGATGAAGGGCGGGGCCAAGGCGCCTGGAGCGAAGGCAGCCCCTGCTTCTGAAGCACCTGCCGCTGCGCCCGAAGCACCCGCCGCTGCACCTGCTGCACCGGCAGAGGCTCCGGCCGCCGAGGCGGAAGCTCCGAAGGCTCCACCGGTCGCCAAGGCCGGCGGACTCGGATTCAAGTCGGGCGCAAAGGCTCCCGGTGCTCGGAAGGCAGCCCAGGCGCCGGCAGCGCAGGCACCGACTGCGGAGGCACCGGCTGCGGAGGCCGAACCCGTGAAGGCAGAACCCGTGAAGGCAGAAGCAACTGCCGAAGCAACTGCTGAGGCGTCCGCACCCGCGGAAACTCCGGCACCTGCTGCTGCGCCGCCCGCCCCCAAGGCAGGCGGACTCGGATTCAAGGCCGGCGCAAAGGCTCCCGGCCGCAAGAAGTAGACGCACCACCTGCGAATGCCCTCACCGTCATGGTGGGGGCATTCGCGTTTGTATGGGAACCCCTAGCCGACCGAGCACCCTTTCCCTCGACCCAACACACCGTGCAGCACGCGGAAACCGGTGCTCGCCCTACGCAAGTGGTGCTCACTCCCCCGCCAACTCGAGACCGGCGTGTCAATCAGCGACAAGCATCACCGCACCGCGCGCACGCCCGACACCCCTTTCCTGCTGCCGTCCGATGACGTACCGCCCCGGAGCGATGCCGGTCGCGCCGTGCTCCGGATGGATGAGGTACGCAGTCACCCGGGTGTCGAGCACGCCGAGTGCAAGGCCCCGCGCATCTTTCACCGGCGTCGACCAGGTGCACTCCCCTGCATCTGCAACCAAGCTGTGAGGGTTCCCGCCCGCCGCACTTCGCAGCAGTTCCACTCCGGAGAGCGGAACGTTCACTGATCGAGTCCACGGCAGAGGCGCGACGATGTTTGCAAGCAGCGAGAACGGGATCACGATGAGATCGCCCTGTGCCTGAAGACCGTCGACCACAGGAATGGACACTTCCTTGTCGAGATAGTCGAAGACATCGAGGCCCGTGAGGGTGGTAAGAGCGGACAAGGTCATGTTCGAGTTCATAAGTATCACCTGAGGTTTGAGGTTGGGGTGCGTTTGACGTTCAGGTTCGGCGAACGAGGCGTGCATAGGCGGCACCGGTGATGCCGTAGGTCCATCCGGCGGCATCCATCGCGGACGTGAACCATCCCGGCACGTGAAGACCGTATCGCCGACGATGCCCATCGCGCTCGAGAGAGCCGTTGATCGCGAGCAGGATTCGTACACTTCGGCCCCAGGCTTCCGGTGACGCGTAGAGCTGAAGGAGACAACCTGCATTGCCGGGATCGTCAGTTTCGTCGACCAGTGTCAGTCCGGCAATCTCGATGTAGGTATCCCAGCCGATGCGCTCGATCGCACATCGGCGGATCTCGACATTGCGCTCCTGCGCGATCCGGTCGGGGTTCGGGTCGAGCACCACCCAGTCGGGAACGATCGCCCCGTGCAGAACGAACGCGTTTGTGCCGTCGTCGAATTCGATTGCGGGGGAATCAGAATGGTGCAACCGCTGCGCTCCCTGCGCGCTGCCCGGAATCGGTTCGGCATGTAAGGCGGTGGGTCGTTCAGCCATGATGCACACATTGTCGAACGCCCACCACCACCCGGTCGAGTCAGCCAGCGCCGTTTGCACGTCCAGAAGCTCACGGTCTTCCGACTCGAATGTCGCAAGACCATATCGGCGGAACGTGTCGTAGTACGCGATTCGATGGGCTTCTTGCTGTCCGTACCAGGTCACCCTGCCGGCCACCGGGGTCAACATCGTTCGTATCGCAGCTGCGACGCCGTCGAACAGCGTGGTGTGCAACGATTCCCAAACGGATGCCCTGATAAGGCGCTCCCTCTGCCGGCGTTCTATCTGCCAGCCGGTTCTCCGACATTCGATTCGCGCGTCCATGCGTCGGCGCGATGCCGCAAACATGCTCGCGATATACCCAGATGCGCAGTCGAGTCCGGCGCCGTCCAAGGACATCTTGGTCGACAGTCCTTCGGTGACGAGCAGGTCCGAACCGGCACGGGGAGACGGAACCCAGACGAACTCCGGTTTCGGGAATCCGGACCGCCGATACAGTTGCGAGACAGAGGATTCTGCAGTGTTTCGATCAGCAGGACGAGTACACAATCCGCGTTCGAGCCAAACGTCGCGGATCTTTTCCAAGGCCAGACTGTCTTCATCGAAGAGATTGAAGTTCTCGGGCAATGTCGCTCGACGTGATGCCGACGAGCGAATCGGTGCGGCGCTCACGCGACGGTGGCGGTGTCCGCCTTTCCTGTAGTCATAGTTCTACAGCGTGGCACGCAAACGCTCCGAACGCAAGGAACACCCGGGCGATACATCACGAACCTGGCACCGTTTTCGTTTACTCAACACCCCCTCCAACGGGGTGAAACCAGTTCATACTGTGGACAAGTGGTGCTCACTCGAACTTATCCACAGCCTCCGGATCACCACTTCCCTCTCGTCGCCGCGTGCACCAAGATCGATCGGCATGGGGGGACAGACACATATAATCCGCAGGCCGGACCAACTGTCGATCGGTCGCACCGATGCCGAGATCCGACAGGCCTGCGCCAGTGGAACCTGGGCCAGAATCCATCGTGGTGTGTACGTGAACAGCGGCCACCTGTCCCGCCTCGACGCGTACGGACGACATCGATTGCGGACCGAGGCCGTGGCCTGCGCCGCTTCAACCGGTGCCGCTGTCAGCCACATCTCGGCTGCGGTTCTGCACGGTTTCGAACTCTGGAACACTCCGCTCGAGGTCGTCCACCTGTCCCGGAACCGGCGAGGTGGTGGCCGAAAGTCCGCTCGACGTCACGTGCACTCGGCATCGCTGACGGACAACGAGATCACCGAAGTCGATGGTCTGCGCGTCACGACTCCGGCTCGCACAGTTGCCGATCTCGCCAGAGTGCTGCCTTTCGAACAGGCTCTCGTGGTTGGCAATTCAGCACTGCACCGGTCATCATTGACGACGGAAGCGCTCACGGACTCGATTGCGCTCAGCCCGAACCACCCGCGACATCGACACGCGCTCCACGCCCTCGCTGCGATGGACTCCCGTATCGAAAGCGTCGGCGAATCACGCAGCCTCGCGCTGTTCATCCGCGAGCACTTGCCGCTCCCCGAGCCACAGGTCGAAATCCACGGCGCTCGCGGGCTGGTCGGTCGCGTCGACTTCCTGTGGCGTGAACAGCGCACTGTCGGAGAATTCGACGGTCGCATCAAGTACGGCCGACTGGTACCCGCCGGTCGCAGCACCGAGGACGTGCTCTGGAACGAGAAACTCCGCGAAGACCGGCTCCGTGACGCAGGTTGGCAGGTCGCGAGGTGGACCTGGTCCGACCTGTCGACTCCTTCGGTGGTGGCAGGTCGGATCACGGCGGCCTTCTCGCGCGGGCCGGTCAGGTACTAGCCGGCTCCCACAGCTCCAGTGCCGGAATGCCCGGTGGGGTGAATCCTAGTACCTGCCCGTAGAAGGACAACTCGGCGTTACGTGAGCTGATGATGGTCGACTGCTTGCGGAATCCGTGGGATTCACCCTCATAGGCCAGGTACGCGTGCGGAATACCCTTGGCCACCAAAGCATCTCGGAATCGCTCCGCCTGCGAGGGTGGCACGATCGGATCGTCGAGACCCTGGAGCAGCAACACCGGGCAGTTCAACCCGTCGACGTTGTTGAGCGGAGCACGTTCCGCATACAGGTCGGCAGATTCCGGCAGCGGGCCGATCAAACCGTCGACGTAGCGCGATTCGAAATCGTGAGTTTCCCGCACGAACAGGTCCAGTTCGGCCACGCCGAAATAGGAAGCACCACAAGCGAACACGTCGGAGGTTGTCAGTGCGGCCAGAACGGTCCATCCACCGGCAGATCCGCCCTCGATGGCAAGGCGGGCCGGATCGGCAAGTCCCTGCTCGGCCAACCCGGTGACGGCGGTGACGACATCCTGCACGTCGACGACGCCCCACTGTCCGCGCAGTCGGTTGCGATACTCCCGTCCGTAACCGGTCGACCCTCCGTAATTCACGTCGACGACGCCGATTCCGCGGCTGGTGAAGAAGGCGTAGACGAGGTTCAGTGCCGGTGCTACGTGCGCCGTCGGGCCACCGTGAACAAACGCGACGTATGGCGGCAGTTCACCGTCGAGACCTTTGTATCGCGGACTGCGCGGCGGATACGCGACGGCATGCACTTCTCGCCCCTGTCCGTGGGCGACGACGGCCCGCGCTTCCGAGAGATAGGCGGACTCGGGCAATTCTTCGACCGAAGAACGGATTTCTTCGAGTTCGCCGGTACCGAGGTTCAATTCACGTAGCGCACTCGCCAGTTTTGCTCCGCCCGAGGTGAGCAGCAGTCGGTCTCCACGGACCTGCATGAGGCCGATGCTGGTGACGCCAAGGATCGCGATGTCGCGCAGTTCTCCCGACGCCGGGTCGAGTACCGCCAGTGTGTCGGTTCCCACGGTGCGTGCGGTGAGAAGGTGTCCGTTGTCGAGTTCGACGAACCAGCGTGCGCCGAATCGCCATTGCGGCCCACCGAAATCCGCATCCGTCGGGCAGATCGGGGTGATCTCGGCGCCGACGCGATAGATGTTCCACCAGCCGCTGCGATCACTGATTGCGTAGAGCTCGTCGTCGGTGATCCACTCCGGTTGCAGGACAGACTCTTCGGATCCACCGACCAGCACGGAATACGCTTGCGCGACGCCGTCGACGAGTGGAGCGACCCGTAGTTCGGTACCGTCCCAGGGCATTTGGGGATGATCCCACGCGATCCAGGCGATCTTGGTTCCGCTCGGCGAAAGCCTCGGTGAGGAGAGGAAATCGGAGCCGCCGACGATCGAGCGAATCTCACCGGAGCCGTCCAGCGGTATCGCACAGATGTCGCGAGTGATCGTCCCGTCATCAGCGTGCGCTTCCCGAACCGCCCACACTTCGCCGTTCACGATCTGCAGATCCGCGTACCGCAGCGCGGCCGGCGACGCCGGCTCTGGCGTCAGAGCCCGCGGAGTGACGCCGTCGAGGACGTACACACGTTGATCGGAGAATTCACTGAAGACCAGCTTCCCGGACTCCGTGACGGTCCAGGCGCCACCGCCGTACTCGTGAACCCTGGTCCGCGCGTTCCACGGCGCGGGGAGAATGTCGACGGGTTGGTTGTCGAGACCAGACCGACGAATCGACGTCCGACCGCTCTCGGTCGGCCGGAGTTCGGCCCACCAGATCTCGTCGCCGACGTATCGTCCGCCCTCGACGGGGTGCCCGCCTGCAGCGAGATCAGCTGCTGTGATCGGCGAAGTCCACGATCCGTACGGGGCTGCAATCTGCTCGCTCGGGGTCATCGCTCGACAATAGCCAACGGGTCGTGCGAGACGGTCCCCGACAATGCACTTGCACAGTCCCCGACAATGCACTTGCACAGTGGTGGGATCATGTAACTCGTGAGCACACCAGAACCCGCCCGCCATCGTCAGCCGCAGCGCGAGCTGGAGCAGTCGTCGAAGCTCCAGAACGTCCTGTACGAAATCCGTGGACCGGTGCACGCGCACGCCGCCCGGTTGGAGGCGGAAGGGCACCGGATCCTCAAGCTCAACATCGGCAACCCGGCACCGTTCGGATTCGATGCTCCCGATGTGATCATGCGGGACATGATTGCTGCTCTGCCCTATGCGCAGGGCTATTCGGAATCCAAGGGCATTCTGTCGGCGCGGCGCGCGATCGTGACGCGATACGAGCTGGTTCCCGGCTTCCCCGAACTCGACGTCGACAACATCTACCTCGGCAACGGTGTTTCCGAGCTGATCACGATGACCATGCAGGCCCTCCTCAACAACGGCGACGAGGTGCTGATCCCAGCGCCGGACTACCCGTTGTGGACCGCGATGACGAGCTTGTCCGGCGGCACACCCGTCCACTATCTCTGCGACGAGGCCAACGACTGGAATCCCGATATCGCCGATATCGAATCCAAGATCACCGACAAGACGAAGGCTCTCCTCGTCATCAACCCGAACAATCCCACGGGTGCGGTGTACTCGATGGAGGTTCTGCAGCAGTTGGTCGATCTGGCGCGCAAGCATCAGCTTCTGCTCCTCGCCGACGAGATCTACGACAAGATCCTCTACGACGACGCGAAGCACATCTCGCTGGCGACACTTGCCCCTGATCTGCTGTGCCTGACTTTCAACGGCCTCTCGAAGGCCTACCGTGTCGCGGGCTACCGCTCCGGATGGGTGGCGATCACCGGGCCGAAGGATCATGCGGCCGGCTTCCTCGAGGGGCTCGATCTCTTGGCATCGACGCGGCTGTGCCCTAATGTCCCCGGACAGCACGCCATTCAGGTCGCCCTCGGCGGACACCAGAGCATCGAGGACCTGATCCTGCCCGGCGGCCGCCTCCTCGAGCAGCGCGACGTCGCATGGGAGCGGCTGAACATGATTCCTGGTGTCTCGTGCGTGAAACCTCGCGGCGCGCTCTACGCGTTCCCTCGTCTGGATCCGAACGTTTACGAGATCCACGACGACGAGAAGTTGGTTCAGGACCTGCTTCTCCAGGAGAAGATCCTGATGGTTCAGGGCACCGGATTCAATTGGCCGAACCACGATCACCTTCGGATCGTGACGCTCCCGTGGGCCCGAGATCTTGCCGTGGCCATCGAACGATTCGGCAACTTCCTCACCAGTTACAAGCAGTAGATTCTCCGGCCGAATCCGGGCGAAATCGAGTAAACAATTCGTTGTACAAATGCCCCGTAAACGTAAAACGGCGGGGCATTTGTGCGACCTTGGTCACATATTTCGCAAACCACACGGTTTGATTGACACTTTAACTAATTAGTGACCTGCCCTGATGTGAAAACGGTCCAACCGGTACGTGATTCGTTGTGAAATTGGTAGTTGGACAACGCGCCAAATCGGTTTGAAATTGGGTACATTAGTTATCAGCACTTCGGTGCCGCGAGCACCTGGTATCCCTCCCCCCCCTGTGGATACCAGGTTGGTGGCGGGGACAACCCCCCCCTGTTCCCCGCCACCCAGCTCGACCAATCTCAGTTTTCGCTCTCCGGTACTTCTCTCCCGGTTATTACCTGTGCCGACACTGCCGTCGATCAACACTGCCGTCGATCAACACTGCCGTCGATCGACACTATCCACAGAAGCTGATCATTCGCTTCGGAGCCGATAACATTGCACCGGTGCAAATCCCCAGTCCGACACTCCGTTTCCGATGAGCCACGGCCACGGCCACGGCGGACCCATTCAGATCGGGCCCACCGCATCCCGCGTCGTCATCGGCTTGCTCGTCGTCATCGGCATGGTTGTCGTCGCGGCAGCAATCGCACTGTGGCCCGACAAGAACTCTTTTCCCGTCCCGCTCCCGTTTCAGAACGCCGACGGCAGTTCGGTGGAAACCGAGGCGGGCACTGTCACGATGCAAGACCTTGGCGACTGCGGAAGCGCTTCCGCTGGAAGGGTATTCGTGGGTGCACCACAACCGCCACCCACCTCTGCCTATCAGTGTCAGCGCAGTATCGTCGATATCGAATCCGGGCCCAATGACGGAACCAAGACATTGCTCGAGGTCATTCCGGGTGCCGGTCAACCGGACCTTCGCGTGGGTGACCACATTCGCCTCGTGCGTCAGACGGACCCGAACGGCAATGCACAGTACTCCTTCGAGGATTATTCGCGTGGACTCCCGCTGGCGTTGATCGTCGTCGCGTTTGCCGTCGTCATCATCGCCGTTGCGCGGTGGCGCGGATTGCGCGCACTCGTCGGCCTGGTGATCGCCTTCGGCGTTGTCGTCGGATTTCTCCTCCCCGCCTTACTGGACGGCAAGCCTGCAATACCCGTTGCACTGGTCGCCGGGGCGGTGATCTTGTACGCGGTTCTCTATCTGGCGCATGGTGTCTCGTTGAAAACCAGTTCGGCATTGCTGGGCACCCTCGCCGCGATGGTGCTCGCTGCCGTTCTCTCCTACCTCTGTATCGAACTGACTCATCTCACCGGACTGTCCGAAGAGCAGAACACCAATGTTCAGACCTACATCGAACACATAGACATCACCGGCCTGCTGTTGGCGGGATTCATCATCGGCTCACTGGGCGTTCTCAACGACGTCACCATCACCCAGGCATCCTCGGCGTTCGAGTTGGCTGAACTGGACAAACATGCGTCCCGCCGAAAAGTCTTCAGCGGTGCGATGCGGGTCGGACGCGATCACATCGCCAGCACGGTCTACACCTTGGTTCTCGCGTACGCGGGCGGGGCGCTGCCGCTGCTGCTGCTCTTCAGTGTCAGCGGGCGCCCGCTGCAGGACGTTTTGGTCGGTGATGCCGTCGCGATCGAAATCGTAAGGTCCGCGGTCGGCGGAATAGCTCTGGCTCTTTCGGTTCCGCTCACCACTGCCATCGCCGTGATTCTCGCGCGGCCACCCGGCAGTGCGGTAAAGGCCGGTTCGACTTCAGGTGGACGCCACTCCAAGCGTTGACACCAGTTGTTCAGCGAAACAGACGGGAAAATATGCTCCCACGACGCTTGAACTTGACGCAGTCACAGAGAGCGCAGTCAGTTCCCGCACGATGATGGCTGTGTGCCACCTCTGCGTGACCACACGCACATATTTCGCCCTCACCATTAGCCACGGCGCTATCGTACGGTACTACACAAACCCGACCGGTCGGTCGTATCGGGCAAATCGACCGCACACTGAAGTTCGCAAGTTATTCGAATATTTATCCGCGTTGAACTGCACCTATTGCGAATAAGGCGATCTACGCCGCCCCCTCGACAAGCGTTCGTTAACTACTGGCAAGTAGCATCGGAAGATCGACTTCCGAAAGTGGACATGACGCAATCATCACCGGCCACAACCGTGGCATCACCAGAAACGCCAGAGACAGACAAGCGCAAGTTCGAGTACGACTCCATCGCCGTTCTGATCTCGGGCGCCGTGACGGCAGTCCTCGGGCTGGTGTTCTGGGCAGTCACAGCTCGAATGTATCCGGTCGACGTTGTCGGCCGGGCATCTGCGGTGATCAATTCGGCTGTGGTGCTCTCCACTCTGGCCACGTTGAGCCTCGGATCGATGTATGAGCGATTCCTTCCTTTGGCAGGAAGCCGTGCCGGCGCACTGGTGGCGCGCGGATACCTCCTCGTAGCGCTCCTCGCGACAATCCTCGCCACCGCACTGTTGATGTTCGGTCCACGTGAAAAACTGTTCACCTCGGGGTGGGCCATGCTCGCGTATGTAGGGCTCGTCGTTGCCCTCGCGCTATTCGCCCTCGAAGACCAGACCACCAACGGTCTTCGAGTTGCGAGGTGGTCAGCCGCGAAGAACATCGTTCATGCCGTCGCCAAACTAGCTCTTGTCGCGTCACTGGCATGGACAGCGCATGAACTTGCCGTCATCGGAGCCTGGGGTGGGTCGGCGGCGATCGCGGCCTTGGTTCTCGGCGTTGCTATACGTCGTAAACTGCGCACGCGAGCTGAGTCCGCGGCCCAACCTGCACTTCCCCCTGCACGTGAACTGTGGTCGTACTTCGGTCATTCGTACGGACTCATGACGCTCGGTTCCCTTGCCCCACTTGCAGTGCCGCTCGTTGTCATTTCGCTTCTCGGCGCGGAGGAGAACGCATACTTCGCGATAACGTGGGCATTGGTGAGCGCCCTGTTCGTACTCTTCTACATGCTCATGGGCCCCTTCGTCTCAGAGGCGAGCGCCTTTCCGACGCAGATACAGTCATTGACCCGTCGATTCCTCGCACTACTGTCAGGTCTCGCCGTCCTCGGTGCAATCTTTCTCGCACTCGTGGCACCAGTTGCGCTGGGATTCGTCGGCGATCACTATCGGACAGAAGGCACGACCCTACTTCGCTTGTCTGCGATCATCATTCCGATATCCGCACTCGTCGTACTGCACAACGCGCTCGCCAGGGTGTACCAAAGAATGGGTGCAGCTGTTGTTGCGCAAGTACTCAACACCATCGTAGTCATTGCCGGATCAATCGTCCTGACACCTCACGTCGGCATAGCCGGCGTCGGCTGGTCGTACCTCGCGGCCGAAATTATCTCCGCAGCAATCGTTTCGGTTCCATTAGTCGGAATGCTGCGACGCGCGGCACGTACTCGGGTTCAAATCGGGTCGAACGAATCGACGGTCGATCACCAGCCCGGGGCATAGACGCTCACCCAATCGATTTCGACGTTCGAGACCGCGGGCGTACCCGCGGAAGGACAGGACCCCACTCCCCAAGCCACTTTCCGTGCGCAGGCCCCGGACTCGGTTTGCAGTCCGAGCCACATCGGCGTCGCCGGAACCTTGGTTGCAGATTCGAACGTCGTCCATACGCGACCGTTGAGAGTGCCGCGAACAATTCCTGGCCCCCACTCCACTCCAACCGTGTTCCAGTTGCTGAAGTCGCCGGTGATGTCTGCTTGCCCCTGACCGAATCCATCTGTCGGCGTGTTCCAGTGTACGAACGCCGACATCGACTTCCGTTTTCCGTCAACAGTTTCCGCAATGTCGATCTCGGGCGGCCATATTTCGTTCTTCGGCCACAACAGAAAATGGAAGCTGATCTCGTCCGACTTGTCTGCTCTAAATCTCATTTCCCATTTGCCGTACTGCTGTGCGCGGGTGAAGTTGGAAACCCCACCCGTGAGCCATCGACCATCGACTTGTTGCGCGCGAAGTTGCAACTTGCCACCGTCGAGGCGAACCATCGACGGATCCCACCAACTCGCCGGATTACCGCCTGGTGCACCATAGTAAGGCCCCCAGTCCCCACCCAGCGAACACCGGTCGAAGTTGTCGATGAAGATTTGCCGCCACTTCGGCCAGGCCGAAATATTCCCGACCGGAGCAGGTTTGGTACCGGCGCTCGCTACCGAAGAACACAGTGGAGCTGCGCTCACAGTTGCCTGCGGCACTATTCCCACAAGAACAGACAGAAGAAAGAGATTGAGCCAACCGAAGAACCGCCTTGAAAAAAGCTGCCGTGGATTTTCCATCATGCCACCGTCTAGTCGCAGTGAATGTTCATCTGCTACGAGAGCATAACGCACCAATTGGGACTAAAGGTATAAATTTTCGACGGCAATTAACCCACAGCTACTACCGGCGCGGAGTCAGTTCGATCAGTTCGAGATCAGTACTTCGCGCAGACTCGACAGCTGCCAGAGCCTCGAAATCGGACGAATAGACGCTGACCCAATCGATATCGATGTCGGCGATTGCCGGCGACCCCGAAACCGGGCAATCCCCCGTTCCCCACTCCCTCTGCTTGTCACATGCCCCGGCTTGCGCCTGAATCCCCAACCACATGGAAGTCGATGGAACAAACGATGATTCGAATTCAGCCCACTCACGATCATCGACAAGGTATCGAACAATTCCCGGGCCCCACTCCACACCGACGGTATGCCATTCGTCGAATCGACCGGTTGTGTCCGCTTGTGCGAAGTGACGCTCCCCCTCGTCGGACCAATGAATGAAAGATGACATCGACTCACGTGGACCTAACACACTTTCCGCGATGTCGATCTCTGGCGGCCACACCTCGTCTCGCGGCCACAGCAACACGTGATAGCTGATCTCGTCCGATACCCCCGCCCGCAGGCGAACCGTCCATTTCCCATAGGTTTGCGCCACCGCACTGTTGGAAACACCGCCAGTAACCCACTGGTCGCCATCCTGCTGCGCACGCAGGCGCAAAACTCCTTCGGTGACGCTGACTTGCTCAGGCTCCCACCAACTGTGAGGATCACCACCAGGTTGGCCGCTGTACGCCCCCCACATTTTTCCCAGCTCGCAGCGATCGAAGTTGTCCACGAATACTTGCTTCCACCCGCGTAGATCCCCTGTCGGGGCGTTCGTGGTGCCTGGCGCGCTTGGTCCTTCTCCACATGCGTCGGTTGGCACGTCGTCCGTGACCGAACACCCCACCAAAAGGCACAAAGCGACAACTCCACCCAGGGCCGTGATCTTGTTGGAAAACAAAGTGTTTCACTCCTGACTCGAGATCAGCGCGATCTGGTCGAATCGCAAGAACACCACGGCGACTGCACACAGGACCAGGACAACCCCGAGAATGGTAAGAGCTCTCGCAACCTTCCCACGGCCGATTGCGCCGCGGTCCGGCACCTGCCCTTCCCGCGTCACCGAAATCAGAGTGAGCACAACGAACAACAGTCCGAATATGCATGCCCCCAACAGATTTGTCATCGTTGTTCCAGGTCGATCTCGGGGGCACCAGCGCGACGCAGCACCGTGACATCCGCATCCTTGACGACGATCTCGAAATTGCCGGACGCGAGCATATCGACGATCGCATCGTCGAACATTCCCGGCGGGTATCCGTATTGAAGGGATATCTGGGCGGAAGCCTGCTGCGCAACGAACACGTAGTCCGGATCTCGATCAGCGACACATGTATCGAAGTTGTCCAGGCAATCGATCGAATCAACTTGAGAAACCGTCACTCCGGTGAGAATTCGCGGGGAGACCAGTTGCGCGGACGGTCCCCACGCCATGATCGTGGCGCCGTCCGGTACCGATTCGAGGAGTGCATCACCAATCCGGATCTGATAGGGCGACGAGTGCTCGAATGAGGTGTTCAACCCTCGAGTAGCGGTGAGAACGACGGAGAGAACGAGAATCGACACCGACGCCATGACAACACGCGGTATACGCCTGTCCCGCCGTCGTCTCGAATTGACCAGAACGTTCCGAACCGCAGCGGCACTACGCACAATTGTCACGGCCCCAAGCGGAGCCAGAATCGGAGCTGCCATGACAAAACACCGGATGACCACCTCGCCGCCGTAACTCTGTACCGCCACCAATCCGAAGGGAACCACACACAGCACTCCCGACATCAACCACGTCGTTCGTCCACGGGTCAGGACCCAGCCGAGGAGCCCGAGCAACCCCATGAAACCTGTTGCTGCGAGCCGCAGATATTGCATTGCTTGATAGGTCGGCCCGGAGCCGATGCGTTTGCTGACACCGCCTTGCACCGCGCCGCTCACCTGCCCGACATCCGACAGCAACGCTTGAAGGTGTCCTTTCCAGTAGTCAACTGCGCCGTAGCTGAACCAGACGAGAAAGAGCGCGCCGGCGGCCACCCACAACAACCGATAGCGAGTCGATCCCGTCAGCGTGAACATCAGCAGTGCACCGACCATCACCATCGGCGTCAGCTGGTGTGTCACCACCATCGCCGCCAGAATCACAACCAGGATCGCCTCTACGGCGAGGGTCTGTGCCGAACTCTGTCCAGGCGCACGCCCCGGAGTGCGACGAGATGCGCCGACAGTTCTCGCCACCAACCCTCCCTCGATCGCGGGGAGAGGAGCATGACGCAGTTGCCGCAAAAGCACTGCAATCACGCTGGTGTAGAACATCATTGCGGTTGGTTGTGGCGCAAAGTAGTCCTGCTGGTACCAGTTGAAAAGCAGATAGACGAACACGCCCAGCCATGCCACACGCCGACTCCGTGATATCGACAACCCGATCGAGTAGATCGGCAGCGCGATTATCGCGTTGAAGAACACGGGTGCCCAGATGAAAATGGCGGTGAAATCGGTGATCCCGTAGGCGGTACTCATTTGGGCGCTCCCGGCGAAGAATCCAGCCCAACTAAAGCGCGCGTCGGAGGGGGGTGGAAGTTCTCCGAAATGGACGAGTATCTCGATGAGACCACGATGTACGTAAGCTGTGGGGATCGATGTCACCCCGTCTGCAAGGCTTACCAGCAAAGTCGTGAACGTGATCAACGTCAGCGCTGCGACGGTCAGCACCACCGCGTCGAGTCGGCGCGAAGTCAGTGCGATCCCGGCTACGAATGAGACCAGGAAAAGCGCAACGTAGTACGCCCACCCGACTTCTGGAATGATTCCTGCTGCACCTGCAGCATCGGTGTCCAGAGTTCGTACTGCCACTGCGAAGAAGAGCACTGCAACCGCGATTGTCACACCCGCAAGCATTCGCCGACGCCCTACCCGCGGCGGTCCGATCTCTCGATAGGGCACAACCTTCCACGCCACTGCGCAGGAGAGGAGGGACAGCACGCACAGCACTGTCTGAACCAAAGTCGGATGAAATGCGCCGATCACGAATTGAGACTGCGCAACGATGATGTTGACCGCGAGTGAGAGGCTTATCCCCACCGCCGTCGTGATCACTGCATCCGGAATGCGAACCATGAGTGCAATGGGCACACCAGGAACCAGAACCGTCGTCGCGACCCCGATCAACACGCGCAGTGAGAAAGGAACCCCCTCACCTCCATCGCGGTGAACAAGCAACGCGAGAATGAGAGCAGCACAAGATAATACAGCGATTGCGATGAGGACGACATGATCAAGTCCCAGTTGTGCGGTGCGATTGGTTCCGCCGTCATCGAGAACACCTCGATGACGACCTCGCCTCGTCGTCCCTTCGTCCTTCGCCGACTCCTGTCGGTCGATCATCGGGACAACTGATCCGCCTGCGCCCGCCTACGACGCAGGCGTAGCTTGCTGGAGGCGTACAGATACGGGCCGGCCAGATACCCTGCCAGTTCCACTCGCTTGAGATCGCCGGGCATCGTTGTATTTCGGTCACCGAAGCGGGCAGCGTCGGGAAGAAGAAGCATGAGCACACCTCGGGGCACGACCCTCAACAAACCCAGAGCAGTCCGGCCGCCACCTGAAATGATCTTGACCAAAACCGCAGACATTCCCGTTCCGTAGCCGTACATCTGGTCCCGCAACTCCGCGATACTCGCGCGGTGATGGTGTCCCACTATTGCCTCGGGGGCGTAAACCAGCGTCGCTCCAGCGAGAACTACCCGCCGAAACAGGTCGAGGTCTTCGCCGCCGAGCGTCGGTGTTCCGGGCCCGAGTGCCTCGTCGAACCCGCCGAGACGTCGGATGCTTTCGGTGCGGAAGGCCATGTTGTTTCCACTACCGAGTTCGCCTGCCGTGTAGGGGAACAGCGGTGAAGTCCCCCGCTCACCCAACCCGATCGAAGCAATCTTCGGCGTCTCCGTCGCCCACAAGGTCGTGGTCTCGCCCTTGTCGAATATGCCCACTTCCTCGAACCACCGTTGTTCGGCGGTGTCGATGCCAATTCCCACAACGCGACCGGTCACCGCAGCAACCTCGTGGGAGGCGTCGAGCACGAAGACGTCCAGAATTTTCTCGATCCACAAGGGATCGGGCTCCGCGTCGTCGTCGGTGAAAGCCACGATTCGCCCATTCGCGTGGTGAAGTCCGAGATTACGTGCGGCAGAAGCACCTTTGACCGGTTGTCTCAGTATCACGCAACGCTCATCGTCCATCGCCGACAGGACCTGGTCCACGCGACCGGTATCAGGTTTGTTGTCGACCACCAGAATTTGCAGATTGTGGTGGCTCTGACCCAAGAGAGCGCCCAGTGTCCGAGCGAGCGAATCACGGCCGACGGTGGCCACGACCACAGACACCAGTTCATCGGCATTTATGTCGTTGCAGTCATCGACCAGTTGCTCTCCACCGAATGTAGTTCTCGCCGAAAGGAACCCGAGCAAGGTGGCAAGGAACCCGAAGATCAGCGCTGCAGCGCGGGCTGGCGCGAAGCGATCACCTCGAATCGAATCCTCGGCTGCAGTGAGGATTCCACGGCTCAAGACACCGATGACGTACGCCCGTTCGTTGGACAACCCGTCCGCGCTCCCCACCGCATGGGTGAGAATTCGCTTGGACCGACCTTCGTAGAAACAACGTCGACGAAAATAGCGAAATTGCTGGCGGTCGGCAGGGACAAAATGATCGACTGCGAAATTACAGACTCGCAGGATCTTGGCAGTGTGATCCCGCTGGCGGATCTTGATTCCCATCAGCGTCTCCTCACAACCGACCGGCAACGTGCCGACCCGCCCGAGTTCGCTCGAGAACCCGCCGATGGACTCGAGCGCGGTGCGCCGAACCGCCATACATGCGCCGATCGGATTGCGAATCTGTTCTCCGTCTGGCGGGAGCCCGAGGTAGTCGCAGCCGACCACCCAGCCGTATTCCTCCGGAAACCACCGAGCCTTAGACTCCTCGTACCTTGCGTGCACTGCCCCTCCGACTGCTGCAATCGTGGGATCTGCACTCATCGTTGCTCGGATCGCGTCGATCCCGCCAGTTCGAAGGATCGCATCGTCGTCGAGAAATGCCACCAGATCGCCCTTGCCTGCACTGATTCCGCAGTTTCTCGCGCCGGACAAGCCCTGCTCGCCAGTATTGGGCACCACCCGGACCCCCGTTGGTACGTGTGCACGAACATGAGCAAGCATGGACTCGTTGTGATCGATGACGACAACGACCTCGTCGCCTGGGCCGTTTGCCTCGATGATGGCAGCATCAACCGCAGCGAACAGCATCTCGAGCCGACTCATGCTGTACGCGCAGATAACCACGGATACCGAACATGTTGTCTTGTCGAGTAATTCGACCTTCGAAACCGAAACCGATGAAGACATGATCACCCCTGCCCGTTCGAATCAAACCTCGATATTCGCCTTCGCCGTCCTGCGCCACGGAGCAGACCCCTGTACGTCGTGGCGAACGAATCTGCTCGGCGCTCGATCGACAGGTCGTCCCTGGACCGGCCCAACGCCTCGGCGGCGATTCGGGTGCATAGTGCGGGATCGCCGAGAAGCCGTTGTGCGGCAACGGTCAAAGAATCGACGTCCCCTGTCCGGAAGACGACGCCGGTCCTGTTGTCGTGAACGAAGTCGCGCAATCCTCCACTGTCACTGGCTATCACCGGGACTCCGGAGGCTTGAGCTTCCAACGCGATCAGTCCGAAAGGCTCGTCGTGAGACGGGCAAGCGAGGACGTCGACGGCACGCAGAATCGACGGAATGTCATTTCGGGGCGACAGGAACCGATGGGCGCCCGGCATCGATACCCGCGCCGAGGCGTGCAACGAGTCGACAAATGCAGCGTCATTCTTGGCCGGTGCGCCGACAACAGCCAGATGTACGTCAACTCCCGATCGTCGCAACGACCCCAGTGCCTCGATCAACTCGCCGATGCCTTTCTCTCTGTCCAACCTCCCCACCACTGCCACGAGCAACGCTCGGGGATCTGCTGACAACTCAGCGCGGATCGATGGATCGGCCACTCCCGGACTGAATCGAACAGCGTCAACACCTTGATGGACGACTCGGGTCTTCCTCCGTGCCAGCGCGCCCAACTGCTCGAATACAGCCTCGCTCACGGCGACTGCTGTGTTTGCGGTGGACACTGCACTACTCATCACCAACCGCCCACCACCTGGGGGCACGATGTCGTGCAACTCGAGCAACGACGGCCGTCCTGCTAGTCGCGCGGCGAGCACAACGTCCACGTGAGTCATCAAGTCGTTCGAATGGACGATATCGAAGGAACGAACCTTCGGGATCAGAGCCTTGACCGCGCGCATACTTTTCGGGACTTGCGAGAAAAGGTCATACTTGGAATTGAAGCCTTCCCCGCTTGTCTGACGCAATCCAACTCGTTTGGGAATTTCCAGCGGAATATAGTCAAGGTTCGATTCTGTCCACCAGCGCCGAGTCGGGGTATCTCCGGACGGGCCTGCCAGCGACAATTGAATACCTCCCGAGGCAAGAGCGAGAGCCAGATTTCGGAAGCTGTGATCGGTTCCGCCGACATTCTCCGACAGCGTCACTCCAAGCACTTTGATAACCTCGGTACGCGTCACTGAATTAGCATACCAAGAACGAATCACGCGCCATGAGGACACATTTTCCGAAATGTCGCATATCTCCCCACTTTCTACTATTAGAAAGGCCTCACCGTGCGAAATGAGATTCATCCCACGCGCTACAAAGTTACCGATCTCGACGTTGCCATGGTTGAAAACTGGACATTAGTCGCAATGGGGCCAATCGACCACGGAGGCGTAGAAGGAGTTCGCGCTGCGCTCCGCACAATCGCGTCCGCGGGCCCACACGCGCGAGTCGGACTGATCCCGAGCAGTCGAACTCGCAATTGGATGTTCGAACCGGACTCACTGCAGCGCGGCGTGTTCGAAATCCCTGCTGTTCACACACAAGACCTACCCGCCACCCTCGCCGCCGCGGTCCGCCTGGCCGACGAGTCGCTGCCTATTGCGGTGACGGTCTGCGGCCGATACCTGATCGTGCGACTAGCGCACGGGGTGGGAGACGGCCAGACCACAGTCAATCTCACGCGCGCGCTCGCTGACCCTGCAACGCGTGCCGGCAAAGTCCCGCAATGGTGCACTGCGCTACAACCGACACGATTCCCGTTGACGGCTGCCTCCTGGAATCTTTATGCGTCGAGTCCCGGCAAGCTTCTCCGCAGCGTGACCGCAGAGAGACCGAAACAGGTTTCTTCACAACCAATTACAGCGAAGTGGCAACCTTCCCATCACGTCGGATTCGCAACATCGTCACCCACTGCGCTTGATGATCTCGCCGCTTGGAGAAAAGCAAACGCCGTTCCCGCGTCGTTGTCGTCGATCTTCTTCGCCTCCATGGTGCGCGCACTTCGAGAGGAAGGTATCAAGGTGGACAACACCGTGAAGGTCCTGTTCGACGCCAGGCGGTACCTCCCCGAGAACCACCGGACGCTCTCCAACTTCGCGGCAGGCCTGGACTTGCCATTCGACGATGCGGGCTCACCTGCATCCGTCGGGGACGGCATCTCCGCTGCGGCCGATTCGGGTCGACCGCTGCTCAATCTCGCCGCCACTTCAGTAAAATCCCGACTGGGTCGCATTACGCGCAGGCCGGCGGGAGACGCTGTGACGAGCGCTCCTGCACACCCTCGTGCGCGCATCGCTTACAGCGATATGTCAGGCGCTCCGCAGTTCAAGAATTTTCCATTGACCGGCACCCCGAAAGAATCTGTCTATATCGCGACTTTGTTACCCGAAAGTCCCGAACATATCGTGATTGCAGTCGGACGACTGGGAACCTTGAACAATGTCTCGTTTTCGTTTCACGACAATGTATTCGACGCCGAAAGAATCGAATCCGCCTTCGAGAATGCGTGCAAGAATCCACTGAAGTTCTTCAGGGAAGGAATCGCTGAATGATTCGCTCGGACTACAACGAAGAATCCGTCGCGAAAAAAGGGAATGACAAATCATCTCGGATTATCGAGTTGTCTGCCAGATTCGCATGGACTTCGACATTCTTGTTCTTCGTATCTGAATACTTGACTGTGTGGAGCTGGCGAGGAAACTACTCGCGCCGAAATCAATTCGTAAGTGAACTAGGTGTTCGTGTCTGCGACAGTCGTGCGGGCGTGTGCAGTTGGTACTGGTTGATGAACATTTCTTTCGTGACCACTGCATTGGGAATATCTGTCGGCACACTATTGTGGTGGAAGTCGCGAGTCGTATCGCCTACGGAAGGCTCCTTTCTACTCGTGTCTGCAAGCGGTTTGATCCTGATCGCCGTGTCCCCCCTCGACCGCGGATCGATCCTCCATGGAATCGGCGCAAACATGTATTTCGTCTTGGCCAACACCGCCGTGATCATGATCGCGACCTCGTCTCGGGCGCTCCGCAGACCGTCCCCAGCAAAATGGGTCGCCCTCGCAGCAGGAGTACTCGGACTGAGCGCCTACTTCATCCACACAGTCGGCGGTCTCGGCATGCTCGGGCAGGGCACGATCCAAAGGTTCACGGTGTACCCGTCACTGATCGGCCTGATCGCGTTGGCGACGATCTTGGGTACCGAACCGACGACCAGACGCGAACAGGAACCGATTTAGTGTGCGCTCCAACCTGCTTCAGCTGACGATCGACTCAGGCAACGTCAATTCTTGCGGGTCGAGAGGGCGGGAACGACGCGAGGTGACGCCATTGCGCGCGCTGCGTAGGCGACGCCACTCCATCCCGATGATACGCAGTACGCGCATTCCGTCAGAGAAGGCATTGAGGTTGCTGACACCGTGAATTCGATCGGCCTCGAAGCTCCCGACTTCCGCGATTCCCAATCCGGCGGCGGCTACACGAACATTGATCAACGTCTCGATCTCGAATCCGTCTCCCCACTGAGCTGCAGCAATGCCCGTATCCGGAAGCTGCATGACGTCAAGTGCGTTGCGCCAGAACGCGTTGTACCCATAGCAAAGGTCAGTGAACTGCGTGCGAAAGAGGATGTTCACCAGGGAATTCAGGCCGTAGTTGCCTAGCCGCCGCAACTTTGTGATGTCCGAACTTCCACCCCCTGCGATAAATCGCGAACCCTTGGCGAAGTCGGCCCCATCCACGAGGGCCTGCACGAAGAGCGGAATCTCGCCGGGGTTGGTGGACCCGTCGGCATCGATCATGACAATTATGTCGCCGGTCGCCGCCTCGAACCCGCACGCGAGGGCGTTTCCTTTTCCTTTGCGCGTTTGTGTGATCACCGTGGCGTCGGGCCACAACATCGTGGCGACCTCGACGGTGTCGTCGACCGAGTTGCCGTCGACGAACACGATCTCGTCGATCCCCTTCGGCATCTGAGCAGCCACGTGAGGCAGATTCTTCGCCTCGTTCATCGCCGGCACGATCACCGTGACACGGGGGCGCATCGTCTCCGAACGCATACGCTCGTCTGTCGCAGGGGCGTCGTTGTCCATGATGTGCTTCCTTCGGTCGTGTGCCTCGCAGTCATGCTCGATCGATACAGATTCATCAAATCGCTACCGATCAGCAAATCGAAACCTACACGAATCTGCGGCGAATGCACGGGATAGTCATCCGCCCGAGCGCAAACCATGACCTCGTTGATATAAGCCAAATCGTCGCAAGATACTGTTCGCAAGGCGAATAGTTGTTGCCTAACGGGGGAAATGCCTGAAATTTTGGGCGAAAAGAGACCAACAACCCGGTTATTTGAACACGAAAGCAAAGAAACTCGACATCAAAGTAAAGTAGCCAATTAATAGCTCTCTTGGCTCTTGAAAACCCTGTGAAATCGATCACCGGCCCTGCTTTACGAAGGCCGCGCCGCCCGACAGGAGCAAGCCCAACCGGCCTCCGAGTCCAAGAATCGGGGACTCAGCGTCCAGGAATCGACTGCTCAGAGTCCAGGAATCGGCGGGAGGACCGGCAACAGAATCGGCGGCAGTCCGGGAATGTAGATCGCGGGCGGCGGAGGCGCAGGTGCGGGCGCCGGCGGCACGTAGGTGTCCTGCACAACCGGCGGGGCCTCGACGACGGGTGGGACTTCCTCGGTCGTGGTCGGAGGCGGAGTCGTTGTGGACGGCGGCGGCGGAGTAGTCGTGGTCGTCGGGGCCGGGGTAGTCACCTCGGTTGCCACAGGTCCAGCTTGCTCGGAGTCTCCGAAGACCTTTCCTCCATAGCCCAACCCCAACCCGACGATGACGACTGCCGCGATCACACCGGCCCCGAGGCCTGCAAAACGCAGTGGATTCCTCGACTCGGTGGACGTGGTTTCCACAGCCTGGGTTCCGGAGAGCCACGATGGGTGTGCGGTTCCTGCTCCGACTCCCTCGTCTTCGCGCACTGCCGAGTACGCCTGGGCGTCAACCATCACGGCCTCGGTATCGGCGTCCCGTTCGGGCCCGAACCCGTCCGTGGCCGGTTCACTGTCAGCGACGACAAAATCTGCGTTCTGGTCGAATCGTTGCTCGTGTCGGTTCGGTCGTGGCTGCGGCAGTTCCGCAGCGTACGGGCTCGAGATCTGTTCCCGCGGAACAGAGTTCGCCTCGGCAGCAACCTCCGGCACGGCTTTCGGTCGCTCCGATTCGGGAAGCGTCGCGACTCCTCCATGGCTGAACGCCTGTACCGGGACGGGCACCTCTGCTGGTGTGTGAATCGGATAAGGCGCGAAGATCGGCGCCATCGACGGGACCTGAACCGGCGCGGCGACCGGGCGTGACGACGGCGCCATGGACAACTCCGCGATCAGCGCAGCACCTTGCGCGGTCACCAGTTCAGGCTGCTCGGGCGCGATGACGGGGCAATCGAGCCACGCCGCGAGAGTCGCCCGCACGATAGGGACGCGCGCGCCGCCGCCGATGAGGACAATCGCGTCCGGGTTGCGGCCGGACGTAGCGATGACCTCGCGTATTTCTCGCGCAAATGCCTCCACCGACGTGATGACCAGGGAATCGAAAACTTCCCGCGACAGTAAGAGAAGCCCACCAGGGCCGGGCAGGCACACGGCGCTCCGTGTGGACAGCTGTTCCTTGGCAAGTCGGCATCGCGCCTGCAGTTCGGAGTCGCCGCCCGGGTCGGCCGGCGTCGCAATTCGACGACGCACCGTTTGGTCGGAGTAGACGAGGTCATCGAAGTGGTCTCCACTGATCCGAGTCGACCGAGCGGTCACCACGGTAGATCTCGTATGCCTGTCCACAACGCTGATCGTCGATCCCGAACTACCCATGTCGACGACGACGAGCGTGCTCTGATCGGTCAGTGCACCGGGTTCCTCGAGCATCCGGAGCGTCGCCGATACTTCGGGCACCAGCTCGAAGTTGTCGATGCCTTTCTGTTCGAAGGCGAACTGGAGTGCACCGGCTTGCGCTTGATCGCGGTAGACGACGACCGTATGGCTGCTGAGTTCGGCGTTCTCGGACAACGCCACTCGGGTCGCTTCTGCAGCGATGTCCTCCGGGACGTCCCGCCCCCGATCAACCGATCTCGATCGAAACACCGGACCGCTGTGGTCGGGCGTCCCCGGGCGCGCCAAACGCACAGCGCTGGCTCCCACCGTCACGCCCAAAACCAAGTTCATGATCCACCTTCGTCGACCGTGGACGGGTCCTGTCAGCAGACCCCGTCATTCCCCGGCCGGAAGTCTACCCATTAGGGACGGGCTGCGAGGTTCGCGCATCGCATCCAACGCCCAATCGCAGCTACTTTTTCGCTACCTGGACGTTTGACCTACCGCCCCAAGCCGCGATAGTTCCAACCGGCCGCACGCCAGACTTCGGGATCGAGGCAATTTCTGGCGTCGACGATCACGCGTCGACGAACGAGTGGTTCCAGATCGCCAGGCTTCAATGAGGCGAACTCGTCCCATTCGGTCGCGATCAAAACGACATCGGCATTCTTGCAGGCGTCTGACGTGGAGGTTGCGTAGTGCAGGGTGGGAAACAATCGGCGAGAATTATCCATCGCCTTCGGATCGAAGACGGTTACTGCCGCCCCGTGCAGCTGCATCATTCCCGCGACGTTGAGTGCAGGCGAATCGCGAACATCGTCGGATTCAGGCTTGAATGCGGCCCCGAGCACCGACACGTTAGCTCCCAGCAAACCGCCTTCGCAGGCTGCCGTCACCAGTTCCACTGCTTTTGTGCGTCGACGCATATTGATGCTGTCGACCTCACGAAGGAAGTACAGCGCTTGATCTACACCCAACTCTCCGGCGCGCGCCATGAAAGCCCGAATGTCCTTCGGCAGGCAACCACCGCCGAACCCCAACCCCGCATTCAAAAACCGCCTGCCGATCCGAGCGTCGTATCCGAGAGCGTCGGCCAAGATCGTGACATCGGCGCCGGTGGCCTCACACACCTCCGCAATCGCGTTGATGAAGGACACCTTGGTCGCGAGGAACGCATTCGCGGATCCCTTGACCAACTCGGATGTCGCCAGATCGGTCACGAGGAACGGCACCCCCGCACCTAACATCTCGGCGTACACCTCACGAAGTACACCTTCGGCATTTCCCGGTCGATCACGATCAACCCCGAGAACCAACCGATCAGGGCTCAGGGTGTCCGCGATGGCGTGCCCCTCACGCAGAAACTCCGGATTCCAGGCCACCTCGACGGCGTCACCCGCGGGCGCAGTGGACCGGAGTCGTTCGCCGAGAACCGCAGCCGTGCCCACCGGAACGGTCGACTTGCCGACGATCAGCGAAGGCCGCCGAAGGAACGGCGCCAACATGTCGATCACCGAATGAACGTGACTCAGATCCGCGGCGTACTCCCCCTTCTTCTGCGGAGTCCCCACCCCGACAAAGTGGATGTCTGCAAAATCCGCGGCGTCGGCATAGGACGTCGTGAACCGGAGCCGACCCGACTCCAGATTCTTCTCGAGCATTTCGGTCAGACCCGGCTCGAAGAACGGGACCTCCCCCCGAGACAACTTGTCGACCTTGGACTGGTCGATGTCGACTCCCAGCACGTCGTGACCCAGTTCGGCCATACACACTGCGTGGGTCGCCCCCAGGTATCCCGTTCCGAACACGGTCATTTTCATGTGTTGTTGGTATGCGCCCGAACTTTCCGACACGCGTACGCCAGGTGGGCGCGAAACCAACATCGGGCGTACGACGAGTGCGTCGCGGCTGCGACCTATGCTTCTGCCATGCACGTTCTCTTTGTCTGTACGGGAAACATCTGCCGATCACCTACCGGTGAACGCCTCGCGCGTGCCTACGCCGCCGAAGCCGGGGCCACCGGATTCACCGCTTCGAGCGCCGGCACCCGGGCGATGGTCGGACACCCGATCGAGCCGACTGCGGCACGGGTTCTCGCGGGTCTCGGCGGCGACCCCGGAGAGTTTCAAGCCCGACGTCTGACGACGGCGCTGGCTGCGGATGCAGATCTCATTCTCACGATGACCGAAAGTCACCGGGACAAAGTCCTGTCGATTGCTCCAACCCGACTGAAGCGCACCTTCACCCTTCGAGAGGCCGCACGGTTGGCCACGCTCGCCGACGCCGGCAGTGTCGACGATCTCGCCGCCGCCAGACCGCGTTTTCGTGCCACCGAACCCGAGGACGTCACGGATCCGATGGGTAAGGAAGAGAAGCTCTTTCACGAGATCGGACTTCAGATCGCCGACCTCGTGGGCCCGTTGCTCAGCCGACTTCGCTTCGGTGAGAGCTGAGCGACGTCACCGCGGTCAACTGCGGTAGCGACTTGTCCGACTCGTAGGAGTAGCTGTACTCGTACGCATTACGACCGCGAGACGGCGTCATCGTGATGACAGTGCCCAGGACGTGCGCTCCCGCGCTCTGCAGGTTTCCGACGGCGCGCGCAAGTTGATCACGCTTCGTGGAGCCGTGCCGGGCGATCACCAGAGCGCCGTCCGACATGGCTGCCAGAACTGCAGCGTCCGTGACGGGTAGCAACGGGGAGGCGTCGATGATGACGTAGTCGTATCGCGCCCGCAGTTCCTCGAGAACATGTTTGGCCGTGTCCGTGCCGAGCAGTTCGCTCGGGTTCGGCGGGATCGGCCCCGAGGCCAGCACGGTCAGCCCGGCGAATTCGGTCGGCTGCAGCACATCGTCAAGGTTCGCTTGACCAGAGAGTACCGAACTGACACCGACGCTCCCGATCAATCCCAGGTACTTCGATACCCGCGGCTTCCGGAGATCACCCTCCATCAGACAGACCGATTTTCCTGCCTCCGCCAAGACCAGTGCGATGTTCACTGCTGTGGTTGTCTTACCCTCGGAGGGAAGCGAACTCGTGACGACAATCGCGCGAGGCGGGTGATCGACTTCGAGGAATTGAAGGTTGGTGCGCAATTCGCGGAAAGCTTCGGCACTCACGGAATTACCTTCACTGAAAGCAATCGCGTGGTTGACTTCGACGTCCTTGTCGAACGGGATCGTGCCCACCATCGCCGAACCCGCGATCTCTTCCACCGTTCGACGATCCTTCACCGTGTTGTCGAGCCGATCACGAATCAGCGCAAGCGCGATCCCCAACAGCAGTCCCGCCACTGCTCCGAGCGCGAGGTTGCGCGAAGTCTTGGGTGACACGGGAACAGTCGGCTCTTGAGCTTGCTGCTCGACAACCACTCGCGCAGGCGGTGTTCCGCCAATCTCGGGTGTCTCCAGTTCCTTTGCCAAGGCGACGAATTCGGACGAGAGAGTGTTCGCGATCTCGCGTGCGAGTTCCGGTGACGCGTCCTTGACTGCGAGGTCGATCAGAACAGTGTCGGGCGCCGACGTCGCGGTGACCTTGGAGGCCAACTCGTCAGCCGACATCCCGCCGACCACTCTCGGCCCCAGTTCGTCGATCGTCCGCTGTGCGAGCGTTCGACCCGTCAGGAGTTTTGTATACGACAGAACTCGCTGTTGCGACAACTGGCTACCTTGAAGTGCCTCGTTGACCGAGGTTCCCGCCGACGTCGACACGAACAACCGAGTCGAGGCTTGGTAGATCGGTGTCGAAAGAAGGGACGCACCAAGAGCTCCCAGGATTCCCAGCACGGTTACGACCGCGACTGTCCGCCACCTGGCTTGCAATATCTTGAGGTAGTCGACTATTTCCATCTTGATGTCTCCTTCGGCTCACGCATGTCCACTGCGGGTCTGAGCGGTCGTTGCCGGTCAGGCCGCGAGGGCGAACCGGGCTTTCTCAACTTCGATATCGATCAACTGCAGCGGGCAAGATGCCCTGTGCTCACGGACGTCCCAAGCCGCGGTATGTCCAACCCGCGCCCCGCCAGTCGGCTGGGGACAGGCAGTTACGCCCGTCGACGATCACCTTTTTGCGAACCACCGAGTCGAGATCGGACGGCCGCAGTTTCAAGAATTCGGGCCACTCGGTCAAAACCAGGACAACATCGGCACCTTCGCAGGCCTCCAAAGCATTTGCCGAGTAGGTCAGCGTCGGGAACAGCGCGCGCGAGTTGTCCATGGCCTTCGGGTCGTACACGTTCACCGCAGCACCTTGGAGCTGAATCTGACCCGCGACATTGAGCGCGGGCGAGTCACGAACGTCGTCCGAGTCCGGCTTGAATGCGGCACCCAGAACTGCGACCCTCGCGCCGAGTAGCGACCCACATGCCTCTCGCGCCAATTCGACCATGCGGGTACGTCTGCGCATGTTGATGTTGTCGACTTCACGCAGGAACGTCAGTGCTTGGTCGGCACCGAGTTCACCGGCGCGGGCCATGAAGGCACGGATGTCCTTCGGCAAACACCCTCCGCCGAAACCAATTCCCGCGTTGAGGAAGCGACGTCCGATCCGAACGTCGTGTCCGATCGCGTCGGCGAGCACCGTGACGTCGGCGCCCGCGGCCTCGCACACTTCGGAGATGGCGTTGATGAACGAGATCTTCGTCGCCAGAAATGCGTTCGCCGACGCTTTGACCAACTCCGCCGTCGCGAGGTCCGTGACGAGAAAGGGAATCCCCTCATCGATGAGCTCTGCATAAACTTCGCGCGCAACAGATTCCCCCCGACCGCGCAGATTTCGGTCGACCCCGAGCACAAGCCGGTCCGGGTGCAACGTGTCCTGGACGGCAAATCCTTCACGGAGAAACTCGGGATTCCACGCGACTTCGACGCCGTCGCCGATCGGCGCCAGGTCCCGCGCGCGCTTACCGAGCCGTTCCGCGGTTCCCACCGGCACCGTGGACTTGCCGAAGATGACCGAGGGTTTGGTGAGCAGCGGTGCCAAAGTCTCGATCACCGCGTCCACGTATATCATGTCCGCGGCGAACTCGCCCTTTTTCTGCGGCGTACCGACGCCGAGGAAGAACACGTCCGCAAATTCTGCGGCTTCCTCGTACGACGACGTGAACCTCAGCCGCCCTCGATCGATGTTTCTTCTCAGGACCTCGCCCAACCCTGGCTCGTAGAAGGGAACTTCACCTGCTCCCAGTTTCTCCAGCTTCGCCGCATCGACATCCACTCCGAGGACCTCGTGACCGAGTTCAGCCATACAGGCCGCGTGCGTCGCGCCCAGGTATCCCGTGCCGAAGACTGCTATGCGAGTGCTCATGTTGCTCGATCCACTTTCTCGAGATTGTGTGAAGTGTTGACGGGAAAAGCCATTCAGGTGCGTACGGCACCGATGTTGTCTCGGTACCACGAGACTGTCGACGCAATACCTTCGCGTAATCCGATCGTGGGCCGCCACCCGAGTTCACGAATCATGCTCACGTCCAGAAGTTTCTGCATCGTTCCGTCCGGCTTCGAGGTGTCCCACCGCGTCTCTCCGGTGTATCCGACCTCTTCGGCGACTATCGAAGCGATCTCACGAATTGTGTGATCCTCGCCGGTTCCGACGTTGACATGCGATGCACCGTCGTAGTTTTCAAGCAGATGCAGACACGCCGACGCCAGGTCGTCGACATGCAGGAACTCACGGCGTGGATTGCCACTCCCCCAGTTGACAACCGACTGGACTGCGGACGACTGCGCCTCGTCGTAACGCCGAACGAGTGCGGGAAGTACGTGCGATCCGCGTGGCGAAAAATTGTCTCCCGGGCCGTACAGGTTGGTGGGCATAGCCGAGATCCAGGGGCGACCGTGCTGCCGCCTGGCAGCTTGAACGTGGAGTATTCCCGCGATCTTTGCAATTGCATAGGCGTCGTTGGTCGGCTCGAGATGACCGGTGAGGAGGTACTCCTCCTTGATCGGTTGCGGCGCCAATTTCGGGTAAATGCACGATGATCCGAGGAACAGGAGACGCTCGACGCCATGCGCGAGGGCGGCGTCGAGCACGTTTACCTGGATGCGCAGATTCTCCGACAGGAAGTCGACGAGGAAGGTGCTGTTCGCCGCAATCCCACCAACTTTTGCCGCTGCGAGGATCACGTTGGTCGGCTTTTCGCGGGCGAAGAAATCGAAAACAGCTTCCCGGTCACGTAGATCGAGTTCGGCCGACGTCTTTCCGAGCAACCTGGAGAAGCCGACAGATTCCAGGTGTCGCCACACCGAAGAGCCGACCAAACCTCGGTGTCCAGCCACGTAGAACGGTGCGTCTCGATCGAGGGGTCGCGGCGCGAACGAATCACTCATCGCGTCGCCAACCAGTCGGGAAGTGCCGGAGTGTCGATCCACGGTCGCCCTTCGTGCTCGAGCGCTTCGATGTCTGCGTCGACCATGATCCGGGCCAGTTCGGGTGTGTGGACGCCGGCCTTCCAACCGAGTTTGCGCTCAGCATGACTCGGATCCCCGATCAGTGCGTCCACCTCGGTCGGACGAAGATACCGTTCGTCGAATCGAACGTGGTTTTCCCAGTTCAGACCTGCATGTTCGAAAGCGACGGTGAGGAAGTCGCGCACCGAGTAGTTGCCACCGGTGGCGAGCACAAAATCCTCAGGCTCGTCGACCTGCAGCATGCGCCACATTCCCTCCACGTACTCCGGCGCGTATCCCCAGTCGCGAATCGCATCGAGATTGCCCATGTACAGGTGATCCTCGATACCCGCCTTGATACGTGCGACTGCGCGCGTGATCTTCCGTGTCACGAATGTCTCACCACGCCTGGGGGACTCGTGATTGAACAGAATTCCGTTGACGGCGAAGATCCCGTACGCCTCACGATAGTTCTTGGTGATCCAGTACGAGTACACCTTCGCCGCACCGTAGGGCGAGCGAGGGTAGAACGGTGTCTCCTCGTTCTGCGGTGGTGGTGTCGCACCGAACATCTCGGAGCTCGACGCCTGGTAGAACCGGCAGTCGAGTCCGGCCATCCGAACCGCTTCGAGCAATCGGATCGACCCGACGCCGGTGGTGTTCCCGGTGTGTTCGGGTTCGTCGAAGCTCACTCTGACGTGAGACTGCGCAGCGAGGTTGTACACCTCGTCCGGCTTGATCTGCGCAAGCAGCGTCACCAGACGCGCTCCGTCACTGAGGTCACCGTAGTGAAGAAAGAGTCGAGCATCCGCATGGTGCGGGTCCACGTAGATGTGGTTGATCCTCGAAGTGTTGAACGTCGAAGATCTACGGATCAGTCCGTGAACCTCATAGCCTTTGGAGAGCAGCAACTCGGCGAGGTAAGAGCCGTCCTGCCCCGTGATTCCGGTAATCAGTGCGCGTTTCATCCTGCGTTCCTTCCGTTGCGGGACAGCCCGCCTGATAGTTGCGAAACCACGGTTGTGGTCCGTATTCCTCCGAATCGCTCGGCAGTCTTGATCTCGCTCATGTGCGTCCCCCAAACCGGCCGAGTACTTTTCGAATGTCACGTGATGCCAGTCGGAGGAAAGTCGAGTTTCCGAACAGGTAGCGTCGCCACAGACGTTTGGGTTCCGACACAAGTCGATACAGCCACTCGAAACCTGAGTTCTGGACGAAAGTTGGTGCTTCGGAAACAGTTCCCGCCAGGAAATCAAAGGCGGCACCCACGCCGACAGCCACGTAGTCGGTTCGATCTGCTATCGCCTTCGTGACAAAATCCTGCTTGGGTGCGCCCAGACCGACCCACACGATGTCCGGTGACGACGGACCGACCTTCGTGATGATGTCGTCGACGAACTCCTTGCTGAACGCGGCAAACGGTGGGGCATAAGTGCCGGCCACCTCGATGCCCGGGTACAACTCCTCTACTCGATCCTTCAAGAGACTCAACGTCGCTTCTGTCGTGCCGACAAAATGGTGACGAAGGCCGTAGCGGCGTCCCTTGTCCAGGGTGGCCTCGAAGAACGACGGACCGCGAACTGGTCGCACACCGATCTGATCGGAAATGGCACCGCCACCTGTCAACCGCATGACCCAGCTGACCGGGGTTCCGTCTGCGAAGTTCACCCCGGGGCCTTTCAGCACTGCGGAGTAGTCGCGATCGTTGTGTGCCGCCGACACGCAGTAGGAATTCGACAACCGCACGGAGACTCCGGTTCCCACCCCCTCCCGCCTTTCGTTGACTACCCAATCGGTAGCTCCCTCGAGATTGGTCGCGGCAAACGGAATGCCACCGACCTCGATGACCTCGAACGGACTGCTCATCTGTCTCACCACTTTTCCGAGTTCGTTTGTTGACGTTCATTGCACTGGCCGTAGCTGCGCGACAAGATCGATTCCAACCGGGATCGAGTCCAATCACGTTGCGGTTCAAAGAGAGAAAGCTCGGTCTCGACAATCGATCGAGCAATACGCGAGGGAAGTGTGGATGCCGGCGCAACCGGAATCGCCACGGCGTTCCGACCGGCCAGAGTCGGTACACCGCCGAGATCCAAACAGACCACCGGGAGGCCCACCGCGGCCGCTTCGGCGGCCACCCAACCGCCGGAATCGTGCATGCTCGGGAAGAGCAAGGCCGAGGAGGCCCCCATCTCCCTCATCACTTCCGATCTGTCGCGCCACCCGTGAAGCGTGATCTGACCGCGCCGGTAGGGCAGCGACTTCTCGATTCGCGCTCGAGCGGGCCCTTCCCCGACAAAGGTCATGGACCAATCGGTACCGAGATGCTCGAGCGCGTCGAGTATCAGGTCGATCCCCTTGTACTGCAACAGCCTTCCCACAAAAAGCAGTTTTCGTTTCGGTCTGGGCACCGATTGAACTTCGATTCCGTCGTAGTCCAGAACGCAATTGGGCTGGACGACGACGTCGCAGGCTCGCGGGGCCCCGCGGCCGCTGTCGGAATTCATCGCGATGAAGGTGTCGACGCGTCCGGACACGAAGATGTGGGTCAGTGCCCGTACGACTTTCGTCGAGCAGGTGCGAACAGCAGTGGTGGCCAGGTATCGCACACCGACACTCCTGGCGAGTGACATCGGCGGGTAGGTGTTTCCGCCGGCAGGCCCCCACACGAGTCGTTTGCCACCGACTCCACCGAACAGCACCGGTGGGGGCAGCCAGTCGGAGGCGAACGTTGCGTGGTGCAGGACGTCGAAGTGTGCCGCTTCACGCCGAACGAACAGTGAAGTGTGCCAGAGCCATCGGAGGTATCGACTGTACGATCCGGCTTCTTCTGCGGTCAACGTCGCTATCCGCACGACTCGAACTTCGCAACCGAGTTGTTCACACGCGGATTCCAACGTAGGAGCCTCACCGGAGCGAGTCACCACCGTGATCGACTCACACAGTTCGGAAGCCGCCGAGAGAAGCGCCCAACCCGCCCCGGATTCACTCCCCTGATTCGGATCGCAGGCGTATGCCGTCATCAACAACCGTGTCATCGCGCTACCTCCAGCCTCTGTGCGCGTGGCATCCGAGAACCGCGGCGATCGAATTGCTGTGAGAACCAACCGATGTTGCGTGCACCGTGATCGAGAATGACGCGTTTGACACGCGGACTGAACACGGCAGCAGGTATCGCCACGGCCGCTGCGAGTACGAGAGCAGCTCGCTCGACGAGCTGAGCCGTCAACTGCGGCGCGGTGAGTTGTCCCTGACAGAGCGCCAGGATCCGGCCGTTGTTGACGTATCGTGCGAAGAGCCAGGAATCCCGACGCCGATCCGCGTCGACGGGTTCGTACGCAATTGCCTCGTCGCACCACAGCAACCGGACACCGCCGGCGCACATCCGGAGTGTGAACTCGGTGTCCTCGCCGCCAGGTAGATCCCAATCGTCACTGAAGTTCAAGCCGTTCAAAGCCTTCAGGTCCAACAACAGGTTTCCAGCGCCTGCCGACGCAACCGGAGTGCCGGTGGTGTGGCGAACACGCGCGTGCAATGGAAGTTCTGAAGCAGGCAGACCCACCGGAATCACAGGACCGGCCACAGCACCCGCGTTGAAATCTGCGGCGCAGGTGAGGAGATTCGACAGCCAGTCGACTTCGACATATTCGTCGTCGTCGACGAACACGATGTATCGACGTTCTCGCGCGTTGGCGAGATCGACGAGTGCACGTCGCGCTGCCGATACCCCGCCGAACCCGAGATGCAGTCGCTCGATCCCGTCGACGACGTATGTCGGTGTGGTGGACTCCGGATCGTTGTCGCCCACCACGATCTCCGCCGCAACGCCGGCAGCCTCGATCGACGCCCTGACGCTGTCAACACAGTGCGCAAGTGCCGATTCGCGACGGTACGTCAAAATCGCGACCATGACGCCGGTCAGGTTCTTCATGAGAGACCAACCTTCGGCCGAGAGACGTCGTTCATCGATACCAGGAGCACGACGCTCGCACTGACACCAGCCGATACCGCCAATGCTCCTGCGACATAGACGGCATCGTCGGACAATCCCGCTCCGAGAACGATCAGAAACTGCAGCGGCAGCAGCAATGCGCGAAATGTGTTGAGCATTCCGGTCTTGTCCACGACTCGAATCGAAGTGCCTACGCCCAGAAGAATTCCGTTGAACGCCACTGCCAGTCCGCACAACAGAAGGACCGGCATCAACTTCGGGAAGTGCGGCCCGACCAGGTGATCCATCAATCGAACTCCAGAGAGCCGAATCTCGAGCAAGAGACAGATCAGCGAAACGCAGACGATCGAAACGAAGAAGATCCGCAATCCCACTCGGCGACCGAGTGCCATGCACTCGCTCGGGCTCATCGATTCGACGCCACTTCCGAACTCGCGCATCAGGATCGGTGAGATGCCCGCGAACATCAAGGACAGTGGGCCGAGCAGTGTCTGCGCAGTTCTGATCTCACCGATCATCGAGATCGACGCCACCACGCTGAGTATCAAGAACATTGCCTGCTGCGCAGCTGATCCCATCAATATCTCGATCGCGAACGGCACGGATCTGTAACGGTGAGTGCGGGAGTACCTGATCGACGGCACCGGCGGCACCAGACGCATGGATGCGTGACCGAGAGCGAGCGCAACGAAGACACCGACCGTGTAGGTCACGAGAGCAAGTGTCAGATTCTCGACCAGGAAAGCTGCAATGAGAACGAACGAGAGTGTCACGATCTGTATCGACGCAGAGATCCAACTCGCACCGTCGTGCATCAACATCGTGCGTATCACGTCGAAGATCACGAAACCCACTGCGGCCAAGGCATATACCGTGAGATTCATCGAGTCCGACCCCGCGATCAGGAACAGTGCCCACACCGATGTCACCGATACTGCCGCCAGCACGATCGTGGGGGCCAAAGCCGGCCGACGCTCGTCCGACTTCGCTCCTCGCGAGAGCCAGACGTCGACGCCGATCGCTCGCCCCAGCGCCAGTGCCAACAGACCCGCCGATTGAATCACGGCAACCTGGCCGACTTCGATCGGACCACCGAGTCGTGCCACCGAGGTGAGAACGACAAAAGTGAGGATGCTCGAAATCCCTTGATCCGCCATGAATGTCATATGCCGAGTGCGATCGTTCACGAGCTCACCTCGTTGATGAGCTCACGCATCGACGTCGCCGCCTTGCGCGAGGTGAAGCGACTCGCGTAGTGACGATATGCGGATTTGCGTATCGCGGATCGGTCGTCCACGCCGAAGATCCGTGCGAGGGCCTCCCGGATCGACGATTCTTCCAGGGAATGAAGCGGCGTTCCGCCCGGTCCGACGATGTCCGCGAGTGCACCGCTGGTTGCGTAGATGACCGGGGTGCCAACCGACATCGATTCGATCGCGACGCGTCCGAACGGCTCTGCCCATTGAGACGGGACCACGGACGCCGCACTGTGGCGGAGTGTCTCGATCACATCTTCGTGTGACGTGAATCCGGCCATCGTCACGTTGTCGCGAGCTGTACTCAAGCTGGAGATCTCGCCGTGCTGCGGTCCGTCACCGAGAACTGTGAGCGAGGGACTTCCGGCGCCCTGCGGCCAGTTGCGCACCAGGTCAAGGACGCCCTTCTCGGGTGTGAGTCGGCTGACGCACACCACCGAATCGTTGCTCCGGAATTCGGGTTCATTTTCTTCGAATCCGAAGTTCGGACGAACCACGACGCGGTCGGATTCGATCAGTCGTCCCTCGACCAGACGTGCTGTCATCGCGCTCGTTGCAACGAACCTGTGTTGCTTCCACCCCAAGACGCTGAGCTTGACTGCCGCAGCACTCAGGTAGCAGACAAGGCTTTGCAGTCGGCTGTTTCCGTAGCATCCGTTGCGGACACAACTCGTGAAGTAGTTGGTGGAACCGCATTCGGTGCACGTGCCATCGGCGCGTAACTTGGCTGACGGTGTGACCAGACGATAGTTCCGGACCGCCTGCAGTGTAGGAATTCCGGCGGCTCTTGCGGCCACGAGCAACGAAGCCGAGAACGCCGGCCAGAGGTTGTTGACGTAGACGATGTCCGGTCGCTCCAAGCGGATGATTCGCAACGCATCGACGAGTACCCGAGGACTGAACACTGCTGCGGCGCCCGCCCACGGTCCACGAGAGATCTTGGAGTTTTCGGTGGTGCACCGAACCGTCTCGTATCCGATCGATTCGAGGAGCCTGGACTCATTTGCGAAGCTCTGTTCCTCACCACCCGGATTTCGATAGATCGCATGGAACATCAGCGCTTTCGGTGCCGCCGATCGAACGTCGGGCGTCGGGCTCACATCGGTCTCCGTGCGGGTTACATCGAATGACTTGTACACCTCACTCGCCTCCTCTTCGCGCCGGAACGGATTTGTTGGCGTTGTTCTTGTCGATACGGCCCCCGCGGATAGACAGCTCAGCGCTGCGGGGACCGTCTGAACGGGGTGTGGAGGGTCCGTGCGGAGCCAGGAAGACCCACACGATCAACCACATAGCGCCGAAGAAGAGCGTCGACTCCGTCAAGTCCATCGAGAAGACGAGAACCGTCAACGCGACGATGGCGATGTACTCGGTTCTGCTGTGAGCTCGCGAGAGAGCCGTATTCAGGAGCAGGTAGTAGCCGGCCAACAGCAGCAGGAATCCGATCCAACCGATCTGCAGCCGAATGTCGAGCATTCCGTTGTGTGCACTGGTCGCCGAAAAGGACAGCTTGGACCGGATCAGCTGCCCCACTGCACTGTCCGGCGCCCACACCGAGCCGAAGCCCCATCCGAGCAGGGGCCGCTGTTCGGCGTAGTAGTTCGAAACGGTCCAGAGGTGAAGCCGCCCGGTCAACGTGACGTCTCGCGAGAGTAATTCTGCGACTTCGGGTCCGAGGACCTTCATCGCGCCGGACACCCCGAGGTACAGGCCGATGATCACAGTCGAGGCGAGGTGGGCGTTCGGTGTCCGTCGAAAGCACTTCAGAGCAAGCACCGTCGCCAGCGCAATCCCTACAGCGACGAGACTGGTCTGGCTCCGGGCTTCGAACAACACGATGCCGGCGACAGCCAGCGCCGCCAACCACGGTATCCGCTTGACGCCGGGAAGCATGAGCATGACAGCAACGAGTACAACTTCGATCGCAGCCATTCGGCCCAAAGTGTTCTTGTGTGTGAAGATTCCGCGATACGTGACAGCGCGGGTGTCCATGTCGATGCCAGTCGAAGGATCGAGGAACACGACCATCAGCGACAGCACGAGTAGTACCAGCAAGGTGAGGGCAACAGTCCGCACTCGCACCGCGAAGGTCAACTCACGGGCGACGATGATTCCCGTGATCGCCAGGCACACGATGACGATGCCGGCGACGGCGGAGTTCCGGGGCAGTGTCGACCAGTACCAGCTGGTTGCCGGAACGCCGGCCGCGACCAGAAGCGCGAAGACCGGCCAGATCGCGTTGCGTGAGTATCGCCGATCGAGGAAGTAGACCAACGCCAGTGTCGCCGCGAGAACTGCCGAACCGTGCACGAGCAACGATCCGAGCGCTGTCTTCTGCGTGTACGCCTGAAAGGCTCCGCTCGCGCCGACGACCGCGATCACCAATGCCGTTCGCAAGATCAGCGGATTGTTCGGAGCCTTGTTCTCGCAAGGCGCCGGTGCCGCCTTCTTGTCAGTAGGCGCCATCACTTCCCACCACCGCCTTGAGCGTCTTCGCGACGATCATGACGTCACCCATCATCGACCAGTTGTCGACGTAGGAAAGATCCAGGCGGACAGTGTCTTCCCACGAAAGATCCGAACGTCCGCTGACCTGCCACAGTCCGGTGACACCGGGCTTGACCAGTAGCCGCCGACTGACCGCACCGTCGTACATCTCGACCTCGCGCCGAAGCGGTGGCCGCGGTCCTACAACGCTCATCTCGCGCCGGAGGACGTTGACGAACTGGGGTAATTCATCGATCGAGTACCGACGCATGAAACGACCTACCGTCGTCACTCGCGGATCGTCTCGCATCTTGAAAAGCACTCCCGCGCCTTCGTTCTCCTTCATCAGTGCCGTGACCTGTGAATCCGCATTCTGGACCATCGAGCGGAACTTGAGCATGGGGAACGGCTGACCGTCCAACCCCATCCGCTCCGACTTGTACAGAACCGGACCCTTGCTCGTGAGCTTGACGGCGATCGCAGCCGCCAGAAGCACCGGACTGATCACGGTGAGTACCAGCGACGCGAAAACGATGTCGAAGGTCGTCTTCGAGAACCTTTGTGCGCCGTGATAGCGCGGACGCTCGACATGTATCAGCGGAAATCCCGCGACCGGACGCATCGAGAGCCTCGGCCCGGACACATCCAGAATCCCCGGTGCAACAACAAGGTCCACATGATCGCGCTCGAGATCCCACGCCAGCTTGCGCAGCCCTTCCGGTCCGAGTCGCTCCGACGCCGTCACTGCCACCGTGTCGGCACCGACCTGTTCGAGTGCGTCGGTGACACTGTGTTCGTCTCCGAGCACCGGAATGTCTCGACCGTTCACTGTGACAACTTCGCCCGCTCCTCCTCCGTAGCCGGGTACGCAGACTCCGACGACTCGGTATCCATGGGCATCGTCTCGCTCGAAGTTACGGGCAAGGTCGACAACCGCCCCTCGCACACCGACCACGAGTACCGCAGTTCGAAATTCACCTCGGGCTCGCTCGCGGGCAATCACTCGTCGCCAGATCCAACGACTTGCGATCAAGGCCGTCAATCCCACCGGAAACGCCACGGCAAGATACAGGCGCGCGATCTCGAGGTGAAGGAGAAGGCTGGCGATCGCAATCAGTCCGAACAGCCGGAGCGTTCCGACAGCGATCAATCGGTACTCTTCAGGGCCGCTTCCGATCACACGGGGGGATCTGGTGCGAAATACTCTCAGCACAGCCACCCACCCGATAATCAGGGCGAAAGACAGTGCGCTGTAGCTCAAATGGCCGAGTGCTTCTCCGTCGAGGACATCGGAGTCGCCACCGAACCGCCACCACTGAGCCAGAAACACAACTGACGCAACGATGATCGTGTCGGTGATCGCCAAACGTCGAAGGTAGGCAGATTGCCATTTCCTGCGTGCGGATACTCCACCAGCCCTCTTCGGAGCTTCTCGTCGGTGTTGTTGTGGCCGTTCTTCGGTGGGCGCGGCCATCTCGAGAACCGTCATGTATTCAGAAACCTTTCCCCACGCACAGAACTCGGCGCGAAGCTGTTCGCCGGCCGAGGTCCATCGGACCGCCTTGCCGAATCCAGATACTTCGACGGCGAAGCAACTGCTCCGCATTACTGCGTTCAGTGCGAATGGTCGCATTACGTGCGCCTTGTAGTTCAACCGGCGACTATGGCCAGGCCTCGGCCCGACTGTCGAATTATTGCGGCATTGCCGCAGCTCACACCCCATGATTGAAGCAGAGCCCATTAACGACCCAAACACGAGGCGATCGGCGATTTCTCGTCGCCCGCTGACGTCGCCGGCCTCGATATTGCCGCAACTTGCATCTTGGCAATTACTTGGCTAGCTGGTCAGTACCAGTGAGGAGTTTGCCACATTCCGGACAGTGTGGCAATAGCACTTTCCTAACTTCTTCCAGTCGCCAGCATTGAGATCAGTTATCCAACCTCCAGGCGGGCAAGTGCGCGCATGCTTCACCATTGGCATTGCGTACCTATAGTTTTCATTGCCGCGATCAATTGGACTCCACGTTTGGACGGAAACCCGCACGCGGTCGGTAAACGCTCTGCAAATCGAACCATCGCCAGTCCGGCCGCACGGCAATTCTGAACAATCGTCCGACACTTCGCCACTGAGTGCGCCACCGCGATACGTGAAGACAAAATCTTCGACGAATGTGGCCACACGTACCGAGCGACTAGTTCACGCATCGGAAATGATTGCAGTACAACATCACTCGCAAGAGTTGACAGTCCACCGACCTCTACGCTGCAAAGCACGGAGGTTAACCGATTGAGCACCGGTACAGGTCCATAAGCAACCACTGGCGTTGCGCCAGTAGTTTCCGCCGATGGAATACAGCGACTTTGGCGGATCAACTGCATTGCCGAGCCCTAAGGTTGCGCCTAGCCTGATCGGAGTCAGGGGCCGATCAGGCGACACTCCTTTGACTGGAAGGCGCTTACCCGGATGTGGATTCTCTCGATTGTTGGCAAGTTCCTCGAGATTGCAGGGCTAGCCATTGCCGCGATCGGTCTGATCAAGGCTTGGCGCCATTCTGCAGCGGGTGTGCCGTTCTGGTCCGAGTCGATTCGCAGGCTGTATCCGTTCCGGCGTAGTCGTAGTGCGACCGTCCACGTCCGCACTGCTACATCCGTTGTGATCGGTTCGTCGGCGCTCGTTGAGGTGGATATAGATCCAAGCCAACCCATGGGGCCGCGCGTGGCGGCTCTCGAATCAAACCTGAATGCGATCCGGCGAGAGATGTTCAAGCTCAACTCGGAGCTGAGTCAACAGGCTTCCAGGTTCGAGGCGGAAGACAGACGGATCGAGAAGGCAATCGAAGACACCTTTGCGAAGGCCGCCTTTGAGGAGAGTCAACGTGCCGTCGTTGAGTTGAGGATTGCGGCAGTAGGTCTCGGCATCAGTGCTTTCGGTGCGCTTTGTCAGGTGCCGCAAATATTCGTGGCGTAGGGCCAACTGTGGCAATCAGGTCCGCTGAATAGGTTCGTCGGTAGAGTCACCCTCACAAACCGACCGAAGATTTGACCTGTTCAGTCAAGCGCGAATGCGATCTACGTCGCCAGCACCGATCTTGGTCAGTCGGTCGAAGAACGCATCGAAGTTGCTACCGATGCCGGGTTGCTTCGGATGCCGGCAGGGATGACGAGGTCTATCTCGATAACCTGCAACGCGAGGTCGACAGCATGGCTGGGTAACGAATCTCGAGGACGCTCTCGATATAGGCACGAGCCTAGCCAGGCAAGCTGGGCACGATCGCAGCGGCGACGATGCCCGGTTCGCGATCAGGTGGCCAGACGCAGACGAGTCCGCCCGCTCGGCGATCAGTGCAGTGATCGCGTCACGGGCGGACTCGCCAGAAAATGCTGCGTAGCTTCAGCTCACCAAGATCGCCGACTGCGGCTCTTTCACCTGGTCAACACTCACCACAGGATCGGAGTCGTAGTAGTACTTGTACTCGTAAACCCCGCGACCGTTCAGCGGGGTCATCGTTATGACAGTGCCGAGAATCGTCGCACCCACGCTGTGGAGGTTGCCCACCGCCCTGCTCAACTGTTCCCTCTTCGTCGAACCATGACGAGCAATGACGAGTGCGCCGTCAGCCAGAGCAGACAGAACTGCAGCATCCGTAACCGGAAGCAACGGCGAGGCATCGATGATGACGTAGTCGAACCTTCTGCGGAGATCGGCAAAAACTGCATGCGCAGTGTCAGTCCCCAGCAATTCGCTCGGGTTCGGAGGAATCGGACCCGAGGCCAGAACCGTCAGGTCTGCATTGCTCGTCACCTGAAGTACGTCGTCCAGATCTGCTTGCCCGGCCAGGACCGAACTGAGCCCGACGCTTCCGATCAGTCCGAGGTACTTCGACACACGCGGCTTACGAAGGTCACCTTCAACGAGACATACGGTCTTGCCCGCCTCGGCCAGCACGAGTGCGATGTTGACGGCGGTCGTGGTCTTACCCTCCGAGGGAAGCGAACTCGTGACGACGATGACACTCGGGGGGCGATCCACTGCCAGGAACTGCAAATTGGTTCGCAGTTCACGGTATGCCTCGGCACTGGCGGAGTTGCCCTCGTGGAAGTTGATCGCTTGATGAACTTCACGTTCCTTGTCGAACGGAATAGTTCCCACCATCGCCGCACCAACGATGTCCTCGACTGTCTTTCGTTCTTTGACAGTGTTGTCCAAGCGGTCACGCACCACCGCTAACCCGATCCCCAACAGAAGCCCGATCGCGGCACCAAGTGCCACGTTCCGCGACGTCTTCGGCGAGACCGGTTCCGCGGGAGTTTGTGCTCGCTGCTCCACAACGACGCGCGCCGGCGCCGTTCCGCCGTTGGCGGGTGTACCCAGATCTTTGACCATGACGACAAATTCGTCCGACAGCGCATTTGCAATTTCTCGAGCCAGTTCAGGCGAAGCATCTTGCACGCTCAAGTCGAGAAGTACTGTCTCCGGTGCCGAGGTGGCGGTCACCTTCGACGAAATCTCTGCAGCGGAAAGCCCGCCGAGCCGATCCGGCCCGACCGAGTCGATCGTCCTCTGTGCCAGTGTCTCGCCGGTAAGCAGCTTGGCGTAAGAAGTGACCAACTGCTGCGAGAGCTGGTTGCCTTGGTAAGCCTCGTTCACGGTTGTTCCGGTAGAGGTCGACACGAACAGGCGCGTGGAAGCCTGGTAGATCGGTGTGGCAATCAACGAGGCGCCCAACGCACCCAAGATCACGACTACAGTAACGACAGCGACTATCTTCCACCGTGCCTGCAGAATCTTCAGGTAGTCCCGTACATCCATCGTCGAATCTCCTTCGGCTCGAACACGAATCACGTCTTCGAGTAGTAATCGACAGCCGCTTGTCGAGCCGCTGCACTCAATCCAGGCTGAACGAGGCAGCCAATCTTCTATCGCACACACATAGTGTGATTTTGTGTCCGGAACGAGCAGGTTCGCGTTCCTACATGGCACGTCACGATGCAGCCGATACGTGAAGGCGTAGCGACGGGCTCGAGGGAGTGGACATCAGGGCCCTCTCCCACGTCTCCTGTACCAGCCTTGCTTGCCGAGACCGCATTGCGGCGACCCAGCGCATGCATTCAGTCCGAGTTGGGAGCAAACACTACCGACAGCTGGGCTGAACTCTACTGTGTCATTAACCTTTTCACCACCGCAACAGCAATTCGGCGCAGCTGTGCAGCTACATTCGTTCTCGCCGTCCGAGCGAGGATCGCCCACGGCCACCGGACGGCGAGGACCAAAGTCCACGCAAGTGCATCCGCGGACCACTAGGCCGAAAGCTACTGCACACCAGTAGAACAAGGCACTATTCCACACCGCGACACCATTGGCCGGACGCAACCGCAGTGCCGCGCCGCCACAGCGAATCCATCGACGGACCTTGGTCCCGAGCTTTGGCGAATCCACCCGAAGGCGGATTCGCACCAGTCGCAGGCCACTGACGGTTGCGACGATTTACGGCTGGTTTCAAAGATTACGGCCTTCCGAGCCCTCGATAGGTCCACCCGGCGTCGCGCCAGGTGCTCGGTTCCAGGCAATTTCGCCCGTCAATGATCACCTTCTTGCGCACGATTGCTTCGAGGTCCGACGGCAGCAATTTTCGAAATTCGGTCCACTCGGTCAGGACCAGGACGACATCAGCGCCTGCGCACGCTTCAAGTGCGCTCGACGTATAGGTGAGAGTTGGGAACAAAGCCTTCGAGTTTCCCATTGCCTTCGGGTCGTAGACATTGACGGCAGCGCCTTGCAGCTGTATCTGACCAGCGACGTTCAATGCCGGCGAGTCACGAACGTCGTCGGAATCAGGTTTGAACGCGGCACCGAGAACCGCCACACGGGCTCCGAGCAGCGAGCCACACGCTTCTCGAGCCAGCTCGACCATCCGTGTACGACGGCGCATGTTGATATTGTCGACTTCACGCAGGAAGGTGAGTGCTTGATCTGCTCCGAGTTCACCCGCGCGTGCCATGAAAGCACGGATGTCCTTCGGTAAGCAGCCACCACCGAAACCGATTCCCGCATTGAGGAATCGCCTGCCTATTCTCTCGTCGTGGCCGATGGCATCGGCAAGTACCGTGACATCTGCACCCGAGGCCTCGCACACCTCCGAGATCGCATTGATAAACGAGATCTTCGTCGCCAGAAAGGCATTGGCTGATGCTTTGACCAACTCCGAAGTGGCAAGGTCGGTAACAACAAAGGGAATGCCTTCGTTCAAGAGCTGCTCGTACACTTCACGCGCAACCGATTCTGCACGTCCAGGTCGATTGCGGTCTACCCCTAGTACAAGCCGGTCCGGGTGAAGCGTGTCCTTCACCGCATAGCCTTCCCGGAGGAACTCCGGGTTCCACGCCACCTCGACATCTCGCCCTGCAGGCGCCAGCTCACGCGCACGTGCACCCAATCGCTCGGCGGTACCCACTGGCACAGTCGATTTCCCGAAAATGACAGCCGGCCTGGTCAACAGAGGTGCGAGGGTCTCGATCACCGAATCGACAAAACGCATGTCGGCCGCGAACTCCCCCTTCTTCTGAGGCGTACCGACGCCGAGGAAATGGATGTCCGCGAACTCTGCGGCCTCCTCGTAGGAAGCCGTGAACCGAAGACGTCCCGCGGCTATGTTGCGGCGCAACACTTCCTCTAGCCCTGGCTCGTAGAAAGGAACCTCCCCAGCTTCGAGCATAGCGAGCTTGTTCGGATCGACATCGACCCCGAGAACCTCGTGACCCAACTCGGCCATGCATGCTGCGTGTGTCGCCCCGAGGTAGCCGGTGCCGAATACCGCAATACGAGAAGTCATAACGATGTCTGCCTGTCGAAGTCGGGTTTACGTCGAATAATGCTGTAGTACTTCATGTCCTGATCGAATCGACGTTCTGTCGATACCACTCCACGGTCGATGCGATCCCCTCACGCAAGTCGATCCTGGGCTGCCAACCCAAATCTCGAAGCTTCCCGATGTCGAGCAGCTTCCGCGGCGTTCCGTCAGGTTTCGTGCGGTCCCATTCGATCTCGCCGCCGAACCCGACCTCGTCCGCCACGATCGCGGAGATCTCCGCGATGCTCTGGTCCTCACCTGTACCCACGTTGACGTGCTCAACTCCGTCATAGTGGTCGAGCAGATGAAGACAGGCATCCGCCATGTCGTCGACATGGAGAAACTCACGCCGTGGAGTCCCGCTACCCCAGTTCACAACTGACGCCGCTCCCTCACGACGCGCGTCGTCGAAGCGCCTGATGAGTGCCGGCAGCACATGAGAGCCCTTGGTAGAGAAGTTGTCACCAGGGCCGTAGAGATTGGTCGGCATCGCGGAAATCCACGGACGCCCGAACTGCTTGCGAACAGCCTGCACCTGCAGGATTCCGGCGATCTTTGCGATCGCATACGCATCGTTGGTCGGCTCCAAGTGACCGGTCAGCAGATACTCTTCGCGAATCGGTTGAGGAGCGAACTTCGGGTAGATGCAGGATGACCCGAGGAATAGCAGGCGCTCGACATCGAACTCTGCCGCCGCATCCATCACGTTCACCTGGATGCGAAGGTTGTCGGAGATGAAGTCCACCGGCAGTGTGCTGTTCGCCAAGATCCCGCCCACTCTGGCTGCCGCGAGAACCACGTTCTTCGGCCTCTCCTCGGCGAAGAATTCGAACACTGCACCGCGGTCGCGAAGATCGAGCTCGGCGGACGTGCGTCCGACAAGGCAATTGAAACCATCGGCTTCCAACCGACGCAAAATCGCTGAACCTACGAGCCCACGATGGCCCGCGACGAACACACGCTCGCTCCGATCGAGCGGCCGCTGCACGTTCTCCCCTGTCATCGAGCGTGCTCCCAATCCACCAGGTTCGGACGATCGATCCAAGGCTTGCCCTCACATGTCAACGCCTCGATGTCCGCGTCGACCATGATTCGAGCCAGTTCGGGGGTATGCACTGTCGCCTTCCAACCGAGCTTCTGCTCGGCCTTTCCAGCGTCCCCGATCAACGCATCGACCTCCGTCGGACGGAGATAGCGCTCGTCGAAGCGCACGTGATCTTCCCAGTTCAGTCCTGCATGCTCGAAGGCCACCGTCAGGAAGTCCTTGACCGAATAGTTACCGCCAGTCGCGAGAACATAATCGTCCGGTTCGTCAGCCTGAAGCATCCTCCACATTCCCTCTACGTACTCCGGCGCATAACCCCAGTCACGAATTGCATCGAGATTGCCCATGTACAAGTTACTTTCAAGGCCTGCTTTGATTCGAGCGACTGCTCGCGTGATCTTGCGGGTCACGAACGTCTCACCACGGCGGGGGGATTCGTGGTTGAACAGAATCCCATTCACCGCGAAGATCCCGTATGCCTCACGATAGTTCTTCGTGATCCAATACGAATAGACCTTCGCAGCGCCGTACGGCGACCGCGGATAGAAGGGGGTCTGCTCGTCCTGCGGAGGTGGTGTCGCACCGAACATCTCGGAACTGGACGCCTGGTAGAACCTGCATTCGAGCCCTGCCATTCGAACCGCTTCGAGCAACCTGATCGACCCGATTCCCGTCGTGTCGCCGGTATGTTCAGGCTCGTCGAAGCTCACCCGCACGTGGGACTGCGCCGCGAGGTTGTAGACCTCGTCCGGACGTATCTGTGCGAGAAGGGTGACCAAACGCGCCCCGTCGCTGAGATCTCCGTAATGGAGGAACAGCTTTGCATCGGGGGTGTGGGGATCTACATACATATGATCGATCCGAGCTGTATTGAACGTGGACGACCTACGAATAAGTCCGTGGACCTCGTATCCCTTGCTCAACAACAGCTCGGCCAGGTATGAACCGTCTTGGCCTGTAATTCCGGTAATCAGTGCGCGTTTCACTTGAAACCCCGTCCTCGAAGCAGATACTTGTCTGCGGATAGTCATCGGCCGAATTGTGTTGTGTGGGAGTACCGACCCCACAACCAGAACTGAGAAACGCTCACGGCATTACTGCCCCCTTGATCCGCGATCTCAAATCCTCCAGTTCCGCGGCAGCGGAATCCATTCCGTGGAAGATTCGGGCAGATTCGTCGTGCCCGAGATTCAAGCTGCCACCCGCCGAGTCGTCCATCCACGATGCCTGCGGCGCGAGTACCGGTTCCAGCGAATCCCTCAGCTTCGGTACCGAACTGCTGCCCGACATCACCGGTATCGATCCACCTCGCGCGCTCAGGATCAAAACATGGAGTCGGTCGCTGATGGTCACGGCCGCGCGCTCGTACAGGGTACGGAGAGCGAACTCCTGTTGCCGATGGGTCACGTCATCGTCCCATCCCACGTAGGGAATTCCGAGCGTCGCAGCAACTTCACGGTTGTGGTTGTCGTCCTCGACAACCTGGCAACAGGCCATCAGATCCAAACCCTTTGCCGAGACCTGATCGTGGATCGACCGAAGGGTCGCGTAGTTCACCGGTCGGTCATGTCGAAGCGAAAGCAAAGCTATTTCTCGGGCCGCAGATCCTTGGCCCGCCGACTTCGCCACGTCAGAAGTGCTGCCCCGAAAAGCGAGATCGGGATAGAACCGGCTCTTACCTCGCAGATACTCGCACGTCCGCTTGTCACGTGCTGCGTAGACGTCGGCTATGCCGACGAGGATCTTCTCGGGTACCGCCGCGAAGGAGCTTCGCACCTCGATCGATCGCCCCAAAACGAGGATTCGTGCACCGAAAATGCGAAGCACCGCAAAGACGGCCACAAGTAACGAGTGTTTGACGACGCTCGCGACCGAAGCTCCCAGAACTGCAGGCCCAGGAGCCATGACGATCACTGCCCGCTTGCGGCGCACCGTATCGGCCAAAACCGCTCGCCAGAATCGAAAGCCCGAATTCATGACCTCGTCGGTTGGTTCCCAATCGAAGGCATCGACGTACTCCGCGCTCATACGGCCCGAAAAGACTACGGGACTCAATCCCAGGTCGCGCATGTAATCGACTGCTGTTCGGCGTATCTCGATGTCTCCCAGATTTCCCTGGGCTGCCGCAATACTCATGAAGAACCTACGCATGGGGATCCCTCCTCATTGCAACGACAACGACACAGGTCAGGAATACGGTTTGAAGTACGTAGCTGAGCGAGAGTGACCATCCCGCTCCGAGCGCCCCGTAGCGGGGAGCCGCCACCAGGATTCCGACCAGGCAAATCAACGTGCTCAAAACAGTTATGTAGGAGACAACTTCAACTCTGCCCGTACCTTGCAGAATGGCGTTCAACTGCGACGAGATCGCTGCGAAGATCAAACTGAAGCAGACGACCTGCATTACCGGTACCGCGTCTACATATGCAGCGCCCAAAACCGGTGGAACCACTGCAGGTATGACTGCCGCGATCACGCCGAAGATCACCGCGCTGGCAAAACACACATACATCGCGGGTCGCAGAATGCTCTGGGTGATTCGCCCAGTCGTCGAGCGCGCCGCTGCCGGCATGAGAACTGCCGCAAATGAAGTGGGAATCAGCCGCAGTGGAGTAGTGATACGACTCGTCACGCCGTAGATTCCGGAGACGGCCGGGGATGTCACGAGTCCAACCAGCAGTACGTCGAAGTTACGCGTTTGAGTGGCAACGGAATTCAACCAGAAGTGCGATGACTTGCGAAGAATCGACTTATACGATCGCCTCGATCTGATCCGAGTGATTGCCGGTCCGAGCCGAATGGCCACGAAGACAGCGATCATCGAGGAGAACGCGAGGCCCACTGAATACCAGAACACTGCATCGACACCCGAGAGCCAAGCGGCCGCGACAAAGACGAGGGCAAGTGCTCGACGAAGGAGCAACGATACGGCGTTCTGCCAGGTATTCCCGTCAGCGAGTGGTAGCGAAAGCAACGTCTCGACGTAATTGTCCAGGACAACCCACGCTGCCAATGGCACCACGAACCAAAGCCTCGGTTCGAAGACCGAGGCCACAGTCGCGATCATTGCAAGCAAGGCCCCAACGGCCAGATTGGCGCGGCGCGAGAACTCCAAAGTCGAAGCGATGAGCGGTTCCTGGTCACCCAACGCACGGATACGAACCAGAAACGGAGTGAACCCGAAGTTCAGAACGGTTTGAAGGACCAGTCCGACGCCATAAGCAGCAGCGAAGATTCCAAAGCCGGACGGACCGGAGATGCGAGCAAGGAGAACCATGCTCAGTGCCTGAATCAACGCACCGACAAGACGTCCGCCGGCGATTCCGGTGAACTGCACCACCAGGGGGTTTGTCATCACCTTCACGTGGCACCAACCAGGCGGCGGAACGACTGTACGACTCCAGCGCAATTCGGCCGTGTGCTTCTCATGCTCGTCCGATCTCCGAGACCGGGGCACGAACAATTGCACTCGCCGGAACATCCGATATGACAAGGCAATTCGCGCCGATCACAGCGTGGTCACCGATCGACGTACCACGGAGGACGGTGGATCTCGCCGCAATCCATACGCCATCACCGACGACGATCGGACCGTTGTCGAACTCGAAAGTCCGTGATTTTCTGCTGTGACTGCCCGCGCACAGGAAAACATCCTGCGAGACGCAACTGTTCGACCCGATGCTCACTGGTTCGAGATTGAGGATCCACGCTCCCTCACCCACCCAGGTGTTATCGCCGATCGACAGCTTCCACGGCCAATGGATCTTCACGTTGTGCCGTATCAGGACTGCTTCACCGATCTGAGCGCCGAACAGTCTGAGAATGGCGACCCGCATGCGTGCCGGCACGAACCAGGCCCGGAACACTGGTGCTACCGCGAGCCAGGCGATCTGCACTGGCGCCGGACGCCCCTTGTCATATCCTGCCCCGGTGAACTCGCCGAGGGAGAGCTGTGGGTGGGTCATCGCGCTCGGGCTTCCGTCAATCGAGTCGGCGAACTCGCTCGGTTGACAAGTCCGTCGAGCAGTTCGCCGAACGCGATAGTGGCAGAATCGGGAGACAAAACTTCGTGCACGTACTCCCTTCCGTTTCGCGCGAATTGCTCAGAACGGGCGGGGTCAGCCACCAACATCTCTATTTCACGAACCAACGCCTCCGGATTGCCGGCGTCAACGCGTACTCCCGCCCCTGACAGCGCGATCTCTTCGCCCGACGCGCTGTCCGCAGACGTAGCCGCCACGACTGGCACCCCTGAGGCGAAATACGATGTGAGTTTGCTCGGAACAGCCATGCTGCGAAGATCGGCCAACTCGTTGAGAAGCAGCGCATCCGCTGCACGTAGCACGTCGGTAAAGTCCTCGCTGTCAACAGGATCCATGAATTCGATCCCCTCGCATCCCTTGGACAACTCTTCAAGATGGGCTCGCTGATTCCCGTCCCCCATCAGCACGAATTTGATGTCGGACTGCCGTGCATCGAGCAAACGCGCGGCGTCCACCACGTTTTCGAGCCCTTGCTTCGCACCCATGTTTCCGGCGTGCAGAACTATCTGCTGTTCCGGCCCCCATCCCAATCGTCTTCGCGAATCCTCTCGGGCGCAAGAAGACTGGGAGAGGTCGAGGTGGGTCCAGTTCCTGATAACCGTGATGCTGCTCGAATCGACGCCGAGGTTCTCCTGGGCATGCTTCGCAAACCGCGGATGGATCACGACAACGTGATCGGACTTTCGCAGGATCCAAGATTCGACTCGATCGACGAGAGACGACAATCCACCGCTCAGCTGGCCGGTCTCGGAAGCGCCCAGTCCGTAGAAGTCTTGCACCCACAGCACCACGGGTGTGCTCGACCGAAAGAGCCTGGTCCTGATGACAAATGCCGCTGAGGACAAAAGTGTTGGGCTTACACACAGAACGAGGTCCGCTCGGTGGAAAAGAGTCGCCCAGGATGCCCTCAGGGCGAAGCTTGCCTCCATCAGGATTCTTCGCAGGAAACTGGGGTTCCGAGGGATGTAGTGACGGAGTCTGTGCACTGTCAGATTCTCTGACTTCTCGACCGAAGACAGTCCTGAGAAACCATCCATCTTTTTCCAGAATGGATAGTGTGGATACCCCGTCACCATCCTGACGTCAGCACCAGCATCCGCTATCGCATTTACCAAGCCCTCAGTGTAAGGAGCGATACCGGTTGGCTCAGGGGAATAGTTGATTCCCACGATCAGGATTTTGTTTCCCCGATTTTCCATCGTGCTCATTTCCCTTTTCAGCTCACTCAGGACGACAGTCCGTGCACAGCTTGCAGGTGTGCACTTCTCTGCGTATCACTCTCGAATCTTTCGCCGACTTTCCGTGCAGGAACTCCGACATTCACAGAGAAACTCTCGACGTCACTCGTCACGACCGAACCGGCTCCGATCACGGCACCGTCGCCTATCGTCACACCGCTCAATATCACCGAACAAGCGCCTATCCATACATCTGTTCCAATTTCGACAGAATCACGAGCGCCAGGCTCTCGGTCCCCCACCCATGTCGACGCGAGCATCGGAATACCCACTTCGTCGATCGCGTGGTCTTCACGCCCTACGATGTAGACATTCATTCCGATCATGACGTGGGATCCGATCGAACCGTCTACCTGGATAACCGTCCGAGGCCCGACGCTGACATTATCGCCGATATTCAATCCGTGAGGCGCACTGATGATTGCCCCGCGGCCCGCGTTGAAGTCGCGTCCTACTGAAACGTTGCCGTTCGATATTGCCAGCCCGTTCATGATTCCTCGAAGGGCTCGCCTAACCCCTGACGGGAGGCGGGATCGGTTACTCATCGTGCGACCATCTCCTTGGGCCATCCGTCTTTGTCGAATTCAACGACCTGCCCTCTCAACGCGGCAGAGATACCCGATGCCATCGACTCAGCGGAATAGAGTTCTCCAACCTTCGTTGATATTTCCCCTGCCGACACGGGATTGGAGTCCAGATACAGAAAGTAATCGCGTAGTGCCACGGCCAGCGATTCCTCGGTTGTCGGCGAGTAACTCTGCATCGGACCGACTACGGCAAGCTCGATCTCAGGGGCGTGCGGGGCATCCTCGGGATACAGCATCGGAACTCCGAATCCCAGGCTCTGAGTGACACTCAATCCGACGTATCCCGGAGAGACCGACATGATTGAGCGCGCATAGATTTCAGCAAGCTCGACGGGGCTTTCGACACGTCCGTGCAGAACAACGGATCCTTCGAGACCGAGATCTGAAATTTGCCTCTCTATAGTTTCCGAAGCATTTCCGAAACCTACGATTTCCAAGACGGCACCCTTGTCTTTGAGGCCCGATCGATGGAAAGCCGGAACCAATTGATCCACGTTCTTCTCGGCAACCAATCGACCGACATAGACTATTGATTTACGCGATTCAGTGGTGTTATCGGCGTTGATATGCGCGCGCTTGTACAGAGAATTCGGTGCTACCCACACTGGCTGGTGCGGTATCTCACGCCTGGCCGGGACTACGCTGGCGTATCCGTAAAGAATAGTTCCCTGAGACAACCGCCGCATCGTCCGTCGAAGAAAAGCCGTCTTCGATGAAGACCCTTCTCTGGGATGAAGGTGACCCCAAACCAAAGTACGTCGACGCGTAATTCGTCGAAGGGCTAAAATACCCCACGCCGTGAGACTCCGAGGGTTCAAATCAAGGATGGTCACGGAAGCAGAAAGCGGATTTCTCCAGGAGCCAACCTGAAGAAGAACCTTGTCACCGAAGATTCCTATCCGTCGAACTCGCTCATAGAAATCCTTGTCGATACCAGTTCGAACTGTAGGATCCAGTCCGTAGTCCGAGGCAAGAATGCGGAGATTGCCGTTCTCCATCTCGCGCAACACTTCGATACACGGATTCCGATATGTTGGAATTACCGCCAAGTACATCGAATATTTCGACGATGACATCGAAACGGTTCCCCCAAAGTTCTCATCGAGTATGATCGACTGGTCAGTGTGCATTGCGCAATTCCCTCTACTTCGGATCCCAGGCAGTATTCACCGGGAACAGCGAATCGGATTCGCGATTTGAATACGAAAGAATGACAGAACCGATCAGTAAGCGCCGTCACTTGCCATTACGGCTTTGAGCGTTTTCACGACGATCATGACGTCCCCAACCATCGACCAGTTGTCGACATAGGACAGGTCCAGTCGCACGGTTTCTTCCCACGAAAGATCCGAACGCCCACTCACCTGCCACAAACCGGTGATCCCTGGTTTGACAAGCAGTCGCCTTTTCACGGCCCCGTCGTACGCCTCTACCTCACGCCTCAACGGCGGCCGGGGACCAACCACACTCATCTCGCGACGGAGCACGTTGACGAACTGGGGCAACTCATCTATCGAAAACTTTCGAATGACGCGCCCTACCTTGGTAACCCGAGGATCGTCACGCATCTTGAACAGAACGCCGGCGCCCTCGTTGTCCGACAGGAGACTGTCGACCTGTGTGTCGGCGTTTTGAACCATCGATCGGAACTTCAGCATCGGGAAAGGAACCCCGTCCAATCCCATTCGCTCTGACCGATAGAGCACAGGACCCCGACTGGTGAACTTCACTGCCAACGCCGTCGCGATCAACACCGGGCTGACCAGGATGAGAATGACAGACGCGAAGACGACGTCGAATGCTGTCTTGGCGAACCGTTGCGCACCGTGGTAGCGGGGACGTTCGACGTGAATCAGCGGAAGACCGGCCACCGGCCGCATCGAAAGCCGGGGACCGGAAACGTCCAGGATTCCAGGCGCCACAACAAGATCAACGTCCTTGCACTCCAGATCCCAGGCCAGCTTCCGCATACCGTCGTATCCGAGGTGTTCCGTCGCAGTGACCGCCACTGCATCGGCACCGACCAAGTCGAGCGCGTCGGTCACGTCGTGCTCGTCCCCGAGGACCGGTATTTCGATGCCGTCGACGACTATGACTCTGTCCCGACGACCTAGTTGACTAGGTTGGCAAACGCCCACTACCCGATAACCGTCGCCGGGAGCTCGTTCGAAGGTTTGGGCCAGCTTCTTGACTGCAACGGGGCTTCCTACAACCAACACGGATGTCTGGAAGTCGCCCCGAGACCGCTTCCGCGCGATGACCTTTCGCCAGATCCAGCGGCTTGCCATCAGCGCCGTCAGACCAACCGGGAATGCAAAGGCCAGATAGAGTCGCGCGATGTCCAACTGCAGCAGAAGACTGACAATCGCAATGAGTCCGAAGAGGCGCACTGTCGCTACGAAAATTCGCCTGTACTCTTCGGGGCCGCTGCCGATCACCCGGATCGATCGAGTGCGGAAGATGCCCAGAGACGATAACCACATTGCCGCCAACGCAATTGACACACCGGTGTAACTCAGTTGCCCGAGGATGCCGGTGCTCACCGCACGGCCGTCTCCGCCGAACCGTAGCCACTGAGCCAGGAAAACTGTCCCCACGATGATCGCCGAGTCGCCCAGGAACAGTCTCCTGCGGTATGCCGTTTCCCATTCCCGCCGTGAAGTCGATCCGCGGCGGAGGTCGGGCACTGCACGGGGAAGCGTGTGCTTGTTCTTGCCCAGCGTGGACACGTCGAGCGCCGTCACGTGATCAGTCCCTTCCTCATTCGTGGAATCCGTGCGTCATTGAATTCGTACGTCGTTGACAGGTGTTGAGCGTGATTCGTCAGATCGAGCAATACGCTGGAACAGCAAATCGCTCGCTTCGATCCGAAAAGTGCAATTCCTCGAGAATCGGAACGCTCTCACGCTCCGAGTGGATTACATTTCAGCACTGTCCGCGCGCAGGATCAAACGCAAAGTCGCCCCAGTTCAGGCCCGTAGCCGCGCACGCTCCCGCTCATTCCAATCTGACCGCAGCGCAACTGCTTTGCGACTTGCCCTCCGAACGCAGCTCGACCGGAACAGCGGGGCGAAAGATCGATTCAGAAGCAACTTTCGCGTTACTTCGTCGAAAGTGCAGCAAACAGAAGGACCTTACTCGTCAGTAGGCGGTTGCCACAGCGCATCGCATTACCGATACCGCCTGAATAGAGGATCATTTCCATCGGTAACCGACGCAATGACTTTCGCCGACAGAAGGTGCCTGCGCCGTTGGGGACCTACGTCCCCGGCAGGGATCTTGGTCCCTACTGCCGATTCGATGTGCAATTCGAAGGCGAATAGCCGTACAGCCCTTGCTGATACAGGTAGCACCCTTGAAACAAGATCAGGTCGCTTGTCCAGTTCGCGACAAACCGACCGCTGAAATGAATTTTCTATGCGTCTCACTATGTGAGATTTCTACCCGGCTTCAGCCGTTCCGCATCGGTGGGTGTTCGGATTCGCACCTTGTGACCGATCACGTAAGGTCGACAAAAGTCGGGTTCGTTGACACAAGCTCACGCCAGCCGACACGGCCGGCACAGCCCGAGTAGACGACCAGTTCGAATAGGACTACATATCTTGAAGATTCGCGACCTACGCACGCAGTCGGGAATTATCCCCCGCCTCACCGTCCGTTGGCTGATGATTGCAGCCGCGACAATCTTTGCTTTCTGGCCTACGTGGACCAATTTGTGGAGGAGCACAGCGAGTGGCACCGCCATCGGATACGTTTTCGTCCTCCCCCTGCTGTGCCTGATAGCTGCCGTCGGAACAGATTTACGACGAGGCCCGGACCTCCCGATCCATGATCGTGAGACGGACAAGATTGTCGGCGGTATCGGCCTACTGGTCTCGCTGGGGTTGCAGGCACTCCTTATGCCACGTTTTGCCGAGAACTACGAATTGATGCATATCGATGTAATCGCGGCTTGGGTATTTGTCTGGAGCGCAGCGGTTCTCATGTTCGGGTTACGTCCAGTGAATCGTTACTGGGCAATATGGGTTGTTCCGATCCTTCTGGCTCCGCTCATCTACCGCACGTTGGCGACTGAACTCGGCGGCACACGCTTCGACTACAGCATCATCATGGTGTTGGTCGCTTCGGCCGCCACGACGATCGCCGTCAGTCGAACGTGGAAGAGAGGATTCGCCGGGTTCGTCGGCTCGTCCGTCTTGGGTGCAGGCTTGGTCTACTACCTCTCCCGTCAGTACCCGACTGCGCCGTTGTTCAGCATCCAACTGCTACCGGCATTAGGTAGCGCATTGCTGGTAGGCGGGTTCTTCTACTTGTACGAGCGACGCGGAAAGTCCTGGAAGCCGTTCGAGCGTCCGCTCCGGAATCCTTCTACGTCAACCAGCAACTGGACGATCCTGGTGGTGTTCGCCGCAGCGATTGTGATGTTCTTTACGCCAGTGCCCACCGCACAGAACGTTCCGGTCTCGGTAGGGCCGCCGGCGACATCCGATCCACGACTCGTCGTCCCCGCTGGTTGGCGTGAAATCTCGACCAACGAATACGACTGGCCGAGAAAGTACTTCGGTTCCACTTCGGCACTCACTCGCCAGACGATTCGTGCTGACACACCCAACCCTGCATGGGACAGCCAGATGCGCCCACGCACCGTCCAAATGGACGTTGTTCAAGTGCGTCGCCCATCCACTTTGGCTGTCTATCCGAGCAACACAACCTATGATCTCCAGAATGCACGTGTCAGCCCAACGGTACGAGTTGAGTTGAGCCGTGGGGTGGTCGCAGAAATGTACACCGTTGTCGACGACTCCCTCCTCCTCACCTGGAGCAACCTCAATTTCGTGTGGACACGTGGCGACGGCGCCGCACAGCGCGTCACCCTCTTGACAGTGGACAATCATGAACCGAATGCCTTGTTCCCCGAACCGAAACCATCGATGGCGTCGAATGGAAGCAACACCTTGGCCGTTCTACTCAGAGGCCGGATATCGACGGTGGACAGTGAATCTCAGTACAAGGACCTAGGTATGCTCCAGTCACTCGGAAGGCTTGTCGTGGAGGCACAGAAGTGGTAATTCCCAATCTCTCTGTTGAGGACGAAAGCTCCGAGGAATTCAAACGAGCCGCACTCCACGACGCTGTGAACGGGCTGCGTGAACGCAAACCGATTTCATCGGCATCAATTGCGTTCTATCCTTGGCAGCGCAACATCCTGCTCGTGATTCTCGCGATCACAATCGCCTGTCTTGTCTTCTTCCTGACTCCCACGCTCATCGTTCTCACATTGGTGTGCACGCTCGGGTACGTATGGGCGATGGTGGATCGACTTGTGTTGTTCACACGCGGTTTGGATGCTTCCTCGATCGTGACGATCAGCGATCAAGAGGCAAGCGCACTTTCGGATGAAGATCTCCCGCACTACACAATCCTTGTTCCGGCGTACAACGAACCGGAAGTAGTCGGGGACCTGATTTCCGCCATGCGTGCAATCGACTACCCCTCGGACAAATTGCAAGTGCTGTTGCTCCTCGAAGAGGATGACGCTGTCACGATCGACGCTGCAACTGCCGCCGGAGTCGATGAAGTGGTGAGCATCTTGAAGGTCCCCGCTGCAGATCCACGTACCAAACCCAAAGCCTGCAACTACGGTTTGCACTTCTCGACCGGCGAGATAATCACCATCTATGACGCCGAAGACTCTCCGGATCCTCTTCAGTTACGCCGCGTAGTAGCGACTTTCGCGAAGCTTCCAGCGAATACTGCGTGTGTGCAGGCCAAACTCGCGTTTCACAACGGAACTCAGAATCTGTTGACTGCATGGTTCACGGCCGATTACGCCCTCTGGTTCAATTTCATCCTCCCCGGACTGATGCGCAGCCAATCACCAATCCCCCTGGGAGGCACGTCCAATCATCTTCGCCGAAGTGTGCTCGACGAGATCGGCGCCTGGGATCCCTTCAATGTCACCGAGGATGCAGACCTCGGAGTCCGCATCGCCGAGAGCGGTTACCGGACCGCAGTTCTGAACTCGACGACGCTCGAAGAGGCCAACAGCGACACGATCAACTGGATCCGCCAACGCTCACGCTGGTACAAGGGTTACCTGCAGACTTGGTTGGTTCATATGCGTCAACCGTTGAAACTGTGGCGCGGACTCGGCACGGTCGGATTCTTACGCTTCACCATCTTGATGGCGGGGACACCCATTGTGGCGACACTGAACATGGCGTTCTGGCTGATCAGTCTGGGTTGGATTCTCGGCCAGCCCGAGGTCATCCACGACGTGTTTCCCAATTACGTCTATTTTCCTGCCCTCGTGTCACTCGTGTTCGGTAACGCTGCAGTCCTTTACATGAACTTGGTGGCATGCCGAGAGACCCGAAATCCTATGCTGCTGATAGCTTGCCTGACCGCTCCGCTTTACTGGGTATTGATGAGTATCGCGGCCATCAAAGGCACATATCAGTTGATACGCAACCCGTCTTACTGGGAGAAGACCTTCCACGGCTTGAACACGTAGTCTCAATTCCCGATCAACGCTTGTTGCGCGGGTTGAGCTTTGGAGCTTGCGGTCCGATCACTCTCCGTCGACAAACATGCAAAGGCGAGTACGACTGGTAGCCAGTAGTAGGCCTGCTCGAAGAACGCCGATGTCAGAGCGAATGTCATCATCGAGACCAGCACGCCGGCCGCAGCAGCGTTCTTGCCGGACTTCATCGATCTGAACGCGACCAGTGCCGTCGCGCAGATGATCAGTGCCACGGCAAGGGCGAGAACCACCCCGCCTTGGTACCAGGATCGTAGGAACACATTGTGAACGACGGTGACGTTGTCGAACGAGGCAGCATTCGCCGAGTTCAAACCGATGCCGGACAGCGGATGCGCACGAATCGCGTCCCACGCGAATCCGTAAGTGTCGTTACGGATCTCGAGCGTGCTGACAGCTTTGGTCTGGCCGGTGACCTGGAGGTATCGATCGGCCGGCGTCTCCAGGTGCTTGCCGAACTCGGTATATGTGATTGCGATCCAGAAGAGAATGGCGGCACCGACAAAACTCTTGGCGATGGTGGTGATCTTCACTCGCGAAGAAATCGCCACGACGATCAGTCCGATCGCGCAGGCCGACAACGAACTCAAACTACCGGTCGCCAGCAGTCCCACCGCGTTCACGATCGAGATCAGCACCAGAACGAGCCGATTCTCCGCCTTTCGCACCGCAGCCCCCAGGCAGAGAATCAGTGCAAGTGAGGACATGATGCCCAGAACGTTCGGATGACCTGCGAGACCTGGAGCACGACCGTTCACAACACCGAAACCGAAGACGGATGAACCAGCCAGTTGGATGGCGGCGACCAGAGCAGAAACCGATTGGCTTGCGATGAACGCAATACAGACACGCCTGACAAAAGCCGGATCACGCTGGACATTGGCGACCATCACAAATATCCCGAGCCCGAGAACAATGAAAAGTTGGACTCCAACGTAGAGATTTCCGGTGACATCACTGCCACGCGTCGCCGTCACCGTCGCGACGAGGGCTGCGTAGCCGGCCAACAACCAGATGCTGACAAACTGCGGCCGAGCGACTCGTCCCAGCGCTACTGAGGTCACGATAACCACAAGCACCGCCATCGCCCATAACTGTGTGACGGTGCCGGGCAACGAGCGGTATATCGGAACTACGATCGCAATCGCCATCCAAATGGCGGTGGTCGGCGAAAATGGAATTCTGGCTGTTCGCCTTGCCGTCGGAGCGACACCATCACGAAGGCCTTCAAGTCTGAGTTGACTCGGCGTTGTCATTGAGTTCCCGCTTCCGACAATCGAATTTTTTGCATTTCACCCTCAATTTCACCCTTCACCAGCGACCGACTGAATAATCCCCGCTCAGAGAAGAAGTCAGTCCCCGTCAGCGACGTCGCGTAACTGCAAATAAGCGAATCGTCGGCGAAAAACTTTGCCACGGCATGGCAGATATCCAAATGTCCTCGACTTGTAGCCGAAAGGAAGTGGCATATACCTCTCGGCTCAGGCAATATGACCGCTATGAGTGGTTTCTCCGCATGGGTCGAGCATCAACTGGAACTTCGCTCGTTCAGCGACATCCAGGAAGCTGCGCGTGCGCTGAAGATTCGACCTTCCGAACTGAGTCGATGGCTTTCGGCCAAGCGCCCTCCCACCCAGGACACGATGCGGACGGCATGTCAGGTCTTCGACGCTCCGATTACAGAGGTGCTCGTAGCCGCCGGTTATCTGACTCCTGAAGAAGCGCGGCCGGGAACGACCCCACCGTCGGTTCTGAATTCGATCGCGACGCAAGCCCTGGTGGACGAACTCGCCCGCCGCGGTATCGACCAACACAGCGGTATCGACCAACACAGCGGTATCGATCAGCACAGCGGTATCGATCAGCACAGCGGTATCGACCAACACAGCGGTATCGATCAACACTGAGCTGCCGGAATCGCATCTAGCTTGGAGCAGGAATTGATCGCGGTCGTACCCGAATGAGCCTTGGCTACCGACGTTCACATGTGCGCACGTAGAAATGGTGCGGATTCTCTTGCACCAAAACATATTTCGACCTCTGGTGTCATGGGCGGGATTCTTCAGTAGGTCAGCTGCGGATCGGGCTGATCCAATCGTTCCTTGAGCCAGACTCTCAATTCCGGTCCGTACTCGGTGCGGCTGAGCGCATGGTCGAGAGAAGCTCGCAGAAAGCCGCCCGGGTTACCCAGATCGTGGCGGGTGCCGTGATGGACGACGACGTGAACCGGATGCCCCTCCGCAATCAACAGCGCTATCGCATCCGTCAGTTGCAGCTCGCCACCTTGCCCTGGCGAGATTCGCCGGAGCGCATCGAACACGGCGCGATCGAGAAGGTAGCGTCCGGCTGCGGCGAGAGTGGACGGAGCATCCGCCGGGTCCGGCTTCTCCACCATGCCGACGACGGCAAGCACATCGGGATCGTCGCCCTCCACGGGCGCTTGCACGTCGAACACTCCGTAGGCACCAACACGATCCGGCGCGACGTCGAACGCGCACAGCACGGAACCACCACGCTCGGCACGCACTTTCGCCATCGCGTCGAGAACGCCGCAGGGGTGAACCAGGTCGTCGGGAAGCAGCACCGCGAACGAGTCCTCGTCGGCATCCAACACTGACTCGACAAGACCGACAGCGTGCCCCAAGCCGAGTGGGGATTCCTGTACGACAGGCTTCACGGATATAAGGCCCGGCGCTCGACGCACGCGCTCGAGTAGATGGTGCTTTCCACTCGCGGCAAGCTTGCCCTCGAGCACCAGATCCTCGACGAAGTGCCCGATCACCGACGCCTTTCCGGGCGCGGTCACAATCACCAATCGTTCCGCGCCGGCCTGAGCCGCTTCGCTGGCAACCAGTTCTATCCCGGGCGTATCCACGACAGGGAGTAGCTCTTTCGGGATCGTCTTGGTGGCCGGAAGGAAGCGGGTCCCCATCCCGGCAGCAGGTACCACCGCAGTCTTGAAAGGCCGTTCAGAGTATCCAGTCATCGTTCACCTCTCCGCTCACGCGATGCTCCACACACTTACCGTTACGCGCATGCAGCGGTCGTCCCCTCATTTCCGACGACCGAAAGCTCACATCGCATGTACAGCCTGCGCACAAGGTCTACCGGGCGACCGATGCTGTCGCAAGTTGACTCGAACTCGGAATTCGTTGCGCGCGAGAGCTACACACCGCCCCGCATTGTCACTCCCACGAGGGTCGCACCGAACTCCGCTCACTACCCGTTACCACGGCGAACGGTCGTGCCCGCATTTCGACGTCAATCAGAACGGGACCGCCCTGTCAACCAAAGGGGCAGGTACAGCACAACTTCCGACCGCAGCGGTCCGATCGGACCGTCCTCGTGCGACCGGACGTAGGTCCTGCGGGCGCCGCGTCGATGGTCCCGCCCCGTCGCGCCGGCTTTCAAGTTCGGTTATCCGCAGGTGAATGCCACTGAATGCCATTGAATACAAACGAAATACGATCATCACATCACAAAGACACGTTCAGGTCGTTATCAAATCGTGATCAAATATCCGCTGCGCGAATAAAAGAGGGGTCGGCCGGAGACCGCGCTAACCTGCCAGTGAAGTGATCACGTCGAAGAGTGGATCGTCAGGCCCGATGTCCATCGTGCACTCGTTCGGACGTGGATCCGGAACAAAGGCCCACAGGAGGGCTCCCGCCGTGCCGGCCGCCTTCTGCCCCGTCAGCTTCGTCTCGATATTCGTGGCTCTGGTCGCCAGTGATTCACAACTGCCCGCCAATTCGCCTGTCTCGGCGACCAACAACGGCTTCCCGACGGTCGCCGCCTGTTCGATGCGACGGGCCAGTCCGTTCCACTGATCGCCTGGAAGCGGTACTCCGTCCGCTCCGTAGTCGTGATACTGCAGAACGTCGACGAAGTCGGACTCGCTCACGTATTGGTAGTCGTCACCAGCAGTGCCGCACTGACCGCCCCCGACGTATCCCGCCGTGATCAGAGTGTTCGGATCAATCGCGCGAAGCTCGGCGCCTGCCGTGTCGAAGAACTCCCGCAACACCTGCGCGGAATCAGACGGGCACGTTCTCGTCCACCAATTGCAGGCCGCGTCGGTACACAGACTTGGCTCCGGCTCCCCCACCAATTCCCACGCCGCGACGGAAGGTTCGTTCTTCCAGCGGTCGACGGCGGTGTGCATCCAGTCCTGGAAGCTCATGGTGGCTCGACCCGGGATCAGGTTCGCGACCTTCCAGTCGTCGGTGTACCAATCCCTGGACTTGAATTGCCCGTCATCACACCCACTGTCCTGGGGTGAGAGCACCGGAATCGTGAACTGGTTGTGTCGCGCCGCAGCATCGAACACCGCGTCCATCGGGCCGAAATCCATCTCTCCGGAGAATTTGTTCACCGCAAGCGCCTGGAAGGCGTTGAAGCGTGTGATGGAGTTGGGTGGCAGCGAACCGAAGTACGCGTCGAGATCGACCATGGCGCCGCAGCCGAAGTTCACCGACCAATCAGTGGCCAGCTGATAGGCATTGAGCCCGGTAGGCCACCACGGCTGGCCGTCGAGCGTCAGTCCGTTCGACGACGCTCCGACCCGAATTTGCTTGGGAGAATCGGCGCCTGCGGGCATCGTGAACACGCCCACGACCGCAGCGACGGTCACAACGGCGGCTACAGCGGAAGCGACACGGCGCCGGACTGCGCCACGCTCACGCGGACGCACTTCTTCAGAAGACATCTGCAACCATCCACGTCATACGGACAATCCTCCCACACGAATTGCCTCATCGACCCGTTTGGCGTTCACCGGTGATGCGGTACAAACGCCAGGCCGACGGGTCCATGCCGCCGTCGTTGGGTACTTCGAGCATCAGTGCACCGACCCCGCCTGCACCGGTGTCGTACATCGTCGGATAGCGCCGATTGACGGCGTCCGAAACGCCACGACCGGTATTCGGAACCGACAGGATGTACTCGACGTGATGTTCGGCGGGGTTGTTCAGTACGCGCACGAAGTCCGCATCGGAGGGCACGACAAACTGCCGAGGGTTGTTCGAGGACGCCACGACGGCGTAACTCTCCACGGTGTCGAGCAGAACCGAGCCCTCCGGCAGATGCAAGTCGTCCAGATACTTGGCGATGCGACGCTCCGCCGCAAACGTGCGGAGATTCGTCTGCTCCTCGAGATTCTGCCGGCCCGGAATGATCGCGCTGGCAATGGAATGCTCGAGCACTGCGAGCCGGGCATTACCCATCGCGACAAACGTGACCAACGTCGAGCCCACCAGCAGGCACAGAGAGATCACAAGGGGCAGAGAAGGTCCCGACTGTTCGGGGTACGTCGTCACCGAGCGTGACGCAGCAGCCCCCGGCCGACGCGTGACGACCGGAATGCCGCGTGGAGCGATCAGTACGACCAACACGAAGCACAGCGGAATTATCGAAATGTAGAAGCGCAGAAGGGGAAACGTCGAGCCCATCACGTACAGAAGCGTCTGAGCGCCGAGGATCGCGCCGAACAGCACAAGAGGCACGACCACTTCGGTGTCCCGCCGCCGGAGTGCGTAGACGATTGCCAGGACCGCGAACACCGGGAGCGCCGGCCCGAGTACGGCCATTTCGGTAATCGAGAAGGTAAGGCGTGTAATCGGTGAGTCGGTTCCGGCCCCAGCCTGCTCGAGGATGGAACTGTTCCCGTACACCGACGAGAACTGTTGGAACGCTTGGCCCGTGATAAGCCAGCTGGCAAACGACCACAAGACGAACGCCAGGAACCCCGGGATCATCACGACGGCACCGTCGAGTGCCGCTGCCCAGAGCCGCAAGCCAGGTCCCGCGCCCTCGCCCCGCTCCTCCGCGGTCGGTTGAAAACGACGCCAACTCACCACAGTCACCAGCACCACTGCGACGAACAGCGGTGCCAATGCGTCGTATCGAGTGAGGTACGCCAGTGCAAATGCGAGGCCGGCACCGATGAGGTCGTGCACGTCGTCGCTGCGCATCCACCGAATCAGACGACGGGTCGCCCACAGAACGAAGAAGAGGAACGGGGCTTCGCTCATTCCGCTCGCCGCGTACATGACGATCATCGGATTGACGGCGAACAACACCGTAAGGACGACGGTGACCCATCGCGCACACCCGCGGTCGCGACTGATCCCGCGTATCTGAATCACCGCACCAGCCATGAACGCCGCAGACATCACGACCGCAGTGATGTTCCACCGCAGCAGATCCGGCCACCAGTGGCCCAACAGACCCATCGGAATCTGGACGGCCGCCGTCAACGGCGTGAACACGAATCCGATCGCCGCGAAGTGCGGATCACGGCTGAGCAGCATCGCCGACACCGCGGCAACACGGCTGAGCGAGTCGGTGAAGATGAAGCCGATGCCGGCGTTCATCCACACACCCAACGCGGTGTAGATCGCGAAGAGAACAACAAACATCCGCCAGGGCTTGCGGCCCGGCAGGTCGTGGACCGCGACGGACGTGGCCGGGCGATCGGTGACGGTCACTGTCCTCGACGCCTCGTCACGAGCACACCGCCGACGGCCACAGCGATCAGAACCACGGTCCCGAATCCGATCCAGCCGATCGTGACCGCGCTCAGGCCGGTCTCTTCTTCGGCGGGTGTCGCAGTGCCCAACGGTGCGACGTTGACGCCGATATCGAACGGCTCGCCGCCCACAGGCGCCACCAGTAGATCGCCCGTCAGTTCTGCGAATCTGTCCTTCCCGCCCTCCAACCAGTTGAGCAGACCGTCGGCATCGGCCGCATTACTCTTCGACGTCAGCGCTACCACTTGGTTGTGTGAACCTGAAACCACCTGCAAGGCGCCGTATTGCCCACCGAATTCCAGGCCTTGCAAGCGCAGAAGTCCTTGATCTGCAGTGTCCATCGGTAGAGCAACCGGAGCGGGCAGGGTTCCGTCCGCCGCGATCAACAACGCCGGCAGAGAACTGGTCGCGGCTTCGCCGAACGGAAGCACACGCGGTTGCATCGGCAGATAGCTCAACCGCTGCATCGCGACAACTAGGCGCTGAGCTCGGATGAGATCGGCAAAATCACCTCGGCTCAAACCGACGTCGAGCGTGGGCAGCATCGACTGCGGCAAGGCCTGGAATCCTCCAGGCGTCGGCGGAAATCCGGTAGAGGAGGTGATGGTGCTGGCCGGGTCGACGGTGAGGGACGAAGGACTACTTGTGCCGCACTGGAAGTCACCGGTCACGTCCATCGAGACCTCGAACGTCAAATCGCGCCGCAGGAGTTCGTTCGGAACATCGACCCCGATGTCGAAGCGCCCGGTCTCGTTCACCGTTTGCGAAGCAAGTCTCGTATCCCCGAGCGAAATCGAAAGCTCTCCGTTGCGCGAATTCGGCAACGGCACATAGGAACCGATCATTCTTACCGACACGTCCTTCATCGGACGCCCCAGCTGCGACTGACTGAACGGGACGTCGACCTCGATGTGATTGAGACCGGAAGCCGTCAATGTTCCGAGCTTCAGTTGGCCGACGGTGATCGCGTCCTGGGAGATCTGGGCGACTGTGTTGTCCGGCGATGCAAGCGCTCTGCTGGCTGCCCAGTAGCCGTCGAAGTTCGCCGCCAAGAGACTGACCTGAGGAACGAGGGTCTTGTCGTCCCCCGAAATCCGCAGCACAGGTGAACCATTCGGAGTCGCCGCAAGATCAATGCCGGCGTCCCCGCTGTTGCCGAGCACAACAGCGCGCTCGAAGAGTCCCGGCTCGGCAGACGGTAGGCTCTGGCTGTTCGGCAGTTGCTCCACCACCACGGCATCGGGCTGACTTCCGTATTTGTTGACAATTGCTGCACTCAGTTGCAAAGCCGCGCTCTGCTGCGACCCCGACGAGCCGTCCGTGACGTAGATGGTTGTCTTCCTCAAAATCGGAGGAAAGAACGTTGCGACAGTTGTCGGCTGCTGCTCGGTCCCGTCGTAGGCGACGAAAGCATCCCGGAGCGCGAGGGGCTGGTATCTCGTTCTGTCGTAGCAGCGGTTGTCGACGGGAACGAGGTGAGCGATCATCGACACGGTCACGCTGCGGTCGACCACTTCGAGCCCTTGCAACGGAACCGAAATGGGTAGACCGGTTCCGGCTTGCCCTGCGTCGAAATCGACGCGGCTTACCAGACGTCCGTCGGCAGTCACTTCGAGCCACCCCCGACTGAAGTCGGTCGGGGCAGTCAGGATGCCGGTCACAGCAGTTGCGGTCAGTCCGTCCGGCACCGGCACGGTCACCAATACGGGCGCGTCGTCGGAGGAGAACACGATGTCTGTTCCCCGCCCGAGTTCGGTGAAGGAGATCGGGCTAACAGCTGGGGCGACAACCGAAGTGTCGGAGTCGTCCTCGAAATCCTGGGCCGAGGCCACAGTGCCGAGCGGAAGCACTAAGGTAACCGCGACAGCCACCGGCATTGCCAGCGCGCGCGTCAGCCAGGTTCGAGTGTGGCCCATCAATGTGTCTCCTCGACATCTTTTGTTTCCGCGCGATCACCAAACACAAATCACGAGTAGCAATCTCGCCAGTTCGCGACGGTCACAGGTCCGATCGCACCGTTACGGACAAACAAACCATAACGACCAATTTGTGCGTTTGGCTAATTATCCCGACGGGCGAGACTTTTGTTACGGCACGTCACATGATTAGTAATCACCGCCACTGGGAAGCCGACAGAAGCCGCCAAAAAGCCCGTCAAAACGCCTGAACGTCCGTCCAGTCTGGGCGATTCGCAGGCGGAAAGTTTTCAGATAAGGATCCCGTGACGATCAATTCGATCATCCCCGTCGGCAAGAGCGCGATCGGAACATTGATCGGTGCACCGTTCCAATTCGCATCATCGCTGCGCAGGGCCAGGGCTTTCCACCCTTACGGGCTCGAACTGAAGGGAACACTGAAACCGGCCACTCCCTGGTGGCCGGTATCGGAGTCGTCGACGATTACCGTCAGCGCTCGAATGTCGAAGGCACTCGGAACACCGGGGGACCTACCAGACGTACTCGGCCTGGCTCTTCGGTTGCATGATGTCGGCGCCGATGAAATCCCGTGGGACATTCTTCTCGCAACATCAGGACTTTCTACCTTCTCGAAAATGTTTCCCGCTCCGGCATTCTCATGGAACGGCGCGAGATACAGCACACTGGTTCCGTACTCACGCGCGGGCGGCGCCGCAGCGTGGCTGATCGTGACACCGCGCGGCGTCCACCCGACCGGCACTTCACTGCCCGCGCTGAAGGCGGCCGTCGATCATTCCCCTCTGCACTTCTCCGTCTACCTTGCGAGAATCCAACTTCAGTTGATTCCGATCGGACACCTCTGCCTCGACGAAGTCGCGGACCACCCGGATTGCCTCCAGCCGTCCTTCGATCCGATTCTGCACAGGCCGACCCACATGCGCATGCTTCCGGAGTGGCTCGCGGAAACGCGGAAGCTCGCGTATCGCGGTAGCCGCAACGGCCGAGGAGACACACAAAAGCGCGGTTGACCGGACTTGCCGATCAACCGCGCCCGAAGCTCACTCAGTTGGTGAACTTGTCCTTGATATCCGAGACCTTGTCACTGACAGCGTCTCCGGCCTTCTTGACCTTTGCCTCGCCCTGATCGGCAACACCTTCGGCAGCCAGATCATCGTTCCCCGTGGCATTTCCGAACTTTTCCTTCGCCTCGCCGATGAGATCCTCAGCGCGGTGCTTTGCCTTGTCGATGAAGTCGGACATGTGTTTCTCCTTCTAGGATTCGGCCGTGAAATTCGGTCGTGGGATTCGGTCGAACTCGAACAGCGTGGAATAGATGTGGGTCAGCGTTTTCCGGTGACTGCCTTGACCAGGAACAGCAAGATGACGGCACCGAGAAGGCAGGTGAGGAAGCTGAAGATCCAGCCTGCACCCTCGACATCGAAACCGAAGACCCGTAGCAGGAAGCCACCGATCAGGCCGCCGATGACACCGACCACGATGTTGAGGAAAATTCCTTGCTGGGCATCGGTTTTCATGATCTTACTGCCGATCCAACCCGCCAGTCCACCGATAATGATCCAGGCGATGATTCCGAGTGAGAGCATTGTGACTCCTTGAGGTAAGGGACGGCGCAATGAGAGACTGCCGGCGAAGGGAGAGTTCCACGCGATCGGCCCGCGCAACTAGACCGTGATCGCGGGTTGTGTTTGCACACAGCCGGACTCTCCGTCGCACGACGCGGGAGATCGTGCACTCGGTAGCAGCCACATTGTCTGCTTACCTTTCTATCAGGTGGTCACGACAGAACCAAAACGACTGGCCACTCAGCACATACGACGAACAACACTCACCGACCCACACATGATCAGCGTCACGACGATTGCGATCACCATCGATGTCGCAGTCGCCACGAGAACCGTGACGCACAGTGCCACAGCAACATCCATGATTCTGTGCGCGATGGGGAGGTCTACCAATACCCGGTCGTCAGGTGGCTCAAACCTCGATTGATCAGAGAGTTCTCGGCTCATCGTGTTTCGCACTTTCCACGGCGATGCGAGTTCTGGTCGCGACGGACGGATCACCGACTACTGCTTGGATTTGATCGCCGGCATTGGCGACCCGAGAAACCAACTCGGGCAGCGTTTCCGATCCGGATACGACGCTCCGTCTCAAGGTCACCCGCAAATCGACTGTTCGAACTCCGCGGTCGACCAACACTTTTCCTCGAACACGCGATACTTCGTCGAAGCCTTCCAATGATGCACTCGCTCCTTCGGCGACCGCACCCAGATCCGCGGTGATCGAATTGTGAGAGTTCGACCCCGGAACCGTGATCTCCTTCACCCTCCGAAGTGGCACATGAGAAATCAACCACCGCAACGCGAGTAGGGCAAGCAGAGCCCCACCAGCCCCGACAGCCCACGGCCACCACGAGCGGTCGCCGAGATCTTCAACCCACGGGATGTCGATTTGCGCCGGCAGATCCTTGATCACGTCGAGATTCCAGAGGATCGCTGCGACTCCCAGCGCTATCGCGAGCAGTCCCGCGATGCACGTCGCCACGCGATCTATCACCGTCGCCGTTCGGGTCATGATCTTTCCCCCGTCTGGATGCGAATCTTGATTCGAGGGGACGGTGACAGCGTCTGGGTCAAGTCCCCCAGCACGGCACGGATTTCCGATTCCGCGGTCGCGGCCCCATCGAGTGTGACCGTGGCCTTCACTTCGAGCTTGCGCCGAGTCGCGTGTGACGAAGCGGAGCGAACGTGGGTCAACGACTCGACGCGTACCGACGCTACCGCCGCGACATCTGCGGGATCGATCCACGTGTCAACGACTCCGACCAAGGCATTGGCTGTCTTTCGCCGCGGTTTGAGTCCGAGGATCACGAACCACAGACCGATGACGACGGCTGCGATTCCGGCCGGCAACATCCAACTCTGAAAGGCGAGCCCGTCCACATATTCGAAAGCACCCGATATCCACTGCGACCCCGTGATCACGCCGGTGTCCACAAGGACGTCTCGGATCCCGACCACGCCGAGCGCCAGTACCGCCGCGGCGACCAGAAATCCGGTGAACGTAGCTCCTGGCGTCGCCAATGGAACCGGAGCCGCAACCCTCGAGGCGGTAGGTGGTACGACCTTGTCCGAAGTCACTGCACTTTCCTTCCCGCATCACCGTTGGTCGATGCCGGGAGAACGCTCACTATCGACACGTCCACACCGTCTACGTCCAGTCCCGAGATCGATTCCAACTGGGCCCTCACGTTGTCGCGCACCGCGGTGCCGATGACCGACAAGGATCCGGGCCACTCGATCGCGATGTCCACCTTGGCTCGTACCCGCCTGCCGGACACCAGCACTCGTGCCCTCGGCAATTCGCGCCCGGTCAGTTTGTCCATGCCACCGGCGTGCTGACGCACCCCCGGCGTTCCGCGAGTCGCCTCGAGCACCAGCTTCTGCGCGACTCTGTCTCGAATCGTCAGCGTTCCGCGTTCGCCCGGCTCGCCAAGCACAGACTCCGGCAGAGCTGTGTCAGCCACGACCGCGACCCTTCAGCATCACACCGAGGTCGAACTCACCATCACGCTGGCCACCGACCAGGTAACCGACCACGCCGAGGACCAGCGCGATGAGGAATCCGGTGAAACCGCCTGCAGCAGCTGCGACTCCGAGAAGTAGTCCTGCCAGAAGGCCGACAGTCGAGGTGGTCATGTGAATCCTCCGTTGTGGATGACGTTCAAATGTGCGGGTCAGATCTCGGTATAGGTCTTGGCACCCGGCAGCCGAGCGCGCACCCGGCTGTACTGGGCCCGAACGGGTTTGACTATCTGCCGCATCGTGCCGCGCAGCGTCGTACGGACACCCACATCGATCGGGGATGCGAAGTCCCGGTCGATGCGTTCGAGCGCTCGATTGAGCGCATCGGCTGATCCCCCTGCATCGGGGTGGTGCTTCCTGATCGCCGCTCTTCGTGCAGAACGGCGATCAGGTTTAGTACCACGAGAACGCTCAGGCATTGTGCGGGCGGCCTACTACGTCTTCCACCGTCACGTTCACGGGGCCGGAAACGAGTCCCGAAATGGCTTGGCGGATACGTAAAGCGGTCTCACGAACGGCGGCGTCGGCGAAGATGCAGACGTGGACGTCGGTCGACGACTCCGTCACCCGCACGCCGACGACGCGACGACCGGGAAGGTAGGTGCCGACCTCGCCGAACATTCCGGCATGAAGCGATGCGACGCCAGGTACAGCCGTCACGGCCTCAGCGACGGTGTCAGCGATTTCGGAACTCACTGCACCCGTGTGGTCTTGGGCTCGCCTGTTTCGTCGTCACTGCCTTCGTCGAGGTGGACGTCGTGAACCGTGATGTTCACCTCGGTCACCTCGAGACCTGTCATCCGTTCGAGCGCTGCGATGACGTTGCGGCGAATGCCGGTGGCCAGGTCTGCAAGAGATACGCCGTACTCGGCCACGATGTCGATGTCCACCGCTGCTTGCTTTTCGCCGACCTCGACCGAGACGCCCTGGGAGTGGTTGACACTTGCGCCGGGAATCCGCTCGCGCAGTGCACCGACCACCCGGGATGCTCCGCCGCCGACGTCGTACACCCCGCTCACCTCTCTGGTGGCGATTCCGGCAATCTTCGAGACAACGGTGTCGGCGATCGACGTCTTTCCTTGCGAGCTCACCAGAGCCGAGTCGTTCGATGATGCAACATCCTTCGTAGATGCTGTCGCAACCTGCGTGCTGACCATTGTCATCTCCTCCTGTTGATCGATCTACCTGTGTAGTCGTGACTCGAAGCTAAAACCGAATGTCTGATTCGAGTGACGTGCATCACTGACGTTTATTAGTTACGGTCCGTAACATTCAACGCCCCGGCCGGACGAACAACTTTCGAACGCAGCCGAGTTTCCGCATTTCTGCGAGAGGAGCGACTGTGGCGTTACCGCACACACAGGGGCTCACGGAAGCGCCTGACGGCTTGGACACCGCGACAGTGGACGCTGCGATACTCGGCGACCGAGAAGCATTCGAGTCACTGGTGCACCACTACGGACCAGCGCTCCACCGCTATGCACGTCGAATGCTCGCGGACGAAGGCGACATTCTCGAGGTAGTCCAGGACACCTTCGTGGCCGCATGGCGTCAACTCGAATCGTTTCGCGGTGAATCATCCATGCGAACATGGCTTTTCGCGATCTGTTCACGAAAGATCGTGGACAGCTACCGAATCAAGAGAGCTCAACCGATCGACGACAAACTGCTCGACTCTCTTGTACCGTCTGCCGAGGCCGGTCCATTCGACTCGACCTCGAACTCCGCCTTCCTGGAGGCGCTGGAGGAAGCGTTGGGGGAATTGCCTTATCGCCAGCGTGCGGCCTGGACGCTGCGAGAGGTGGAGATGCTCACGTTCGTTCAAATCGGAAAGATTCTAAGACTCACTCCGGATGCGGTGCGTGGGCATCACCATCGTGCACGGGCTAACCTGAGTGAACGAATGACGAGGTGGCGATGATCGAATCACGAACCGACGCATTGATGGCGCACGCATCCGAGGTCCTGCGAAATGCCCCGGAGCCAGGCTGGGATCGAATCAGCGACAAGGTGATCCGGGCGCTCCGATCGACCTCGGCATCGGGCTGGCCACTGAACGCGCACGCGTCCGAGGGTCCGCGTCTAGGCACGGTGTCGGTAAGCGATCATGTCCTCCGCACCCACCTCGCCGCAGAGATACGTTCTCGACACCACTGCTCACCGAGCATCATCGAATTCTTTGTCGACGGCCACGAAATACGTTCACTACGTATCGAACTGGCTGCGCCCTACGGAGTCGATCTGGCCGAGCTGTCGGATCGGGTGCGATTCACGGTCGTCGATGTCGTTCACATGATCCTCGGCAATATGGAACCACCGGTCTCTGCAGAGAGCGTCCACATCGCCGTGACCGACATCGTGGAATATTTACCTGCCGGGGGAAACACCAAAAGCCTTCCCGAACACTAGGTGTTTGTTCAGCACGTGTTTGGGAACCCGGCACGCATGACCACTCACCCACCTCCGGCTCCGGGACCTGTTCCCGACCCGGGTTCACCCGCGCCGACACCACCCGATCCGCTGAATCCGCCGCCCGTGCCGCCCACTCCGACGCCACCGAACCCGTATCCCCCGGATCCGATCCCGCAGATCTGAAGTGGGCTGCTGCCGAACTCAGCCGCCGAGTTCGGCGATCATCTCGCTCAACGATTCTGCAGCGATACGCAGTTCGCCTTCGTCGGGGTTGTCGGGCGAGGAAGGCAGGCGTTCAGCCAACTGCTCGCGAGTCACAAGCGAGATACCCTCGAGGCCGAACCCTTCTTCATCGGGGACGTAGATCTCGATCTCGCCCCCGACCGCTACCAATTCCGAATGGGGGCCGCTGCCAAGTAGTGCACGCAGGTGTTCGGTCGTCACGGTCATATGGTTCACGTGAAATCTCCTGCTTCGGTGACAGCTGACTTCGCTGGTTGTCGATTCGACCTGACGCACTACCTCCTATTGAGTACCCCTCGCGGGTGAGCAGGAAACGACGAGTACATGAACAACTACTTCCCGAAGGGAACGCAGACACCATGAGCGAACAGAATCCCACCGACCACACTGATCAGACGGACGAGCCGCAGACCACCGGCACCGCGCACAAGGACGTTCAGACCGATCCGTCGGGCGAGCGCACGTGGGCCGACGAGGGTGGCGCCACAACGACCGGTCCGGCGACCGACACCGACTGATCTCGCCCGAACTGAATCATCGGGACCAAGGTCCCGTGAGCACGCGCTCACGGGACCTTGAAATCCTCACGGATCTAACGCTTTTCACCTGCGGTTTCGTGATGCGGTAGGGTAGGCACTCAGCACGGTTGAGCACCCAGCCGTTGAAGACGTGCACGGTTCGCGTGTTGCTTCCCGTGCCGTTTCCCCGGTTTCGCAAGAAACCGTTTCGAACTAGGCCGTTTCGAACCAGACCGATTCGAACGAACCGTTTCGAGCAATCCGTCAGGAGTTTCGATGAACGAGTTTTCGAGAACTACAGATGAGCGTGCCGAAAGTCCCCCGATTTTCACCGTCACGTCTGCGGAAAACATTCAGTCACTGGTGGTCAGCGGCGAGATCGACATCCAATCCCGAGCTGATTTTGCTGCGTGCGTCGATGATCTGATCAGCGAGCGTCACCCGTTCGTAGTCGACTGCTCGGACGTCCAGTTCATCTCCGTCGGAGGTCTTTCCATCATCGAAACTCTGTCGGCCAAGGCTCGAAGGCTCGGCGTCCCGTGGACACTGATCGCAGCGCACCCTGTCAGGCGCCCGCTGTCCCTGTTGAAGCTGGATGCCGACATCGTGTTCACCGACTCTGTGGCCGAGGCGGTCACGTACCTGTCCGCTGCCGCCATCATGGACGAGACCCTGGCGGAGCCGATGTCGGCGTGAGTAACGATCTCGAAAGGCTTTCCGAATTCGTCGTTGTCGCCAACCGACTGCCCGTCGATCTGGAAATCGACGACACTGCAGCCGACGACGACGGTGGCAAGAACTGGAAGCGAAGTCCGGGCGGGCTCGTCACCGCGCTCGAACCCATCCTGCGGCAGCGAGACGGCGCTTGGGTCGGCTGGCCGGGCGTCGCAAACGAGAAGGTCGATCCAATAGTTGTGGACGGCCTCCGCCTATTTCCCGTCGAACTGACCTCTCAGGACCTCGCCGAGTACTACGAGGGGTTCTCCAACGACACGTTGTGGCCGCTCTACCACGATGTTCTGGTGGCTCCGACGTTCGAGCGGTCGTGGTGGCACACATACGTCGCGGTCAACCAGCGGTTCGCCGAGGAAACCGCGCGTTGCGCCGCCGACGGAGCTACTGTCTGGGTGCAGGACTACCAATTGCAACTCGTGCCGGCGATGCTGCGTGAGCTGCGGCCGGACCTGACTATCGGGTTCTTCCTTCACATTCCTTTTCCTCCGGTCGAGCTCTTCATGCAGCTTCCGTGGCGCAAGGAGATCGTCAAGGGGATGCTGGGTGCCGACCTGATCGGCTTCCACTTACCCGGTGGCGCAAACAATTTCCTGTTCTTGGCCCGCAAACTACTCGGCTTGAAGACGACAACAGCGGGCGTCGGTGTGCGAAGTGCGCTGGGGCATGTCGATTTCGATTCTCGCGTCGTCAAGGTGGGAGCATTTCCCATCTCCGTCGATTCCGCCGAGCTCGAGCGCCAGTCGAAGAGCGAATCGGTGTTGCGCCGAGCACGCGAATTGAAGGAAGAGCTCGGCAATCCCGAGAAGATCCTTCTGGGAGTCGATCGCCTCGACTACACCAAAGGCATCGACCTGCGGCTGCAGGCACTGAAGGAACTTCTCGACGAGGGCCGCTTGGACCCGGAGAAGTACACAATGGTGCAGCTCGCTACGCCCAGTCGTGAACGCGTGCAGCACTATATCGATCTACGCAGCGTCATCGAGGAACAGGTGGGTCGAATCAACGGCGACCACAGTCAGATCGGCCGCCCCGTCGTTCACTACCTGTACCAGCCGGTCGACCGAGAAGAACTGATCGCGCTGTTCGTCGCTGCCGACGTCATGCTCGTGACGCCGATGCGCGACGGGATGAATCTCGTGGCCAAAGAGTACGTAGCGTGCCGCGGTGACCTCGGCGGCGCTCTGGTTCTCAGCGAGTTCACCGGCGCTGCAATGGAACTACGACAGTCATATCTGGTCAACCCGCATGATCTGGACGGCGTGAAGAATACGATCCTGACCGCTGTTCATCAGGATCCGAAAGAGGGCCGTCACCGCATGGCTGCCCTGCATCGCCAGGTCATGTCGCACGACGTGCATCAGTGGGCCGAATCGTTCCTGACCGCCCTTGCCCCGACTGAACCGCGCCCGGAAGATCAGTTCGTCACGGAGCGTGAGTCCGACTTCGCGCGCAACAACTGACCATCGCGGGCTTGAGTCAAGGGTGAGCAGATACTCGAGCTAGGATTGGTTTCAGTTCATCGTCAAGCAGCGGCTGCGAACTGATCTCCTCGCCATAGCCGTGCAATGCTGCATCGGCCCAGAAAGACAGGCCGACCATGCCCCTCACGATGAAGTACTCCGAGACCTACAACGACGCTCTCATTGCGCTCGCCGCCGCCACTCATCGGCCGGCCAATGTGGTGAATCTGTTCGGCGAGTATGCGATTCGTGTTGATCTTGAGTACAACCGATACCTGCTCGCCACCAATACCGTTGCCGGGCTTTCAGATCAGCCTGATCTGGGCGACTTGTGGCTGGTGAGATTCTTTCAGTCCGAACTGACCGACACTCCCGATCAACTGCTCGCAGAGGCGTCGCATCAATGGCTGGTCGATGCCCTCGATACAGCGCTGGAGCAGATCGAACGTGCCGGCAACAAGATCGTCGCAGATGCGGATTTCGGCGACCCTGCCCGCACCGACGCACCGTCGCACCCCACGGAAGCTAGCCGGCTTCCGCAGTCAACTGACTGATCCGAGCCGCCAGAACGGCATTCTCGGCTTCGAGAGACAAGATCAAACGGATTCCGACAAGATTGACTCCGTCGTCGATCAGCGCGGTGATTCGTCCGAGCGTATCCAGATCAGCCTCGCTGTACCGGCGCGTACCGCCATCCGTTCGCGTCGGTGTGAGCAGGCCCCTTCGCTCGTAGAGGCGCAGCGTTTGAGGTCCTACTCCGGACAGTTCTGACATCACTGAGATCCCGTACACGCCACGCAGCGCCCGGGTCTGAGATTCCGACGTCACTGGAACCTCCTAGTTCGGTGTCGGCTGCCTTCGTCGGCGTCATCCGACCTTAGCACCATCACGCAGTGAATCTGACGCGGGCGACATAGATTCAAAGGTGTCCAGGACCACTTGCGGCAAAAAATGAGAAGCAAATAGAGTGTGTACGCGCAGGTGAGGAGCGTTTTCGATGGGAAGCGGCACACAGCTTGCTTCTACAGTTCGAACGACGCTACCTTGCCAATTATCTACATCGGCTGATATAGATTTTGTAGCACCTGAAAGCGCCATAACCGGCACTCGAAGCTGTAGAACACCCAGACGTCGGAGTTGGTGGTTCAGCTGACTCCCTCACGGCACACTCTTCACCGGGAGCAAGATGACGACGATCGACATCCCGCCCACACAGGGCGAGAGCAACACCGGCATCGCGATCACTGCCGCAAGCGCGACTTTGACGACCGTCGAGGTCAAGCGCCGAATCGCGATGATGTTCGGCGACCCGGTGACAGAGGAACCAGCCGCACTCGCGCACTGAACCTGACCGATCCGCGATCCGATTGACGATGGCGCGCGACCGCCCCGTTGGAGGGCGATCCCCATCATGACGAGAGGAAAACATATGTCCGAGTTCACCGTACCGGGACTGAGCAGCGCAGACGGCTCGACCGTCGCCGATACCCTGCAGGAACGGCTCAGCGCCTACAACGATCTCCACCTGACGCTCAAGCACGTCCACTGGAACGTCGTCGGACCCAACTTCATCGGCGTGCACGAGATGATCGACCCGCAGGTGGAACTGGTTCGCGGTTACGCCGATGATGTGGCGGAACGTATCGCGGCACTTGGCAATTCGCCCAAGGGCACCGCAGGAGCTATCGAACGCGACCGGACGTGGGACGACTACTCCGTCGGCCGCGACGACGCTCGCGCTCACCTCGCGGCGCTCGACCTCGTCTACACCGGGGTCATCACAGACAGTCGCGCTGCAATCGAGAGCGTCGGAAAGATCGACCCGATCACCGAAGACATGTTGATCGGCCAGACGGCACAGTTGGAAAAGTTCCAGTGGTTCGTTCGCGCGCACCTCGAGAACTCCGGTGGCAGCCTCGTTCACGAAGGCGCGTCCACCGAGCAGGATGCCGCAAACGAGGCACGTCAGAACTGATTCACCGTCCTCGATTTCGGCCGATCGGGGGTCGGCCGAAATCGCGCTCCCCACAACCGGAAAGGGTAGGAGCATGTCTGCGGACTCGCGCGGCACGTCAGCGCAAACGCGTCGCGAGTATCAAATGTTCGTACTGCAACAGCGCTTGTTGTTCGGATCGATCGTGGCAGGCACTGCTCTCGGGGTCCTGGCCATCAACTACTTCTGAATCACTACGCGCCACGGCCGTCGAAGACAGGACAGAAACGACACAATCATGAGTTCGAGCACTCTCCGCTCGATCGCCCGTAGCGATCGGTTTGCGGCAAGCACTTCTTCTCTCCTCCTCGTGGACAGCGATTTTCGCGTCCGGGGAGCAAACGAGGAATACCTTGCCATGTCCGATCGCAGTTTGGATCAGCTGCACGGAGTGGAAGTGTTCGAGGCCTTTCCCGACAATCCTGCCGACTCTTTTGCGGACGGAATCTCCTCGTTGACAATGTCGTTCGAGCGGGTGATGCAAACCAAATCTCGTGATGCGCTGCCGACTCAGCGTTACGACGTGCGCGACGAGCGCGGTTCCGGGCTGTTTGTCACGCGCTATTGGAATACGGTGAATTCCGCCGTCACCGATGACGACGGCCGGGTGATCGGGGTGCTTCATCGTGTGTACGAGGTTTCACGACCGCAGGCTCAGCAGTCCGGTTCGGCGTCAGACGTACTGGCCCGCCTTCGTGCGGAAAATGACGAACTGAGAAGAGCTTTGGATTCTCGGCCCGTGATCGAGCAGGCCAAGGGATTGCTGATGGCCGAGCGTGAGTGCTCAGCCGACCAAGCTTTCGACCTTCTGGTCGAGATGTCGCAAGAGTGGAACGTCAAGGTGCGCGACATCGCCGGCGGTCTTGTCGCCGCAGCAGAGAGACGAGCCGGCGGTCTTGTCGCCGCAGCAGAGAGACGAGCCGGCGGTCTTGTCGCCGCAGCAGAGAGACGAGCCGTGGATCAAAAGAATTCCTGACGACCGGGATTCAAAAGTTGTACGGCTGGGTAATGACCGACCAGAGGTACCCCCGAAATCCTCCCTCTCGAGGGAGGAGCCTCGAAGGTCCCGCCGGTTCAGGCCGGCGGGACCGAGCTTTGCCTTAACACCCGACCTGGATCCGCGATCCGAGTCGAGTTCGTCACGCAGCGAAGGGAACGTCCATGTTCATGCGCTCCTACACATCTCCGCGGCCCCTTGCCGACGAGTGGGATTGGCAACTGTCCGGCACCTGCCGCGACACCGACCCCGCTCTGTTCTACGACGACACGAACGAGCGCGGATCGAGGCGGGCGAAGCGCGAGAGTTCGGCGAAGCTGGTGTGTGCCAGGTGCCCCGTCGTGCAGCGATGCCTGGTGCACGCCATCCAGACCGGGGAACCACACGGCATCTGGGGCGGGATGACGGCCACCGAACGAGAATCGTTGCGTAAGGCGCGAACTGGACCACTGGTCAGTGCTGTATCGAGCCCGCCGGCGCAATAACTTCGGGGACAGACCTCGTAGTGTGGAAACTCAGGGCCGCGCCTCGTGGTGTCGACGCCCATGCGTGCGTCGACGCTCCTTCATCTCGGATTCGAAGAGATGCGGCACTCCGCCCGCCAGTCGGTCGCGCACCACCTTCTCGCATTCGCGGAAGAAGGACCAGTAGTTCTCGTCGAACTCCTCGACCAGTTGGAAAGTCCAACGCCCCTCGACCACGTTCCGGCCCATCAACTCGTCCTCGACTTGATCCGCCAGTTCGTCGTTGCCGCTGGTGCGCAGATGCTCGACAACCTCGTCGAGCATCAAATCCGCGTGCCCGATCAGCTGATGGAAGTCGTACAGAGCGCCGCGCGCACGCTCCACGGTTTCGAGGGCATTCGACAGTACCCCCGCCGCCTTCACCGCATCATCCGTGACGCCTTCCGGTCGTATGTGTACGGGGATCTGCCTGTCCGAATGGGTGCCCATGAGGTCGCAGTACCCGAAGGCGGCACAAATGAAAGATGAGATTCGGTACGAGCGCACCACAGGTGATGTGTCTCACAATTCATCCTCTAGTTCAAGTAAAGAGGGTTAGTTCGCCGGGCGAAGGGTAATCGAAGGGCATGAACACCTCTGGGGTCGAGATGGTCGGCACGCATGGCCGCTACCGGTCCTTGCCTCGTTCTGCCGGAATACCGCCACATCTACCTACAGGAAGTCCCTTGATCCCTCTGTCGAGTTCGACCGAAGCCGAACTTACTCACGACTCCATTGCCTCGCTCCGCGTCCGAGCGTCGTACTCTCAACTTCCGACTCTGCGTGGAATCACCCGCACGGTCGCCAACAACACCGGATTGGATGTCGACGGGACAGCCGATCTTGCCCTGGCGATGGACGAAGTCGCGAGTATCCTCATCGGCCATGCGATACCGTCCAGCGACTTGACCTGCCGTTTCGAGACGTTCGGTCGCACACTTCGGACCGTCGTTTCAGTGATTGCGCACTCCGAGATTCCCGACAAGTCGCACAGCTTCGGATGGTTCGTTCTCGAGGCACTGGTCGACTCCGTCCGCTTGGAACAGTCGGAAATCGACGCGGACGGTCACATCACGCTGACGATGACGCTTGAAAAGGGCTTGCTCCAGGAGCGTGCGTGACCACTGTCCCACCGGACAAGAAGGACCAGTACGAACTAGCTGTCGAATTGTTCGTTTCGATGGCTTCGCTTCCGCCTGAAGATCCGACCCGAGAAAAGATCACCAACTCGATCATCGAATTGTGCCTGCCGCTCGCCACCCACGTCGCACGCCGCTACCAGGGGCGCGGCCAGCCTTTCGAGGACTTGGAACAAGTTGCGCGTGTCGGGTTGGTACAAGCCGTGCAGCGATTCGACGTGGAAAAGGGATCGGATTTCCTGTCGTTCGCCGTCCCGACGGTAATGGGTGAGGTACGCAAGCATTTTCGCGATCACGGCTGGTCCGTGCGCGTCCCGCGAAGCCTTCAAGAACGACACCTTGCCCTGAACCGGGCGCTGACGTCGCTGTCCCAGACGCTCGGGCGTGCTCCGACCGTCGCGGAACTCGCGAAAGAACTCGACATCGAGCCGGACGAGGTCGAACAGGGGCTGACGGCGGGCAACTCGTATCGGACCACACCGCTCGACACCGCATCCGCCGGCGACGGGAGCGGACTGACTCTGATCGACACATTGGGTCAGTACGACGAAGCGATCAGTCAGATCGACAATCACGAAACATTGCGGCCCGCGCTCCTGGCATTACCGGAGCGCGAGCGCACGATCGTCGTTCTGAGATTCTTCGGTCATCTCACCCAGTCTCAGATTGCCGAGAAGGTCGGTCTTTCCCAGATGCATGTGTCCAGAATCCTCACGCAGACACTGAAACAGCTACGCACCGAGATGGGCGAAATCTTCTGACGGTACGTCTCGGCGATCAGATGTACTCCTGCGCAAGACGTTCCATCTCGTCTCGGTCGATGAGCCCGGGCTGACCGATGTCAAGGGCCTCGAGATACTTGTTGGCGAGGCGGTAATCGTGACCCCACCTTCCGTGCTCCCCGTCCTGCTCGGTGCGCTGAACACTGGAACCGGGCGGAACCTCGTCCCGCAGACCGTTGGTCTCCGCTCCGATCAGCGTGTCGAGCTTGGTCGAGATGGCCGTAAGTGCATCGCGGTCGTTCATCTGAATCCCTTCGTCCGGTGACGCTGATCCCCCACCCTACCGAAGCGTATAGCCAAAAACATTGCACTGCTTGATGTTCGACTCCACACCTGGACCGATTTACACCCTCGAGCTACACTGAGCGGTACCGAGGTTGAGAATACAGCCGGGGTTGAAGCCACTGGCGCTCGGTTCGCATCAAGGCTCTGGATCAGGTGAGTACGTTCTCCGCGTGTCTGCCCTGCGCATATCCATTGAGCTCTACAGCTTTCCACGCCTGGACGCATTCACTTTCCGCGCCGCCAGATCGGTCGTCAGCCTTTCGATGAAAGCACACAGACCGGATCTGCCATGAATCTGAATGAACTCGACCACACTTCGATCGATTCCATCGATCCCTCAACACAATTGGGTTTGATCGTGGAAACACAAGGCTTCGCCGCCTGGCGGGTAGCACCCTCGACAGTCCTGATCCAGGTCGATGTCGACCTCGACAAACTCTCCGCCCCCGCACTGCAAGAGCTTCTCAACTCATACGCTGCGGAGTGGTCTCGCGTCATCCTCGACCTGTCGAATTCACTGTTCGTCGGTGCGGTATGCCTCGAACTGTTCGCCGAGCTGAACTCCCGTTCGCAAGCCCACGACTTCCAGTGGTCCGTCATCGGGTCGCACCCACTTCGACGCTTGCTTCGGGCAGCGCGGGCCGAAGAAGAATTTCCGGTTACGAACTCCGTCGAGGGAGCCATGCGCGCGCTCCGCGAAGCAGAGAAGTCGCTCGAAGCCTCCTGACGGCACGCCCGGCACCCACGTCGAGCGCCGAGCGCTGTGCGCTCGCAGCGACTAAGGTTCGTCGGGCTGTCCGACGAGCTGAGAGAGACCGAGAATGACAATCGCCAAGCGCCTCGATGCCTTGCAACAGAAGCATCCGGCACTGGGGTTCCCTATAGCGGTCCTCTACAAGTTCCTCGACGATCAAGGTGTTTATCTCGCCGCGCTGATCGCTTACTACGGCTTCGTCTCGCTGTTTCCGCTGCTTCTCTTGCTCTCCACGATTCTCGGCTTCGTGTTGTCGGACAACCCTGAACTTCAGCAACAGATCTTGGACTCGGCCTTGCATCAGTTCCCGGTCATCGGTGACGACCTGGGCAATGCGCAACAGATCGGCGGCGGCGTCACGGGTTTGGTGATCGGAATCGTCGGTGGTCTCTACGGTGGCCTCGGTGTCGCTCTGGCTTGCCAGAATGCGATGAACACGGTGTGGTCGGTGCCCCGAAACATGCGACCGGATCCCATCCGCGGGCGTCTTCAAGGGCTACTACTCCTCGGCACGATCGGTCTCGCGATCTTGGGGACCACCGCTGTCTCCAACATCGGCGGTGCGCTTCATCTGGGCGGTTCGTTCAGCTTCCTGCTGACCCTCGCGGTAGTCGTCTTGAATGCGGGCATCTTCATCGTCGCTTTCCGGCTCACCTGCGCCCGCCCGCTCTCGGTAGCCGATGTGGCACCTGGTGCGATCGCCGCTGCTGTTCTCTGGCAAGCACTTCAGTCCTTCGGTGCCCTCTACGTGACATCCGTGGTGCGGGGCGCCTCCACCACCAACGGCGTCTTTGCCATCGTTCTGGGTTTGCTGGCCTTCTTGTTCCTCGCTGCCGCCTCGATCGTCATGTGCGCGGAAATCAACGTCGTGCGAGTCGACAAACTCCATCCGCGGGCGTTGTTGGCTCCGTTCACCGACAACACCGAACTCATCGAAGGCGATCGACGTACCTTCGCCGATCAAGCAAAAGCACAACGCGCGGTTCCCCACGAGAACATCCACGTGACGTTCGACGGGCACACCAAACCCGACGAATCGGACTGATCTCGACCCCGATCGAGTTGGGTATTTGGTCCCGTCCTGAGTATCGGGGTGACATTCTGCGCCGCGAATCCAGATTTAACACAGGTGTTGTCATTTCGCGCTGTATCGAAGCGACGAATACATCACAGCAGGTAAACGCACATAGTTGAACAATCACGTGCTTCCGGAGCTGCCCCGGAACGGGACAAACCCGTCAATTACTGCAACTCGCCATGCATGTAATTGGAGACAGAAAAAGAAGAGCATGGCAGGATCAGGTGTGAGACCGGACTCTCGATGGGAGGGCTCGGCTCGATGGATCCAGGAGAATTTGGTTATGGCTCAGGGCAGTGTCAAGTGGTTCAACGGTGAAAAGGGCTTCGGATTCATCGAGCAGGAAGGTGGCGGACCGGATGTGTTCGTTCACTACTCGGAGATCCAGGGCAGCGGCTACAAGTCCCTCGACGAGGGCCAGAAGGTCGAGTTCGAGATCGGACAGGGCCAGAAGGGCCCCCAGGCTCAGAACGTTCGCGCCATCTGAGTTCGATCCCAGTCTGAATTCAGACTGAAAAGGCTGGACGCTGCACCGCACGGTGCCGGCATCCAGCCTTTTCTTGGTTTCTGGGTCCCCTGGATTTCCGGGACTCCTTGATTTTCAGGTCCGGCGCGTGCCGAGTTCGGTACCGGTTAACTCGCTCGCGCCCGCTTCTTCTTGTGGGAGCTGTCGCAGAACGGCGCAATGGCGGTCCGTCCACATCGGCACAAAGCGACCGTAGAGCGCTTGTTCTCTATCGGAGTGCCGTCGTCGCGGAGCAACTCGAAGTCACCACGCACCAGCAGCGGTCCGTCCGAGCAGGCGGTTATGGTGGTGTTGCACCCGGAACCATCCGGTGTTTCGGCAGATGACGATTCGGGAAACGCGGTCATATGTCCTCTTCACTTCTCGATTCGGCCACTGGCGTGCCTACTTCCATGCCTGTTCCGCAGGCTCGCGGCCCATTAAGCGCCACTCTCGTTTCCATTCTGCTCTCCTCCGCCGATCCGAGGGAGCTGAAGGCTGCCTTTGACGCGTACGAAGACGCACGCTCCACCGACCACACCTACGACATTCTTCGAGACGACGACGCCCAGTTGACGCTGACGCTCCTCTACGAGCTTCATCTGCAGGGAATAGAGAACGTCTCGGACGAGTGGGAGTGGAATCCGGACCTGCTCGCGGTGCGGTCTCGTCTCGAAACGCACTTCGAGTCCGCCATCGCGCAACTCGTGGGGACTGTGCCGTCGTCTGGCGACGTGGTGGCCGACCTGTGGGCGATGACGGCGCCCAGTGCCGGACCCGGTCTTGCGTCTTACATGGCGAAGGACGCCACGGTCGATCAGTTCGCGGAGGTGCTGATTCACCGTTCGCTCAATCAGCTCCGCGAAGCGGATGTGCACACCCTTGGAATTTCTCGGCTCTCCGGCGCCGTCAAGGCAGCCCTCGTCGAAGTGCAGAGCGACGAGTACGGAGGCGGCCGCGCAGAGCGTATGCATTCGCGTCTGTTTGCCGACACGATGCGGGCCGTCGGCCTTTCGGACCGCTACGGTCACTACATCGATGCCGTTCCCGCCGTGACCTTGGCGTCGTTGAATGCTCTCTCGCTCTTCGGTTTTCATCGCCGACATCTCGGCACCCTGGTCGGGCACCTGTGCGCCGTCGAGACCACGTCGGCGCTGCCGAGCAAGCGTTACAGCGCCGGCCTGCGCCGACTCGGATACGGTTCGGACGCGACCCTGTTCTACGACGAGCACGTCGAAGCGGATTCCGTCCACGAACAGATTGCCGTTCGCGAACTTGCCGGCGGCCTTGCTTCTTCGCAGCCACACCGCGCCGGCGACATCTTGTTCGGCGCCGCAGCTTGCCTCGCGTTCGACGATCTTCTCGGCGAACACCTCACATCGAGTTGGGAGAAGGGTGAGACTTCGTTGCGCGAATGATCACGAGTTGTTCGATTTCCTGACCGGTGGTGATCAACCCCCGCGCCTCGAGCATCGTGCGTCTCTCACGCATCACTGGCCCGAACGGAATGTACTTCCGGGCCGAAATCTCCACGGCCATACCGTGTTCCTCGAGTATCGCCTCGGTCTTGTCGACCCCGCACAGTACCGACTGCAGGAGAAGAAGTGTGCCGCCGGGGACGAGTACGTCGTGAACGGTGGCCGCGATCCTGTCGATGAGGGCGCGTCCGTCCTTGCCTGCGTCCCAAGCTCGTTCGATTCCAGTGGTGGGAAGATCATCGGCAAGTGCGGGGACGTACGGCGGGTTGGAGATCACCAGATCGAAGAGTTCGCCGTGCACGGCCTCGGTGAGATCGCCACGACGGGAATCGATCAAGGTGCCGTTGAGGATTCCGTTGAGACGAGCATTGGCGCACGCTCGGCGAGATATGTCGACCGCGACAACGTGGCCTGCACCTGCCGTAGATGCCGCGACGGCGAGGGCGCCGGTCCCGGTGCACAAATCCAGCACGCGACTGCGAGCAGTGAGGTGCTCGAACAGCAGTGCATCCGCGAGTAACGACGTGTCATGTTGCGGTGGATACACACCGGGTAAACGCAGGATCATCATCGGCTCCTCTTTTTCAGGCGACATCGCGCATCGCTGCGTGCGGCTACCCCGGAACCCCGAATTTCATGCAATATTGGAGCATCGGCAGCCTGGAACGGTTACATCGCCGCAGTTTGCGGAGTAGACCTGAGTCATGACAGGCAATGCGGACACTCCACAAGGGGCCGCGGCGTTTGCTTCCGCAGCAGATTCACTCGACACTCTCGCCGAAGCGATTGCCGGACTCCGGTCCAATCTGAACACGGACGAGCACCTCGACTCCATGCTCCAACGTCTGGCCGAGACGGCGGTCAAGGCACTGCCGGACGCCGACGCAGTCAGCGTGACCGTGTTGTCGGCCGATGGCCCGCGAACTGCTGCATCTACCGCGGACTATCTCTCCGCGATCGACCACGCCCAACACTCCGCCGATCGCGGACCGTGTGTGGACGCCGCACGCTCAGTCTCGTCGGTCCGGGCAAAGGTAGGTGATCACGAAGCCGAATGGCCGGAATTCACCGTCGAGGCCCGCAAACAAGGCGTCCGGTCCTACCTGTCAGTGCCGATCACCATGGGCGAGGAGAGCACCGAACTTCTCGGCGCTTTCAACGTCTACGGATTCGCATCGACTGAGTTCAAGGCCTTCGACGAAGAGTTGATGAAATTGTTCACCGCCGGTGCGGGCGCGGCGATCGCGGATTCACGACGCTGGCGTCAGGCACACGAGCACATCGAACAATTGCACTGCGCCATGGAGTCTCGGGCCGAGATCGAGCAGGCCAAGGGCGTCCTGATCGCCGTCCACGGTATCGACGCCGAGGAAGCATTCAGTCGACTCGTGCAGCAATCACAGCACACCAACGTCAAACTCCACGACGTTGCACGGATGCTCATCGATTCGGTGCGCCACCGCAGGTTCTGAAGATTCTTCGGTCGCAAAACCCCGTTTTGCACCCGAAGACACAGTCGCAAAACCCCGTTTTGCACCCGAAGGCACAGTCGCAAAACCCCGTTTTGTACCCCGAAGTTTCAGCTCCCAAACGTATCCAGAGATGTTTCACCGAAACAGGTTTCGACCTGCGCGACTGCTGGCGGTCGAGCGGCGGCACTCGTCTGAAATGTGGTTATCTGTTGAGAACCGGGACGAAAGAAAACCCGACCGTACCAGGGTGAGGAAAGGATCGTCACTGTGCCAATCGACCAGGTTCTTGTCGTAGTTCCCGCCCACAACGAAGCCGAAGACCTTCCCAATTGCCTTCGTGCACTCGCAACAGCGGCGTCGGCTTGCGTTGTCCCCGTCCGAGTTGTCGCCGTCCTCGACAACTGTTCGGACGGAACTGCGGGAGTCATCCCCGAAGGCGTGGATGTGCTCCGCGTCGAGCACCAGAACGTCGGGCGCTCACGAGCGACGGGCTTCTCCGAGTTCGGCCGAGATTTGGGTCCTTCAGCGTGGTTCACCACCACCGATGCCGATTCGGTGGTCGGACCCACCTGGATTGCGCGCCAATTGGAATATGCGCGTACCGCGGACGTGGTTGCGGGAACCGTTCGCATCGCAGATTGGGAGGGTCAGCCCCAGTCCGTCCGCGAACGATACGAACGTATGTACCACGCACATCCATATGGTCGACACGGTCACATCCACGGCGCCAACCTCGGTGTTCGCGCTGACATGTACTGGAGCGTCGGAGGATTCTCCGATCTCGAGGAGGACGAGGACGTCGATCTCGTCCGACGATTGAGCGCGGCGGGCGCGTGTATCGCGTGGGCAGAAGACATTGCGGTCACTACGTCTGCGCGTCTCGACGGCCGAACTCCGGGCGGCTTTGCCGGACATATCCGTAACCTGGGTGGTACGACCGCCGATAACGAAGAAGCGGAGCTGGCACGATGAAACGACTACACACACTCTTGGATGCAGGCGGACTGTATTTGCCACTGCCCGGCGGCGGCGCAACGGCCGCACGGTGGACCTCCCTCGCAGAGCTCACACGGGAGAACGTGGTTCTCGGCCGGATGGCTGAGGCTCACACCGACGCCGTCGCGATACTCACCGAACTCGACGGCCCCGATCCCGAACCGGGACAGCTGTGGGGCGTGTGGGCAGCCGAGCCACCCACACCGGTGGTGAATGCGTCTGAGCACGTGGGGATCTGGACACTCACCGGTCGCAAGTTGTGGTGTTCTGGCGCCAACACCTGCACGCATGCACTGATCACCGCCTTGGTCGAGGGAGTCCCCTCTCTCTTCGCGGTTGAACTCGGACTACCTGGAGTGCATCCGGTTCCCGATTCGTGGAAGGCCGTCGGCATGGCCGAAAGCGACTCCAGCGCAGTCGACTTCGACATGGTTCCGGCCATACCGGTTGGGACGGCAGGCGACTACCTCAGCCGGGCGGGGTTCTGGCACGGGGCGATAGGCGTGGCTGCATGCTGGTACGGCGGTGCCTGCGGAGTCGCAGATCCGTTGTACGACAAGGCTGCGAGCACCGAAGATCCGTACGTCCTCGCACATCTCGGCGCAGTCGACGCAGCGTTGGCCGCAGCACGCAACGCGCTCGCAGTCGCGGCAGCAGAGATCGACGCGGATCCCGCTGACAAGAATGCAGAAGCCATGCAACGGGCCCTACGCGTTCGTGCAATCGTGGAGCGTGCCGCGACGGAGACCCTCGATCGGGTGGGACGCGCTCTCGGAGCCGCACCGCTCTGCATGGACGCCGAACATGCCGCGCGGGTAGCCGACCTCACCGTCTACTTGCGTCAGAGCCACGCCGAGAAGGATCTCGCCGAACTCGGCCGGATTGCGGCCAAGGGGAAACGGCCGTGGTGAATTCGAAACTGTTCGCGCAGAAGCCTGTCGACGACGGCGGCACCCCCGAATCGACGTGGCGGCAGTGGGGACGCAGTTTTCCGGAACTGGACCTAACCGGGTGCTCGCGATTGATCGTCGTCGCTCCCCATCCCGACGACGAAGTACTCGGGGTGGGTGGAACCGCCCTTCTGGCAGCACTTTCCGGAATCGAGGTTCAAGTGGTGTCCGTCACTGACGGCGGAGCTTCACATCCCGATTCACCGACTGTGACTCGGCCCGAGATGGAACGACTTCGACGGTCCGAGTCGGATCAGGCAGCGCGTGTACTCGGAATTCCCGCGCCGGTTCGACTGAGCATCCCGGACGGGAGGATCGGCGAGAGCCGGCAGGAGTTGACCGACCGCCTCAGCTCGATTCTCGGTGATTCCTCGGCGGAAACCTGGTGCGCCTCGACGTGGCGCGGGGACGGCCATCCGGACCATGAAGCCACCGGGGACGCTGCTGCGAAGGCCTGTGAGGACACGGGATCACGGTTGATCGAGTACCCCATCTGGGCGTGGCATTGGGCCGCGCCGGATCATGCGGCAGTCCCGTGGGAACGAGCCAGAAGAGTGACCCTGCCGTCTGATGTTCAGGCTGCAAAATCTGCTGCTGCCCAAGAGTTCACATCACAGATCGCACCACTCTCCGATCACCCTGCGGATGCGCCCATACTCCCCCGACACGTGATGGAACGCTTACTGCGACCGTACGAAACGGTGTTCGTATGACCGATCGTGAACTTCCCGCGGACTACTTCGCCAAGATGTATGCCGCACAATCCGATCCATGGGACTTCGAATCGCGTTGGTACGAGCAGCGAAAATACGCGCTCAGTATCGCGATGCTCCCGAAGCCCCGATACCGTCGCGCGTTCGAACCTGGGTGCTCGATCGGAGTTCTCACCGAGAAGTTGGCCGAGCGCTGCGACAGCGTTCTCGCCACCGACATCGTCCCGGCCGCACTCGAGAGTGCTCGCGCGCGGCTTGCCGGTCGCGACGCCGAATTCCGCCTCTGGGCATTGGGTGACGACTGGCCCGGCGAGACCTTCGACCTCGTCGTCATCAGCGAGGTCGGCTATTACCTGACCTTCGACAAACTCGTCGACGCCATGCTGCAGGTCGTCGAGCATCTCGAGCCTGGCGGCACTCTGCTGTGCGCCCACTGGCGTCACGTCGTACCGGAGTATCCGCAGAACGGTGACGCCGTTCATTCGGCTGTGCGCCAGACGCCGGGGTTGGCACAGTTCGCGTCGTACCAGAACGAGGACGTGCTGATCGACGTCTTCGTGAAGGGTCCGCCGTCACCACCGTCGGTGGCTCGTTCCGAAGGTCTGATCTAGCCGACCGGCGTGCGAGGGGCGGCGATCGCGTCGTCGTTCGCGGCCCCTCTCGCCAGGGCAACGGTCGCCGCAGCCATGGCCGCGAGCGCGAGGACGAGCACGGCGGCGACCTTTCGATCCGCATCAAGATATTCACCGAGCACCACGAATCCGAGCAGCGACGCCACGACCGGTTCCATGATCGTGGTGGCAGGCAGCGAAGCCTGAAGGTCCCCGGCCTGAAAAGCCGACTGCTGCAACGACGTCGCGACGGCGGCAACGACGATCAGTGCGTAGAACTCGAAAGACGTCAGGACCGCGTGCGGTCCGAGGCTCACCAGATGAACGACGCCCTTGGTCAATACCGCTGCTACGCCGAAGAGTGTTCCGCCGGCGAGGCCGAGTAGGAGCGCTCGGGCGGAGCCTGTTCGACGATGTGCCCCGAACAGGCAGAGCGCGATGAACGGCAATCCGATCGCGGAGATCACGATCCAGTGGTGTGTTTCGGCTCGGGGCTCACCCGGCCGCGGATCTCCCACAATCACCAATACTGCAACAGATGTGGTGAGTGCCGCGGCCCACAACCACTCGCGAGCGCTGATACGGCGTCCACTGAACCGGGCGCCCAACGGCAGTGCGAACAGCAGTGAGAGCACGAGGAGCGGCTGAACGAGGAGCAACGATCCGAGGCCGAGGGCCGACGCTTGCAGCGCATATCCCGCGATTCCGACCACGGTGCCGAGCCACCAGACCGGGCGGTGGACGAGCGTGGTGATGGGTCCGAGTGCCCCGATCGAATCGTCCGGAACAACAGCGGCCGTGCGCTGGCGCACCACGGTGCCAACGGCGATGCAGAGCGCCGCACCGATGGCGAAGATCGCGGCAAGCAGAGTGTGGGACACGCTTTCACTTTTGCACAGCACCCCCACCTGTGCGCGGTTGAGGAGTGTGGGGACTCCTCAACCGCGCACAGGGGTCAGTCTCGCTTCTCCAGCGCGAGGTCCGTATCCGAGTGCAGTTCACCGACTTCGGTCTTGAGGATCCGCATCGACCGACCGAGTCCGCGGGCGGCGTCTGGCAGCTTCTTCGAACCGAACAGCACCACGAGTACTACTGCGACGATCGCCCAGTGGGTCGGGCTGAGCGCGCCCATCAGGCGGGTTCCTTGCCCTCGGGGTACACCGCGTCGACCTCTACCTCGACGAGCCAACCGGCCACCGGCAGTCCCGCAACTTCCAGGGCGAAGCGGGTCGGCCGGGCGCTGTTGCGCTCGATCGGGGCGATCGGTTCGGCAGTGCCCATCGGCACCAACTCCGTGTCGCCCGTGTCGAGATTGGTATTGGCGAAGAACTGGCGGTACGCGCGATTCCATCCGGTGTAGTCGGCCTTGTCCGACCCCGGTGCGTTGTCGAGGAAGACGCGCATCGTGACGACGTCCTCGAGACTCAACCCCTGCGCTTCGAGATTGTCGCGGATCTTCTTGAGGACGTTGATGCCCTGAGCCTCGGTGACGGTCACCCCGGTGGGCAGAACTCCGCCGGAGAACTGGCCGTCGATGTACGACTCGGGGGATCCTTCCGGCGCCGCCTTGTTGCCTGCCGAGGGGCCGATGCCACTGGTCTTGTAGATCGCGGTGTCGCCGCCGATTGCGACTCCCTGAGCGATCATCGGGTTGGCCTGCCCCGCTTCGATGACCGACTTGGAGACGAACGAACTCGATGTGGTCTCGGCGTCCGCTTCATCGGATGAACAGGCTGTGGCGGTGCCCAGCAGCGCGGTGGCGGCAAATGCGGCTGCAAGGATCTTGGTGCTGCGAGATTTCATGATCTGACCTCCAGAGAAAGGGATGGAAAACGAAGCACGTCAGGCGGTTTGCGCAACACGCTGATGAAGATGAGTGACGACGTCCTGCGCGGACGTGAAGGCCCCGTGCTGCCAGGCGATGGCGTTGGAGAGGTGATCGCCGGCGAAGTAGATCCGGTCGACGGGATCGAGCAGCTTGGTGTATTCGGGAGTTGCCATGCCGCCGTGGGAATCTCCCGCGCCGGCCCACGATGCCCAGGCGGATTCCGAATACTTGGTGCGCCGCCAGCTTCCGGAGAAGGACGACGAGATGTCGCGAGTGTATTTGTCGCCGTGAATCTCTGCGCCTTCGGCGATGGCCTTTGCCAGGCGCTGACGATGGGTCAGTGATTCGAACGCCTGTTGACGCTTACCCGAGCTGTAGTACGCGACGACGACGCCGCGGTCGGAGTTGTAGTGGTCGTAGGGGAACATGATCTGGGAGATGTCGCGGTCGGTATTGGAGGCGCCGCCGTAGATGCGGTCCTCGGTCTCCCACCACCGACGCGAGTACTCGATACCGAGCTTGCCCGACGACGACGGCTTGGCGGCATCCAGCGCGAGCAGGATATCGGAGGGCAGGTTGTTGTTCAGCCGCTTGATCAAGTGCGGTGGGATCGTGCAGATCGCGTAGTCGGCGGTGATCGACTTGGCTTTACCGTCGACGACGTAATCGACGGTGACGCCTTCCGGGACATTTTTCATCCCGCTGACCTCGGCGCCGAACTCGATGTTGTCCATGCCGATCGCGTCCTGGAACTTGTAGTAGATCCGGTCCATGCCGCCCACGGGGGTCATCATCGTCATGGCCTGGTCGTAACCGAACTCGAAGGAGAATGCGCGCCCGATGCCGCCCTGGATCACATCGCTCATCCCGAAGGGTTCGATCTCGGTTCCGAAGTTGAGGCCGGCCCCCGGTTCTGCAGAGTGCCCGCGACGCGAGGAACCGACGTAGCGGCCGTCGCTGGAGAGATCACCGAAGTCGGTGAGGAACGACGAGAGCGCCTCCTTGTCTTCCTTGCTCAGAACCTGGTCGAGGGCACCCTGATTGGTGGCCTTCTGCAGTAGCTCGGACATGTATCCGTATGTGTCAGCCTTGGCTGCTCGGTAGGTGATCGACTGATTCGCGAGCGGCTTGTTGCCGGAGTAGTTGACGAAGGTGTTCGCGTTCTGGTTTCCGAACATCTGCAGTTCGACGCCCAGTTCGCGGCAGTAGTCGATGGTGTTGTGATTCTGCGGAATACGCGTCGCACCGAGGTTGTAGAAGTGCCCTTCCGAGAACGTACAGGTCTGTGTCTCGCCGTTCAGGTCGGTTTCTTCGGTGCCGTTGCGGATCGACCACACCCGACCACCCGGGCGGTTGCGCGCTTCGAGGACGGTGACCTTGTATCCGGCCTTCTGCAGTTCGTAGGCGGAGCACAGCCCTGCGGGTCCGCCGCCGAGGATCACGACGGAGTGATTTCCCTTGACCTTTCCGATCAGGTCACCCGCGGCGGGTGCCTGGAATCGTCTCGGCGTCGACGCCACTGCCGGCGCCAGGCCGATGGACGACATAGCACCGAGTGCCAGGCCCGCGCCGCCGGTGATTCCCAGGCTGCGCATGAAAGATCTACGTGTGTATGGCATTCGAGCTCCCCAGTGTGCTCCCGGTGACCCGGGTGGTTGGTGTTGAACACAGACTTCAGGAGCGTTGGGTCCGGAACTTGACGCGCAGGAAACAGTCGGTGGGGACCGAGTGAGAAACGTGCGAGCTTTCGCATCTTGCTCTCTCACCCGAGTGCGATCAGCGGAAGCATGTCCGCAATATCGGCGTTACAGAACCGGACTAGCGTGACGCGACATGTCCGCTCTCACCGAAGCCATCGCGCGGTCGTTCACCACGCGCGAGAAGCAGCCCCCGGCGCGATCGCCGCTGCGCGCGTTGGGCCGTCGGCAACTCTCCGGTGCCGAGGTGCTGGCCCAGTCGGTGGCGACCACTGCTCCCGCTGTGTCGATGGTCGTTCTGCCCGTCACCATGCTGACGCACGGCCGGTTGTTGAGCGGGATGATCACCATCATCGCCGCCACCGTGCTGGTGACGCTCATAGCTTTCTGTGTATCGCAGTTCACCCGCCGAATGGCGGCGTCGGGCGGACTGCACAGCTTCGTATTTCGTGGCCTCGGCACCCGGGCAGCATTGACCACCGGCATCGCCATGCTGGTCAAATACGTCGGCAGCGCGGTCATGACGCTCTATCACGGCGGGCAGGCGGCAATCGCGCTGCTCGGCTTCGCGGGTGTGCACGTGGACAAGACTTTTCACGTCATCGCGCTCTATCTGGGGATAGCCTTGCTGATTCTCGGCGCCCTCGTGCGAAGTGTCAGATTCGCCGCGCTCGCGATCCTCGTCGTCGAAAGCTGTTCCCTTCTGTTCATCGTCGGGCTCATGATCCTGGGCGGTTCCGGAAGTCAACAAGCGCAGATCGTTCCGCCCACCTCCGGCCACGGACTACTGCTCACCGCTCTGGCTGCCGTGTTTGCTCTCGCCGGATTCGAGAGCGCGGCCTTCTTCGGCCCCGAGGCCCGTCGGCCGCTGGTAACCGTCACCCGCACAGTCCTTCTCACTCCGATCATCTGTGGATCGCTCTTCATCTTTGCCGGCTGGGCCGCTTGGTCCGGGCGCAGTGACACCCTCGTCAACGCCTATCTCCACGGAACGGCGACGGGCGTGAGCCCCGGTGTCGTGATCGCTCTCAACGTCGGTCTGGGTTGCTCGTGGCTGGCGTCGTCGATGGCCTCGTCCAATGCTGCGTCACGCCTGGTCTATTCGTTCGGCGTCGAGCGCTTACTCCCCCGTCGGTTCGCCTCGGTTCACAGTGCCTTCCGCACGCCCTACTTCGCATTGACTGCCGTGGTCTTCACCGTCTTGCTGGGCGGCGGAACCTTTGCCGTACTCGGGCGAGGAGAAATCTTCGACGACGTTCGACTGACTGTTCGCGGCGCCGTCATCGTGGCCTATGCACTGACGGCTATCGCATCCGTTGTCTTCCTGACACGGATCGGCGAGCACACTCCCGGCGTTCTCGCGGCCGCGTCGTGTGGCAGTGGTGCCGGCGCGATAGTCCTCGGTTACCTGGTTTATGCCAACACGATCGACCACGCGTACGTTGCACCGATCGCCGTACTCGTGATCCTGACCTCCGGCACACTCTGGCAGTTCTACCTGCGACGCCGAAGCCCCAAAAGCCTGCTGCACGTCGGAGCCTTCGACAGTCCCGAAACCGAGGACGTACTACCAGGAGCTGGGGTGTTCGCCACCGACGCAGCCGGAAACATCGTGCTGGTGGGCGAGCCGACTGCCGGCGTCCGCTGATGGTGGGTCGACCACGCGACCTCGGCGGGCACGAACCCCGAGCCGTTCAGCGCGCCCTTGCCCTGCTCGAAGCGGCGGCCCGGCTCGGATCGGGTGCCACCGCCAAAGACATTGCCGCCCTGGCCGACATTCCACCTGCCACTGCATACCGGTTACTCAACATTCTTGTCGCCGACGGCTACCTGGTTCGGATCGCCGATCTCTCCGGATTCGCCCTAGGCCGACGCACCCGCGAATTAGCCGGGGCTGCCGCCGAACCCACACCCATCGACAATTCGGTACTCCTCGAAGAACTCCGCGAGCAGCTACGGTTCGGCGTCTATCTCGCGTCGTTTGCAGAAAACAGAATTCGGCTCGTCGATCGCGATCCCGACCACGAACTCAGCGGTGAACGGACACTGGTCACCGCCGTTCACGCGTCGGCTATCGGAAAGCTGCTCCTCGCCAACCGACCCGAGCTGGCCGAGACCCCACTGCGAAAGGTCACCGCCCACACCATCACCGACGGCGACGCTTTGGAACTCGAGCTCTCGCGGATCCGGCGCGGTGAGCCCGCCCGTGAGGTGGACGAGATTCGTGTCGGACGCTCCGCCGTCGCCGTCCCGATCCACGACGCGGAAAGGTGTGTCGTCGGTGCCTTGGCTGCGATAGGTCCGACCGGCAGACTTTCCGTGGACGACGCAGAACTTGTGGCGCTCTTGCGGGAGTACGCGGAACGCATCGTTGCACCGACGATGTCGAAGGCAAGCTGAATTCAGAGGCCGAAGACGCGTTTGGCGAAGCCGAGATGCTCGTCCGCCCACCCGATGACGCCGAGTGTGGAATCGAGATTCTGCGGCGGAGTGCGCACCAAGGTGTCGCGTCGGACGAGACGGTCGAAATCGACCTGTGCACGGTCGAACTGGACTCCGGCCGCGACCATGATGTTCGCCAGTTCTTGCGCCATCACCCCGTACGCGACTGTCGTGGGATGAACGCCGTCGAGCGAGAAGAGTCCGCCCGAAGCGCGGCCACCGTGACCGTCGGCGGAGAGGAACAGCGAGTCCGGCACGGGTTGCAGGTCGGTCAGCGCTTTGGGGAGGGGGTACGGCGTCCACCATGACGGCCGCGCATTGACGTCGGTGACGTAGCGCCGTGAGGCCACGCGCTCGAGCAACCCGGCAATATCGCAGAGGTACCAGTCCTTCCCTACCCGACGGGCGTTCGCGACGGCCTGCTCGATTCCGTCGTTGTACATGTCGATTGCGGTATCGACAGCCCATGCCTGCGCGCCGGTGATGTGTTGATCGCGTTGTGGGTCGAAGTCGGTATCGCGCACCCACGGTCTCGCGTAATACGGGAAATAGCGGGATCCGATTTCGATCTTCCCACCGAGCCCGTGGGCGATCGGTGCGATGGTCACGTGTGGGACCGTGCAGAGGATGACGTGCTGCGCGTTGATCTTTCGAATCGCAGCGAGTACCTCGGCATACTCCGACGCGAAGTGCTCGGGTTGCCACACCGTGTAGTCGCGCTTGCCGTCCGGATCACGGAAGTTGTTGCCGCTCCATTCGACTCGGAGTTCGGTGACGGTGCGGAGCGCGTTGTTGGCACCGAGGAAGACGATCAGAGTTTCGATGCCTTCCTTACCCAACTCCGCTGCTGCATCGAACGCGGTCATGCGCTTCTCGGCATCGGAGCCTCGCGGAAGAACTCGCAGTGCGGCGCGCTCACCGTTATTCTCGACGATCTGGCTGAGCAAATCGTCGTGCGGCTGGTGAAGAGCGTCCTCACAGCCCTGCGCCGTCTTGGTCAGAGCGTCACGAAGATCCCACCCGTACACCGAGAGGTTGTGGTTGATTGCCGAGAACGTCGGCGCTTCGCTGCCCGGTCCGCGTTCCCAGTAGTCCTCCACCTGGTCCATGAACGCACGCGCAGCGAAGAGTGCGAGCGGAACCTCCCAGAGGTCGAGCCGTGGGCCGAAGCGCTCATCGAGGGTGCGGAGCAACAGTTCGATGTTGAGCGGAAGCCCGCCCGGGCCGCCGTAACGGGGAAAGCGGAACTCGTCGAGCCGGCCCAGCTGGTGAGCAATGATCGCCGGATATGACAGATCGGTATTGAAGATCGCCCCGCTCTGGAATCCCTGCGACAGCGAATCGCCGATGACCACCAACCGGTGGGGAGCATCTCCCCCAGGTGGAACTACCGGAATCCCCACTGTGGGATCGAACTGCGGAACCCTTGGTCCGCCGGCGGCCGCGGCCACGACGTCGTCGGGAGTATCGGATGGAAGTTCCATGCCCACTCACCTCCGGAAAAGTCCAGCTGGTCAGCTGATCAGTGGTGGCTTACGCCGATCGGCATTGTTCTGCTCCGATTGCTTCTCGATCGACCTGACAACCTCGTCGGCCCACTGTTGATTTCGCCCGTCGAATTCTGCGCGGTCCCGACGCGCGATACCCCGCCCCACCAGGATGGCAATCGGAATGGAACACACGACCCATACGAGTAGTACGCCACCGACAATCCACCACATAACCAGTAATTGTGCCCGATTCGACGACTGTTGTGCTCCAGGTCGAAACATCTGTCCGAATCGTGGCGGTCAATCCAGGTGAGCGCGCAGGTCAGAAACGATCTGCGTCGACGGTTTCACGGACTTTGCGAACCTGATTCCATCCCCGGACGGCGATGCCGAAGGCAACAAGCGACATCAGATCCGAGACCGTCAAACCGTGTTCTCTGTTCAACGACCACAAGACCTGACCTTCCAGCGGTCCATTGAAGAACAGCCACGCCACCCCTGCACAGGCGGTCGCAACAACACTGACTTTCGACGGCTTCATCAAACACACGGTGCTGGTCACGAACAACAAGTTCATGAAAACCAGACCGTAGAAAAGTCCGATCATGCGACTCCCCCCGAAGTTCGTTCGTTCAGCTGCGGTTGAAGTTCAGGTACGCCTTCGACGGTGTCGGGCCGCGCTGGCCCTGGTACTTGGATCCGGCCTCGGAGCTTCCGTACGGGAACTCTGCGGCGCTCGAGAGCTTGAGCAGGCAGAGCTGTCCGATCTTCATTCCCGGCCAGAGCGTGATCGGCAGGTTTGCGACATTGGACAGCTCCAGTGTGATGTGGCCGCTGAAACCCGGGTCGATGAAACCGGCGGTGGAGTGCGTCAGCAGGCCGAGGCGCCCGAGGCTCGACTTACCTTCGAGGCGGCCGGCGAGGTCGTTCGGCAGTGAGCACACTTCGAGAGTCGAACCGAGAACGAACTCACCGGGATGAAGCACAAACGGCTCGCCCTCTGCCGGTTCGACCAGGCTGGTCAACTCGTCCTGGCGAAGTGCCGGGTCGATGTGCGTGTACCGCGTGTTGTTGAAGACCCGAAACAGACCGTCCAGGCGCACGTCGACGCTCGACGGTTGCACCATAGAATCGTCGAAAGGGTCGATACCCAGACGTCCAACGGAGATTTCGGCACGGATGTCACGATCGGAGAGCAGCACAGGTAGAGGCTACCGGTTCTGCGAGCAGTGCCGACCCATCGCCGCGGCGATCACGTTGCGGTGACGAAGCGCGATGGGTGAGTTCGGGACTCCCCCGCAGTGCCTCTGCCCCACATACCTCGAGCTGTCCATGCCGAAAGGCTTTCCCGCGCAGAACTTGTGGACAAACCATCCACCAATCGCGCCGACTTCGACACACGCCATCTGATCAATGACGGCCGGGGACACGCTGTGTGAAAGCTCGTCTGATAATGTTCGGAACGCAGGTTGGTCGGCGGTGAAAACACGCCCGGTCGGCTGCGACGCCGATGTAGTTCAATGGTAGAACATCAGCTTCCCAAGCTGAATACGCGGGTTCGATTCCCGTCATCGGCTCCAGAGTATCAATACCCCGCCCCAGCAGCAACGGAGCGGGGTAATTTCATGCCGAAAACGAGCCCCTGAGTTGCCCGCAGGGCGACGATGGCAGCACAAATGGCAGCATTCCATGCGCCAATCAAAAGTGCTGGCAGCAGAGCCCTCGGGGCCGAACCAAACTGGACGGCCGCTTGTCACCATCAGATCTATCGGGCACGATCAAGCCATTCGACTAAAGGAACGGTCATGACCCGCACCGCAAAGATGGCAGCCCTGATCATCGGGATAGCGCTCACAGGCGCGGCAATTGGATGCAGCAAAGAGCCTGAGCCCGCCGTCCCAGATTCGGTAATGGAAGCAATCTATTCCATCTCGGCGTCGGGCAACTCAGACACCATCGGGAGCGGGGACCGTGATTCCATCATGACCTCGGACACTTCTCGAAGCTCTCGATATGAGGCAGGCTTGAAAGCTGCAGGCATGAATCCTGAAGCTAGGAACTCCTACTTTAGGTCGCTCGCAAAGAGGGTGTGCACCAACATGTACGAGGCGTACCCGAGTGGCAGCGAAGGGCGTGAAGCTGCAATAAAGCTTGAACTAGATTCTCTCGAAGAGTCGGGATTCGACCTACAACAGTCAATTCAAATCGTCGGAGGCGCCTTAGGTTCCTTCTGTCCCCACAGCGCTCCGACCAAACCCGCCTGACGTTCCTCCACCCGACATCCCGCCAATGGAAGGCACACCATGAATTTCACAATTAAGGTTGTCGCCGCGATAGTCGTTCTTGCGATTGGGTTTAAGTTCGCGCCGATTCTCGCCCTGGTACTCACTGGCGGGTTGGCAGCGTGGGCGGCATTCACCTTGGCGACACGCAAATGGGAGCGGGACGGAATTCGCCGGCAAGCCATCTACGCAGCCGCGAACCGCGCCGAGATCGAAGATGCACAATTCTTGTCCAATGATGAGCGCGGTATCTACGGTCAGTATCCGCCCGAGAAGTTGGCAAGCTAGCGGAAAGGATAACGTCAGTGAAGCGTTACATCACCCCCGCAACCGGGCTTATGGCCGCCACCGGGACGTACGGCATCTACCTCACCGCCACGTCTTGGGATCCCGCCAAAGCCGGAATCATGTGGGCCGTCTGGATCACCGCCGGCGTCGTGATAGTTCGACATGAGGAGCGGAAGAGACGGGCAGTTAGCAAGTGATTGCGCACGAGGGCCGCGGCGTGCACACACTGACGTGGAGGACTAACGTCCTCCTACTTTAGTAGGAACTTTACCTGTTCTTTGGTCTTGATATATACCAAGCGTCCAGGCCTCTGATTTGCTTGGACGATGAATCCGCTAATGGACGCTTGGGTACGTCATGACGGTTATTAACGCAGGTCACCGATTCACAGCAACTGCTCGTCACCGTAAACTGGTAGAAGTGAGCACCCACAGTGATCGACCAGCCATCCCCAAGGGCATCCCCAAAGAGTTGGCTGATGACGTTCTCGGGCTGCCCGTGGAGATCCTCCGGTGGGTGAGCCTCGTCGGTCCGCGGCTGACTGAGATGACCGAACAAGAGCAAGCTGACGCACTCATCGCCATGGCGGAAGTCGCCGAAGGTGGCGGGAAGCGCGTCAACATCTTCCTCGGCAACAAGAACATCAACGTCGAGCACGCCAGAGTTGTGAAGATCAAACACGCCTAGATAGACCACAACTCCCCCACCCACACTGGGGCGGGGGAAATCGTAGTCACTCTGATGTGGCCTGGGGCGCGGGTGCCGCCTGCGCCATACGGCACCCAACGCCGACGCGCATCACTTGATCCGCGTCGAACCCTTCGATGGCTAGCCAGTCGTCGTCCGGGTTGTACCAGGCTTTGAACGTCAGGTCCGGTCGTGACGGGATCGCGAATTCAGCTTTGTTGTTGTCGAGGCTCATAGGTCCCGCAACCTCCATTCATCAAGAGCGATAGATAGGTATGTGCCGTGCCAGCCAGGCACGAGGTCGCCACGCGAGAAGGCGTAGAGACTCATACCGCCGTACTTGTCGTTGGGGCCGGTCGCGAATTCGCGGGCAGGGTCAGGTGCGGTCAGAACTGCGTGGCTGATCGTCTCGCCGTTTTTGTAGAGCGTGTAGCCGTCACCTGCCGCGTGGAGATACCAGTTCGCGTTCTCCGTGTTCGGGTGCAGGACTTCGGCCATCATCTTTCCGCCGATGTGTGACGGGTTCGAAGTGTTGCGCGGGTAGGCCGCGTTGAATCCGCGGATCTCGATTTTGTTCTGATAGATCATCGCTGCGACACCAACAGTGAGGTCGGCGTTTCCGCGTAGCCAGACCATCGAGTTGTACGGCTTGTTGCGGATCTCGTTGATGATGTCGTAGTTAGGCCACGTCTTCGTGCGGGTGCCGACGCTCTGCGATTTCGTGTTTGTCGGTAGCGCCCACACTGCGGTTGTGTAGTTTTCGCGGGAGTCGAGTTTGCCGTAGTCGACTCGGCGTGATTCGACGGCGTTGTCCCACAGTGTGATCCCGATTCCTGTTACGCCCCAGTTCGGTCCGATGGTGTTGGAGTTCGGTCGGTCGAACGTGTCAACATAACTCGCGGGGGATAGTGCAGACTTCTGTCCGAGAGCGGCCCAGGGGATGTCGAGGCTGGCGGTGTCGAGCGTTCCAGCCGGGATGTTGGCGGAGATCGCATTGCCTGTCATCGAGAGTCGCGACGGATTGACGCCGGCTCGTGCTGCGATCACCGCGGTCGTCTTTCGGAACAGTGGCCGAACCGCCCCACCCGTCTGCATGACGCACACCGCGAACCATTCACCCGGCTCCGCTTTCACGTCATCGAACTCCCACGTCACATCCGAACTGATTGCCGGAAGGACGGGAGTGGCCAAGCCTCCGCCCCAGTCCCCGTCGACGATCGTCAACGCGCCGTTGGGGACATCGTTCGTGGTGCCCATCCGGAACAGCCAGAGATAGAACGTCGCGGGGCTGGCGGGCCGTGGCCCTAGCGCCAGAGTGATCGTGTTGTAGACCCGCTTACGGGTCGACTTGATGAACACGAACTCATAGCGGCCAGCGGGTGGCGTATAGACCGGGTCCGCCCACACAAACGAAGTCGTCGCCTCATCGATGAAATGCCGGTGCGAACCGCCACCCTCCGTGCTGGTGAACCCTTGAATGCGCCACGGAACCCGCTCCAAGTCACTCCGAGGGAACGACACATCCTCGAGGGGGTTCAGGGACTGCCAGCCTGGGGTGTCCTTCGGGACATCCTCATGTCTCGCGCGGGTGCCGATGTCAGGGACCAGAGCGGCGATGTTCTTGTCGAGGATCTTCCCTGTCTCCTCTGCGGCAGCGGCTACCGCGGCAGCCTCCTGCGCCTCCTGCATCGCGGCCTCGGCCTGCTCCTCCGTGAGGATGATCCGGCCCTGCTGATCAGTGAGCTGAGACTGCTGAGCTTCTGCCGCGCCGCCCTTGCCTGGCTGCCACAGGCCGTAGAACCAGTCGCGGACACCGGACACGATTTCGTTGATCGGCGTCACGATCAGCCCACGGAAGACCTCTCCGATCTGGTTGACCGTGCGATTGACTTTCTTCACGAAGTCTTCGACCCAATCACCGATCGCTGAAAGTCCGCCGCCGACAACACCCGTGATCGCGTGCGCAATATCCTTGATGACCTTGTCGACCTTCTCGACCAGGAACCCGATCGACGGTATGAAATCCGCGATCATATCCAGCAGACTGCGGTCGATCCCGAGGATGTGTTTCCACCGCTCCAACTCATCCGACGGCAGATCCCGCCCCTGCAGCTCGATCAGTTTCTTCGTGTAATCCTCGGGAGTCGCCTCATCAGCCATGCTGTGTCCTAGATGTCGTCGGCCAGTTCAGCCGGAATTTCGGGTGGATCGCCTTGGCGGGTTGTTTCCCAGCGCATCCAGTCCCGGATGTGACGTTTCGCGATGCGGAATTTGTCGCGTGTGGTGTCGAAAGCGGCTCGCAGTTCATCCATTTCGGTGCGCAAGCGGCTGATCTGCCGTCCCTGCCAGGACGTGACTGCGCCGATGACGAGCACGACGCCCGCGAAGATCGCGTTGATGTGCTCCGGGGTCACTCGACGGCTTTTGTTGATGTGTGCATCTGCGCGAGACCTGAGATGGGCAGCCCGAACAGTGCAACCAGGAACACCGACAGATTCCCGCTCGTAACAGAATCGACCATGCCGTACCCGCCAGCGACCAGCAAAGCCGCCGACGACAGTCGATAGAAATACGCGCGCTGTGGCTCCGACAACGACGGAAACCGGAAACTACCTTCAGCCCTATGAGTCATCAGTTGTCTCCTACGATTTGAATTGCGCCCGACGGATGCCAGACGAGAGATCCACGCTCGAAGTCCTGCCGGCGGCCACCGTCGAAGTCGTATTCATCCGAGGTAGGCCAGCCGAGCTTGGTGGGCTTGTCGTCGACACCGCGGACGCCGCCCTCTTCGATCCATCGGCGGCCGATCACGCCGTGGCAGACGAAGCCCTTTGTGCCGTAGCGTCGGGCGATCGTTCCGCCCTGGAAGGACTGCAGGTCGCCCTCGGCTTCGTAGACGACGTGGAATCGCTGTGGGTAGCCGAGGAACTCGATCTCCCATCCGCGCGCCGCCCACACTTCGTAGACCAACTTCGGGACCGGGACAGCTCCGGTATCGGGATGCCAGTAGATGGAACCGTTTTCGAAGTCCGCGTAGCGTCCGACGCCGTCCTTGCATTTGCGTTCTCCGTCGTGGAGGCGCTTGCCGAGCCAGTCGGAGAAGAACCGAACGCGATCGATCTGGTTCTCGATCACCGGAACGTCTGGCTTCACACCGTTCAGTTCAGCGATCATGTTGTCGACATCAGCCCGGAACTTGCCCATGTCCATTCCGCCCGGATCCCACTTGCCTTGGATCGCAGCCCATTCCTTGTGGCCGATCGTGCGGGTCGACGGGTGTCCGAGTCTGCGGAGGACCGCTGCGACGATGCGCACGTACGCCCAATATTGCGCACTCGACCAACCCTCGGTTCCCGAATTCTCGGCCTCGACGCCGATCGTCACCTGGTTTGCGGCGTTCGCCGTGATACCTGGCCACGAGCCGACGCCCGCATGCCAGGCGATACCCACGCCGCACACTGTTGCGTGGCCGCTGCGGGACAGGTGGATCTGCGACGCCAACCCGAGCGACGGATGGTTCGCGATCGCGCCCGGCCCTGGGTTACTGCCAACTGGCGCTCCGGTGTGGTGTGCAATGACACCCCAGATGGTGCCAAAGTCGCCCTTACCTCGATTGAGTGCGCCCGGAAACACCGAGACGCTCACTCCTGCATCACGAATGACTTGCTCAAGCCAAACGGGATCACCTTTCCATGCCATAGAAGGCCCCTTCAATCAACGCGCAGTTGTTGCGATAACTCGGCCTGTTGAGCCGAATTCTTTGAATTTGTCGACCATTCGGAGGAACGGATCCTTCACCGGCTGGTCGTCGCCAATGGTCACTTCCGCGACGCAGAATCCGCCGCGCTGGTCTTCGATGGTCACCTCGGATACGTAGTCGGTGATCACGGTGTCGCCGTCGACGAACGACATGATGTCGCCCTCTTGGTACCGCTGTCCCGAGTTGTCGTCGGCGCCGAACTGGAAGCCCTTACCTGCTGCGCCGCCATCCAATACACGGATCTTGATGGAGTCGCGGCCCGCATGATCACGCAGACCCTGCAGTCCAGCCATCAGGGAATCGAGCGTGAACGCAACCTGCGCGTTCGCGTACGCCTCACCGAAACCGTGACGGCCCAACAGTTCTTCGAGTTCACTGTTGTTGAATTTGTTGAACGACCCGAACCGGTCATCGAGCAACCCGCCGACGGACGGCGCCAGGAACCCCGCACCGAACACGGACAGGATCAGCCCGATAATTCCGTCCGCGAGGATGCGACCCAATTCGTTCAGCCACTCAGGTGACTGACCGCCAGTAATCACCTGGTGCGCGGTCGGATGCGTGATGTTCCGCTTGTAGTCGATAATCTGGCCACCATCGGTGGTCCATTGCATCCACTTGCGGTCCCGCTTCTTGCGGGTGTCAACGATGTAGCAGGCCTCGGTGGCTTTGCCGTACGTTTCCGGGTTCAGCAGTCCGAGGATGTTGTTCGGGTTGGTGAAGAACATGAAGTTGTCGCCGTGCAGGTCGAAGATGTTCTGCAGTCGACCAAGTGAGTTGGTATTGAAAATTCTTCCGGGGTCAGGATCGCCGGGAACCCATAGGTTGCAAGTGATCTCAGATTCCGAGGACTTCAATGCGTTCTGAAACAGTTCGTCCAACGGCGTCATCCGCGTGTACATCGCGCAAAGATCCAGTGAGGCAATGAACTCGAAGAACTTGTCCACCGAATCGATGCTCGCGGGGATCTTCGGCAGTTTGATCTGATTGCCACCGGACGGAACCTTCACATACACCGGCTTGTTCAAGCGCGTCGCGTTCTTCGCAATAAAATAGGGGCATACGAAGTCGATTGGGCCGATCATGATGTCCTGCTTCTTGACCTGCGCCCACTCCGGGGCGAGCGGCATCGGCCAACCGAGAATCGATTCGAGCCACTTCATGTTCGACGCGCAGATCGCCGTAACGGTTTCCTGCCCAGGCTTGCCCTCGATTGTGACGTCCATGACGCGGCCGTCCCACACCTTGCCGTTGTAGAACGTGCGAATGGGTACAACGCTGGTCTTGCATTGCTTCAAGCGGTCAGCGTGAGGGTGACTTGCTTTGACTTGGATCGTGGCCGCAGTAGCTTCATTGCGTTTCCACTGAAATTTAGCCCTGATGTACGGGCCGAAAGGTTCTGCGTGACTGTAGTCGCCGGCGAAAATGTCGATATCGAACGCGGGAGGGGATTTGACGTTTGGGGTCAACCTGTCCCCCTTCTATAGAGTTGCGGCAACGTGACTTTCACCGATGACGCCGAGGTGGTGCTGCCCGTGCTGATCATGATCGGAGTGACGGATTTCCGTTTGAAAGGCTTGCGCCAACGCTGAATTCCCACGGACTTCCATTTGTCGACGCCGTTGCCGTCGCGGATGTACGCATCCTCGGGGTCGGTGTTGATGTCCCACTTCTGCCCCACACCGATCGCGGGGAGAGTGACGAAGTCATCGGCCTGCCCGATGACGAACACTCCAGGGCCGGTGATGTCGTAGTGCGGCCACGAATCAACGTCACCGTCATTGCGGATCCGTGCATCGAAAAACGTCGCCTGGTCGTATGTTTCTTCGAAGTCCGGTGCGCGCCACCAAGACAGATCCGACGAGAGTTTGATCTCTTCCTGCATCCAGCCGATGTCGTCCAGCAGATCGATCTTCGGATCCTTAGCGGGTTCCTCGTATCGGACGTACTGCCAGAAATGTTCGCCGTCGCAGTAGACGTGGAATTCGCCGACCTCGTCGCCGTAGCCGAGTGCGTTGCGCCACCTGGTGAACACCTCACGTGCAGGCTTCCCCGCACGCATCGGTCCGATCGTCACCTTCAATCCGATGACGTTGATCTCGTCGTCGCGACCAACCCAATCTGCGCCAGCCTGACGAGCATTCGCCACCCGCTGATGCTTGAACGGGGCACCACCCAACCCGGTTGGCGTCGCTGCCAACCGGATCGGGCACAACGGTGAGCCGAACACCCACAACGAACCATCCACGCCCACAAACTCGTAACGGATCACTACTTCACTCCTAGGCGCATCATTGCTTCGTGGATCGGATCACCCGTCGAATTCGGTGTCTCCAAGAGCTTTTGCGGATCGTTGACCGACACAGGTCCGTTGTTCACCTGACCAACGATGATCTGGTACGTCGCACCCGGATTGCCCTGTGCGACACTGCCGAGCGAGTTGACGATGCTCTGCTGCTCACCAGACAAACCACCGCCACCAGGCGGGCTGGACGCGCCAGAACCGCCCGATGTGGCAGCGACATTTCCGGCGTACTTACTCGCGAGCCGCGCATTGTCTTCCTGCACCCGAGCCAACGCACGCTTAGCCGTCTCAAACGATTCGAGAGCGTCGTCTTTCTCGGCTTGCGTTGCGCCCTTGTCCTTGTCGTCCTTCGGGGCACGGTTCGCTTTGTCCAACGCGATCTGCGCCTTCTCCACCGCGAACATCGCGCGTTCCTCTGCGGATACACCCGATTCGACGCTCTCTCTGAGAGCTTCCCGATCCTCTTCAGACATAGGCTTCGGGCCGTTGATCTGCTCCGACAACCAGTCCTTGAACTCGGGCAGGTCCGCAGCCTTCGCCGTGTCACCGGCCTTCGCCTTCCGGTCAGCGAGCTTCGCGTTCTCACGCTCCGTCTCGCGGAGTTTCGCCTCGGCCTCTTGCACGCTGATGCGGGCGCTACGGATCGCGTACTCATCCGGCTTCTCAGCTGTCTCCGCTTCATGCAGCGCGTCATTCGCCTTCTGCACATCAATGCGCGCGCCACGGAGGTTCGCGTTTCCATCCTCGATGTCACGATCCAACTGGCGAAGTTCATCCTCGGACAGCTGATGTTCCGTCGACTGAATCCCGGCCCACGCTTCGAGTTGCTTGCGGAGTTTCTCTTCGAGTCCCCAGTCGGACATGCCTGGGATGCTCGTTCCGCCTGTGTCAAAGCCTTTGCCGCCAAGTAGGGATGCCACCATGTGACCCACGCCGGCAGCGCCAACCAACCCGGTTCCGCGAGCGTCGACGCCCTTCCGGGCCGACAAAGTGACTGCAGCTGTTTCAGGCATCGAGCCGTGGTTGCCACCGAAACCGCCCTCAGCGAATGCTTCGACATCACCGCGCATGAGACTCATGCCGAACTTATTGGCAACGGTTCCGAGGAGCTGCTCGGAACGGGCACGCTTCGACGGCGCCAACGGAATGAACGCTTCACCCATCGTCTCGGGTTCAGCGACCATGATGTAGTTCGGTCGCGGCGACATGATCTCCGCGGACGCCGGCATACGATTGATTCCGCCGTTCGCGTACTTCCCGGCGAGGATTCCGCCGTCTGCCATCGGGACTTTGCCGCCCGAACCGTCAGTCGAAAACGTCTGACTGTCAGTGACCTGGGCTTGTGTCAGGAACGTCGATGTGTAGATCGTGTGCGTTCCGGTGGTGCGCTTCCCGTCGAGATTCCTCTCGATGTTCCCGGCGACCGCAGCCGAGTTATCGGTGATAACGATCGTGCCGTCAGGCAGCGACGTAGTTGCTACACCGAGTTTCGCCAACGCGATGATCGTGTCAGCCGAATTGTCCTCAACGACGATCCGCTTCTCATTGTCAACGTGCGTCAGGATGTTCGCTTCGGTCAGCTTGTCGATGGTCTCCGATGCGCCAGGCGTGTCGACCGTGATCACCTTCGAGGCTGGGATCCCGTCCACAATTCCCTTGGCGCCGTTCAGGGCGGCCACCGCATTGGCGGTTGTCGCGGTGAGCGTGAAGCCCTTCTCGTCTGGAAGTTCCTCTACAGCGAACCCTGCCGCCTCCAGCTTTTCGATTGCTTTCTCGTCCAGCACATCAACAGTGACTGTCGCGGATGTGTTGTTGAAATCGGTGACCTTGCCGGCGATCGTGTCAATCAGCGACCGGGTTTCCGCCTCATTCTTGACCCCAAGCTCAGCGGCAGCGTCCTTCGGGATCAAACCCAACGCTTCTGCGAGCTGAAGTGCTTGTTCCTTCGATCCGAGCATCGCGGTGGCGTTCTCGACGAACCTGTCGTACGTGCCCTGCATGGCTTTCTCGACAGCTTCAGCAGACCCGGTGGCAGTGAAGATCGCGGCAGCGAGTTGGTCGTAGTCCTCGGCCGCTTTCCGCGCTGCACCGTCAGCTTTCGCGCCCTTTTCGGTTGCAGTGTCGATCATTCCGAACCGATCGAGACCGACATCACCCAATGTGCCTTTGAGGTCGCTCATCCCGCGCATCGAGTCATTGACCGCGGCCTCAGCATCATGGATGGTGAGACTGTCGTTCCGCAGACCCGATAGCGCTTTCGCGAGAATGTCGACCTGCTTCGAGGCCGACGACGATGCCTTGTCGAAATCGATCATCGCTTCGGTCATCGCGCCGATGTAGGCCGTACCGTCCGAGGCGATAACGACATCGCCGCCGTTTTGCGCTTCCCGCTTCAGCTTCTCTTGATTCTCTTTGATCTTTTGCTGCGCAAGGTCATACGAGTCCAGGAGCTTCGACGCGTCGGTCTCGTAGTCCCACTCTTCGCCGCGGAAAGTGTTCGAGACTTGCTGGCCCATTTTGTCCCAGAAGCCCAGGTTCTTCCGTTGCTCAGCGTGCAGACCTTCCAGGTCCGAGCGTGTGCGTGCCGCGTCGGTGCCGATCCCTGCCAGGCCTCGTGCGGCACGGGATCCGCTGATGCCCATGTCGTCGAATGCTTGACCGAGGGTCTTCGAACCGTCCGCCAACTTGACCGTTTCAAGCATGGTCGAAGCGGCCTTCTGTCCAGCCTGCGAATACGTGCCGTTCGTGTTCGACATGATCTGCGCAAGACCCTGCGTCGCGGAAGCGAACTCGTCCTGCCGCTGCTTAGCTTCCTGCGACTTCTTCGCGTGCCGAGCCAAGAGAAGAATGCCGGCAGTCACGGCCAGCATCCAAGGTCCGCCCATGGCGGCGAGCGCGGATTTCGCGCCGCGGCCAATGGCTGACATCGCGCCGCCAGTTGTGGCAGCGGTGCGTGTGAATCCTGCGGCGCCGAGACCAGCGTTGAGGAACGCTCCGCGTAGGCGGTCCATTGCCATCATGCCTTGGAGTCGTGCGGTGGTTGCCATGCCTGTGATTGCGGTGCCTGCACGGTTAACAGCAGGCGCTAGTGCGAGCGAGGCGATCTTTCCGGCGACGAGTGCGGCGACGGCTGCCTGTATCGGTCCCGGCAGTAGTCCAAAGACGCTGCCTAACAGCCGAAGCCCTTCAGCGAGGCCGCCGACCTTTTCGGCAAGGACACCGAATGTCTGCATCCCTGGGCCGGAAAGGGTTTGAACGAAAGTGTTCGCGATCGGGATGATCTTCCCGCCGATCGCTGCGGATGTGTCCTCGTAGCGCGCCTTCAACTCTTTGAGTGACGCACCGTACTTGCCGTTCGACCGCTCGATATCGCCGTCGACGTGGGCGAGCTGTTGCTTCATGCCTACATACGTGGCGAGGATCTTCTCTTGCGAAGTCAGCTGTCGGTTGGATTCGGTGATTCCCTCTTTGAACGCGATGTTTCGGAGGGTTGCGTCATCCAAGAGCACGCCGTAGGGGCGCATCGTCTCAGCGGAACCTGCGAATGCCGACGACATAGCCTCCACCGCGGTAGCGGTGTCCATTCCGTAGAAACTGCCGAGGTTGCCGGCTAGCTTCGTGAGATCCTGCGACCACGCCGCCAATTCGGGCCCTGAGCGTCCGATGGCCTTGCCGAAGGTGGCGAATTGGATAGCGGCGCCCTGCGCTTCGCGTTGCGACATGCGGAGAGTCGATGATGCTGTTGATCCCCAGTCGCTGATGGTGCTCTTCGAGTCGCCGAAGAGAACAGTCATCTGGTTCGTTTGTGCGCCCAAGGCTCGGGCGTTCGTGATCGCGTCCGTCAAAAATTTGACCGACCCGGAAGCGCCGACCGTGACACCCATCAACGCTGCCGCGGACTTCGCCTTACCCAGTGCCGTGGTCAGGTTGTTCGTACTCGTTGCGGCTGCGTCGTTTTCGCGGTTGAGATTCGCCAGAGAATCGTGTGCCCGAACCGTGGTCTGTGCGACCTGGGCGCGGGCCTGCGCCACACGCTGCTCGGCTTGCGCGACCTGGTCGGTGGTGCGAGCCGAGTTGTTCATCAGCGTGTTCAAGTCACGCTGCGCCGACGACAGCCTCGTGGTCGCAGTAGCGTGTGCGGCATGCGCGGCCTGGGCCGCTGCTGAAGCCCGCTGAACAGTCGACGCCATCGAAGTTGACGATCGGCCCGTGCCTTCCATGTTGCTGCGGGCGCGCGACAACGCCGACTGGAAGTCTTCGTCCCGGATTGTCAGAGTCGCGTAGAGGGTTCCTACATCGAGCGCAATGACTCTGCCCTCCTACGGGTGTACGTCCCCTGCCGCGCCCGAGCGCAAGCCCGGCACTTTCGCGAACCGGATTTGGGATTGACGTATGTATTTGCAGCGTCGAACGGATGGCCATTAAGGCACTCCGTCTTGCGCGCATTGATCGCAGCGAGATCGGTTTCCGATCGAATGACGTTGTGTTGCTGAGTTACTGCCTGCAGGTGCGCAGGGTTCACGCATGATGGCCTGTTGCACTTGTGATCAACTACGTATCCGTCTGGAATCTCACCAACGAACGTCTCGTAGGACCACCTGTGCGCCAGAACCTTCTGGCGCTTAATGACAATTCGACCGTAGCCACGATTCGTGATTTCGCCGGTCCAGACCAGGCAGCCACCTTCGCCCTGCTTCGCAAGCGCGTCGAAACGCTCACGAGGATCGAAGTGGACTTTCGTCTTGAGCGGATTGCCATACTTCTTGAACCGTGCCGCATGCATCGGGCAAAACCCGTACAGCCGACGGCTTGTAGTGCACGCTGGCACCTTGCATTCAATCGCCAACGCGTTCCCCTAGCTATTCAGGTGTGTGAGTGAGCGGGATCTTGAGCGCCTTGTGGAGGCGTGATTCCGGGTTGGCGACGAGACCGAAGATTCGTCGGTTCATCCACCGCCACGAGCGTTCCTTGAGGACACCGGATTCGAGGTCGATGTTCCAGTCCTGGAAGTCGAGTTCTATGGAAGCCCATTCGCCGAGGATGTCTGGCCACGACAGTCGAATCTTCTGCCCTTCAACCTGTTTGGCTGCAGGCTTGTTGGCGTGGCGGGGTTGCATGTGGCGTGGGTTGTACCAGGCGCGCAATCCGGTTTTCGGGTTGTACGGTCCGCCACCCGCGTCGTCGTCCCCGTATCGGCCGGGGAGGCTGTCGGGGTCTACTTCCGTTTGCGGTTGTTCCGCTTCGCGTTCTTCCGGCGCTGCGGATTGCTGCTGCGATCCCCCGTCACCATTTCCGGCTTCGGGGGTAGTGAGTTTCCCGGGGTATCAGTGAGTCCTGTCTCCCAGTAGATTTCGCCGATGTATGGACCTTGGCCGTAGTACAAGAGGGCGGTGGTGCCGGCGTGCATGAGGGAGACCCAATCGACGCCGTCGTTGGCCATCTCCGACCAGACGCCGCCTTCGTACTTTCCTTCGTCGACTTCAACGGTGGTGGGTTCGTTGTTCTCGCCGAGAACAGGTTCGCCGGTCGCGATGTCGAGGACGGTTTTGGTGACCATGTTCGGAACCCACGTCGCGCCGAGAAGTTTCGCGATCTCTCCGACTTGATCGTCGTCACCGATCTTCGCGTCGAGGGTTGAGAACATGAGCCTCAGCCGCAGTCCCTCTTCGGCGTTCGGCGACGTGATGGTGTACGTCTTCCCGTTGATGGGGAGATAAAGATTGGGGTCGAATAGTTCGCGTAGGTCGCGCACGGTGTCTGGCTCCAAAAGTGTGTGGTGGAACAGGAACCGCCCGACCACACGAATGCGGTCGGGCGGTGGGGTGTTCTAGTCGTCTTCTTCGACGTTCAGATCGTCTTCAGGGGGCAGCCCCTCATCGCCACCATCACCGGGCGGCGGCGAGGGGTCGACTAGTTTCCCAGTGGCTTCGCGATCTTGGTGCGACGACCGCGGCCGGTGAGGGTGCACGTGAACGACAGGAGACCTTCCTTGTCTTCGGTGCCGTCCTTCCAATCGACGGTGTAGCGGCCCTGGAATGCATCCTTGAGGCCGTCGGTGCGCCAGTAGCGGATGTCCGCGATAGCAAGCGCACCGATCTCATCGCCCTTACCGCGCAGGATTTCCTGGCCCTCATCGGGCTCGTATGCGGTACCGGCGAGGGTGCCCTTGCGGAGGCCGGTGATTTCAATGTTGAATCCGATGGCGGTGGCCAGGGACGACTTTCCGCCCTTCATGCCGATGTCGCCGTCGTCCTGCAAGGTCTTGTCGCTAGTGGGCGCGAACTGCGAGAGAGCGTTAACGAACACCCAGTCTCCGCCGTCGTCCTTGACCTGGACTGCCCAGTCGCGGGCGAGGTGAGAGTCGAGAGTGGATGTGTCTGGGGCCAGAAGGGTATCGGCCATAGCAGGCTCTTTTCTTAGCTAGGGTTGAGATGGAATTTGTAGGAGTCGGCGCGTTCGTGGCGCCCACTGCCGTCCTCGTCGGTGGATGTGGTGACTACCCGGATGGAGCGAGCCACCCGAATGTCACCCATCCGGTAGTGCGACTTGTTGTCGAGGAGCCGGAAGATGCTGTCCATCAGATCGTTTGTCGGCGCCGGATCTTCGCCAGGTGTTCGGCCGCGCAACTGGATCCACACGTCTGGGTTCGCCCGATCTGGGTCGCGGAGATGCTGCTCGTCGTAGACGTTGATGAAGACGGCCCGGTCTGGGGTGGGGGTGACTTTGCCGATGATGAGCGGCGCGCCAACGTCTTTCAAAAAATCTGCGAGCCCGTCTTCGATGCGAGTGCGTGTGATCATCAGATCGCCCCCGCGATCCCGTTGGCGACGATCTGCGAGTACTCTCCAGCCAACTCGTTTTTCGCCTTTTCGAGGTACTTCGCTTCGCCGCCGTTGGGGTGGCTCCAGCCGACTTCCTCATGCTGGCGGGCCGCGTACACGGTGTTGAATGACACCGCCGTGGACTTGCCTGACGCTGAAATTTTCCCTGATGCGCGGAGCAATCCGTCCTGGATGGGCGTCTTCGCGCGGGCCTTCGCCAGCAGCACTTCACCAGCCTGGATGTTGGCACGTTCTGCTGCGGCTTGCACTCGGGCTGCGATCGCTGGGCCGTTCCATTGCAGGGCCATGGTTACTCCAAACTGACCTGCACGTGGTCTGCGAGTATTCCGCCGTCAGCGACGGTGGAGATGATCACTTTCGAGCGACGGCCGCCGTACTTGGCGGGAAGTGTCACCCACGAGCCGGGTTCGATGAACGCGGTCCCCGCAGGGAACGCCACCGTGGTCGATGACAGGACTTCTTTGCCTGTCGCATCGCGAACTAGTCGCGCTTTGTCGTCGATCGCGGATTTGAGCGGTTCCGGTGCGGCGTAGGTCGGGCCGCGTGGTCCTTGTCCGGTCTTCCGTTCCACGAGGACTTTGTGTCGCCACCAGCGTGCGAAACGATCACGCGCCATCAGACGAATCCGGGTGCGTTCGATGCGAGGCCGGCGTTACGGAGGATGTCGTACCCGCGATCGCAGAGGACCGTGAGTGCGCGTGCTCGGGCTTCGGCAGATCCGTTGGTGTCGAGTTCAATCAGGCCACCTGCGATGGACGACTTCGATTCCAACAGTTCCTGTCCCGCAACGCCCTTGAACGGATCCAGGTCGGCTTCGATCCATTCGGTGATCTGCGCGCAGGTCGCTTCACGGAACGCGACGATCTCGTCAGGCTCGTCCGGGTATCCGGCGGGATCGGTGGAGTAGATGTCGGCGCGTGTTGCGGTACGGACCCGTTCGGATGCGATCCGCAGCCAACGTTTCGATTCATCTTCGGTGGGGAGGTCATCGGGCGCTAGCCATTCCGCGAGGTGTTCCCACGTGGCGTAGATCTGCACAGGTCTCCTAGAAGGTGGTGCGACAACGCCCGCACCGGATAGTCAGGTGCGGGCGTCGCCGAACAGGGGGTTACTTGCGAGTGCGACCCTTCGGGGTGGCCGCTGCGGCCTCAGCTTCGGCCTCCGCCTTGGCTTCAGCTTCGGCCTCCGCCTTGGCTTCAGCTTCGGCGGCGAGCCATGCTTCGATCGCTGCGGCCTCAGCTTCGGCGTCCGCTGCCGGATCGGGATCGGGGTTCGCGGGGGCGACCTCCGAAACCTGCCACCTGGCAAGCCCTTCAAGGTAGTCGAGTCGATCCTCCGACTCGACAATCTGCCCATTTTCAGCACTGGTGTATCGGTAAGTCACGATGCTCCAATCGATGAAACCTGCTGGCAGCCTGACGAATCAGGCTGCCAGACGGGTTACGCCTTGTTCGGTCCCTTGATCAGGACCGCGCGGTTGGCGTCGAGGGTCTTGACGCCGTAGATGGTGTCGACCGAGACGGTGTCCGTCTTGTGGTTCTGGTCGTAGCCGATGACCACGCGGAGACCGAAGCCCTTGTAGTTCTCCACGAACGCATTCGAGGAACCGAGGGGCAGTTCCAGCGGACGCGTCACGAGAGCAACCGCAGTGCGGTGGAACGCAACACCAACCTCAGTGGTCGGATCGCCCGTTGCTGGGACGTCCTTCGGCTGGCCGATGTTCTGCGACCAGTACGGATCGAACCCGAACAGTCGCCGGCCAATGTACGCCTCACGCAACGCTTCGGTGTCACCCGAGGAGTTGTGGTTCTTGAGGATGTCCGCGTTCAGCCAGTTGCCATTGGCGACGGGGCCGATAATCGCGTGACGATCCAGCGAGGGAACCTTCGCAATATTCAGGAGAGTGCCGGCGTCGATGAGCGATTCAGGCTTGCTGTACTCGCGGCCGGTAGCGACGCCGACAGTCTGGGTGATGTCGTTGCGGAAGGCGAGGATGTCGCGGTCGATCTTCTGGGCGATGGATTCCAGCGCGGGGTCGAGGAGCTGGGTGCGGAAGTCCGCAATCTTCATCGTCAGGTCGCGGTTCGTGACCGCGAACGACGTGTCAGCGTGGTGGTTCAGCTTGACAGCGACGCCAGTCTCTTCCGCGTTCTGGACGGTGATGCCCGAACCCTGAACGTATTCCTTGGCTTCGAACACGGCGGGCTTGCGGATGGTGACGGTGTCACCGATCTTCGCGGCGAACTCCGAGGAGTAGTCGCGGTGGACGAGCTGTGCGGCTACGCAGGTCTCGTAAAGCGTTGCGAGGGCGGCCTTGGCGATGACCTGAGGGGTCAAGAAGGTATTTGCCATGTCGTTTCTCCGTGGCTAGTTGAAGGTGTGGCCGCGGTCTTCGCGGCGTGATTTGCGGAAGGAATCGACGTCATCCGTTGGGACGGTGACGGTTCCGCCGTGCTCGACGGACGATGCTGTGGTGGCCGCCTGGGCTTTCAGCTTCGGGTCGTTTGTGATTGCTGCCTTGACTGCTGCATCCACCTGGGAGGCGTAGTCGTCGGCGGTGTGGTCTAGTTCTGCGATCGCTTTGCTGAGTTTCTTTGAGTCCGAGAGCGATCCGTAGTCGCCACTGTGTGTGGTGGCTGCGTTGCGTAGGGCCCGGTCTTCGGTGAGCTCGCGGAGCTTCTTCGCGGTGGTGTCTCGTTCAGTGGTCAGCTGGGCGATGACTTCTTCGGGCTTCGGTGTTTCGTCGCCCTTGATGAAACCGAGTTCCTTGCCGAGATTTTCGAGCAGTTCGGTGCGCGCCTTTTCGGCGGCCTCGGTGGCTGCGGCTGCGGCTTTCTCGTTGCCCTTCACTCGGGCGTTGGCGGCTTCGCTTCGGAGGCTTTCCACGTACTCCTGGGTGTAGACCTTGGGTTCGGTCGTCGCCGTGGTTTCGGTTGCCGCGGTTTCCGTGGTGGTTGCCTCGGCGGTGGTGGTGTCGACAGTCTCCGCAGTTTCGGTTGCGGTGGTGTTGTCGGTGGTGTCGGGCATGGTCGTGTCCTCCTGGGACAGTCGAGGTTGGCCCGACGTGCGGGCATGAAAAATGCCCCACGGCAGGGTTGCTGTGGGGCGGGATTCTTTTGGGTTTTAGGTGTTACTTGGGGTGCAGTTTGGGCAAGGGTTACCAACCGTCCAGTTTGTCTGGTTTGATATGTCTCAAACAAAAGTTGGCAACCCAGGAGCAAAGAGTGAAACTGAAGATCACGAGCGCAGTTGGTGCGCTCGCCATAGCTGTTGGTGCGACGATGACGGTCGGCCTAGGCACCGCGTCCGCCGACTTCAACGTCAACGGCTGCAACATTGTGTCGAGCCCGAATGCGCAGCGCTTCACTAGTTGCCCTGGAGCCGATTTGAGCGGCGCGAACTTGAGCAAGGCGAATCTGAGTTACGCGAACCTTGAGGGCGCAAATCTGTCGGGTGCACAGTTCCGAGAAGCCAACTTGAGTCGCGCGAATATTCGTGGAGCGAACTTCGATCGCGCTGATCTGTGGTTCGTAACAATGAACAACGCCGACGCAGAAGGCGCATCGTTCGACAAAGCAGACTTGCCTGGCGCGACATTGAATGGCGCGATTGCCAAGAACGCATCATTTGTTGATGCGCGACTGTACTTGGCGAAACTCCAGTCGGTAAAGGCCGATGATGCCGATTTCACGCGTGCCGACGTTCGGAGCACGGTATGGCGTGACGCTTCTATGAGTGGTGCGACGTTTGTCGATGCGAGGGTCGGTGAGGCGAATTTCAGTGGTTCGCCAGTTGCGCCAAAGGATGTGACCGTAACGCTGCCTCACGATTCGGCAGGTTGGGTTTATGAGTGGCCGAAAGCCCTGGAACTTGAGGGCCTGTGGGTGGACTCGTGCGATTCGCAGCCTGGGGAGGTGTTGACGGAATCTCGTTCTGTGAATTGCAACTACCGGACGAGTATTGCGCCTGTTCCTGCGACTGTTGGGTCTGCGACGTTCTTCATCTCGGTGTTCTTTGATGCGCCGCCGAATCCCGGAAACCCCGGTAACCCTGGCAATCCAGGTAACCCCGGCAATCCGGGTGGCAGTGGTTCGCTCGGTTCGCTCGGATCTCCGTTTGGTAGTTAGTTCCTGGTTCTTGGGCGCGTTCTTCGGTCGCGCTTGAGCGTGGCAGCCGCATTACTGCTGCGCGATTCGGTGAGCATTGGATCGGACACCGATGCTCGCTGGGTCGGCGTTTCCCCGCTCTACTGACGAGGGCGGGGTTTCGTCGTTTTTGGGTTGGTCCAGCGGGATTTTTGTGGGGTGGCGCCGAGGCATGTGGGCGTCCGGATGGTTTCGCCGCATTGTCGGCAGTAGTGGGTGCGGTGTCCGCCGTTGTGGGTGTTGGGGCATCCGCAGACTTCCCAGCCGACGAGGCATGTGTTTGGTGCGAGGGGGTGTCCGTTTGGGCACTGGGTTGGTGCGGTTTCGGTGGACACGTGCACTATTTTCGCACACACGTTCGACTAGTGGTAGCGTCGGTTACGTGGGGTCGGGAGGGTAAGGGAAGACCAGCTCGGCCCCACTGCGCAATATCCCGTAAGTCGAAGACGACTGTCCGGTACCGTTGTCGCCGGTCCCCAATTCTCCCCCCGAGGGTTGGGGACCACTTTTATCGCTACCCGCCCAATTCGACTGTCCATTCGCTGGTGTCGAGGGGTACGGCTGCGGCTGCTGCGGCTTCCTCTGCTTTTTGTCGTTCGTCGCGGCTAATCTCTTCGGCTGTGCGCCGGGTGACGAAATCTCCGATGCAGTCCTGCGGATTCGGGCACGTCTCGGGGAGATGACCGGTAGATCGGCACGCGGTCCGCAACGCTCTCGGCGCGTGCTCGTCGGGGATGGTGATGGTCAGGGTGAGCGGCATGAGGATTCCTAGGTGTCGATTCCGAGTGAGATGATCTTGCCGGACGGCAGTGTGGCAATGAGTTCCGCTTTGCCTGCGGTCAGACGGGTAGAGAGCGTGACCATCGTTGTGCCGGAGCCGATCTGGAATTTGTTCGGCGCGACTACTGTCTGGGTCGTTCGTCCGAGCATGACCTGATCATTTGCGGTTGTTGTCGCATACATGCCGACTGCGGTCGAATTCACGTGGGTTGCTTTCGCGCCTGTACCGACCGCAGTACTGACCTGCCCGCTCGCCACAGTCGACGATCCGACCGCTGTGGCCGCATAGTTTGTTGCCGACGCGGCATGCCCGATCGCAACGATCTCGTTGCCGGACGCTGTCGGGCCGCTTGGCGGCGCACCCGCACTCAGTCCGGTCACCACCACGCCTTGAGCGGAGCCTCCACCTGCGGCTGCCTGCCAGGATCCGACACCATCACCATCGGAGGTGAAGACTTTCCCCGTGCCTGCACCTGTCGTCACCTTCACAGCGGGGGTTGTGACCGTGCCGGTGAAAGTCGGATTATTCTTCGGCGCTTTCGCATCGAGGGCGTCTGAGAGGTACTCGACACCCGCGATCGTGTGCGAATGTGAACTTGAAGCCTTGCCAGTCAGTGCGTCAGCTAGGCCGTCAACGCCTGCGATGGTGTGCGAGTGCGCTGTCGGCGTACGAGCGTCGATGAGCCGCGAGTCATCACCCTGAACGGCACTGTCAGCCTTGTCCAGCGAAGCCTGAACACCCTGCGACAGTTTCGGCTTCGTAACCGAACCGTTCGGAATTGTGCCGCCACCGCCCCCGCCCTCAGCGCCTTCGGCACGATCCGCTGCGGCCTCAGCGCGTTCCGCAGCATCCTCTGCACGATCCGTCAGACCAGTGATGACACCGCCGTAGTGCTCCAATGAGGTTTCGACAGCCTCCTTCGTTGACACCATCTCATCGCGGTACTGCTTCACCAACGAAACAACCGGCGGCTCATACGGAACCGAATCCTTAATCACAGGCCACAAACGCTGCGACACGGACGCATCCGGAATCGTGATGTCGAACCACTCGAAAGCGATACACACCCGCGCCGGACCCGGATCCAAACTCGGAGTCGTCAACACACCGTTCACTGGCCGAACAGACACCCGACGAGGCGTGACCATCCCAGTGCCAGCATGATTCTCACGCACAACACCGATCTCGAAAACAACCTCACGACCATCAGCCAAACCCGCAATATCACCCAACGGCTCAACAAAAACAGTCACAACTACTCCACTCCGGCGATACGAGCGCCAACCAACTGGGGGGCGTCCGCCAAACTGGGATCACCAACACGGACACGTTCACGATCCAAATGGCGAGGAATACCCGTCCGCTCCGAATGCTCCTTCGCGCGGTCCTGCCACGTCTTCACACGAGCGCGAGCAGCTTTCTTATCCGCAGCCGTCAATTGCACTGCCTGATGCTCACGAGCCCGACGAACACCCCGCTCCAAATAGCGTTGCCTCTGCGAATCCTTATACCCCTGAGGGTCATACGGAGCCACCGCCGGCTGTGAAGCACCCGGAACCAGCAGCGTGTGGGTATGTCGACAGTTGTGTACAATTACGGAATCCGCTGTGTACCAACCATCCCCGGATTCAAGGTTGTAAACATGACCCGCAAAAACACGTCGATCGATATCGACAATCTCATCTTCCGTTACCAGTCCGGCGAGGCCGTCGCAGACCTCGCGAACAGTTTCGGCGTAAGCCAGACCCTCATCTACAACAGACTCAAAACCGCTAACGTCACGAGATCCGCCAAGGACGCAGGTCTCGTCAGACGTGCCAACAACCCTGGCCCCAAGTGGGTCTCCGAAGCCGCCGAAATGTACAGCGCCGGAATGACTCAGGCCCAAATCGGACTCCACTTCGGGATCTCCCAAGCGAACATCAGCGCCGGACTCACCAGGTTCAGTGACATCGAAAAGCGAACCCGATCCGAGTCCGAAACTCTCAAGTGGGCGAAGATGACTGCCGAGCAACGTGATCGGCAAGTCGCTGCCGCTCATGAAGCCGTCCAGGGGAAGGTCCGAGACATCACTGATCTTGAGGCCCGAGCCAAGGGGAAAGAGCGGACGAAGTCGATGGGAACCGACGAAGAGTTCGCCGTCGCCGCCCGATTGAATGCTCTGGGCGTCAACACCATAACTCAACAAGCGGTCGGCAAATACAATCTCGACATCGGAACCTTCCCCGTCGCCGTGGAACTGTTCGGCGGAGGATGGCACGCTTACGGAAGTCACTTCGACCGAACCCCGAAACGAATCAAAGACCTCGGAGATCGGGGCTGGAACGTCCTCATGGTCTGGAGTATCAACTCCCGACCCCTCAACATCAACGCTGTTGCGGAAGACGCTCTGGCCTACCTTCAAACTTCCCGCGCCAACCCAGCCTTCAGGGGTCAGTATCGGGTGATTTGGGGTACTGGTGAGTTCATTGCCGCTGGCCGTACGGATGACGACCATATCGCCTTCGTACCACCGCTTATCAACCGCCTTAAGGCCGCTGGGTGAGGTGACCATCGTGTCGGCTGGGAAGCAGTTCGGGTGCTCAAATCCGTTCATCCGAGCTTCGGCGATCGACGAATACACCTCCACTGACATCGGGGAACCGTCGAGTGCGTTGTTCATCTGCACGGTGCCGGACGTATTCCCGGACAGTGACAACACTTTTCCTTCGTACGGTTGGCACATCGGCGCCGGATTCGGGTGCGACGAAATCAGCACCAGATCGAAGCCAGCCGACTGCAGTCGTTCAGCATGGCCTTGCATCATCGCGCGGTGCGTCGAAGTTCGCAGCGCCATCTCGACATACGAGGACGCTGACCACTGACGGTTACGGGCATCTACGAAACCTGTGATGCCCTGCCTGGCGAGATTGTTCAATGCCTGCTGCGCTGCCTGCTGCCTTGTCGAAACGCCCGTGATCACACGGCCAGATACTTCAGCGATCACCCTGCGGTACGCATCATCCGTCGACCGCAACATGTACGACTGCGCCGAACGCGACGCATTGATCGTCTCGTACGCCAACGCCGACACCGCACGAGTATCAATCACGCCAGCTGCGCTGAATGTGATCGGCTGCGCGCGAACCGCAGCGACCTCAGCCTGACCGACCACAGCGCCACGAGAATGTGCGCGACCGACCGCGGATTCGATCTCCCAAGCAGACACCGCATCCAACGATGCAACATGACGTCGCACATCCGAAACGAAGGAGCTGTACCTCGATCAGTTGCCGCTCAGCCCAATTCGGGGCATCCAAACCCTTCGCAACCCGATCCGCAATCAACTTCATCAGGGTCACTTCAGCATCGGCGTAAATCTGGCCGATAGCCTCCGCCAACCGCGCCGCGAAAACCGGATCAAGAGTTGACACCGGCTACTCCTCGTCGTCCGACTCGATCTCCGCGCCACCCGACTCGTCTGGATCGGTCGTGTCGTTCGGATTCTGGTCGGGTGGCATCCCGAACGGATCTGCGAACGTCATGCGGTCCTCATTCAGGATGCGTTCAGTCTCAGTCTGGACGGCTTCCGAATCCCAGTCCGGGTTCACCAGAGCAACAATCGTTTCCGTTGAGGCGGCTTTCGCTTCACGCAATGCCTTTGCAGTCAATGAGCGGTTGTAGGCGGATTCGCGGACCGGGGGCCACTGAATCTGCAGATCCTCATCGACCGTCACGCCGGTCTTGAATTGCACGGCGTCGATCTCCAGCAGCGTCCGAGACAAACGCGTCAGGGTGTTACCCCAGAGTCGATGCTTCGCTGTCCGGGTGGTGTTCGATGCTGTTGTCTTCGCTGTGATTTCGGTGGCGGTCGCCGCCGAATTGCCCTCCGACAAACCGAACGTCAACGGCGAATAACCCACACGGCGCAGAACTTCACGTGTCAAAGCATCGATCGTCCGCAGATGTTCGTCGACTCGAATCGCGAACTGCTTCACTTCGAAGAACCCAGCCGACGTACCGTCCTTGCCGGGAGCGTTCGCGAGAATCTGGTACAGCTCGCGGTCATTGTCGACCGACGCGCCCTGTCCTGCCTTGCCGACCTTCGTGAAGTTCTCCGACACGAACGCCCGCGCGCGACCCAACCTGAGGTCCCGCATCAACGATGAGTACGCCTCATCGATCTGGTCGAACAGGCCGAGGAGGTCGTCGGAGATGTCCGAGCGGCCAAGGTGCCGCAACGCCGGGACGAGTCGCCATGCCGGGTTCGGGAGCTGGTTCGGGATGTAGCCGGCGGCAATCGACTTGGATCCGGTTGCGATGAATCCGAATGCGCCGAGTTTGATGTTCTTCGTCGCCGGGTGATCGTCGAGCGCCATGGCGCGGCCGAGGTGATCGTCGGTGCCCTCGTAGAGGCCGTGCCAAATCTTGCCGGCCTCGTACCGTTCGAGGTGACGCCACACGGCTTTGTCCGTGGATGGGAGCTCTGACCAGAACGTGACCGCTTGCAGGCGGCCCCATTTGAATTCGGGGATCGCACGGTCGGGGTCCACGAAGTCGATGAACGCGTTCTTCGTCAACTCGGGATCCCACACGATGCGTGGCCACACACCGCCCAACGCTGCGCATGTTTCGGCGGCGACGAGGAACGCAGAATGCATGTTCGGAGTGTTCAGGATCCGGTCGACGCGTTCCTGCGCGGCCTGCTTCACCGGGTCGACGACGGGCTCCGGTTCAGGATTCCCGTCTGTCGCTTCCGGTGTCGACGTGAGTTCCGGGATCAGGAACTTCGGCCCATCCGCGAACAACAGGTTCGCCGAGGTCGCACAAATGTCCGCGGGGATCGGAAGATGCAGCCGCGACGTGACGTGCTGCTGCGTGTCCTTCTTTCCCCAAAACACCTTGACACCAATGCCGCCGAGGTCGAACCCAGCGGACTTCCGGCGTGCCTGTCCTTGCCCGTAATAGTTGGCGAGGCCTTCCGGGATTCCTTCCCACCACACCTGCTGTTCAGCGATGGAGGCGATCAGGTCATCGAAAGGTTTGGGTGGCCAGGTGGTGTTGGAGTCAGGCAGGCTCACTCGGACTCCTTGGTGGTTAGGTGTTTTCGCGGATGGGGTCCTGCATGTAGTGCTGCCAGATGAATCGACTGGACTGCAGCGCGTAGCGGAGGGTGTCGCAGAAGTCGTCGTTCTCTTTGACGGGTTTGTCTTCGCCGGCGTCGGCTGCCGCTTGGTCCCAGACGTAGCCGGGTATCTCGTCGATCAGGTTCGTGCAGCGGTCGGAGATTTTCAGTCGGCCGTTCGCGAGGAGCGATGAGACTGTGCGGATTCCGGGGAGCACCTTGTTCGATGCGTTGTAGACGGTGTAGCCGCGTTCCCCGAGTTCCAGTTTCATGGACAGTGCTGCGGGGTCGACGTAGACGCCTTCGAGGATCGATCCGTAGGTCTCTTGAACTTGCGGGAGGAACTCGTCGAGGGAGTCCGCGAGCTTCGAGTCCGTGGAGATTCCGGGCGCCCACTCTGCAACGACGTACAGGCGGTTGTCGTAGCCGAGTCCGATGACGGTTCCGGCGGTGGGGTGGTTCGCTCCCACGTCGATGCCAATCGCAACGAGCCTCTGCATTTGCGGCAACTGGTCGTGCGGGATGACGTGTTGGTCTTCGTCGTACATGTCGTAGATCGCGCCGTCAGCGCTGACCCACAGGCCGAGAATGAACCGCTTGAACCACAATCCGACGTACTCGCGTCGCATCGACGCCTTGTAGTCCTCTTCCAGCGACCGGTTGTCGTCGATGGTGAAGTGGAACCGCTTCCATCCCGGAAGCAGCTGCTCGCCCTCGTCGTCGACTTTGCCGATGCGGTCGAGGTATTCCTTCTTCAGCCAGTGGTTCGGGTTGTCAGGGTTCGTAGTCCCGAACAACTGTGCGCCCTTGACGGACATGCGGCCGAGCAACTGTTTGAAGAAGTCGACGTGCAGGACGGTGACCTCGTCCAGGAATGCGAGCTGGATGGTCATGCCGCGGATCTTGTTCTCTGCCTTCGCATCGTTTGCGCCGATAACGTGGACAGATTTCCCGAAGATCCGGGCGGTCGGTGACCCTTGTCGGTAGTGGACGTGTTTCGCGAATGGCGCGAATGCTGCGATCGTCTCGATCGGTTCGAAGACGTTGCGGTAGATCGAATCCCGGTTCTTGCCGACAATGACGATTGCGCCGTGCTTGCCAGCAGCCGCGATCTTGAAGAGCAGTAGCAGGAGCCACGAGAATGTTTTGCCGGCGCGGATGGACCCTTCGAAGATGTTCACGCGCCCTGTTGCTTGGGCGTATGAGGTGATCTGTTTGAGGCTCATTCCGGGCTTGGGGTCACTCATCGGTGTCCTGTGTGACTCCGAATTGCTCTGCTGCGGTGAGGATCGCGTTGTGCAGGGCTTTGAGGTCTTCGCGTGCTTCGCCGCTGTTGTCGGGTGCGGGTGCGTTGTCGAGGCCCAAGTATTTGGCGCGTCGGTCCTGGATTTTCAGGGATCGGTCGACGGCGCGGAAGAGTCGTTCGAGGGCTGCGTCGGTGCGTTTGATGGTGGTTTCAAGTTCGCGGTCGTAGTCGCGTTCGACTTGTGCCTGATCCTTTTTGTGGTCAGGTTCCGCCATCTCCAGCGATGCGACGCGGAGTGTTTCGGCTTCGAATTCTCGGATGACGTCGACTGCTCGGATCACTTCGTTGAGTGGTCGTTGCATTTCGTCGAGTCGGTCGAGTTCGAATTTGAGTGTGTGCGCGGCGGGTTCGGTGGTGATCTCTTTGAGCGCTTCGTCTACGTCTTCGAAGGCTTGGGTTCGGCTGATACCGAGGTGGTCTGCGATCCGTTGGTAGGTCCAGTTGTCGGCGCGCAGTTTGAGTGCTTGTGCCATGCGTTCACGGCGTTGTTCGCTGATTGCCATGTGGTGCCCCTTGCGGGTGATCGACGCTCCTGGCGTCGTGATCCCCGGTTGGGGAAAGCTGGTTCCCTCCCGACTTCAACCGCCAGCGTGTGTGGTGTGTGCGGGAGTGGGGAGGGAAGTGTGTGGCCTACGGGAAGTAGGTCTGGTGGTGTTTCAGGTAGCCGATGATGGATCTGAGTGGGTCGCGGTTGTTCCAGTCGCAAACGCCATCGGTTGGGATGCAGTGCGTTTCGACGGGAACGACGAAAGGATCTCGTTCGCCGGTCATGGTTGCGCCGGGGAGGTTGAACGGGAGTTGCGTTTCAATTCCGGCGCCGGCCTGGCGTGGGTCGGAGTACAGGACACCGGTGACGCCAACGGTTTCCGGTTCGGCGAGGACATCCCCCACGATCCTCGCGCCCTGTGAGTATCCAACGACGACAGCGCCTTCGGGTGCGTCGGCTATGGCCTCACGCAACGCCTGCTTGCCTGCTTCGACTGATCGGTTGTAGCTGGGCCACAACACTGTTGCCGGGTAGCGGACGTAGGTGACGGTGTCGCCGGGTTGGATGTCCGGGGCGAGCAGTACTGCGCCGCTGTTGGTGGTGCCGTCGACCACGATCACGTTGCGGGCCTGAGCGACACCACCGAACGAAAGCATCACCGCGACAAGCGCGGCCACAATAAGACCGCGCATGGCTGGCCTACTTCACGACGAGAAGAGAATATGCGCCGTCGTAGCCCACCGTCAGGAGGCTTTCGGCTGCCTTGTTCACCAGGTGCTCGATGTGCTCGGGCCGGAACACACCTTCCGCGTCCAGTTCCTTGCGGAATGCGATGAGCTTCTCGGCGGTGGTCTTGCGGGCGTCAGCCACGTTCACTCCTGGGTAGATGCGGGATTGGGTGCATTTAGACCGATACGGGGCTTCACGCGAATTTGGATGCCTTGTAGGGCAAACTTTCTGCATGAATTGGTGGCAACAGATGCCGTGGATAGTTGCGGCGTGCGCACTCATGATTGGACCGTTCATCGCGGGAGCTGCAGCTCTGCTGTTTCGTCGCCTCGAATCGAGAGACCGACGTGCACATCTAATGGCCGACGCAGAACTACTGGCGAAGTTCCCCGAGGCGGAGGCTACCGAGATCTTTCAGCGATCCCTGGAGGCTAGATACACCGCGTATGTGGAAGATAAGGTGCGCGCTCCGTCCGAAGATCGCCGCTATCAGTTGATAGTCCGCATCACGAGCGCGGCAATGGCTGGCGGGATGGCAATCTTCGGGATCTATCAAGTCGTAATGTGGGCCATTGGGCGCCCATCATTCGAGGCAGGCCTACGATTCGGCATGCTCTTTATTTCTATGGGGACCGTGTTCGCAATTGGGATTTGGGTGTCCACCAGGGACTAGACCACCCATCGTCGGATGAGTGCGATCACGATGAGCAGCCACTCAAACACGCGGCGGCCAATTCCAGTGGCCTGGCGTTGGCTCGTCGGCGTACCGCACAGCCGTGTTGAAGAATTGGCCGGTGGGGTTCAGGATGCAGAGGCCAACGGTGTCGTCGTCGAGGAACTGTCCGCCGACCTTGGTGATGATCGCCGCGCGTGGTTCCGGCAGGTATTCACCGCCCGGGGTTCCGTACGACTGGTAGTGAACGATCCGACCAACTGAGGGCTTCATGCTGCACCGCCGAGTGCGTTGACGATGGCGCCGAACAGGGCGTCCTTGGCCTTCTGCTCCGCCGGCAGTTCGGCGTACGGCACGAGGCACGGATGGGTCTTGGCGTCAGCATCTTTCAGCGGCCCGTAAACCCAACCATCAGCGCGCTTGAAGGCTGACCAGTTCTCATGGGACGCCTCGGGGGTATTGCCACCGAGAACACCCGCGACGCCGTCGATCGCGCTTGCGGAAGTGTGCTCGTCCAGCTCATCCCACGGCGGCGATACGGCGATGCCGGGGTCCTGCTGGATCTGCTGTATCGCGCGGTTCGCCTCGTGGCAGACGCGGGCGATATCGACGTGGCTGAACTGACGACCTGAGGGCTGCAAAGGGATCCTTTGGTTGGGGGGTGGCATTGTCCACCGTTTGGAGGATTGTTTTCACCGGGCGCGCGTCATAAACTGGCCAGTAACTGTTGGTGTCGAGCAGTCACGCGGACCGTTGGGCAGCAGCGATTGCGCGCGCACATTGGAGGTCAAGCCATGAACGCACTACAGGGCATGGCCAATGACGAGCTCGCAGACTTGTACTGCGCATTGTGTTCCGAATATGTGGATCTCGTGCGATCGTCCCCGTTCGCGGATCCGCTCTACGTGGCCGCACTCGAATACGACATCGAACGGGTTCACGGAGTAATCGCTGAACGCGGGCTGTTCGAAGTCGAAGCGCAGTGGCCGCTAGCTGGCTGAACGGTATTGGCACTCTTCAGGCTGTTTGATGCAGGTGCAGGCTAGTCCGTCGTTAGGGCAGCCGACGTAGTCGAATCGGGACTCGTACTCGTCCAACCATCGTTGGGTCACACGCTTCTCGCGTTGACGCCAAGTCTTCTTCGGCTTCTGGTAACCGCAGTCTTCGACTGGGCAGCCGAGGCATTTCGTTACGCGTCCAGTGCCGACACCAAACACGAACGGACGGAGTCCGATCTTCCCGAGCATGGGTGCCAATTGACTCTCCATTTTTGTCTAGTCCGCTTGACTTGAAAACGTCTACTTGGCTAGACTAAAGTCATGATCGCAGAGCAGCCCACCCGCAAGGTCACCAAGGAACTGAAGGCAGCAGGCTTCGCCCCGGCCCGCACGGTAGGCAGCCACACAATGTGGATCACCGCAAACGGGAAGCACCAGGTATCCGTGCCAGACGGACACCGCACCATCTCCCCCGGCGTCTACCGAAACATCCTCAAAGCAATCAAGGAGGCAACCAAATGACCAACACCTACACCGCCACCGTCACCCGAGAGGGCCGGTGGTGGCTCATCGAGTTCCCCGACTTCGGCGCAGTCACGCAAGCCCGCCGCATAGGCGAGGCCGAACTCATGGCCCGCGAAGTCATCGCACTTCACACAGGGCAAGCTGTCGACGACGTAGCCGTTGACCTCCACATCAATGACATTGGCAGAGCACGCCATATCGCAGAGAAGGCCGGCCAGATTCAGCATCACAAAAATGAGGCAGCATTCCACGAGGCAGAAGCGCTCAAAGAATCGAAGCGACTCGCGCAGGAACTGTCGGATGAAGGTGTTTCGGTGCGTGACATTGGGGACCTTCTGAAGGTGTCGTTTCAGCGTGCTCACCAACTCGTTCAGCACTGAAACGCAGGACTTAGGCAAAGTCGAGATCCGGCCCGCTCCCAATCGTGTTGGGGCGGGCCGAACATTGTGCCGCCAGCAGGAGTCGAACCTGCGACCTCAGCCTTATCAGGGCTGCGCTCTAACCATCTGAGCTACAACGGCGAAACGGTGGGGAGGTTACTAGCCTCCGACCAGGACTGGAATACGTCAGTATGTGTTAGCTCCCTGGTGCCATGATGTTGCAGCTACGCAGTGGATTTCAGCGGCTACGCTTTCTACCCTGGGCCTAGAGGGCTTGCCCACCCATCATGCACATTGCGTCCCGTGTCCGTAGACGCACACTCTGTCACCACCAGCACCGGCCGCTAAACCGATGCTTTGCTGAGATACCTGGACTCGAACCAGGGACCAAGCGGTTAACAACCGCGCGCTCTGCCAACTGAGCTATATCTCAATGCTCGGATTACGCGCCGAGTCGCGGACCGTCACCGTCAGGTGTCACAGACGTTTGCCGTGGATCGTTCCCCTGGCCGGGTTTGAACCGGCGTCTTCGCTTTACATGTCCGCGGTGCGTGCTCGGCCTGGATACCACTGAGCTACAGGGGAAGCGGGCAGTTCGTGGCATGCCCGGGCCGGGGCGGACCGCCGATCCGTGGAAATGCACCCCGCGTGGCAGTTTCACCCGAAGGGCCACTGCCAAGTTTTATCGTCCGTACGATGCCCAGGTTTGGGATTCGCTAGACCGCTTCGTCTTCGGGATGCAGTCATGAGAAACACGCACGCCGGTCACCAGAACCGTCGCAGTGCCTGGCATCTGCCCGACGCCAGGCTTCACGTTGACCGGATCCATGGTGATGTCCGTAGACAGCGTTGCGTGAATCTCGACCGCACACGCAGGACAGGTCATGACAGCCTGCTGGATGGTGGACTTACCCGACGCCATGACTCCCCTAAGTTGTTGTGCCCCCGAAATTTCGTAAACTCACTGTCGGGGGTCAGTGGCCGGTTTGATACCCCAGCCGCGCAAACTGGACCCGACAATGGCTAGAGGTTCATCTGCCGGGAAGTGAAACGCCCCGCCTCAACCGGTGGCCAGAACCGGGAAGCGGGGCGAGCTTTGGAGTGTTTCGCTGCAATCAATCACATAAGAACAACTCTACAAAGCGAAACGAAATTACGCTGCGACCTGCGCATTCGCCTTGCGAGTCCGCTCCGACGCCGCCAACGCCATCGCCTTCTGCACTTCGCTCAACTTCCCGATGTGGTACATGTTTTCACCGTCGCTGGACTTCGAGATCACGGGATACGCTGCGCGCCAGAGCTGCAACGTCCGCAACCCTTTGCCTACCCAGGCCATCGCTTCGACTTCTGAAATCCATGTCCGCTCATACCCCGTGGGCCACAGTTTGCGGTTGGTGTTGCGTATAGGCATCCACCGTTCGAGGATGTTGTCGATGTCCCAGCCGGGGATATCGGCATGCTTCAGGAACTCGATACGCTGCCCGACCGTGCCGCGATACCCGAACCCGTAAACCTGCGACCAGTAAATGATCTGCTGCGTTTCTGCCTGGATCGCGTCGATCGGGTCGATCGCGAGTGGTGGACGAGACGACGGCTTCGCATGGCTGGAGCCATCTTCCGCGCCACGCTGGTGAGTCGGCGCAACATGCTGCTGAATCTCCAACAGCTGCAACGGAGACTCGCGAATCAACTCGACCACGGCCTGGCGGTCATCGTCAGTCACGAGGCACCACATCCCGGAGCGACCACACGGATACCGTCTCTTTGCGTCCATGACGCTTCAAATCCCGCACGCGTCGACCGCCCTCCACCTCACGAGTCCAAGTGCTCGGAATCAATTCCCCTACGCGCACATAGTTTTCGCCTGGCTTCTGCCAGAACACCAGATCGCTCACTTGTTCTCCCACGGATATCGAATCTGATTGATTGAGCCATCTGCCATCGCGGCCGAAGCCCATGTCTGCTTGTGGTCGCACTTGCCGTTTGGGCATTTCCAGCCGTCGCGCTCAGCAACAAGCACACGGCCAGGGTGAGGACACCTACAGGTGAAAGGGTGGAACATGCCGCGCTGCTGATATTCATTCAAGTTCGCGACCTGCTCATCAGTCCACGGCGCATACACCTCGGTCACAGTTCCCATTCCTTGTTGAAGTCGGGATGATCGGACCAAACCGTCGCGAGGGCACGCAAGGCCCATTCCGCGTCTTCCGGCCAAGCCGTGTCGCAGTCGACCATCTCAGCAGCCTGTCTGATAATCGCCCGTTTCGCGGCGACCTCAAGGAGGCCGCGTGCAGGGCTGAAATGAAGAATGTGTGCCTCCGCGTCATGGTCAAGCCATGCGCTGTCATCAACACTGTCGACGACGATCAAATCGTCGGCGTATACCCATGGCAGCGAGACCGCCCTGTTCGCGGCGTCCTCGTCTTCGTCGAGTCTGGCGTTCACGAAATCCGCCACGGTGATAGTCATGAACAAACCCTATGAGTGGAATCCTGCCGATCCACAGATCCGTAGAAGTCAACGCCCACAGCTAGATTCCCCGAAGTCAACCCTGCGGGAGTTGATGCGCCGTCCGCATGTATCCCTCGTAGTAGTGGATCGGCACCATGTCCGTCCGATTATTCCGCTGCTGCTCGCACCACCAGAAGGCGTCCTCGAAAGCGTCAGCCCACGAATCGAACTGCCACTGGTGAATGGTCCGCATATCCCACTCGGCCAACCCGAAGTAGCGGTGGAACCAGTTGGCGCGCTTACGGACCACCCACTTGTCGCCCTCTTTGCGGACCACATACTTCACGGCCACTACAGGACACTCAGATCGGACCAACGGCGGCGGGTGTGCTCCCCCACCAACATTCCCAACATCCCAGGCGGCGACCACACACCATACTGATTCAGCATGTACTCCGAGGATCGTTCCGCTTCGAGTGCCGGCATCCCGAACAGAGAACGGCCTTCGAATTCGTTGGTGTAGAAGTGGTGGTAGTGAGCAACGAAATAGAGGGGGACAGCTCCGAGGGTTTCAGTCCGCCCGAGGATTTGACGTTCGATGGCCGTCTTGGTTCGGATCTCGGTGGATCCGCCTTTGCCTTTTTCGATGTAGCCGTGGGAGAAGTAGCTATTAACACCGGACAAGTTCACCAACACGGCAGGGTCGCCACCACCGATGGTCCAGTCGATGTGCGGGCCGCCGAAGGGTTCAGTCTCCTGGAAGAGTTTCTGCACCTGGCGGGCGATGTGTGTGGATGCGTTGTCGCCTTGCGTTGTGACGGGTTCCTTCGATCCGTTGCGCGTCATCTCACCGTGGTTCGAAATGACGGACGATGCACTGATCGGCAGACCGAACACGATGAACTGGCGGAACGTCCACACCCTCATGTCATAGTCGAGTTCCAACTGCCTGGACATGTTCAGTTCGATCGTGTGCGGCTGGTTACCGTAGTTGTTGCACACTCCCTCCGTCTCGTCGCCCATGAACGCGACGTGAATACCGGACGGCTTGCGGCCCTGTGCGATCAGAGCTTCTATGGCCGCGACGTGCCCGAGGACACCGCGCTTCCAGTTCTCGACAGCCTGCTCGGTGTTCTTCTTCCCAAGCTGCGGATCCGCCACGAACACGGTGTACGTCGCCGCGAGGACAGTGGCGGTCTTCCGCTTCCTGGTTGGCCGGTCCTTCACTGACTGCAGGGCCTTGCGCCACGATTCGACCGTCGCCGCGGGGATCATGTCACGAGTGACGCGCCGGAACCGTGCACTGTACGAGTAGAGCTGGATGCTGTCTCGGCTGCCGTCTTTCGCCCGTGCTGACTGCTGCCAGGTGGACATGCGGACGGTGTCGTCGACTACTTCGAATTGTGTGGCGTCGAGGTTGAAGAGGTCGAAGACTCGGGTCCAGTCTCCGTTGAGTTCGCCTTCGATTACGACGTTGTTCACTTTGGCGCCGTCTGCGCTTACGTCGATTGTCCCTTTGCCCACAGGGTTATTCACAGGCTGTGTATCGAGTGTTGCTGCGAGGCTCAAAGGTTCGCCTTTCGGTTTCGGCAGTAGTCGCGGAATGCGGTCGTACGTATGGTTAGGCCGTGCTCTCGGCACGCCGCATGCAGAACCGTCACCGGCCATCCGTGAGGATCGTCGAGGTTCCGGCGCAGGTACTCGTCGAAGTAGCCGCGTTCCTCGGCTGACTGCTTCGACAGCCACACCTCCATCGACGACGTAGCAGTGTCGGCACGTTCCAATGTCGCTGCAAGGCTCACTGGCTCACCTGCTCCGCAAGCGCCGCGTATCCGGCCAGGTCCACGAGGTTGTCTCGCTTCTCCTTGTGCGCATCCCTGGACACCTTCAGCAGAACCATCATCATCGACACCTGGCGTGGCGAGATGTGCGTGCCGAGGTAGGCCGACCACATCGCGGCGATCCTGGTCAGGTTCTTTTCACCCGTGCCGTAGTCGATTTGCCGTGACCCGTTGACGATCTTGTCGGCTTCAGCGAGAACGGTCAACGGGTTCGGTGTGGTGTGCACCGGCTCGTAGATTCCGGTTATGTCGGCCATCAGTCCGCCCTTAGCTCTGGGGTCATCAGTGATGCCCCTTCTCTGCGTCGTTTCCTCGATTGGTTCGAAGGTGGGGTTGTCGCGGAAGAACTGCGCGTGAGGGTGCTGCCGTAGGTCGGTGGTTGCTCGCTGAACATCAGTCGGCATGAGGTGTCCGTTCGTGGATGTCGATGGTTTGGGGTGCGCGTTCGGGGGTGTGCGCTGGTTCGAGAATGAGTTCGGGATTGTCGGGGTCACCGATGCAGTAACGCCCATCCGGCATGACCTGGATGCGGTCGTAGTCGAGATACCGCAAGTCAGTTGGTTCCGACTGCTGCAGCGGATCCGGCACCGCGACCGCCGGCGGTTTGGGTTTCGGTTTCATCCGCAGGCTGCGGGAGGACTTAAACGGCGTCACCATGTGGAACTGCCTATCCGGCAAAGCTCCCAATCCACGCGCTCGACTGCCGCTTGCCATGTCCCGGTCCAGTTCAGGCGAACTTGCCACGACTCGTCTCCTTCCGTGGCAACAACTTGAACGCTCCACCGCGTGCCGTACTTACGGATATGCCAACGAATGGTTCTCACGCTGCGCCGCCCCAGTCGTCGTCTTTGAAGATCGCGTAGGCGAGGATGGCGATCACGAATGCCGCGAAGATCCAGCCGAACAGTTCCATCAGTTCCTCCAGCTGATTTCGAGCCACATGCGGCCCTTCTCGCCTTTGATGGCGGGATGGATGACGGGCATCCATTTGGACATCAGGTCGGGGGTGTCGTCGGCGGTGAGTCCGTAGTCCACCAAGCCGTCGCAACATGCTTTGAGGACGGGGACGAGGTTGTCGGCGTCACGTTTGCGATTGTTGATTGGCCGGTAGTGCAGACCGACAGTGACGTACTCATGCCCGGTCGGCACACGGTGGGATCGCGCTTGCAGTTGTGCTGTCTTCCGCACTGCTGCTGTGATGCGGGCTTTCTCGGCCCAGTGCATCCTGTCGTTCATTGACAGTGGCGGCTTGTCGTACGGCAGGTGGACAACGTATTTCGTCCACCCCGGATTGAACGGAATGCTCATGATTCTGCTCGATTGATGCAGTGCCCGACACCCACGCTGAGAATGAAGATGGCCGCCAATCCGCACGGCCAACCGATACCAGCGGCGAGCAGCCCCACAGGGAAGATCATCAATGAAAGGCTGAGCGCGCCGGTCATCCAGAATGCAGGGCTGCGGTCGTTTCTCATGGTTCGACTGTCACTTCGTCGGACGGCGCGTAGCTGATGGTGAGTCCGTTGCCGACGACCACCCGAACGTGTGAGTTCCCGACGTGCTGAATGTCTTTGATCAGGTATCGGCGCCGGTTCCACACCAACATCTGCCCACGATGCCCTCGACTGAGCTCCGATGCGATCATTTGGCGCTCCCCCAATCGCAGGACGGGCCACCTGCGTAGCCGCTCTTCTCCCAGACACACAGAACCTTTCGGCCATCCACGAGGTCGACGTAGTGCGAACTGACACTGTGGGGCGTCTCGTTGCCTTCGCTGTCCGTTCCCGCGCAACCGGTGAGAATCAGCGCACAGCCGATTGCGGCCACGGCCAACAACTTGGGAGCGTTCATGTGTAGTCCTCGGGGATGGTTTCGCAGTGGACGGGCCGGTTCTCGAATTGCGCTTGTTCTTCGCCGTTCACTGCGGAATTCAAGAGGTCGACGACATCAGTTCGTTTGATGCCAAGTCGGCTGGTTCCGAGCGTTGCAGCGATCGCTTCGCCGTTGAATCCGTTGCGTTGCATGCGGAGCGCGCCGCCGGTTTCGTGGGGCGCACCGACTGGGTTGAGGCTGGGGTGGTTCGGATCCCATGCGCGCGGCTTGTCGGGGCTGAACTCGGCCGGATCATCGAAAGCAATGTTCATCAGTGTTCGCCGTTCGAGTAGTAGGACGCCGGATTGTCGCGGGGGTCAGTCGATCCGCGCTGAACCTCGTGCCCTTTCAGGACTTTCAACTGCGAGCCGTCTGCCGCGTAGGACTTTCCGCTGGGCACGCGCTCCACTTTCACGATAGTGTTCGCGTTCCAGTCGGATGTTTCGTTGACGAGGTCGCGAAGGTCCGCGAGCGTGTGCGGGCCACTGTCGGTGACGTATTCCATTCTCAGAGCCACTACTTCGCCTCCAGTTCGGTGAGGTATCCGTCTGCCTGCAAGCGTTCGATGACGGCGTGCGCTTCGTCGAACTGGCTGTAGTCGGTTGCAGCGGTGCCGTCGCGGTATGCGCGTGCGGCTTGCATCGTCGCGAGAATGGCGTCACCGCGAGTCTTGGGATTGATCACAGGTTCTCCTAGAAGAGTGCTGGCATTCCAGCGGTGCGGGCTTGGTGGTAGCGGTGTTTCTGGTAGCAGAGGGTGCAGATCCCGTTGGAGTGATGCGGGGCAACGTACTTGTCTGGCGCGGTTTTCTGGGAGCAGAGTTGCCGCGTGCAGACCTTGCAGTTGTCCGGGATCGACTGTCGTGGTTTGTATTCGCGTTCTTCGATGACCGCCCGTAGTGCTCGGGCGGTTCTGTCATCGCCAGCGCAAACCACTCCGGCTGCGATTACGTCGTCGGCGGGTGTTGTGGCGATCGCGTCGAGTGTGCTGCCGGAAGTGAGTGCTGTGGTTGCGCATTCACGGATGAACGGGCAGGAATCGCAAAGCATCAGAGCCGAAGCTTTCGGCCATTCCTGCCCGTCCTCGCGTACGAAACCGTCAACACCTTTGCAGGGGGCTTGGTTTCGCCAAGTTTCTTGTCGGAATGACATGCATGTGACTTTAACCTATTGCGTACCGATACGCACACATATGCGGTGTCGACACACACAAATCGACACCCCATACGGGTTTCTAAGCGGCGCGCAAGGTTTGAGCGAACTCCGACAACGCTTTCCCTGCAGCCAAACCAGCTTCCACGTCCTTGTCGGCATTGGCGATCGCAGCCAGCCAACCCATCACTTGCGTGTTCTCCGACTGCTTCCCGTTCAACACGGCAAGCTCGCGACGCTGATTGAAGATCCGTGTTTCGAGATTCGCGATCTGGTCGTTCTTGTTCGCCAGCTCGGCGTTGTGGCGCAACGTCAGTTCTCCGACCAGCGCCCCGAACCTCGTTGCCTCCGACACCCCAGGGGCGGCGGCAGTCGACGGGCCAACAACACCGCCGTCCGCGAACTTGATCCGCGCCACTGTCGGATGCTGCACGTTCACATGCGATTCCGTCACCCGTGCACCAACAGTCGAACCGGAACCCTGCGCCTGCCACCATGGGCCGCGCTCCCAGTAGTGAACCTTCGGCTGAACCCGATCGTCCACCTGCTTGCACATTGCGTCCACAGGGTCCGGTGTCGGTTCAGGTTCTGGCAGTAGCGTTTCGACGATCTTCGCCAGCTCCGTTACCGCACGGCGCAAGGCCTTAACCTCTAAGCCGTTCGTCGCAGCCAGCCGCGAATTCTGCAGTTCCGCCGCCACCTTCTGAATTCTCAGGTCTACGCTCACTTCGTCACCTCGTTCACGTCGATGATGTTCGGGAAGTTCGACAGGATGCCGATACGGTAGTCGCCGGTCTGCAGGTCATACATGCGGCCTTCGACGAGCTGGTTGTATCGATCCTGCGAACTGAAACCTCCTGCAATGGAATCGTTCACAACGAACGAACCGCACGACGTGTACACCCGCTTATCCGCGGATGAGCCGTCTCGGATCAGGCGCTCTTTCTGTTCGACCACGCAGTTGTGATGCCACTGCTGATTCATCGACGAGCATGCCGGCAACGTGAGGGCGAGTGCGGCGATGGCTGCGACTGCAGCGACCCGCGCCTTCACTTGCCACCCCGAACAACCGTGAACTGCACGCCGCCAAGCTCGTACGTTTCGCCGTCCTTCCACCATGGGTCAGACTTGATGAACGGAATCAGAAACGGGCACACCTCGGTGGCGGCCTTGCGGGCTTCCTCGTCGGCGGCGATCTTCGCGTCGACACGCTCATTGATTCGGTTGACCACCTCATCAGGCACACGCAGCACCAGGCCGACCACGAACGGCCACACTTCGTCGACGATGCCAGGCAGCGACTCTTCCTCGTCTTCGTACGCAGTGACGGTTGCGCCAGCATCGTCTATTGCTGCGAGGAGTCGCGCGGCGGCCACGTCATGGTCGGAGTGCAGGGTCAGGATCCCGAGGTCTTCGAGGGTGTCCAACGCGTGGAACAGAACCTCGTGGGGCCGGAAGACGGTATCCAAAGTGGCTTCAGCACAACAGGTATCAGTCATAGAAAAACAGTAAGCCCGCGATTCTACGGATAACGGGATCCGTAGATTTCGCGGGCTTACTCTGTGTGGCTGACTTATTCGAGCGACTTGAGCGAAACCGTCACCATGTCAAGAGTGTCCGCGATCGTGGCGTACACAGCCGCGCCTGTGTGATCCTCCGGGTCCGAACGGTTGACAGTTGCCGCGACCCAGGAATCTATCGCTTCGTTGAGATCGATGACCTTCCCACTCGCCTTGTCGAATCCGAACATGAGCAGCTTCATAGTGATCACATCAAATTGGTCATGTGCGGATCTCATCTCGCGACGGGCGAGCGCTTGGTCCTCGGCGTCAGCTGACTTGAATCCGATGACTGACCGGACCATCTTGTGATGGAGGTCGGCAACCGCTTCTGCGGCACCGATCAGCACATCTCGCTTTACTGCGTCTGCTTCCCGCCTGCGTTGTTCAGCGAGCGCGCGTTTCGAGTGTCGGGCGGTAACAAGGATAGTGGCGATGACACCGAGGAATGCCAGTAGTCCACCACCGAAGGTAATCAGCCCCGCCATCAGCGTGGCTTGTTCAAGTGTCGCTGTCTGCCAGATTTCCCGCCACCAATTGATCATCCGAGAAGGGTGACTTCCTCGTCATCGTTCAAAATCAGGAAGTTCGTCGGTGCGTCACTTGTTTCATAGGTGACATCGAAGATGTTTGGCCGTTCCGGGTTTGACTTTATCCGCGTGATCCTCCCCCACACTTCCGTGGCCCCGGGCAGAGACACCAGCAGTCGACGGCCGACGCCATCTTTTCTGATGTACTTCGCCTTCACCGTGTAAGTCTGCTGATCTGACAATTCAACGCCTCCTTCAGCCTCGACCACCGAAGCCCCAGAGATCATATGTTCCGGCAGCATTCATCGAGTCGGACAATCCGGACTTTGCTTGTCGGTTGCTGCCAGTACTGTTGTTCTGGTCGCTGGACCAATCACAGGAGGAACTGAATGACCGAGGCAGTCGATCGTATGTGGAATATTCGCGATGCCGTGTTGCTGTGGATGTACACCGAAAAGGCGAACGGACGTGGTGAGAACATGACCGTCGAAGCTTCCGACGTGGAATCTGCCGCCGACTGGCGAGCTGAGCCGATTACGACCGACGAAATTCGCGACGCGACCACATATCTATTTGAAAAGCGACTGGTGAACGGTCAACACCGTTCGAACGGCCAGCTATCGCGTGCGCAAATAACTGCAGAAGGGGAGGATTGGGCCGAGCGTGGTACGACTATCCGTCCTGGTCGCACTGAACCCGCCAACACTTCAGGCGTCGTGTACAACAACACCTTCAATAACCACGGCCCGTCGAATAACGCCGTGAACAGCTCGGACTTCACGCAGACGATCACGGTCGATCAGAAGACCGAGAAGATCCTTGAGGTCGCGGACGCATTGGAAGCTCACGCAGAGTCCGGGCCTGCGAATGCGGATGAGGCCAGGCGGATCGCCGCGGGTCTTCGCGGAGCTGCGCCGGAGCCCGAAGTGAACAAGTTGAAGCTGCAGGCGCTGCTGGCCAGCGCTATCGGCGCGTTCACGCTCGCTTTCGGGACGACAGTTGGTCAGCAGGCGACGCAGCTCGCGGTGTCCGCTATTCAGTCGTTGGGTTGAATGGAAAACAGCCGGGCCGCAATACGCGACCCGGCTGTCGTACTTAGGCGGCGAGACCGGCGGCCCTTACCCTGGCTAGCTGTTGAACCAGGTTCAGACGATGCTCCTTGAATCTCCGGACAGCATCACCGCTGCCTGCCGACTCCGCGTCAGCGAGCAAGAATTCACAGCTGTCCAGCTGATCCTCTAAAGACATCATCAGAATCACCTCCGATCATCCGAGCAAGTACCTATCCAGGATGCGGATGCGTCAGCGTGGTGACATCGGCAGATTGACCCGGATAGGTACCTACTTTTCGCGGTCAGAAGGGTGGTTCCTCGGTGCCGCCGAAGTTCCCGGACTGAGGCGATGCGCCCCACGGGTCGTCGCCGCTCTGTTGGGACCGCTGCTGCCCGCCACCGTTGCGGTTGGCTTTGTTGACCTTGGCGGTGGCGTACTTCAGTGAAGGGCCGATCTCGTCGACTTCGAGTTCCACGACGGTCCGCTTCTCACCCTCACGAGTCTCGTAACTTCTCTGCTTCAGCCGTCCGGACACGATCACCCGACTGCCGCGGGTCAGGGATTCGGCGACATTCTCCGCTGCTTCCTTCCAGATGTTGCAGCGCATGAACAGTGCATCGCCGTCCTTCCACTCGTTCGAGTTCCGATCGAACGTGCGCGGAGTACTCGCGACGGTGAAGTTAGCGACTGCGGCGCCGGCGGGCGTGTAGCGCAGTTCCGGATCGGCGGTCAGGTTGCCGATCACGGTGATGATGGTGTCTCCGGCCATGGTCAGTTCTCCTCGGGTAGGTGTGTGATGTGTTGGGGTGGGTATTCGGCGAGTACGCCAGCGCCGTCGAGGCGTTGGCCGACTATTTGTGGGATCTCGAATCCGTGGCCGGTTTGGACCCAGGTCGATCCGTCAGCGTCGGCCATGCGAGTCCCAACTGGTAACGCTCGCAACTCTTCGACAGTCCAGGCACGGGGCAGGAAATAGGCAGTAGCTTCGCGGATGGCTACCTGGGTGAGGTCTGCCATCTGGTCGTCATAGTCGCCTTTAGGGGTTGCCTCCCAGGCTTTCTCGATGCGATCAGTCAACGCATCGGTCATGGCTTCACTTCCTCTACGTCGTAGATTTCCCAGCCGTTGCTCATTTCGACTTTGTCCGCGCAGTGGTGGCAGAGGCTGCTCGGCGCGTCGGCATACGCTTTGTCGATGGCGTCGTCCAGGTTGTCGGCTTCGACATCGATTACTGCACTGACTGATTGATTCAGCACGGCATGGTAGGTCGCCATCAGTAGTCGCCTTCGTAGTTGATGGTGCGGCCGGTGGATTCGATGGTGTTGCAGATGGATTCGAGGAGTCCGTCAGCGTCGGACCATCCGGGAGCATCATCGGGCGTGGCGTACTCGGCAATCTTGTCGAGCGCTGCGTTCGCTTCGTCGAGCTTGCGTGTGTTGTGGACGGCGGCGAGTGTCGCGTGAACCTGAGCCTGTGCGACAAGGAAGTCTCGGTCCTGGAAGTACCGTTCTGCGCATTCGTCGATCACTGCGTGAGAGAGGAGTTCTTCGGCGCGGGCGTAGTGCTCGTCGGGGGTCATAGTTCTCCGCCTTGGGGGTTGGTTTGGTGGCCGCATTCGACGCAGGCTTTGTAGTCGCCGTATGCGTCGTTGGTGAGGTTCCAGAAGTCGGTGCACTTGTGTGTTTCACGCGGCGCCTCAGCGAGTTTCACGCCGCCAGCTAGGATTGCGCGTGCAATGTCGACGGGTTCCTGTTCCTGCAGTAGGGCGTCGTCGATCAGCTCGGCAAGGTCGAACTCGGTGAGGATCATGATGCAGTCACAGCCTTCGGGCAGTCGTCGTTTCGTGGTCCGTCGTGGATCTCGTCGCAGGCCCAGCAGGGGTTGCAGACTTTGCAGTTGACGCATTCGCCGCAAGGTGGGCTGATGTGGCAAGAGCAGTCGTGGCACTCGATCAGCGCGGACGATGCGACCAGGTAGGTGTTTCCACCATCAGCGGTCATGCGAGGTGTCCTGCTGCCCAGAGTGCCCACCCGCAAATGTTGAGGCTGATGCCGGTGTCGGTGTGAATGTTCGGCCATTCCGTGTCGAGCTGGTCGAACCAGTCCCCGAGGTCGTCCAATGTTCCTGAGTCGTTGAACATTACGACGGTGGTTTCTTCGTCGGGTCCGTGTTCAAGCGCGTAGTGGGACCATCGTCCGAGGGGTTCGGATGCGAGGATGGGGATGCTTGCGGTCCAATGGATCGGCTGGTTGGTTTCGTCGTGGGCGGGTGTCGCGTCGAACCATTCGTCACCGCGGGTGATTTCGATGGTCAGTCCGGAGTCGTCGAGCGGGACACCCAATGATTCGAGCGCTGCGCGTTCCTTCTGATCCAACTGCGGATGCCTGAGTGCTGTTGTCATGTTTCCTCTTTCACGAGGTGGTTGGTTCCAAAAGTGGGGTGCCACTCTGGCAAGTGACACCCCAAGTATTGCGTACCAATACGCATTAGTCAACGGTTAGCGAGTCTCAGTTCGTGTTGCCGGTAGGTGCGTTCCATCCGCGCCAACGATTGCGCTTCCCTGACTTGGTCGGGGTCGCCGGCGTTGAGCGCGCGCGCCGCGACGGCTTCGAGTCGTGTGAGCGCGGCCCGCTCCCCCACCGTGGTGGCCTCCTGATTCGCATCCGACGCCGCCAGCTCGATTGTCGCCGCAGTACGTAGATCCATAGTCACTGGTGTTCCTTTGCGTAGAGTCGGATGTCGTCCCATCGGATGCGGGACATGTAGCCGCTTGGTCCTGTTGGCACGATCTTCCAGCCGTCCGCACCTGTGGGGTGTGTGCTGTCGCGGTTGAGGATTCGGGTGCGGTTGGCGCTGGTGTCGGGGCGGCGGATTGTTTCGGTCCAGTCGATGGTGCCGTCTGGTTGTTGCCATCCGTATTCGCAGATCTGCATGAGGGTTGGTTCGCTCATCCCGCTTCCCCCGGAGTGAAGAGGACGCGGGCAGTGCGGGATGGGAGATCTCCGCCGAGCAGTCCACGGGAGGTCAGGCAGGAAGGTGTTGTCCTGCCGACTGGTGCCCAGCAGAGGGTGCTTGTCTGCTTGAAGTACGCCTTCGGGTATCCGTCGATGGCGATGACGGACTCCACAGGTAACGCATCCAACTCTGCGCTGTTCACCGTGCGAGGCCTCGACCAACCAGCGTCTTCCGTCAGGTAGTCCGCGAGTCCGTCAGCCATGCAGTCGAACGAGTGCTCGATCTTCGCTAGGTCCACTTCTTCGCATTCGCCCAGGAATGACTTGCCGTATCCCTTGATTGCCGCGGCCAGTTCGTCCCTCGCGGGTGTGGCCTGTGATCGGATCCCACTCACAACGACTCCTCAGAAGGCTTGGCCCTGACTGTCATCGAGTAGTCCCAGAATCGCTGTGCGGGATGGTCTGCGATGTCGAGGTAGGTGCGGCGTCGATAGACGGTGCGTAGCCACTTCCAGCCCTGGTCGTTGGTGTCGACCGGCCTCCATGCGAACCATTTGTGTACTGGGCCGTAGGTCTCACTCATGGTTGTTCCTTTTGAAGTGGCCGGGATTCCTGAATGGCCGAGGTCTGTCGTTCCAGGCGTCTTTGAGCATCTCCCTGAATCTGTCCGCGTCTCCTACTGCGATCCTCAGGGCGACGAACATTGTGGCGGTCATGAAGATGCACATTCCTGCCGCCACTCCGATACTTGCCAGTGCGCTCATTGCTGTTCCCCTTCCAAAGCTGCGGGGCTGTCGTCGCCGGTGATTGCTGACTGGATGTATTCGGTGAGGATCTGCTGTCCCCGGTCCCAGCCTTTGTCGTAGTCGCAACTGGCGGGGTTGATGCCTTCGATGTTCGGTAACGCGTTCTCCACTCTGGCGACTGCGGCCTCAGCCTTCTCGGCGCGGACTTTCCACTGCATGTCGGCGTTCAACTCGACTCGGGCATAGAACTTGTCATCCTCCGCCTCAGCCAGCTCCGCTTCGACCGCCGCCATCCGCCCGTTGACATGCTGCTCCACCACGGAGGTGAGAGCGTCAGCAAGTTCGGTCACGTTGATCTGGCCATTGCCGAATGCGCGGACCTCGGTTTCGGAAGTTGATATGCCCCAGGACCTGTTGATCAGGAATTTCTTGATCTCCGCTGCGATGAGGTCGGTCAACCCCGGATCAGGCGCGGTCACGACGACACCTCGGCCGCATCAGTGGCGGCAAGCAGAGCCAACGCGAACTCGCGGACATCTGCGGCCGGATAGAACTGATCGCCCCATAGCGTGCTCACGAGTAGAACCTCGGCGCCATCGGACCCGCCTGCCGCAACGACTGTGGACATGGGTGAAGTCCAGACGCCACTGCCTTCGGGAGATTCCGGGAGATTGAATGTCTTCTCGCTCATGGCTTTGTCTCCAATGCTTCGGGCTTGAGTGCGGCAGTGAGGTCGCGATACAGCCGCCAGCGGTCTTCAGGCGCGCACTGATGGAAGTCTTCTTCTTCGGAAATGTCGTACTCTTCGAGGATTTCGAGGGCCTTGTCGACTTGCGCTTGGACTCGCTCGACAGCCGCAACCAGGGCGGGTACCGCAGTCCGAGCGTGAGCAATGAACTCCGCATCCTCCCGCTGGTGACACTCGGCGGGAACATTCCGGCCGAATGATTCGCCGGACGCGAACACTTCATCCGGGAGCATCGCACCCATCGGGGAAGGTCGAGCAACCCAAGGCCCTGGTGTTGCTGCTGCCTCCAGCGCTTTCGTGTGCTCAACATCCACCCCTGTCACGCCGCTCATCGCCGTTCCTCGTCTGCTCGGTCCAGGATTTCGAGTGCGACGATCAATTCAGCTGCGGCACGAACCAGACTGTCGCGCTTGTAGAGTCCGTCGTCGGTGCTCTCGTGCGTGGCTTTGCGGGCGGCTTCGACGTGACGGTGAACGAAGTCGATCGGAAGGGGTAGAGGCAGCTTGTCGCGTGCGGACTGGATGTCGTCGATGATTCTGCTCATGCTCACCTCTCCTCGGCCGCAACGAACGGGGCGTAATTGTCGAAGTCGGCTAGCGGGAGGGTGATCTTCTGCCACTTGCCGCCGCGGTAACGGAACTTCCAGCCGCCGTTCTTGCGTCGCCGGTACTCGTCACCTGACATGTCCCATACGGTGTGCACGTCGGCGGGCACGGCATCTAACGTCTGCCACTCGGTTTCGGTGGGGGCAGGGACAACCGGCGAGGAGGCTGGCCATACGTAAGCCGGTCCGTCCTGGTCGTGTGCAGTGTGATCGCCGTCGTGACCGTTCGTCAGCGAGCATCCCCAGCCCTCAATCTCAGACGGGCAACGCTCCGCTTTCGTCTCCTCCTCGGCGGGATCGGCTTTCACGAGCTGCGTTGCGCGGTGATTGATTACAGACAATGACCAAGTTTTTCCGCCGATGATTTGGGTAATGCGCATCGGCCAGTAGGCGCGAAACGGACGCTGATCGTCGAGGGCCACCATCGCGAGTCGTGTGCTGGTGTTCGGCAGGTATTCGCGGACGCTCATTGTTGGTTCCTTAGTTCGGTGTTGGTCTGCTGGCACAGACGGTGCAAATAAGTGTGGATTTGGTTGCGGGCCTGGATTTCTTCGATGTCAGGCTGCATTGGTTTCGCTGTCGGTCATCGTGGTTCCTTCCGGGTGCTCTGGCAAGCATCGTGAGCGTATCACTTTTGCGTATCGGTACGCATCATATCTGCGAGGTTCGCTGTCTTTCGTTTCTTGTGCCGCAGCGCGAGGCAGTGATTCCACCATCGGCCGGCGTGTTCGACGGTTTCACGGAGTCGGCGGAGTTCGCGGTCGTGGTGCAGCCTGTCGGACTGCTCGCGGGCGTTCGTCTGCTGCAGGAGGAGTTGGTAGCGGCTGATGATGTCGACTTTGTCGAGGCACAGCAGGAACTCCGGGTCGTGCGGATCGGGTACACCGCGTCGCGCAACGAGTTCCCTCACTGCGCGACGCGACTCTTCGGTCTCCATGTCCGGATGCCACTGCCACGGAACACGGTTGGTCATCGCTGCCCCCATTCCTTGCCGCATTCACAGACCCGGATCACCGAGAACAGCCATTCGGCGGACGGGAACGACATCTTCAGTGAGCGGCCGGGTTCACGTTGCCACGGCAAACCGTATCGACTAGGCTTGCCGGCCCGTTCCTCGTCGAAGTCGTCGTAGGCGCGCATGATGGCTTCTCGTGTCCTCGCGGGCTCCCGCCATTGGTGGACGGCGTACCGACCACAGTTAGGGCAATGCGTCCACGCTTCGAACTCAGCCGAGGCCAACAGTTTCCGAGCATCCGCGATCGTTGGCGCGTACGGGTTGAAGGTCGCGAATCTGATTCCGTGTTCGGCAGCTTCGTTGATTCTGTTTCGGATGTCGGTGCGGCACAGCCACCCGACGATGAGGGCGGCAATCGCGAGGGCTATGCCGATCCCGAGTGCCACCATCATGCCGCTACCGGTTGCGCATGCTTGATGTTCTTGTCCCGCGACCGTAGGTAGCTCGCGTGTAGACAGGTTCGGCATCGGCGGCGACCGTCGACCCGGCGAGCGGTGTTCTCAGCCGCGTACTCGTGACCGTTCTTGCAGTGAGTTCGAGAGGCGAACCACTCCTGCTTCTTTGGCTCCATCTCGCCGCGGCGTATGTTCTCGGTATGCGTCACCGGCTCAAGATGATCCGGATTGCAGCACAGTCGGTTTCGGCATAGGTGGTCAAGCTCAAGTCCGTCCGGGACCGGCCCTATCGACAGCTCGTAGGTCACGGTGTGAACTAGACGTTTCCTGCCGAGTATCGTCAGGTTGACTTCGCCGTATCCCTCACTGGTTGGGACATTCAGCCAATTCCAGCATCCGTTGTCATCCTTGCGAACTCGGGCGAGGATGTGCGTCATGGGATCCGTGACTTTTACGGGGTTCTTTCGACCGATCTGGCTCTTGTGCATGCATTCACGTGTGCAGTACTTGGCTGCAGCTCTTTTGACTGGTTGCCCGCAGGTTCCGCAGGGCTTCCGCGGGTGAGGCTTTGGTCCTTTCATGCGGCTGCCTGCTGTTTGGTTCGGGCGGTGGGCATGGGGATTCCGAGTTTGAGGGCGACGCGGTTTCGGGCGTTGGTGACGCTGGCGGGGTGGTCAGGGAATGCGATGCCGCACATGACCATTCCGATTGGGGTGTTTTCGAGTGCGGCGAGTCCGCATCCGCGTTGGGATGGGCATCCTTGGCAGGCTCGTTCGGCTGCTTCTGCGCGGAGGGTGGGTGCGGTGGGGAGGTTGCGGGTTTCGTATTGGTAGGCGGGTTTGTTGCGGCATTTGGCGAGTTGCCGCCAGGTGTTGTTGGTCATGTGGGGTGGTCCTATCGGGTGGGGTCGATGCGCCAGAGTTGGTCGGCGGTGACGTAGAGGTGGTGTGGAAGTCGTACGAGTGTGATGTCGCCGTTCAGGTATCGGGTGTCGACGGTCCAGCGTCGGCAGTCGCCGGTCAGGAGCACGCTGGTTCCGGGTGGGAAGTCGTCGGCGGTCTGCTGGTTGCGTTGATACGCTTCGTCTTCGAGGGCGTTCTCGGCAGCCCACTCGCGGATCTGGGTTTCGACTAGCACGACGGCGTTCATGCTTCACCGCCGTTGGCAATTTCGAGGAGCACGTCTGCGTGGCACGGTTGATCGAGCGGGCACCAGCAGGCGAGATCCTTGCCCGCTAGTTCGGCGCGGATAATCTTCGGGTCCCAGTCGATGTCCTCGTAAGCGATGTGGGCGCGGAACAGGTCGACGGCGTGCGCCCTGTTCGCGACCGGAGCAACGACCTCGCGGTACGCTTGGCCCCATCCGGTCAACGCTTCTCGCTCTCGCGCTGGGGCCGCTGCACGATAGGGGCAGTCAGCCCACGGGCCGCGGTTGACGAAGTACTCGCTGACTACGAACGGGTTTCCCCACCGGCTCGGCCGCCCGACGTACACCGTGTTCTCGGGCATCTTCCAGCCTTTGGTTCGCTTGCGCTGGATACGTTTCGGGCCACTCATGCTGCCACCAACTTGTCCGCCGCTGCTGCCCGGTACTTCTGGATGCCCCACGCGATCGCGTAGCAGGCCATCAGGTAGTGGTAGTCCCACTCGCGGAGATCCCACTCCCACGTGTCGGAGAACTCCCACCTTTCTGACGAGTCCACGTCGGTGAAACTCCACCGTGCGAGCGCATCGCGGGTCAGGGACTCGTCACCGAGGGTGAACTCGTCGAGCACCTCTTCGCGTAGTGACCGCCAGGCAGGGCCGGCCGGGTCCGACATCCAGTGGCGCTGTTCGAGGAAAGCCTCGACTATCCGAGCCTTGGCCTTGTCGGGCTCGTAGACGCGGGTCTGGACACTGCGGTTGGTGATCTTCTCCGCCCAGTAATGCGGGTTGATCCGCCCGCGGTCCATCGCGAAGAACCCGAACATGTCGTGCTCACGGGAGAACGTGAACGAGTCGAGGTCACCGTCGATGCACAGGTGCCCCGGCCAGGTGACGAGATCCCAGTGCATCATCGAGGTTCCGGGCCGAGCGAACCGAACGTGCCGGTACACGCCGTCATCGTGAAGGATCGTCATTTCATGTTCGGTGGTGTCGCGGTCGAACACTTCTTTGGGCGTTGCGTAGCGTGTCATGCTGCGTCCTTTGCTGCGTTGCGTAGTGCTGCAATGACTTCTGTCGCGGTGCGGCCAGGGGTGTCGTTCCAGATGGGGATGTTGACGCAAGCGATTTCAGACCGGAGCGCGTCTTCCGCTGCCCGCCAAACCTTCGATGAACCGCGCACCGCTGGCCCTTTCAGGCAGTCGTTGGTGGCGTCGTTGAGCGCTCCGAGGGCACACCTACATCCGGTGGCGTAGTTGCGGAGCATTCCTTGTGTCCATCCGTCGTGTTCGAGGAGGTCGGCGGCATGGTTGAGCACGTTCGATACTTCAGACATGGTTGGTTCCCTTTCGAGAGGTTGGGGTGCCCTGGCAGACACCCCAACCCGGATGGTTAAGCGTTGGCAGGGATTTCGAGGCCGCGCGCGATGCGCTCCGAGTGGAGCTGCACGAGTTCCTTGGAGCTTTCCTGCGCTAGCTTCAGGGCGCGGGCTACATCGTCGACGCGACCTTCACTTGATGCGCGTTTCGCGCTGGCAGTAAACCGATCTCGCACAGCCCTAACGTCCTCGATCTTCGCGAGGAGTGCGGTGTCGTTCATGTTGGTTCCTTTCGAGTTGGCCGGACTGGCATCCGACACGATGATCGTATGCGTACCGATACGCACTTAGCAATAGGCGGCGGACACTTCCCCCGAACCCGATGCGCATCGAACGCGGCCGGCGTCTCAAACCGCACATGGCAAGCGGCACAATGACACACACGCAACCCGAACCACTTCGCACCACAATCACGACACACAGTCACGCCACATCACCCCACAACGCGAACTGCGCACGCTCCGCATCCAACGTCGCCCGACGAGTCTCCGCATGATGCTCCCGGTCGTAATGCAAATGACAGCCCTGACACATCGCTCTCAGGTTGCCGTCACCACAGTCTTCCGGCATGTGATTCAAATGCGCTGTCGTCAGAATGACCCGCGAACCGGTGCCGTACGCAGCCCCACCGTGGACGTTCGGACAGCGGCCCTCATGGGTGTTTCGACCGCATTCGCCAGCACATTCGCATCGACCTTGAGCTCGGTCGAATCGGATGCGTTGGGAGATGGCTTTCCAGTCTTTCGGGTACCTATGTCGATTTTCGGGTCTGATCGGCATGCCTACGTTGCTCGCTTTCACGGCTGGTTCGAACGGTGACGGACTGGAACCTGATTCGGTGCGTATCGGCCTGCCGAAACCGTCAGAATCGATTTGCGGGCCGAATGTTCACCACTCCTACGTTCACCCCCAAATTCAGGCTAAACGGAACTCTGCAACGATCTGCGCCGCTTTCCGCATGGATTCCGTTTCGGTGACCTTCGGCCGGTTGGTGTTTCCTGTGCCGACGAATGCCTGTGCTGGCTCTCCACCGCGCTGGCTTCTGCGGAAGTACTGGAAGGTCTCGCTCTCGGAACCCCGCACTTTGGGTGGCGCGGCCTGGAGTTCGGTGAGCGCGGAGGGTGGCTCCAGTCCGTTTTTGATATCGTTGCGGAGGTTGCGTTCTTCCAGTGCGGCAAGGGATTCGGAGGTCGCTTCGACTTGCCGAATGTCTCTCGCAATGCGGGTGAGTTCACCGACTGTGATGGATCGGTCGCGTGGGTCGCGGTAGTAGGCGGTGACTGCGTTGAGCATGGTCGCTTGGTCAATTCCGAAGGGGTCCAGTGCTTCTGACCAGGCTGCGATGCGTGCTTTGTCGTCGGCGGTGATTTTGTCGTCGAAGAGTGCTGCGCGGCCGAGTGCTGCGGCTACGGCAACGATGGTTCTCTCTGAGGCGTTGATGTTCACGATGCTTGCCCTTCGCGCATTTCTCGGATGAGGTCTTGGCCGGCTTGTTGCCAGCCCATGGCTTTGATGGTGGGTTTGCCGACGCCGGGGGACGTTGCGGCTGGGGTGCCGTATTGGGCAGGGAGGTTCCGGGTCGGCGCGGTCCGTACGGTTCGCTCGTCGATATCGGACTGTTTGCGTCGCATCCAGTTCCGCCATGTGGCGGTCCAGTCTTGCTTGATGCCCTTGGCGCCTGAGGTGCCGAGCCAGTAGTCGACGAAGATTGTCGTTTCGGCTCGGAGGTCTACGTCTGGGACGTCGGGTTTGATCTTCGCCGCGTCTTCGTCGGTGGGCCACCAGTCGGATTTCATTCTGGTTCCACGTTCCGCGCGCTTGCGCGTCGGCTTCGGTTCAGGGGCGACGGCTAGGTCGAGCTTCGGTTCGGCGTCGGGAGTAGAGGGAGTAATTACGTCAGTAATTACTCTTTTCTCTTCTCTTCTCTCCTCTAGGGGTGGATTTTCCGCGGACAGTCCAGTGGATTGTCCGCGGACTTTTCGCTTACGTTCACGGTCGCGTTCTTGGCGTTCTAGCAGCTTGTTGCCACTTTCTTGCCACTTATCCCACGTCGTGAACGTCAAAGTTTCGTCCGAATTTTCGCGCAAAATACCGGCAGAAACTAGTTCAGATATGCGCGACTTTACGCCAGGAATTCCGAGCATTTTCGCATCAGAATGCGTGAAGGTTCCACGGTTTTCGGCGTTGCCACAGTAGGCGAGTGCGCGAAGGAGGAACCGCTCACCGTTCGGCGAGAGCTGCTGCACAGCCTGATCCATGTAGTAGGTCGTCGACAGATTTACGTACTTCACATCTACCTCGGTGGTTGGTTCCTACGAGTTTTGCGGGGGTGGTGTGGCGGTCTGGTCTGGCATCCGGACCGCCACACCGAGGGGTTAGAGTCGGCGGAGGTACCGGAAGTAGTCTTCCCAGTGGGTGAACGGTTTCCCGCATTCCCGGCACAGCATCGGTGCGGGGATCCGGCGTGCGAGTTCTGCGTGCTGGTCGCAGATTTGGGCGGTGATGTAGCCGGTTACGTCTTGCCCGATGCCTTGGCATCCGTGCGCACACATTTCCCAGGTGGCTTTGTTGTTGCAGGGTGGCCATTGGGTGTCGTGGAAGACGCCAACTGAACAGGATGGCTGGTTCTGGTCCTGGTCAGCGGACAGTGGGGTGACGGCGGTTTTGGACGTTCGTTCAACAGTTGTCATGCCACGTCACCGTAATGCTCACTTCGCGTGGTGTCCCCGGTTTTCACCGCGGCGGGAAGCCTCCCAAAGTGCCAGCCGGAACCGGACTCGCACTGATACACACCGCGCGGAGCATCGCGAACCTGCTTGCGCGCCAGCTTCGCGTGCGCCTTCTTCTCGAACGTGCGCTTCCCGCAGTACTCGCAGTTCGACCACAGCCGGTGCCCGGGAGCGTATTCCATGCGCCGCCTGTGCCGGATCCCCGGTCCCGCGGCCATCAGCTCGCCTCCGATGCTGCAGCCAAAGCGGTCATGTCTGCCTTCAGTTCCCGAATGAGGCTGTACACCGCTTCACGTTTCGACTCGGGCAGGAACTTCACCTGACCCCACAACTCCCCCAGCGCCTTGATGCTGTCCGCGGCACGAGCCTTCGTGACCAACCCCTCCGCCGTCACCTGCGCCCCCTCAGCCTGCTGCGCGCCAAACCGATCCGCAGCCGACCGCGACTGCTGCGCAGTCTGTTCCGGCGCCGGATCAGGCGTCGAGTCCAACGCTTGCAGCTCTCGAACTTTCGCGGTCTTTGGATCACACTGCAGCGCGTCGAAGATCAGCCAGTCCAGGGTGAACTGCGGTGCGGGTTTTGCTTTGTCGACGCCAGGCCGAAGTCCGTGATTCACCGAGCGAATGCCGACAATCTTGGGCGCTTCGTCACGCGAAAGGCGTACCCACGCCGACACATCGAAGGCGAGGTTCTTGTGACCTTCGACCTTGTATTCCTTCTCATTCGGAATCGGTCGACCATTCTTGTCGAGCGAGGCGACCATTTTCCCGCGGGCCGTGACGACGACGATGCCGGGAAACGTCATCAACATGTGCATGAGCCTGTTGTGGCGCTCGTTCGCGTCATTCCAGAGATTCATGGCGGGCTTGATTTCCGCGTCCGGATCATCTTTGAGTTGCTTCTTGGCGTAGTTCGATTGCCGCGCGCGGCTGCCGACCCAGTCTTTGAGCATGTCCCATTCGGCACTCATGGAGTCGATGAGCAAGACAACTGGCTTCTCGCCGGCGTCGTGTGCGCGCTGAGCTTCTTGGCGAACTGCCGCGACCTGGCCGTGAATGTCGCGCCACGTTCCGTCGTGTTCGAGGACGAGGTAGTCCGCCCCTTCGATGGCTGCGTACTCGTCGGCCGCGCCTTCGCCGAGATCCAGCCAGTACGACTGCCCTACCCTCTTCGATCCGGTGAACTCTGCGAGCGCCCAGGACTTTCCAGTCTTCTCGGGGCCTTCGACGAGTACCAGCGGCCACGGTACAGCGCCGGTCGGCTTGCGTGTCTTGATCGTTGTCATGCTGCTGTCCCGCTTTCGAAGTCGATGAGATGTGCGTGGAGCTTGTCGAGGTCCACGTCTTTGCGCGCTGGGTAGAGTGCGACACCCTTTTTGGTGGGTTGGCGCTGGGCGATCTTCTGCCCTCCGCACCACACTTCTTTCGCGTTGCCGACGCGGTCGAGAATGTCGGACTTCGCCTTATTGATCCGCGAGTCAACCGTTTTCGCATCGCCCTGCGCCGTGACCAAATCGATCGCAAGCTGCGGATGGATCTCCCACTTGCTGTCCGCTTCAATCTCCGGATGCTGGCGACGAATGATGTCGTAGTCACCCTTCGATCCGTCGGCCGCCGGCGGCACGCCTGCGAGCACGTTGTTGACGTAGAAGTCGAGGCACACCGCTTCGAGGGCCGCGGCTTGCTCCGCGTTGTAGTGGACGATGTACACCGCAATGCCGTAGTAGGGCGTCCCCACGACGACGAATGCGCGGGTGATCGTCGGGTCCGTCTGGCGGGCAACGTGCAGTTCCCACAAGACTTGCACGTAGTAGACGAGTGGAATCTCGTCGGTGCCCGGTTTCCCGAATTTGAACCCGTGGCGGTCGGTCTTCAACTGAACGGTGACGCGCTCCCCGTCAGGCAGGGTTGCTAGATCGTCGGGCGTTGCCATTGCGGGGAATCCGAATGCGTCGGTGACGAACTGGATTTCCTCGCCGTGAAGGATCAGCTCGGGGTTGCGGTCATGCCACATTGCCCGGACGGCTGGTTCGAGGAAGTGCCCATCGCGTTGGATCTGAGAAGACGGTTCGTCGTCGAACGGTTCATTCATGAGGGCTGCGCGCATCGGTTCGTACACGCTTCGGGGTCCGCCCCAGTCGCCGGCGACGCCGTAAATCTTGGGGACTTTGGATGCGGAGATTGTGAGCTGCCACGGCTTGGTGCCGGGTTCGATGATGGCTGCGATGGTGGTCATGCGTGCCACCCGAGGGTGACTGCGATGTGGAGTGCGATGTGGAGTGCGATGTAGACGGTGGCGTACAGGGCGCCGAGTCCGACGACCGCTACAACGGCAAGCGCCCAAGTGGGGATGTCGTCGTAGTCCTGCTCCAAGTCCTTCTCGGTCAAACCGAGTGCGGTATTGTCGAGGGGCATGTTTGGTTGGTTCCTTTCGTGCACGCCCGACCCTGATTTCCTCCTGGCAGAGGTGGGTCGGGCACTTTTGTTGGTTGGTTCGATTCGCCTGGCAGCGAGTTAGACGGTTTTCGGTTCCCACGGTGTCGAGTGGAAGTATGCGAACGCATCGCAGCAATTGATGCGAACGTGGACCCCGGTTGGGCCAGTTCGATATGCACGAAGGTGACCTTCGGCGACTAGCCGCTTCGATGTGCGTAACCCGATGCAGTATTCGCGGGAAAGCGTTGCGTAATCCATCATTTGCGGTGTGTTGCACCGGCACGGTTCAGTCATTTCAGCGTTCGATGCTTTCGCCATGTCACGCCGGAATCTGCGCGTGCTCACTCATGGCTATCAGTGCGCCGTCCACGAGATCACGAAGTTTCGCGTTCACCGCCGGTGAGCTGGCCAGCAACGCGATCAGTGCGGCGCAGTGAATCGAGGCCTCGCAAGCTTCCTTTGCGGCGAACTGGAGCAGCCATCGCATCCCGAGGTCGTCCTGACGAAGCGCAACCCGAAGCTCCTGTGCCTGCTGCTGATCGAGTTCGATGATCGACTCGGAGAATCCGGTGGCCTCGATCAGATCCAGGTTCATCGTGATGCGTACGGGTTCGGTAGGTTCGTTCCAGCGCCACACCTGAACTTCGATGCCCTTGTCATTGGCCTGCGTGTTGCCGATGAAAGTGATGATGCTGTCGTCGTCCTCGAACTGCGTCGGATAGCTGAAGGTGATCGGATCGAGAGCCATGTCAATTCCTTCGATAGATGGGTCGGGCTGAGTTGCACTTGCTATGCGGCCGACGGTTCCCACGGTGTCGCGGTGTACCACTCGTGGGCGTCTTCTCGGAGTATCCGGACACAGCCGCCGATCTTGTAAGCCTTGAGTTGGCCGGCATGACGGGCTTTGAAGACCATGTCCTTTGACACCCCCAGCGCTGCGGCAAGTGTTTTGTCGGAGTATGCGATTCGAAGTTCTTCTGGATCGATGTGGTTGGTTCCTGTCTCTGGCATATCCCTAAGTTACGTAATGATTCGCGCTATGTCAACAGTCGATGCGTATCATTTCGTATGCCAACCAACGGAAACGGCCTGTAGCGCACGTTCGACCGCCTGATACGCACAGAATGTGCAGGTCGTTGGACACTTCACCGGACCAACCTCATACTGTTACGCATGGCCAAGAGGAAACCCGACGAGAGCAAGACCGGCGCAGAAGCGCTCGGAGAGTTAGTGGCGAAAACCCGCGCCGAGAAGAACCTCAGCCGGTATGCACTCGCGCGCGCCGCCGGAATCAAAGAACCTACTGTGCGAGGAATCGAGAACGGTATCGCGATACCGGGATCCGAAGAACGGCGCTGGCCCGCCCCTACCGAAGACACCCTCGACAGAATCGCGCTCGCGCTCGGCCTAGACCCAAACCAATTACGAAGCGCTGCTGGGAAACACCTGACGCCGAACTCTCGCTCCGATACGGTTAAACCAATCATCTCGAAGTCAATCGACGCCAGCGGCTTGTCGGACGACGAGATCGAGAAGATCCAAGCCCTCGTCAACACCATCCGATCGACCAAAGGAACAGTCTGATGAACGCACGACCTCACCACGTCCGTCCCCTAGGCGATGACAGGCATATCAGCGTCGACTACGTATCAGTACGAGGCGAGGCAGAGGGTGGCGGTTACTACGTTGCCGACCAGGCTGCAATTCTTCTCGACCATACGATGTCCGCTCCGCAACGCGACTATGGTGAAACGCATTTACGATTCCACGCGTTGATGCGCAGTGTTGACGATTGCGCGGAGGCCGATCAGGTCGCAGCTACGCACTTGATTCCGAACCTGCGCCTGATGGAAATCGCACTGCACGAATCGAAGTCTGCTCACTGCGCCGCTGCGATGCTGGGCGTGACTGTTCAGGCCTTGAGCAACAGAATTAGCGGACTCGCCGGATTGGACTCGGAACTCGCAGCGCGCTTGTGGAGTCAGGTTTCCTGGCCGGATTCCAACGAGGTTCAAGAGTTTCGATGTGTCGTCGTTGATCTCGAATCGCAGAAGCGCTTCCGAAGGACGCAAGCCCGGAAGATCGCCTGATATAGAACACAAAAGAAGCCCCCAACTGTCCGGAATTCCCGGACAGTTGGGGGCAATTTTGTAAGTCAGGCGATTTGGATCAGTTTGTCGAGCTTGCCGAGCGCCGCTCGGGCGAGGGTTTGATCGACGTGCGCGTACATCTGAGTTGTCAGGATGGAGACGTGGCCGAGGATCTGTGCGATCACCATCGGATCGACGCCAGCTTCGAGCAGAAGCGTCGCGGTGGTGTGGCGGGCCGCGTGCAATGCAATCGACGGTAGTTCGGCGCGAGACAGAGCGTCATCCCAGGCTTCCTCGTCTTCGCGTGTGGCAACGGGTCGAATCTGTTCGCTCACCCACACGAGGTTGTACGGATTCGGTTCCGCGGAGTCCCTGTGCTGTCGAAGGGCCGCTGCCAGTGGCGGGATCATAGGGATCACACGGATCGACTTGGGTGTCTTCGGCTTCACCATGCAGCGCCGGCCAGAGCCGAGTGGAATCAACTCGAAGCCTGGCTCGACATCCCATGTCGATTGGGGGCAGGTTGATGGTCGCTTGGGATTCTTCCCACATGGGTAGTTGCCTTTGACGGATATGTCTCCGCATCCATGTCTCTTCGGGATGTCCTGCAATTGCCAACAGAAGTCGATGAGGTTGTTGTCGAAGTCGATCCGGTCCCACTGCAGCGCGAGAACTTCGCCTTGTCGCGCGCCGGTCATGAGTGCGGTCGCCCACCTCGACACCATTGGATCGTTCGTGTCAGCGGAAACGGTTAGGAGCGTGCGTGCTTGTTCTGCTGTTAGTGCGCCGCGACTCTTGGATGCCACTCTCGGCTTGTCGACTAGATCGCAGACGTTCTCTTTGATGCCGGTGGTCTTATGGTTCTTGATCGCGTCACTCAGCGCCTTTGACAAGGTGTTGTGCGCTATTTCGACGGTGCGGGATGATTTACCGGCCTTGGCTACAGCTTTGTGCATTGTTCGGACATCGGTCGGTGTCAGGTCCTTCAGTTTGCGTGCGCCGATATGAGGAACGATGTTGCATTTCACTGTGGATTTGTAGGTCTCCCAAACCCGCGGCCGGAGTCGAGGTTTGGCGATATCGTTCAGCCACTCTTCCATCCACTGAGCAACGGTTATCTTATTCGGTGACGACAGATCGCCGGATTCAAGCTTGGTTCTCAGTTCATTGCGGTTGTCAATGCACTCATTTCGAGTGCGACCTGAGGCGTACCGACGGATGGGAGTGCCATCCGGGTTGTGCCCGAGGTTGAAAACAGCTCGCCATCGACCATCTTTAGTCTTGTACGGCTTCGCGTCACTGAGTCGTTCCGGCATGATTCTCCTGGCAGTTTTGGTGGCAGCAGTTCTGGCAGCAAACAGTATCGCACGATTGCGTACTAGAACGCACTCTAATTGGGCGACAACTGGCTATTTCCTGCGTATCGCATGGTCATTACGCGATTCTAGACAGCTTCCCAAGCTGAATACGCGGGTTCGATTCCCGTCATCGGCTCCACAGGGTTCTCGCCCATCAAGCACTGTTGAGTTCACCTATTCGATCCGTAGTTCCTTCCGATAGGCGATTTCTGCTTGATCAGGCGTCCGAAGCCGGTGTCGATGATTCTCCGAGCACTTCGAACTCTCGAACACGTGTACATACACTCTCGAACACGTGTACATACAAACGAGGTGCCCACAGCGTTGCGCCTCAGATGATCTCGCGATTCCAGGTCGTGACCGCCCAGATCACGAAAACATTGAGCGCGATGATGATCGTCGCCCACCACGGGTAGTAGGGCAACCACAAGAAATTGACGAGAACCGACACACCGCAGATCACCAAAGCGCCCACCCGGGACCAAATCGACCCCGTGAACAAACTGGCGCCGACCACCACGACGACGACACCTAGTACAAGATGGATCCACCCCCACGCAGTGAGATTGAATTGGTAGGAGTAACCGGGACCTACGACGAACACTTCGTCCTTCGCTATCGCGGAGACACCTTGTAAGAACTCGAGCACGCCGACAGTGACGAGAAGTACCGCACCGCCCATCGTCGCTCCCTTTGCCACACTTTGCTGGACCAGAATTTTCTCGGACATAGCCGCCCCTCGAGGTCTCACGTGCGAATCGGTCGGGTGCCCCTGCCCTAGGGTCACGACGGGTGGATACCCGCTGCTCGGTCCTCAATCGCGGGGCGCGAAGTCGACAGCCTCATGCGGCCCTCGACCACGGCGATGTCGGGTCGTTCACAGGCGCTCCGCACGTTCGCTCTGATACCGCAGGCATCCACGGGCGAGCGCAGATTGGGACTCGTCGCGAGGTGGAACTCTGCGGGGAGAGTGTCTTAACTACGGAGGCAGCTAATCCGTCATGACTGAGGAACCGACAACCGAAAGCACCGCCGAGCAGGCAGCCGGTCCGCCACGCCTGCTCGCCCTCCTGCTCGCGATGGCGATGTTCGTTCTCGTCGTCGACACATCACTGATGAATGTCTCGATCTCCTCCGTCGTCCGCGACCTCCACACGACAGTGAGCGGCGTCCAGGCGGCGATCGCACTCGAAGCACTGGTATCCGCGGCATTCATTCTGATCGGAGGCAAAGTCGGCGATCTCATCGGGCGCAAACGGGCCTATGTGCTAGGCCTCCTGGGCTACGCCATCGGTGCCTCGGCAATGGCGTTTGCGCAGTCCTTGACCGCAATCGTCATCTTCTGGGCAGTGCTCGGTGGGATCGGCGCCTCCCTCCTGCTGCCCGCAATGCAATCCCTCATCCACGGCAACTTCGAAGGAACAGAGCAGAAGAAGGTCTACGCCTTGGTCGGTGCAGCGGCAGCGATTGCCGCCGCCGTCGGACCGCTACTCGGAGGATTCATCACCACCTATCTCTCGTGGCGCGTCGGTTTCGTGCTCGAGGTCGTCGTCATCGCGGTCGTCCTCTCCGGCATCAAGCTGGTCCGCGATGTGCCGTACACGGGCCCTACCGGCATCGATCTGGTGGGTGCGGTCCTGTCCGTTCTGGGTATGGGCGGGATCGTGTTGGGAATCCTGGTCTGGCAGGAAGGCGGTGAAGCCGTTGGTGCGCTGCTGGCGGTTGGGGCGATTGCACTGGCGTTGTTGGCGTACTGGCTCGTGCGGCGCAAACGCCGAGGAGGGCCGACACTGCTGGATCCGGAATTGTTCCGCTCCAAGATCTTCCGGCTGGGCATCTCCGGACAGATGCTCCAACAAATAGCCCTGGGTGGCACGATGATCGCGCTGCCGATCTACCTGCAAATGGTGCTCGAGTACAACGCCATGCAAGCAGGTTTGTCTCTCGCGCCCCTCTCCCTGAGTATGTTCGCAGTGGCGTTGCTTGCGGCGAAGAAGGCGGGTGATCGGCGCCCGAGCAAAATCATCAGGTGGGGTTTCGTACTGCTCACGATCGGAATCGTGGCGTTGATCCCGATCGTGCCACGGGCAGAGTTCGGCTGGGGCCTGATAATCCCCCTGCTGATCGCGGGATCAGGGTTGGGATTGTTGGTCTCTCAACTCAACAACTACACACTCGCCCCGATCGAGGAGCAGCGGATCAGCGAAGCTGCCGGCGTCAATTCCGCGGCCGGGTCCTTCGGATTGTCATTCGGGTTGGCATTCGCCGGCGCCATCATGTTGGCGACACTCTCGATCACTTTCACCACCATGGCGCAATCGAGCAGCGTGCTCCCCCAGGCAGAGCAGCAGCAGGTGGCGCAAGTACTCGAAGACGATGCCGAAGTCATGAGCAACACCCAGCTCGAACAACTACTCGTCAACCAGCCTCCGGAAATTCAGAACGAAATCATCCGCATCAACACCGACACAAGACCTCTCGCGCTTCAGGTCGCGCTTCTCATTCCCCTCCTCGCCGGCCTCGTCGGGGTGTTCAATTCGTTTCGGATGATCCGGATCCCGGAAACCCCGTCGACGGCTTCCGGCGACGAGCCGGATGTGCTCTGACACTCGACATCTCCGGAGCCGAAAGCTCTCAAATCAGCTGCCGCCGAATGAAACCCTTGGCCACTATTTGGTGAGGATCGGTCGGTCTCCTCTTGAAATGTAATTGGCGAATCGTTCAATTCCTGCTTGTGAGAAGCTTCCTCGGCCTGCGCGTTTCAGTGCGGCTTCGACGAATGGGAGCGGTTTCCTGCGGTATGTGCGGTAGATGCTGTCGAGTACTGGTTGCAGTGCCCGGCGTGCAAGGTCTGCTGTTTCCGGGTCTGAACCCCCGAATTTCACGGTCACATTCGGCATAGATACCCCTGCTGGTCGAGTGTCCGATTCCCTGGCCGGAAGCGTACGTATCGGGATTGCGAATCAGTACAGAAACACCAAAACGGGGCGCTAAGTCCCTACTTGCGGTGGATACGACTCCGTCTTTGGGGTGACGAAAAACAGCCCGACCGCGGCGTGCGGTCCGGCTTCTGTTCTACGACTGCGGGTTACGACCGGAAGCCGAGGCTTCTAAATTCGCCTACTTCACGTTGGGTGGCGGGTTGCCGATGATGACGGGTGTTCGCGCCAACGAGTGGTGAACTCCCCATCTACAGCGTCCATGCGGAATGCCCCCACGAGCAGAACTGTCCACCGCTGTCGCCTCGGTGAATGTCCCGATGGGCAGCGCTCGGAGACCCAAGTCATCGATGCCAGTTTCCGCGATCTCATTGCCAACATGCCCCACGACGTTCTATGGTTCATTACATGAGTAATGAACCAGTGAACACCGAGCGTCGATCATCGTGATCGACGACGGACGACCACTGTTCCAGCAGATCGCCGAGCAGATCGAGAGCTCGATCGTCGACGGCTCGCTGCCCGAGGACGGGCAGGTGCCGTCGACGAACGAACTGGCGGCCTTCCACCGGATCAATCCGGCCACCGCAGCCAAGGGCCTCAATCAACTCGTGGGCGAGGGGATTCTCTACAAGAAACGGGGAATCGGAATGTTTGTCACTGTCGGCGCCCGCGACGCACTCAGGTTCAGACGCCGAGAAGCGTTCGCGCGCCAGTACATCGAGCCTCTGGTCGCGGAGGCGGACCGCCTCCAAATTTCCCTCGACGAACTCAAATCCATGCTGGACGACAGGAAGGCGGACTGATGAACGCAAGCACGACAACGACCGAGCCCCATGTCAGGCGTTTCGACGAAACTGAACTCATCGCCTCGATGCGCTCCGTGGACAGAAAGTACGGAGACGTCGACGCGCTCGCGGACGTCTCGTTCGAGATCAGCCGCAACAAGATCTACGGCCTGCTCGGCCGCAACGGCGCAGGCAAGACGACGATCATGCAGATACTGACCGGGCAGGACCTGCACACCAGCGGCGACGTCAAGGTATTCGGGGCTGCCCCGTTCGAGAATGCCGACGTACTGGCGAACGTGTGCTTCGTCAAGGAAAGCCAGACGTACCCCGAAGACCTCAAGGTCAAGCACGTACTCGTCGCCGCCGGCCATCTTCTCCCGCATTGGGACCACGCGTTCGCCGAGACACTGCTCGAGGACTTCCAACTTCCCCTGTGCCGCAAGGTGAAGAAGCTTTCACGCGGCATGCGGTCGGCGTTGGGGGTAATCATCGGACTTGCCTCCCGCGCACCCCTGACGCTTTTCGACGAGCCATATCTCGGTCTCGATGCGGTTGCGCGCCAACTGTTCTACGACCGCCTACTGGCCGACTACGCCGAACATCCTCGCACTGTAGTGCTTTCGACTCACCTGATCGACGAGGTAGCGAATCTGCTCGAGCACGTGATCGTCGTCGACGCCGGCCGGATTGTCGTCGACGAGGATGCGGACACACTGCGAAGCCGCGCAGTAGTGGTAACCGGCCCCTTGGACGCGGTGGATGCTGTTGCCACGTCCGGCACCGTCCTGCACCGGGAGACGCTGGGCGCCCACAGCCGAATCACGTTGCAGGCCCATCTGACAGACACCAACCGAAACCGACTTCGGGAGGCGGGTGTCGCAGTGGAACCGGCGTCTTTACAGGAACTTGTCATCGCGACCACGACTCAGCGCAAGGAGATCACCGTATGAGCAACGCAACGACATCGCCACGGACGGTCTCGAAGGCGCCCACCCGGTCCAGGATCGGTTCCGTCCTACAACTGCACACGGTCGCGTGGCCGTTGCTGATCGCCTGGCCGGTGGGCATCCTGTTGATATCGTTCCTGATCAGCTTCACCATCTACGCGATCGTCCGGAACGATGAGGGTGAGGGGTTCACCGGCAGCGTGTTCTCCGTATACGGTTTCGTCTTGGCGTTCTACCTCCAGTCGATGACCCAGACGTTCCCGTTCGCGCTCGGACTGAGCGTGACTCGCCGCGAGTTCTTCACTGCCACCACGGTAATCGCGCTGGCACAGTCCGCAGTCTTCGCTACCGCGCTGCAACTGCTGTCCGTGGTGGAGTCCGCCACCAACGGCTGGGGTGTGCACATGCGCATGTTCGGCATCGCACGCTATTTCACCGACAACACCGCCGTACAGTTGCTCGCACTGTTCGCGACGCTGCTGCTGACCAGTTCGATCGCAATGCTGACAGGTGCTATCTACCAGCGGTGGAGAACCACCGGCCTACTCGCCTCCCTCACCGGGCTTTTCGGCTTGCTCGGCTTGTCAGCGATCCTTGTCACGTGGGCTGGTTGGTGGCCGGCGATCGGTTCGTGGTTTGTCGATACTCCCCGAGTGGTCCCAATAGCACTACTCCCCTTGGCCCTTGCCATCGCGTGCATCGCCGGAGCCTGGGCGACGTTGCGTCGCGCAACGCCGTGACCGCGGAATCATGTGCGACGCCACATGTCGCGCCGTCTGGGATTGCTCCTCGGATCAAAACCGTCTAGGCAGCTCGTCCCCCTCCCTGAGCCGGGAAGGGGACGAGCGTCGCAACAGGGTGCTATCTCGTCCCCGATTTGGTCCGCTCTACTGCCGAGCAACCCGCTCGACAAAACTCGAAGCCCGCAGCACCAGTTCATCTTTCCGATCCTGGCGCGCAGCCGCGGCATCGTAGCCGGTATAAGGGAGCGGGGGGTCGTTGCGAACATTGGCCGAGCACTGGAAGTCTCGGCAGATCAGCGTTCCGACTGTGCTGCCGCGTCGACCAGCAGGCCCGGCCAACTTGGCGCCGTAGAAGACGACCTCGTTGGGAAGTCGCGTGTCTCGGCACCAGGAACACTGGGCGCGCGACCGCGGAGTGGCCTCCGCTTGAACGAGCAAGACTCCGATGGTCTCCCCGTCGAGTGCCGGGACGATAGCGTAGGCGCGTCGGCCCATTTTCGGATCTCGCCAGCCCAGGAAATCGATAGCGTCGAAGTCGATGGTGTCGAAGCGGTCCGGCAGGGTGAGATCGGACTTCTCCTTACGACTCGCGTTGACGAGGCTGGAACGGATCGATGTATCGGTCAAAATGATCATGGGTGTATACCAATCGTGGCTCGGTGAAGGTGGGTACAGCTCATAGCCCGACCAGCACCAAGTGCTGTCGGGCCTGAAATGCGCTATCTGTTGCCGGCGAAGGCGACGCCGACAACCCCCTCACGCCCATAGGGCTTCACCGTGTACGTATCCACACCGCGATGGTAGCTACAGGTCTGCGTTACAGGCCACTCGATTTATCAGTCACGCCATACCGCCGTGAACTCGTACCAAGGTCCACCGAGGTGAGTTGCGGAGAAATCATCGAACCCCGATGGTGGGCCGCTGGGCGAGTACACCCACCCACTCGAGGTGATGAACATGCTTTTGTCGTCGATGAAGTAGACCTCATCGGGACGCACAACATGGGCTCTACTGATATCGAACTGGCCGATCTCGAGCTTTTCCACGGTCGATTCAGGCTGCTCCAGAAGACCAATCGCGATGGTCTCGAACTCTCCGCTCTTGTCGAGGAAAGTAGCCGGTGGCATCAACAACACCAGAGCGACTGCAGCGATAACGGCGATCGGAGAGGGCAGGATCGACCACGACCACCGTCGGTCTTGGCCAAGGACATAGAGGGTGCGGATCGCCCACACCAGACCGACCACGATCAAGATGAGCAGAGCCGCAGCGCTGACGAGGAAGGGATCCAACCATCTGTACTCCCCGAACGGCGAAGGCCACCAACCGTAATGCTCGCAGATCAACGCAACAAGCGGAACAACGGTGAAGGCAAGAAGAATCGGCCCTGGGGGCTTGGCGGACGCCGGAGGATCAGCTACCAACCATTCACCCAACGACTTCGGCCTTCTCATCACCCCACCGTATCTGCCGGTGATGGCAAGCCTCATCTGAACGGTAAACCTACGGAGTGGTCTGACGATTCCTCCGAAAGCACTTGCAGGACAATCTCTCCAACCATCAAAAGAATTCCGAGCACACCGATCGGCACTCTGCGCCAATCGGCAAACATGGACAATACTCATAATTCGAGCAAATAATGCGAATCGTGCGACAATCAGACGGTGAACGACACCGACAGTGGAGTTTCGCAACCGCGCCGATCGCGACTACTGAGCGTCGGCATCCTCCTCTCCGCCGCCCTGCTGTGGTCCACTCCCCTCGCCGCCGCCGCGCCCACCGAACCCGGACCGGCCAGTTGCATACCATTCGGAACCGCCCAACTGCCACCAGGTGCGCCCTCTGGTGGAGGTCGAGCCGGGTTGGCAAACCTACCGGCATTCACCAGCTCAACCGCCCCCGGCTCGGTCGAGATCCGCACGCCAATTACCCAGTTCAATCGTTTCTGGGACTTCGCGCTCGTCGACCACGACTTACTCACTCGGCCCCGAGAGCCAGGCGCATCAACGGCTGAACCGTGGCGTTTCGTGCCGATGCCGGAGTGCCTGCGCGGCCGACTGGTCGGGATATCACTGGACGACGACGAACTCGTCGCGGTCGACGACAACGGCTGGATCTACACGATGGACAACGCATCCCAGGATCCGCTGGTGTGGAACTGGACCTCGGCATGGGGTGCACCTCTGTGGAGCGGTCCCGGCCGACAACTCCCCGGAGACCGCCCGAACGGGTGGGCACTGAGCGTCTCGTCGCCGTGGGACAACCAAACTTTCACCGACGTCGCAGGACGGATTCACTTCGTCGGACTCGCCAAGATGACGATGATCCCCACGTTGACCGGGGACGGCAGCCGAATAACCTACGCGGACCCGTGGCTGCCCAACGACGACAGCTACGAGATCGGCGGTCCGCTCGGCGGACGGTTCCAGGCCGAGTCCTTGTCGGCGGCCGGGTCAACCACCTTCGTGATGAACAAGTACGGCGACATGTACACCCGCACATTTGATTTCGACTCTTCGGGTTCTGACTCGATCTTCTTCCGCTACAGCTGGGATGACCAGTCGGGCAAGCCCAGCGCACCCAACCTCGTCGCCGAAACCCTCGACCGCAGTACCGCCGCGATCCAACTGCCGGCGCCGGACTGGGTGCACCAACCCAAGATTCCCGGTGACGTCACATCCGCGATCAGTGTGCACTCCCTCGGTCCTGGCCCGAACCGGCGGGAGTTGCGCGTCGAGGGCCTCCGCGGCGCCGAATCCGGTTTCTGGCACAAGGATCTCGTCGGCGGCGACTGGGACTTCACACCGACCGGCGCGGCCCTCCTCGGCATGTCGGTCGAGAACTCGCCGACAGACCGTTCGACCGACACACTGTCCCCCACCGCACCCTGGCACCTGTCCACGACACTGCCCGCCCGCAACGGTGCCATCGACGGTCAGACTCTGATCGACATCGGGTTTCCCTACTCTGTGGTGGACCCGCGCCTACTCGACGCGATCGGCCAGCACGCACAGCCCTCCGGATACCGACTGGACGTGGACCACTTCGACCCGGTCGCCACTAGCCGGACCGCGACCGTGACTGCACCGGATGGCACGGTCCTTCCGGTCGTCCTGCACACCGCCGACGGGCTACGGATGACTCCCCGCTCGTCCGGCCTCGACGCCGATCCGCGCCACCTCGTCGGGGCAATCGAAATTCCGTCGGACGCGTTTGCGGATCGGGCATCGAACCCCGCTCTGGACGCGTTCGTACAGGACTGGATGCGCGGCAATCACATTGCGGCGATCACGCTCAGCGCCACCGACCATGACTTGGTGATCCGCTAGCCGAAACCAGCGCCGTCCTCCCTGTCGACTCGATTAGGCTCAGCAGATGGTCGAAACCACACGCGACGTGCCGGTATCCCCCGTCGACGCTGCTAGCTTCCAGCTCGGCGTGCACGTCCAGCCGTACCTCGTCACTATTGCCGGACTGCTTTCTCCGGGTGGCTTCGTCGATCGCGACGGTCGACCAGATCTTGCGCGTCTTCATGGCACACTCGCCGCTCACATCGCCAAGGAGCCGTTACTTCGGCAGCGACCGATCATGCGGAATGGGTCATGGTGGTGGACTGACAACGACATCGACGTCGACCTCCATGTCTCACTGGACGAACGCGGTCCCACCGAACCCGACTTCGAAGCGATCTGCAGTCGACTCGTGATGCTGCCCCTCGCCCCCTCCCGACCCCTGTGGCACATCGCAGTGGTTCCCGCAGCTCGACCGGGGCAGTGCGGCATCGTCATCCGAGTCCATCACGCGGTACTCGACGGTGCCAGAGCCAGCGAGCTTTTCGAACGACTCTTCACCTCGGCTCCACCGACAAAACAACCAAGCACGGGCAACTCACCAAGGACGAAGATCCGTCCGACTCTCGAACTCCGCGATCAGAAGAAAGCCAGCCCCGGGGATCTTCTCCGATTTCGAATGGGGACGTTCCTACACCGGCCGATCCGGTCGCGGGCGCTCCTGGGCACCATCGGCCCCACGAGATCGATCTCGTCCGTCAACGTCGGCACCTCGTTGATCGAGCGTGGTGCGCAAAAGGCTGGAGGCACATTGAACGACGCCTATCTCGTTGCTGCGGGCGCCGGACTGCGATTCATCCTCGAAGATTGCGGTGAACACATTCCCAAGTCGATCGCGGTGTCGGTCCCCGTCGCAGTCAGCGCGATCGGTGACGCACGCAATGCCGTCGGGTTCATGATCATCGACCTCCCACTTCTCGAAACCGACCGAGAACGCGCCGTCGCGATCGTCGCGAAGCAAACCGCTGCGGCAAAGCCGTCCGCACGCGCAGCGGGAACAACATTTCGGTCACCACGTATGGCCCGCATTTTCGACAGGCTCGCGAAGCGCCAGCACATGATCGGTGCAGTGGTGTCCAATGTCCACGGACCGCGTGGCCCGCTCACGCTCGACGGGGCAACGCTCGTCGAACTCTGGCCGTTGGGCCCGTTGGCCGGCAATGTTCGAGTCGGATTCACCGCAGCGTCCTACAACGACAGATTCTGGATCGGAATCCAGACAGATGCCGAGCATCTCCCTCCTGCACACAGGATCGCACAAGCCGTCGAACGGACTCTCAACGAAATAGCCAGCACCGCAACCTGACTGGATCTAACCGAGGATTTCGTGGATCACAATGCCATCGAGCCGCTATCCGATTTACCCCGCCGCTTGGACGACGGATACTGTCGAGAGGTCTCGACTACAACTCGAGTCAGACGAGCCGGCAAGCCGGTGTCATCACGACACGATCGTCACGAGGGAGGCGAAAGATGTTCACACCTGCAGAATTCGGCAAGGTGTCGGTATTGGTTCCAGAGAACGGTGGTGCCGTCCCCTACGGAAACACCGTGGTGGTGCACGGATCCGAAAGCACTCTCGTCATCGACCCCTCACTCTCCCTCGACCGAGATCCCGTAGGTGCAGACCTGGCGTTCATCAGCCACGGCCACGAGGATCACATCGCCGGCCTCCATCATTTCGACGTGCCGACGTTCGCACACCACCTCGACGCGCCCTCGGTCGCATCACTCGAAACATTGCTCGACAACTACGGCCTCCGCGCAGACGAACGAGCAGAGGTCCGACTATCGATAGCAACGCAGTACGGCATACCTCCGATGCACGAGAACGTGGCGGGGATCGCGGACGGCCACATCTTCGAGCTCGGTGACCGCACGGCGACGGTCATTCATTTGCCGGGGCATACGCGCGGGCACTGCGGTGTACTCGTCGAACCCGACGGCTTCTTCTACGTCGCCGACATCGACCTCACCTCCTTCGGCCCGATGTACGGCGATCTGGGTAGCAGCGTCAACGACTTCCTCGACTCCATCGACCACGTCGCAATGATCGACGCACGCTGGTACGGAACTTTCCACCAGAAAGGCGTGGTCGAGGGCAGCGACGAGTTCCGTCGCCGGTTGACCGCCTACCGTGAGAAACTGCTCAGCCGTGAAGAACGTCTCGTTCGATTCCTCAGTGAACCAAAACGCTTGGAAGACATCGTCGCCCATCGACTCGTCTACCGCCCCCACGTCGCCGCCCCTTACGTCGACGCAGTCGAACGACGAACAGCACAGCTGCACCTCGAACGACTCATCGCCTCCGGCGCCGTCACCACAGACGAAGACAAGGTGTTCCGGCGTGCCCTCTGACGTTCGAGCAGGCAGCGCGCCGTTCAACGATCACTCGTAGGATAATCGTCGACATGAATTGGGACAGTTCCACGGAAGTCGGATGGTTCGTCAAGCTTGCCGAAGATGGCTCTGCCGTAGCCATTTTCGATCCAGCGGGAAGTCTGTACGGCAAAGTGTCCCCCAGGCACCCGGACGAGGGCGATCGAACTCCCGGTAGACGGAAGCCGAAATCGTCGGTTGCCGATCGAGACCGACATGTACTCACGTTCCGCAAAGGTCACCCCGCAACACTTCACTTGGCCGACGGAACGATCGGAACCGTGACTGATGAGAAGCGCGGGGCCATGCGCAGAAAGAACAAGCGATGTGAGGTCGACATCTCCGGTCGGACGTACATCTTCACGCATTCCTCGAGCCGGAGAGCGACGGCCCTGCGCGACGGAATCGCTCTCGCACATATGGCCCGCGGGCGCTGGTCCAACCGAAACAACGTCACTCGGAAAACTGTGTCGCTGGCCGATGCCCTCGACGAATGCGTGCTGACGATATTCCAGAAAGTAGTCACACCGGGCCGTACCGGCGCGCTGGATCAGGTGATCTCCGACCTCAGTAACATCTGAGACAGCGGTGCCGACAGGGATTGACCCCTCCCTCACCCGCTGTCACTCGAGACACTGGCTCTACATCTACGAGGTCCCCGCCCCTCAGAACTCGAAATCCTCAACACCGACGCCGGGGCACCAATCGGCGCGAGACGAAGAATCGTCCGAAATGGGCGAAGCAGGACGAAACACTCACACAATCAGGACGAAGCTATCCGACGCCGGCCAATCGTGACACGTACGGTAGAAATGTAAACGTCAGTGATCTTACGACGGTTACCGGCCTCGTCGGTCCCCTCAATTGTGTGGCCGTCGAGGTCGCCTCGTGTCAATGCCCCCATGAAAGCGATTGCAGAAGATGACTTCTGACAGGCGCCGAGACTGATCCGAGGCGTCTTTCGATTCGAGACCAGCCCACAAATCAGCGCAGCAACCCGAACCAACGCCTCTTCCGTCTTGACTCTTGTTCACAAATCTCCCCTCCCCCAGCAGTGCAAGGTTGGAGAGCATTTCCGTTCGTACACAGACAAATTGGCCTCCGACCGAGTCGTGTCCGCCGGCACGGTAGTGTCGTTGCCCTCCATCCGACTCTCGACGCGACTGATGCGGCCGTTGTGGTGTCCACTCACGACCGACAGATGATCCGTGACACGAACTCGTGGAACACCCTCACCCTGCCGTAATCCCGGCGAAGTGAACGCATGTCCGGCCGTCAGGATTCTGCCGTTCGACCAACTGCATTGACTACCTCCCGGTAACAACATTGTGAGCCTTGACACATCCGCAACCCACTCAATACTGTTCAGCGGACGATAGTCGTCTCTAATTCTACCTACTTCCGAATCCCGATAAGAAGGACGCGAGAACCGATGCCTAGCAACCCAACCAGCAATGAATACGCCACCAAGGGGTGCCAGTGACCGAACCGAACATTCAGTCGAACCTTGCGGTGTCCCCACGCCAAGTCGGAGGACTCGCAGCCGTTGGCTTCCTCGCATTTTCCGAAGTCACCAGCGGAATGCTGCAGTCGTGGTACATACCACTCATACCGCAAATTGGACAGAGGCTCGACGTCAATCCAGCGCAACTCAACTGGGTACTGGCTTCATACCTACTTTCGACCGTCATCTGCGTACCCGTGTTGGCCAAACTGGGCGACAGATACGGCCACCGGCGCATGGTCCTATTTGTCCTTGGCACAGTGACCGTCGGAACGCTCCTGACAGCGATAGCACCATCATTTGGAATCTTCTTGTTGGGCAGAATCATCCAAGGAACGCTGGGGGCACTGCTCCCACTCGAGTTGGCAATTCTCCGAGAACGAGCGGGCGCCAGTTCAGGACGCGCAATCGGAATACTTGTCGGGTGCCTTGGTGCCGGAGGAGCGGCGGGGAACCTTTTGGTCGGAGTCCTCGGAGCTCATGCCGACCTGACTCTTGTCCTCTTCGTGCCTGCCGCACTGGTACTGGCAAGCCTTGTGACCATTGCCAGGTTTGTGCCCGAAACCACCACTCGTGCGACAGGGTCCATCGACTGGACAGGTGCGGCAATACTGGGTACCGGCCTCGCGGCCTTCCTCGTCGGGATAAGCAATGGAAGCAAACTGGGGTGGACCTCTACAACGACCCTGATGTCAATTGGCGGCGGCTTGGCACTACTTGTCGCGTTTGTTGTACTCGAGAAGAAAATCAGCAACCCGTTGGTCGACTTGACATTGTTGACGAAGGGAGGAGTCGGATTCCTTCTAGGACTGACAGCATTATTCGGATTGCAGTTCTACGGAGCCGCCACTGTTTCTACACTGTATTTTGCATCCAAACCCGAGATCGTCGGCTACGGATTTGGCCTCGACTCGATGGGCATCGGACTCGCGATAACCCCAGTACCCCTCGCCATCATGATTTCGTCGTCGCTCGCCGACAGCCTCGCGCGACGATTCGGGACTCGAACGGTGCTGCAGATGTCGGCTCTTCTGATTTCCATTTGGTTTGGAGGGTTGATCGTATTTCGACACAGTCTGACGGGCTTCATTTCGATGGGATTGATCGGCGGTACCGGAATCGGACTATTCGTTGCACTGCTTCCCGCACTTGTAATTTCTCGCGCACGCCCGGAAGACTCCGGGATCGCGGGCGCTCTGTACAACACCTCTCGAACGGTAGCCGGGGCAGCCGCTGGAGCGATGTGCGCTGCGATCATGTCCGGCATGGTGATCAGTGGGTCGAAAATTCCCAGTGAGACTGCGTTCCTGACGATCTGGTCCGCCTGCATCGGCGTGGGTGTTCTCATCTTTGTGCTGGTCCCACTTCTCAACAAGCTAGGCGGAAAGGCCTACCAACCGGACCTGCCGGAGCAAGTGGCCGACATTCCGGTCCGAGAATCATCCTGATACTGCCTACGAGATTTCCGCCGTCAGACGGGGATTCTCTGGCACCGCAAGGGATGGCGCGTGGCATGATAGGCCGATGTCACGCGCCATCCCGCAACCGTCTGGCCGTGGGCGACCAAGCGATCCAGAGATAGAAGCACGTCTTCTATCCGCGACGCTGGAGTTGTACGGCGATCTTGGATGGGCAAGGCTGAATCTGGACTTGATTGCGCGACACGCCAAAGTCGGAAAAGCAGCCCTCTATCGACGATGGCAGACAAAAGAACAAATAATGACAGCAGCGCTGCGATCCAGCAAAATGTCCGTGGCCGACTTCGATACCGGAACCCTTCGCGGGGATCTGGTCGCTATCGGCCAAGTAACGGTAGAGCGGTTGCTCGGCGAACATGGTTCGGCACGAATGCGAGCCATGATCGACGCTAAAATATTCCCAGAACTCTTCGAGGGCGACATCGCTGAATTCCGCAATGAAAGTATCGTTGGCGGTCGGGAAACCATATTTCGCGCAATCGAACGCGGAGAGATTTCCAAAGGCACATCACCAGCTTTGATACTCGATGCCGTGGCAGGAACAATCGAGCACCGTTTCCTGATGACGCCGATGTCTAAAATCAAAGAGTTCGAATCCAGCGCGGATAAATACATCGAATCAGTGGTCGACCTCGTTCTCGGCGGCCTCAAGTTCAACAGCAGTTCTACTGAAACATAATCTCGAGTTGTAGAAAAAAACTCGACCGAACCGGGAGCCGACCATGTCAGCCCCCGCTTGGTCCAATCTCCGGTTAGCGTTGAGAGCCGATCGTTGCCGACCCGCCGGCAGAAAAGAATTGAGAAGACTGTGGAAACACCAAAGCACAGAAACGTCACACCACTGAGATGGTCAGTGAAAGAGTCATTGCTGCAATACGTTCGAGCACTTGGCGAGATTACATATGTGTCTGCCGTAGTCGAGGAGAATGACGAACTGATCTGGCCATTCGTCGCAGATCGTCATGAACCCGATGGGACTCGGATCGCCCAGTACAGCGGCGAGATCCACCTCCGCGCGCACGACGGACTCCTGGATATCGTCATCGCCGATCCCGAGGTTCTCCTGACCGAGGCGCAGGGGCAATTGAGCGTCAGGACGACCCTTGACGGGTCGGAACGCATCGTGATTGCGACCCTCGACAGCGTCGAGAACTCAGAATCAGCCGTGCAGGCCCAGGTGCGGGTAACTGCCGCAGGTTCGATGGTGTTCGGCGCCAATTACCCTTCGGGAACAAAGCTTTCGCCATTGACAATCGGGGTTGGCTCACGCTGACAGAATGAGGATGGTCACCGCGGCTCACCGATACCGTCCAGGACCAGGAACTCGATCTTCCGCAGTTCGTCGTCCGCGTCGAAGTCGTTGTCGCGGGCGGCGATTCGGCTGATCAATTCCACCATGGTCGAATGGATTGTCTGGGACAGGAATGCACGCGGGTCGGAAGCATTCATCACGTCGGCACTGTTCATCTGAATCTGCGCCGTTGTCGTACGTCGCCCCAGAAACACGCGCGGAACCCGAAGTCCGGTCGGGTCGGTCACCACGGTGATGTCTCCACCAACGACGACGAACAGGTCGAAGTCGTACTGGAACTCCACACTTCTCATTCGGTTCCGGAGCCGAACCAACTCCTCGATGAAGTCTGGCGGTATCGAGGGCCCACCGAACACCGTTCTGAACGAGATCCTGCGAGTATCCATGGTCGAAACACTAGGACATATCTGTGACCTGGCCTTCGAGCAAGCGCTCGCCGAAATCACCTGACGACGCTCCCCCGATTCCAACTCGAACTATCGATCCTGAGTTTCGGGATCGAGTCCCATTCCACCCTCTTCTCCCGCGTCAATTGTTTGGGCGTAGCCCGCGGCATACTGCTCCAACGCGACGGTCGCATCTGCTTCACCCGCCCACTGGTCCGGCACCTCGAGCCCGTCGCTCGTCGTTCGCGACACCCGCGCGGTGGAGAACTCGACGACGGTGCGGGTGAAGGAGCACCGCAGGAAGCTCGAGGATGGGGAGAATCGCGCGGCGCCGAAGGTGCAATCTACGAAAGACGTGTCCGAGAACTGCGCACCGGTCAGGTCCGCGCCGTCGAATATGCAGCGCTCGAACACAGTATTGGGCACTGACCTGAGCCGCAGTGCTTTCGCTCCGGTGAAATCGCAATCGACGATCTGCGGCCCCAGAGCCAGACGGGAGAGCGTGGCACCGCGGAAACTGCACCGCTCGAATCTGCGATTGATGCGCGGCTGACCGGTCAACATGGCGAAATCGAAACGGCAGTCGAATAGTTCGGACTCGAAGACTGACAGTGCACCCTTGACGAAGCTCAGGTCGATGCGTTCCAGAGTGAGGAATCTGATGTCGATACCACCGCTACCTGCCGTCAGGCCACGCAAATCCACCAACCCGTCGGCAGTCTCCGTCCATGGCGAGGTGAGCGCGTGAGGTGGCTTGACGATCCGCGACTGATCAAGCAACTCTGCCCGTAATTTCTCGACATCCTCGTCTGACCAACGGCGACGCAGAACACTGATGTCGGTTCGCTTCACAGCGGTCCCGCTGAATGAAGTATCAATCGAGATCGACCTTCCGTACGTGCGTATTTGCCACATCAAGTTCGATTTCCTGTGCATTGGCTAATCGCAGCGTCGGCACAGGATCTCCCGTCGTGTCGTCGATCAACGTCGAAAATGGTTCACCGTCGTCGAACGCGTGGCGCTCGCCCCACTGACGCAAACTCACGATCACGATGAATAGATCCGCGCCACGTGCGGTCAAGACGTACTCGTTCCTGGTCCCCTGTTCGTTTGCTCGAACCTCCAGGATTTCCTGTTCGACAAGGCTCCGCAGCCTGTCGGTCAGAATGTTCTTCGCGATGCCGAGGTTGCGCTGAAACTGACTGAATCTACGCGCCCCGTCGAAGGCATCTCGCACGATCAGCAGCGACCAGCGGTCCCCGATGATGTCGGCTGCTCTGGCCACCGGGCAGTGAGAGTCCGTCCACTGCATGCGATCAGCCATCAAATTCCTCTTTGGTTGCGTTTTGAAACCGATATGACATAGCCTTCAAATGGTATCAAAACGCAACCAAATGGAGTGAAAGTGGTCAATCATGCCGCGCACGAGGCCGCGCCGACCAGGCACGGGATGCCTCACAGACTGCGCATCCTTTTGGCTGTCCTCTGCGGGGTCTCGGTAGCAAACATTTACTACGCACAGCCACTTCTCGGCCAAATCGGGGCGGACCTGTCACTTCCAGCGGCCGGTCTCGGACTAGTCGTTGCACTCGCCCAACTCGGCTACCTCGCAGGGCTGATCGTGCTGGTGCCACTGAGCGACCTGGTGGACCGCAAGAAACTGATCGCACTCCAGATAGGCTCTGCCGCAACGGGAATGATGCTTGTCGCATTTTCCACCACGAGTCTTCAACTGTTGATCGGCATCACTGTCGCAGGCGCATTCTCAGTCGTCGTCCAAGTCATAGTTGCCTACGCCGCAGCAATCAGCCACCCGGAGGAGCGGGGCGCAAACATCGGCGTCATCACCAGTGGCGTCGTGGTGGGCATCATCCTCGCCCGCACCGTGGCGGGACTGGTTGCCGATCTGGCCGGCTGGCGGGCGGTCTATTCGGGGTCTGCCGTTCTCTCTCTTCTGATCGCCGCGGTCGCTTTGGCGATGTTGCCGAAAGACGTGTGCCCACGACGGAATAAGAGCAGTTACGCGCGGGCAGTCGGGTCAGTCGTGACGTTGACAACTACGAACCGAGTATTCCGCACCCGGGCGCTGATCACCCTGTTCCTCTTTGCGTCCTTCGGTGCATTGTGGAGCGGTATGACCCTGCCACTGAGCGAGGAACCGTGGCGATTGTCCACAACACAGATCGGGCTGTTCGGCATAGCCGGACTTGTCGGCGCACTGGGTGCAATCAGCGCCGGCCGATGGGCAGACGAAGGCAAGTCGCAGCGCGTCACCGGCTTGTCCCTGATCGTTCTCGTACTCTCGTGGGTGCTGAGCGCGCAGGCTACGCACTCTCTTGTTCTGCTCGCGATCGGCGTGATTGCATTGGACTTCGCCGTCCAGGCTGTACACGTCACAAGTCAGAATCTCATCGTCGCCCATGCACCGGAATCAGCCGGCCGCATCATCGGCAGCTACATGGTGTTCTATTCGCTGGGCAGCGCAATCGGAGCGATCTCCACCACCATGGTCTTCCATGTATCGGGTTGGGGTGCTTCGAGCGCCGTCGGGGGCGGGTACGCTGCCGCTGCATTGATCGTCTGGATCGTCGACCTGACGCGCACATCACGGGCACGAAAACAGCCGGGCCGCAACACGGCCCGGCTGCAGAGTTCTCACGCACCAACTGGGATTCCGGATGAGCGCAACTACTGGACCTGATCGAGCACCAGTCGTCCACCCTCACTCGGCATCGAATCCTCCACTGTTACAGAGTGATTGCGTCTCCCACGAAGATCTGATCGGGATTGACAATCTGTGGGTTCATGTCCCAAACCTGCTGCCAGGTGAGCCCACGTTCGGCACCGAGGCCGAACAACGTATCCCCTGCCGCAACGGTCACCACTTCGCCCGACGCCTGAGAGTTGATCTCCGGAATGCTCTCTGCCGGTGAAGATTCGAATGATGCAGACTCGACTACCGGATCCGGCACAGATTCGGGTACCACTTCGGGCTCGGGTGCAGGTGCAGGTGCAGGTGCAGGTGCAGGAACAATGCTCGAGCCGGTGTCGCACGCGCCGACCGAACTCAGGAAGGTCATGGGATCGACGGCACCGCCATTGTGAATCCGCAGATGCAAGTGTGGCCCGGTGGAACTGCCGGTGTTGCCCGTTGCCCCGATCTGATCGCCTACCTCGACATGCTGCCCCACACCGACCCATGTTTCGGAGAGGTGACCCATCTGAATCTGCGCGCCCGAGTCCGCTTCCAACTGGATGTATGTTCCGTATCCACCCGGATCGTTCGGTCCTGCAACCGAAATAGTGCCCGACGTCGGTGCGTGGAGTACGGTGCCTACGTTTACGGCGAAGTCGACGCCGTCATGTCCTGCATGGAAGCCCTGTGACAGCGCCCCGTCTACCGGCCACTCCCAGTTACAACTCGCCGACCAACCTTGCGCACCGGCGATACCTGCATTGACGACCGCTCCGGCACCCACAAGAGCACTCACGCCCGCAGTAGCAGCGATGAATCGTTTCGTGTTGGAACGCATGGGTTTTCTGTGCTTACTCATTTTTTCCTTGACTGATGTGATCGGAGCAGGTGCAACGCTCTACCTGCAGGCAGCACTCGGTACGTGCTGAGCGGTACGGCAGACAGCACCGACTCCGTTGGAGTGAATTTTTCGGAATGCGCCACGGCGATAACCAGAGCGACAACTCTTGCGACAGCGGGACGCATGGGTACTGATCGAAATGTCGAGAATCCGACGAGCTCGTGGATCTTCGACGGCATGGTCTGTGGCACGGAAACGGCCACAACAGCGAACACCTGAGTGCGCTAGCTCGCATCACGGACCACACTGTGGTGCGCTCATCCTGTGCGCCGCGGACTTGTCACGCGGGTGGACGGAGAGCAGGTCCGGAGACTATTCCGTCAGTACTGGTGACAGCACTGGCAAAATCCCGAGCCAACTCGCGGCAGGGCGGGAACCGATCCTTGATCGTGGGCCACGAATGTCGTCACGGCGAACCGAAGGCATTTCGGTTGCAGATCGACAGGGCGGGTGTCTGCACGGGCGGTCGAGATTGGGGTGGAACATGCGGATCCTTGCGTTGCGGATGAGAATCACCCCATACGCTGTCGCTTCGTGGTGCTCCACACGACGGTTGAATTACCTGGATACATACCTGTTTTTGCCAGGTCGACCCGACCGGTCGAAATTGCACCCGCCTCGACGTCACCGAACGTCGAACGGGAGACCAGTGCATGTCCCGGTATCGGAACGTGCGCTGATCTCCCGTTCAGGTAGATCTGTTGTTCGGTAGAGCTACCGCTCTGCTGCGTGATGCGCGGCGATGTATCCGTAAACCAAGCCCTGGCCGATCGTCGCGCCAGCGCCCGGGTAAGAGTGTCCGAATGCGTTGGCCGCGGTATTGCCGATCGCGTACAGGCCGTCGATGACGCTGCCGTCCTCACGAAGCACGCGCGCTCGATCGTCGGCCTCCACGCCGCCGCAGGTGCCGAGGTCGCTGAGCGTCATCTTCACCGCGTAGAGGGCACTCGTGTCGAGCTTCCTCAGGTTCGGGTTCGGCGACACTGTCGGGTCGCCGTAGTACCGATCGTATGCACTTCCGCCGCGACCGAATTCCGCATCGCTACCGGCAGCTGCGGCCTCGTTGAACTTCTCGAAGGACTCGGCAAAAGCATCCTCGGGAAGTCCGACCTTGCGGGCAAGCTCGGCAGGACTGCTCGCCTTGTGCGCGATACCGGACTCGAAGAACGCTGGTGGAAGGGGCTGACGCGGGAAGATGCCGCCTGCGAACACATAACTGTTGCGGTACTCCTGGTCGAAAACGAACCACATGGACTCGGCAGGGTCGCCCGCCTTCTCCCTCTCGAGCACGCGCTGACCGAACGTCATGTAGTCGGTTGCCTCGTTGACGAATCGACGACCGGTGTGGTCGACGATGAACGAGCCAGGCAGCGCACGCTCCGCGAGCATCACCATTGGCGGTCGTCCCTTGATGCTCGCCACTGCGGGGAACCACCACGACTGATCCATCGAGCCGATACCCGCGCCCAACTCCTGGGCAGCCTCGATCGCCTCGCCGATGTTGCCCTCTGCGCCCAGGCTCTCGTGCTCTCCGAGGCTCTCCGACTGGTACTTGTGACGCCATTCCATGTTGTGGTCGAACCCGCCGGCGGCCAGAACGACACCGCGGCGGGCCGTCACCGTCACCTCGCGACCGTCTTGCACGACGATCGCACCGGTCACGCGGTCGCCCTCGGTGACGAGCCGAACCAACGACGTTTCCGTCCACACCGGGATACCTGCTTGCACCACACCGGCGAACAGGCCCGCTGCGAGCGCCTGACCGCCGGCGATGTATTCGCGCTTGAGGACGTACTTACCGTAAACGCCCTGCGCCAAGCGGCGGATGATGCGCGGAAAAGCCTTGGTCGGCTTCTTCACCATCAGGTTCATCCATTTGTAGTCCGCGCCAGTGACCGGCATCGGAAGCCCGGCTTCCATCAGGCCGGGGCGCAGGCGAGCGCGTTCGGTGCCCAGTACCGACGCGTCGAACGGCTGGCACTCGCAAGTGCGGCCGGCCGCGCTGCCGCCCGGCAGTTCGGGGTGGTAATCGGAGTATTCCTTGGCCCAGAAAAACTTCATGGGCGTCGTGCGACTGAGCATGTCGACCGTGGCGGCACTGTTGTCGACGAACGCCTCACCACGTGCGGCGGGTGCCGTATCACCAACCGCCGCATGCACATAGGTCTTCGCGCGCGCAACGGTGTCGCCCGCACCGGCTTCCGCCAGTACCGCGTTGGCAGGCATCCAAAACGCCCCACCGGACCGCGCCGTCGAACCGCCAACGTACTGCGTCTTCTCCACGATCAGCGTGGACAAGCCGAGCTCGTTCGCGGTGAGGGCCGCAGCCATGCCGGTACCGGACCCGATCACAAGCAGGTCGACAGCGATGTCATGGGCTCGAGTCGCGGGGGGTGCCTGATTCTTAGCCATTGAACGAATCCCTTCACGTGGTTTATCGACGCAAACGCTAGGGCAGTCGAGACGCAGTAGGGTCCGGATGCCCATTCAGCGGGACACTGCAAGCGGGTTGACTCAACAACACCGGTCACGGTTGGCCCATTGCGGCGCCCATGCAGGGTCCCGTCGATCGCATCATCGCCAATCTCTGAATTCTCCGATTCGAGCGGATATGGTGAGGCTGTCCCTTCGATCACGACAGTGTTGGAAAGTGGCCACTGCAAACGACATTGCTGGACGAGTTCCGGGCACACGAAGAACCGAGCTGTGCGTCGGGGAATGAACAACCTGGACATTGGAGGTCTCTCGTGATGAATCTCGTTCGCCGACTGAGCGTCTGCGCATCTGTCGTGATCGTTTCGGCTCTGACGCCGGTAGCGCTCGCATCTGCAGCGGTGACCATTCCATTCCAGGTCAACCCTGCGCCGTACGGCAACCCGAACGGCAGCTTCGACGCGCCCGCAGTCCGCTGCGTAGCTGTGGTCGGCGACCAACCAGGCACGGTGACGATCACCGGCGGCAAGGAAGACCGGTGGGGATGCCTGCTCTCGTCCGAAGTGCGCTGGCTGAACCTCTCGACCGGGGCCTCCGGTTCCGCCCGACTCTCGGACGGCCTGCACGGATTCCCGGCAGAGGCGATCGTTCAGACCGGAACCGGCCACGTCGCTGTCGCTGTCCTGTCCGTCGCCGGGACGATCACCCCAGGCGTCGCATCGTTCTACGTGCCGTAGCACCCGAACTCCGAATCACGGGCGCGATGGGACCTGGGTCGTGTTTGCCGACACGTCATCCCGGTTAGCCTGAAAAGACGCTACCGAGAGGACGCTCATGACCTCGACTATGCACGAAACCGTCGCCGTAGATCCAAATCTGATCGACGTCTACAAGGACCTCCACAGTCACCCGGAGCTGGGGTTTCACGAGGGTAGAACATCCAAGATTGTCGAAAAACATTTGGCAGCATTGGGATTCGACATCACAACCGGCGTCGGCTCGAGCGGAGTCGTCGCCGTCCTGAAGAACGGACCGGGACCTACTGCGCTGCTGCGTGCGGACATGGACGCCCTCCCGGTTCGAGAAGAAACCGGCTTGGACTATGCCAGCACGGTGACGACCACCGACGATCAGGGGAAGTCCGTCTCGGTCAGCCACGCGTGCGGCCATGACCTGCACACAACCTGCCTACTCGGTGCGGCCCGAATTCTTTCTCAGGACACGTCGTCCTGGTCCGGCACTCTTGTCCTCGTCTTCCAACCGGCCGAAGAACTTGGCGCGGGTGCGCAAGCCATGGTCGACGACGGACTGTTCGAGCGATTCCCGAAGCCCGACATCGTCCTCGGACAACACGTGGCTCCGCTACCGGCAGGCACCATCGCCGGGCATGCTGGGCCCTCGTATGCGGGATCGGACTCGTTGCGTGTGCGACTGGTCGGAAAAGGCGCGCACGGATCGATGCCGGAGAACTCCGTCGATCCCGTGGTCATGGCAGCTGAAACCGTGCTCCGCCTGCAAACTGTCATTTCACGCGAAGTGCCGAGCACTGCGACGGCGGTCCTCACCGTCGGCTCCATTCATGCTGGAGATGCCGCCAATGTCATTCCCGGCGAAGCGGAACTCCAACTCAACATCCGTAGCTACGACGCCGGTGTGCGTCAACGCATCCTCGACAGCGTCGACCGCATCGTCCGGGGCGAAGCGGCCACCGCCGGCGCACCCACCCCACCGACCATCACCGAGACAGAGCACTTTCCTATCGTCGTCAATGATCCGGCAGCGCTGGACAAGACACTCGATGCCTTTGCCGAATGGCTGGGAAACAACAAGATTCTCGACCCTGGCGCAGGAGCAGGGAGCGAGGATGTCGGCATTCTCGCGACCAGCGCCGGTGCGCCGCTGTCGTACTGGTTGCTCGGCGGCACCGACCCTTACCTGTTCACGACAGGTGACATGACCGACCCAGCCCTGCGAAGCGTGCCGTCGAACCATTCGCCGCACTACGCTCCCGTGATCGAGCCGACCCTGACAATCGGCGTGAACGCCTTGGTGGTCGCGGCCAGGACGTGGCTACCAATTCCCTGACGTCATAGCGTCTCCACTGGGCTCCCTCCATGAGAATTCAAGGGAGCGAGGCAGTTTGACATTGCATGACGCTGCAGCAGACCGATCGATGGACGTGCAGGATTCGAAGTACGCGCATACCCGAGCAATGACAGTCGATCTCGAGCTTTCTTGGCGCAGTTCCTCTGGATCGTCTTCGTCGTCATAGGCGGACAGACCGGATACTGATGATTCTGCGCGGTAAGTGGTTCCGACGAAGCTGAATCATTGCCGGTTCAACCGCACACCATCAATAGCCGCAAGTAAAGAACTTGACAAGCTTTACCCATCTCCGTCTTCGAGTTTCACACTATTTACCTCGAACAAATTCAATTCCAGATAGGCCACGCCTGACTACAAAACACCCCGAAGTATTGACGGAAACTATCAGGCCGAAGCCTCATCGCATCCAGGCCAACCCTTTGACGCACCCGGATCATAATATTCCTCGATCATCGCCGGTAAACACTGATCAGCGTGTGACTCACGGCATTTTCCGATTTACCACGGGAAATCGTGATAATTCATCACCGGCCTTGAACTGGAAGAACTGCAAAAGTCCTAGATTCAACTAATTCCAAACCGCAGGGTTCTCTTCACTTTTCGCGGCATTTCAATTGGCAATGCTTGACATCGAATTGTCTTTCGTTCTCAATTAGCGATGCCCACTGACGTGATGCTCCTTCGTGCATCAACGTATTAATTCCGCTATCGAATCCAGTGAAGGGATCAGCCGCGAAAATGACGGTTGCCGAGAGCTTGAAAGATAGGAACCTGTACTCGAACCTCAGGCGTGCTGCCGATTTGAGCAACCCATTCTGGGATCGCGCAGTCGGCGAGGGCCTGGCAGATATCACCGCCGACCGCGTCGCAGGCTTCGAACACCGGACGACCGAAGGGTACGAATTCGAGAATTTCTCCACCTACTCGTACCTGGGTCTCGACACCGACGATCGGATTCGGTCGGGTGCAATCGCCGCTCTCGAGCGCGAACGAACGTTGAACAGTTCCATCTCACGGATGAGGGTTCACTCCCGTCTCCTCGACGACACCGAGGCCGCACTGAGCGAACTGTTGGACGCGCATGTTCTCACGCTCGGGTCCGCGGCCAACGCGGCGTGGAGTCTGCTCCCCCTCGTCGCATCCGGATTGCTCACCGGCGGCGAACCTCCCCTCATGGTGTTCGACAAGAACGCACACTTCTGCCTGAATGCAATGAAGGCGAGCGTCGCCGACGAAACGACGATCGTGACCATTCGGCACGACGACGTCGATGAACTCGAAAGTCTCTGCCGCACAAATTCTCAGGTGGCATACGTGGCGGACACCGTCTACAGCACCGGTGGAAAGGCACCGCTGAACGAACTGTTCGCATTACAGGCCAAATACGGACTGATCCTCGTTCTCGACGAGGCGCACAGCACCTCGGTCCTCGGACACAACGGCCGTGGTGCAGTACTGGATCTCATTGGCAGCTTGAATGATCGAACATTCTTGCTGACATCGCTGAACAAGGGATTCGGCGCTTCCGGCGGCGCGATCGCACTCAGCCGCACCAGTGGCAGCCGAAATCGTGATCTAGCACTTCGCTACGGCGGCCCACTCACGTGGTCACAACGTGTGAACGTAGCCGGGCTGGGCGCTATCGCAGCGTCCGTGGAACTTCACCACAGCGGAGAGGTCGACAAGCGCCAACGGCGACTGCAAACGGTTGTGGAACAGTTCGATTCACTCGTCGACACGCCGGCATCGGGCGATGGCCTCCCGATCCGGTTCGTCACACTCCACGAGGAAGAAAGAACCATCGCTGCAGCAAAGGAACTGCTGAAACGCGGTTTCTACACCTCGGCTGTCTTCTTTCCGGTCATCGGTCGAGGCAAAGCCGGGCTGAGATTGATGCTTCGCGCGGACTTGCCTTCGGCAACGATCGAGCGTTTCGCCGACGTCCTACGAAGTGTCACCGAATGAGCGAAGGCCGCACTGTCGCAGTGACACCGCTGGCTTGTGCCGTCGTGTTGACAGCACAGATGGCGACGACCATCTATCTCCCTTCACTGCCGAAGATCGCCGCGGATTTGGGCATCGCGGATTCCGTCGTCAAGTGGTCGGTGACTTTGTTCGTGATCAGTGCAGCACTACCGGTGGTCGTGTGGGGGCGGTTGGCCGATCGCCTCGGGCGTAGGACCGCACTGCTGTCCAGCTTGGCCCTGTTCGTGATCGCCTGCGTTGCTCTCGTCTTGGTCCAGAGCGCCGCCGTTCTACTGATCGGCCGGATCGTGCAAGGCATCGGGGCCGGAGGCGCGGCCATCGTCGTGCGAATGATGGTGAAGGACAGGTTCACCGGTTCGGAGCTGGCCAGTCGATTGTCACTGTTGTCGATGGCATTTGTGGTGGCGCTGGGCGGTGGCCAACTGATCGGCGGTGCACTCGCGTCGTTCACCTCGTGGCGCGCCGGATTCGGAGTCCTCGGGGCGTTCGGCGTAGCACTGGCTGCAGTGGCGGTGAATACCGAGAACACCACGGTCCGCGACAACAACGAACGCGTCGTTCGGTGGAATGCCATAGTGCTGACACCCAAGTTCTACAAACCGGCCATTGCGGGAGGTTTGGGTTTCGGCGCGATCGTCCTGGTTCAGCAATCGAGTCCCTTCCTGTTCAGCGATCGATTCAATTTGCAACCGTGGGCGTTCGGCGCCTTCGGAATCCTCTACGGAGCCGCCTACTTCGGCGGCGCGTTGTACGTCAACCGCAGGGCCACGGCCGTTGGTTCGGAAAAGCTGATGCGCAGAGGTGCGCTATGCATGCTGGTTGCGGGTCTCGTCCTCATGCTCTGCTGGTATCCCCCGCTTGGTTCCATTCCGTTGCTCGTCGTCTTCCTGATCGGTTACGTCGCATTGACATTCGGGCAATCGCTGCTCTTCCCGAACTCGGCCGCATCAGCAGTGACACATTTCGCGGAAGGTGGAGCCATCGCCGTGGCTTACTGCGGCCTCGTGCAGCAGGGGATTGCCGGCATCGCCTCCGTCGTCGGACCTCTCGCGTCCGACGAACGCGTGTGGTCGGCAATCATCGCACTCATCACCGCAGCAGCGACGGCTCTCGTGTTCTCCCTCCGTACAGCTTCCTCCGAACCGACAGTAGGTACGTCCCATGCCCGTCATTGAACGCACCGCACAACTCGACCCCGGAACCCGGGAGCAAAACTTGTTGGCTTACAAGACTATTCGTGAGCGAGTCGCGGGCGCGCAACACTTGTCCGTTCACGGAGCACCCGAGCGGTCCGTCGCCAAGCATCGTGCTCGCGGCAAATTGCCCGCTCGCGAACGCATCGACGCTCTTCTCGACGTGCAGTCCCCATTCTTCGAGATCGGCCAACTGGCCGGATTCGAGGTGTACGACGAGCAACTCCCGTCGGCCGGTCTGGTTACGGGAGTAGGTCTCATCCGCGGCTCACTCTGCGCCATCTTCGCAAACGACGCCACTGTCAAAGGCGGCACCTACTACCCGCTGACCGTCAAGAAGCAACTGCGATTGCAAGCTGTCGCCCGTCGACTGAGGCTGCCGTGTGTCTATCTCGTCGACTCGGGAGGTGTTTTCCTCCCCATGCAGGATGAGATATTCCCCGACGAGCACCATTTCGGCGAGATGTTCAAGAACATCGCCGAAATGTCGGCAGACGGAATCGTTCAGATCGCAGCCGTCATGGGCTCTTGCACCGCAGGAGGTGCGTACATCCCGGCGATGTGCGACGAGACCGTCATCGTCCGAGGCACCGGCACTGTCTATCTCGGTGGTCCTCAGTTGGTCAAGGCTGCTACCGGTGTCGACGTCGAACCGCAGGAACTCGGCGGTGCCGACGTGCACGGGGTGATCAGCGGCGTCGTCGATCACATCGCCAACGACGACATCGAGGCACTGACAATGATCGCCGACATCGTCGCCCGAGGTGATCGACGGGAAGTACGGGCACCGTCACGATCTCCGCGACCGCCTCTCCACTCCCCCGAGGCGCTCGACACGGTGATCCCGGCTTCTTCCAAAACACCTATCGTCGCGCGCGACATTCTGGCCCACCTACTCGACGCGAGCGAATTGGTCGAGTACCGAGCAAATTACGGCCGAACCATCGTCTGCGGCACAGGCCACATCGAGGGGTACACCGTCGGAGTCGTCATGAACGACGGGGTGCTCTTTTCGGAGGACTCCCTCAAAGCCGCCAACTTCGTCGAGCTGTGTTCACAGCGAGATATCCCACTGTTGTTCCTGCACAACGTCAACGGATTCATGGTCGGGAAGCAGTACGAAGCGGAAGGTATCGCCAAGCATGGAGCGAAACTGGTCAACGCCGTTGCCTGCGCGAGAGTTCCCAAGCTCAGCATCGTCATCGGTGGAAGCTATGGGGCGGGAAACCTCGCAATGTGCGGACGCTCGATAGGCCCTGACTTCATGGCCGTGTGGCCGAACGCCAAGACAACCGTGGTTGGTGCGGAACAAGCAGCATCGGTGATGGCCTTGATGAAGATCGAATCTGCGCGCACACGCGGAACTCCGCTCACAGAAGAGGAAATAGAGGAAATCAAGCGGCCGATCCGTGAAGGTTACGACCGGCAAGGGGAATCGGTTTACGTTGCGTCCAGGCTGTGGGTGGACGCGATCGTCGACCCGGTCGACACGCGATCCTGGGTTTCGCTCGCACTGTCCATGCTTCCCCGCAATCACGGAACAACGCGCTTCGGCGTATTCAGGATGTGAGCACAATGACTCGACTTCTCATCGCCAATCGAGGTGAAATCGTCACACGCATCGCGCGAACAGCCCGCCGCCTGGGCATGTCGGTAGTGACGATCTCCTCCCCCGTCGATTCACACGCACAGTGGCATCGCCTTGCCGATCACACGGTAATCCTGGACGGAGACCTTCCGTCTGAGTCCTATACCAATTCGGATCAAATCATTGCGGCCGCCCTCGGCGCCGGGTGCGATGCCGTGCACCCGGGCTACGGATTCCTTTCCGAAGACTCCGATTTTGCTACCGCAGTCGTCGCTGCAGGGTTGATATTCGTCGGTCCGGCCGCTGAATCCATCGCAATGCTCGGCGACAAGGCGAGGGCGAAGAAGGCTGCCGCAGATGCCGGCATTCCGACGCTCAATGCGTGGGGTGAGGCAAGTGCCGATCCCGACATCATCGTCGGTCATGTTCAGTCTCTCGACGTTCCGGTGCTGCTGAAACCGGTGTTCGGTGGCGGAGGCAAGGGGATGGTCCGCCTGCATCCGGGTGATGATGCCCGTGAGGTCATCACCTCCGCAATCGGGTTGAACAAAAGGAACTTCGGTCGCGGCGACCTCATGATCGAGACACTGGTGGAGCGTCCGCGTCACGTCGAGGTGCAGGTGTTGTTCGATTCCTACGGCACGGGAGTTCACTTCTTCACCCGCGAATGCTCACTTCAGCGTAGAAATCAGAAGATCATCGAGCAGGCACCGGCTACTTCCGTGCCCGAATCAGTCCTGGGTTCCATGCAGCACGACGCTCTCCGTCTTCTCGCAGGCGTCGGTTACGTGAACGCGGCCACCGTGGAATTCTTGGTCGACACCGAAAACCGCTACTACTTCCTCGAAGTCAACACGCGCCTGCAGGTCGAACATACAGTCACCGAAGAAGTGACGGGCGTCGATCTCGTCGAACTGCAACTTGACATCGCCCTCGGCGCGCGCTTGCCTCTACAGCAGCGCGACATCGCACTGCGAGGCTTCGCGGTGCAAGCGAGAATCTACGCCGAGGATCCGTCCAACGGGTTTCGGCCCGCACCTTCACATTCCGTGAAGGTCTCCTGGCCGTCGAAGGTCCGCGTCGACAGTGCTTTCGAGGGCGTCGGCGCCATTCCGCCGTTCTACGATCCGATGATCGCAAAGGTGATAGCGCGGGGGCTGACACGGTCAGCGGCGCTGGAGTCGTTGGACCGAGCTTTGGCCCATGCGAGTTACTTCGGCGGAGCCTCGAACATAGGCTTCCTCCGATTACTCTTGGCGACAACGGCTGTGCGCACGGATGACATTCACACTTCCTTCGTCGACGAGCACCTCACTCGATTGGTCCCGGATTCGGAGCAACTCCAGGCCACCGCCGCTGCTGTTGCGATGGTATGGACTTCGGTCGAGGAACAGTTGCCGGTCACTACGTCGTCCTGGACCGGTGCTCACGGACTACATCGAGCCGCATTGCGCAAAGCGGGATCCGATCCGATCGGACGCGAACTAGTAGCTGACGGCCGAGTCGTAACGACAACGGTCATCTCACAACGACGCGACCAGTGGATTGTGGACGCCGACGGCCGGAACATTTCCGTGCTCGTCAGAGGCGGAACCGAAAAAATGACCCTCAGTCTGGTCGCCGACGGATTGGCAACCACCGCTGGACGTCTCGGAGTCGGCACCGGCGCGTGGGTATGCGTCGGCGGTTGGACCGTTCCGGTGAGCGAGAAGATCTATACAGCAAAGGATTCCGAATCCGGGGACGGAGAGATCACTTCGAAGATGCCGGGAACTGTACTGGCTGTACTCCAGACTGGAACACGGGTATCGGAAGGTGATGTCGTTGCGGTCGTCGAAGCCATGAAGATGGAGACTGCCCTCCGCGCGTCCTCTCCTGGGACAGTCTCGGCGGTGAGTGTGACGGTAGGAGACGTCATTGATGCCGGGCAAGTACTGGCAGCGGTTGCGCCGTGACCAAGGATTACCGCGATCGTACGGCCATCATCGCGAAAAGAACTGCTGGAAAGCATCTTTCATGACTTCAACAGGGGGTGGCGAGCGGGACTCGGTGATCGTATCCGCCCACGAACTTTGCAAATTGATTCGGTTGGGCCAGGCACCGGTCGTCATCACAGTTGTGCGCGAACAGACAACGAGTGCATCCGAGATCGTGAGTTCACCAAATCATGTCACTTTGTCGATCAGGGACTTTCAAGGCGAAGGTGGTGGAACTCGCGGAGATCGCCCCTTGCCTGATCTCGACATCCTCACGAAGACTCTCACAGATCGACACATAGGGGCCGACGCAGACATCGTCGTCTACAGTCCCGACGGCCCGCTGCTGGCCGCGCGTGCGTGGTTCACTTTGCACTGGGCGGGAAGGTCGGTGCGCTATCTGGACGGCGGAGTGGCGGCGTGGCTGGCTGCGATCGAGCGGCAGACAGACGCGGACGGTCCGATAACCAACGCGCCGATTCGTTCTGTAGAAGTATCACCGGCCGACGCAGACGATGCCGCGCGCGCGGCAACGACCGGCGTCTTGCTCGATTCTCGCAGTCCGAGCAGTTTCCACGAACAAGGCCACATTTCCGGAGCACTATCAGCACCTGCTCTCGATGTACTGGACGAAAGCGGTTTCCTGCTTCCCGACGCCGAGCTGCGAGAGCACTTCCGTCAGTTCGGGATCGAGAGCGATACACACGTCGTGTCCTATTGCGGCGGCGGAGTTGCCGCTTCGCACAATGCACTGGCGCTGGCCGCGATCGGCATCAGCTCCGCGGTCTACGTCGCATCGTGGTCGGGGTGGAGCGCCGACCCTGAACGACCCGTCTCCACTCGCATCCATCACACACCAAGGAATCCAGAGAAGCGATGACACGACAGATGATCCTCGGCGCCTACATGGTGTTCCCGAGCATGCACAGTGCAGGGATGTGGCGACATTCCTACTCGGAGAATTCCTTCGAGGACAGACAGTTGTACGAGCGATACGCACAGGCGGCCGAACGAGCAAAATTCGATCTGATACTGATACCTGAGCGCGTGCACTATGTCGACGGCCACACCAAATACGGTCTGCTGACCGGCTTTCAACATGATCCGACGCAACTTGCGGCGGTCGTGGCCGGCGCGACGAAACGAATTGGTCTCGGCGTGACGCTTTCGGCTAGTTTCAACAGTCCGTACAACTTGGCGAGGACCCTCGGCAGCCTCGACATACTCAGCGGCGGACGCGCAGCATGGAACATCGTCATGACGGCACCTGGCCCCGCGAACGACAACTTCCCCGAGGTCGACCGACTGCCCCGAGAGGAGCTGTACGAACGCGGAGACGAGGTCCTCGAAGCTACCACCGCACTTTGGTCGTCGTGGGAAGAAGATGCGGTTCTGGCTGATCGCGACAGCGGAATCTACGCAGATACGAGCAAGATTCATGCCGCCGATTACAAGGGCAAGTACCTGTCGGTACAGGGACCACTCACCCTGCCGCAATCACCTCAAGGCCGGCCGGTCTTCATCCAGGCGGGTGAATCCGCCCGAGGGCGCGAGTTCGGTGGGCGGTGGGCTGATCTGGTCTTTGCGATCGACCCGTTGGAGGAAGATCTTCGGGCGAAGCGCACGGCAATTCGCGGCTACGCGGAAGAGGCCGGACGCGACCCTGATTCGGTCCGCCTCATCGCCGCTGTGCAACCGATAGTCGGCGAGACGTCGAGCATCGCGAAGGAACGGCAGGAGTATCTGCGATCCCTTATCCATCCGGATGCAGCAATCGAGTGGGTCTCCCACTCCGCAGGGCTCGACTTGTCGCAGTTCGATCCGACCACTCCGATTGCCGAGGTCCTCAACCGCGGTAAGGGCCCCTCACGTCGATTGGCACGCCTGATCGAATCCCGAAATCTCACCATCGCCGAAACCGCAGAGTTGTTCGCGCGCAATGATCTCACTCCCGAAATAGTCGGCTCGCCGCAGGAGGTAGCCGACGAGTTGACCCACCTCTTCGAATCAGGAGCGGCCGACGGCTTCATCCTCACCGCGACGCACTTCCCCAGAGGGCTTGACGACTTCACCAGTTCTGTTGTGCCACTGCTGCAAAAGCGGGGCGTGTTCCGGCGCGAATACACCGGCACGACCCTGCGGTCCCACATCTTCGATTCCACTCGCACTTCCACACGATGAACGGAACTCGGTCCATGACGACGTCGCGGTTTTCATCCATACAGATCCGAGTCGCCATCCTGGCGTCGACGCTTGCAGTTGCGACGGGTTGCAGCACTGCAACACCAGCTGCGAGCGCCGACTCCAAACCCACTTCAGGGGGCGATCTGACCTTTGCGATCAATACTTTTCCACCGTGCATCGACAAGACGTTGAACGGTCAGACCGCTACTGCGTTCCATCCCCTGTACGACAAACTCGTCGACCAGAACCTGGACACCGGGGAGATCGTGCCGTGGTTGGCGACGTCCTGGGAGGTCCAGAACGACGGTCGACGATTCGTCTTCGCTCTCCAGGACGGCGTGACCTTCAGCAACGGCGAGCGTCTGGATGCGCAGGTTGTCGCGGACAACTTCGAAAGCCAGAAGAGACTGGGAGACAGTGGCTTCGCGACCACTGCGAAGTCACATCTTGCAAACTTCACTGGAGCGGAGGTACTCGACGCTTCCACTGTCGCACTCAATTTCTCGGAACCGTCAGCGGGTTTCCTTCAAGCCGCACGCTCCGACACACTCGCCATCATCGCTCCGGAATCCTTGAAGAAGACGCCCGAAGAACGCTGCGCCCAGGGCGTTATCGCCTCGGGGCCGTTCGTGCAGAAGGAACTGGAGACCAATGCGAAGGTCGTTCTCGCTCGACGCGACGGCTATCGCTGGGGATCTTCACTCAACAAGAACAAGGGAGAGGCATATCTGGATTCGATCACCTTTTTGGTCGTCCCCGAGTCCTCGGTGCGGATCGGTGGCTTGACGTCAGGGCAACTGGACGCCGCGATCGACATTCCGAGCACAGACGTCGACCGCACACAGGCCTCCGGACTCACTGTCATTCCGTCAATAGCTGCCGGCATCAACGATTCGCTCTTGCTCAACCCCACGTTTGCGCCAGTGCTCGCGGACCTGAACGTGCGGCGCGCGTTGGTGAAGGGCATCGATACCCAACAGATCATCGACACCACTTACACACCGAGTGACGAGATTGCACGAAGCATCCTGTCGGTGAAAGCGCCTGGATACACTGATCTCTCGTCCGACTACACGTATGACCCGGAGGGTGCGAAGTCGCTACTGGACGCCAGTGGATGGACAGTCGGCGGTGACGGACTTCGCACGAAGAGCGGTGAGAAGTTGACCGTGGAGTTGGCGTACCGCAACCACCTCCCACAATCGCAGTTCGAACTGATCCAGTCTCAGCTGCGTGACCTCGGCGTCGCGGTGAACTTGCAACCTCGCTCAACTGCCGAGGACAACACTGCACGAACCGACGGCACATGGGAATCGATCTACTTCCAGAGTTTGCGTGCAGACGGTGACGTACTGCTGGTGTTCAGCCCCACTCTCGGCTCGACCAAAGGCATCGCCTCGACGCCTGAACTGAATGCGTTGCTGATCAAACAATCTCGAACCGTAGATGTCGATGCGAGGATCGGCGTGCTGAAAGAGATTCAGGAGTTGATTGCCGATCAGGCATTGGCAATCCCGTTGCACGCCTCCTCGTTGATCTTCGCGACGACTCCCGCAGTTCACGGCTTGCGTATCCAGGCCGATCTCTACTCGGTGGACTTCGTGGATACCTGGAAGAACTAGCTCGCACTTCGTCAACACATCAGCCTGTTTCGACAAAACCTCTTTATGGAAGGAACCCCATGTTCACCCGCCCTCGCTCCGCGACGCTGTTGATCGCTACCCTGGCCACAGTTGCCCTCCTGGGTGCCGCTTGCGGAAGCCCAGATGAACAATCGACTGAGCAGCACTCCGGTGCAACAACATCCGGCATAAACTTGTCTGCCGAGCAGAACAGAATCACCACCGAGAAGGTTGATTCGATCGCAGCGAAGGTCCCCCAGGAGTTCCGAGACCGCGGCACGATCCGCATCACCGGCAATGCCGGAACCGCTCCTCCCTTGCGCTTCTACGCCGACGACGACAAGACAGTCATCGGTTCCGAGACCGACTTCGCGTACTTGATTGCCGAGGTGCTCGGGCTGAAAATCGATCTTCAGGTTGCGGATTGGGCGCAGAATTCGGTGCGGATCGATTCGGGAGATGCTGATGCATTCGTCTCGAACGTGACGGTCACCGAGGAACGCAAGGAGAAGTACGATTTCGCGACGTACCGCCTCGACACTCTCGCTTTCGAGGTCAGGAAAGACAAGAACATCTCGCTCGACAAACCGCAGGACATCGCCGGGCTGAAGGTCGGTGTCGGCGCCGCCACCAATCAGGAAGCGTTGCTGGTGAAGTGGAACGAGGACAACGTGGCGGCCGGTCTGGCTCCCGCTGAAATCACCGTGTACCAGAAGACCACTGACTACTACCTTCCCCTCTCGTCGGGTCGAATCGACGCATACTTCGGTCCGAACCCGTCATCCCAGTTCCACGCCGCCCAGACCGGTGAGAACGAAGTGATCGGTCAGTTCTCCGGCGCTGGAGAGGCTGCGTTGGGCCAGATCGGTGTATTGGTAAAGAAGGACAACGGATTGGTTCAGCCGATCAGTGAGGCAATCGATCATCTGATCGAAAACGGCACGTACGCTCAGGTCCTCGAGCGCTGGAAGATCACCAACGAAGCAGTGGACAAATCACTGGTCAATCCGCCTGGCCTCCCGAAGACGAACAAATAGGGAAAGGCGCGCTCAAACTCGTCTCGGGGCGACTATCTCGCCTGAACCGCGAGATCGACGGCGGACCATCGTATGCCTCGCCCGCTCCGTCGACCCGAGACCGTGCGCAGCGTGCTCCACCGACTTCATCGCTTCATCGAACATCGCCACACCCTTAATTTGTTGGGGTGAAGCCGATTGCTTACGAGTTCGGTGTGGCAGCCCCAGCGGACACGCAGTACCAGCTGTCTCCAAGATGATTCGAATGCTGAACTGGGAAGAACGCAGCAAGACAATGGAATCCGACCCAGGTGGTCAACCGAGTGCTAGCTTGGAGTTCCCGATTCAGGTCAGAGCAGGAGCTTCATCCATGAAACTGGCAGAGGCACTCGCGCTACGCAGTGACACCACTCGCAAGGTTGCGCACTTGCGCGAGCGGATCGTCGACAATGCACGCCACCAGGAGGGAGAAATTCCCGCCGAAGACGCTGCCGTCCTTCTCGAAGAGCTGACGTCAACTCTGAGCGAACTCGAACGGTTGATGCGCGCGATCAATCGAACCAATGCGCAGGCAATCCTCGGAAACGGCACTGTCACAGATGCACTCGCCCATCGAGATGTGCTGCGCCTGAGACACTCTGCAGTCAATGCCGCTGCGGACGCCGCGTCCGGGCGCGAAGAGCGAGGTTACGGTCGTCAACTCCGATCAGAATTGGTCTATGTCGCGGCAGTTCCCGTCACCGAACTTCGGGCAATCGCGGACGACCTCGCCCGCGAGATTCGTGAGGTCGATACACAGATTCAACGAACGAACTGGGAGGTGGATCTGATCGAGTAAGCACGGCAGCGTTGGAGCAGGTAGTCGTTCGGCGAAGCGAGCACACACCGCGACCGGCGGTCTATCCGGTCACCTCTGAGCGCGGCGGGCAGCGCACATACACATTGCAGCCCTGCACGTTGTACAGGTAAAAGTGCACTACGCACACATCACCACCACGTGCTGATCGTCGATAGACGAGGGCGGGTTCGGGGCATCCAGCACTGTCGGCGACTGCAGGTCGGTGCGTCTTCGATTGGGATGCAGGATGCGCCTCAGTAGCGCGAATAGTGCTGCATCTCCTCGCGATCTGCAGCGCAGATGCACTTTCGATCGAGACCGCGGTCGGCAGTCACTGCGCAGAAGCGAACTCCGAGCGGATCGTGGGATTCCATACTGTGCTGACACGCCGGGCAGATCGACGGCGTTTCCTGATCCGCGTCAGTCGACTCGGATTGCCCTCGTGCATTCGACACATCGGACGGGTTCGACGCCATACAGGCGCTCCAGTTCTCGGCCGTTCGACCACAGACCGGGTTGGCGTCGAGGACGACATGGCTTGACCGCGCATATTCGAATGACCCTCGACGTACCCCACGCTACTCGCTTCGGCACACCGGTTTGTACCAATTTCTGCCCACGCGACAATCCCGGTCGAGCAGGATAGAACTACTGCACGCACCATTTCCGTGCAGGATTCGAATTCGTGCAACATTCGTCGCGAAAGGGCTTCTCGTGAACACTTTCCAACGTGTATCCGCCGCCGTGAACGTAGTGGTCCAACCGCTGATCGGCGCTCCGATCGTAGGCAAACTACTCGGCCGTTCGATGACCGTCATCACCTACGTCGGCCGCAAGTCCGGTCGCACCTTCAGCGCGCCCGTGTCCTACAAACGAAAAGGCGACCATGTGACGATCGGGGTTGCCATGCCGGACAAGAAGAGTTGGTGGCGCAATTTCTATCCGGAACATGGTCCGATCGTTCTCCAACTGGACGGTATCGATCGCCCCGGCGAGGCACTCGCACATCGAAAAGGCAAGGGTGTCTACGTCTCCGTCGAACTCGCTCCCGTCGACTGAGCGGATCGAACAGACACCGGCACAATCACATTCAGCGCACACCCGCTACCTCACGAGATCGGGGTGATTCAGATCTCGTGACGGTCGGGACCTTTGGCTCTGTGCAATCGAGACTCGGTCTCGCACCCTTCGACGCGGGTTTTTTGTCGGCCATCGGTCGGACAACCCGATCCTGTCGGGACATTACCGTCCGGTAACATCGACGACAGGCGTGAGCTGGAAGAGGTGACCACCGTGACGATCGGCATCTATCTGGTCGACGACCACGAGATCGTCCGTCGTGGATTGGCAGACCTGTTGAATCAGGTATCGGGATTCAACGTCGTGGGCGAGGCGTCGTGTGTTCGCGAAGCCTCGGTCGGGATACCCGAATGCCGACCCGACGTGGTTGTCATGGACGTCAGGCTTCCCGACGGCAACGGTGTGGAACTGTGCCGAGAACTGGCGTCGACCTATCCGAACGCGGCGACGTTGATGCTCACGTCCTACTCCGACGACGATGCCCTCCTCGACGCCCTGATCGCCGGCGCACGTGGATTCGTCCTCAAGAACATTCGCGGCCATGACCTCGTTTCGGCGATCCGTACGGTTGCTACCGGCAAATCGCTGTTGAATACGCAGGCGGTGATCGGTTTGGTGCGGCGCATCCGATCCGAGCAGGAATCGGGTACTGCGGCGGCCCTGTTGACCGATCAGGAACTATTGATCTTCGAGTTGATCGGCAAGGGACTGAGCAATCGAGAGATCAGCACGCACGCAGAGCTCTCGGAGAAGACAGTCAAGAACTACGTCTCACGCATCCTCGAGAAACTGGGCCTCGAACGCCGAACGCAGGCTGCAGTCTTGGCAACAAAGCTTCGCGCAGGCACTTCTCACCCGGATCCTTCGGGCCAGGCGACTACTCACCTGCTGACGCCGTCAGGCTCGCCCTTCTCCGCGACCACGGGCACGCACCATGCCAGGTAGCCGCGACGCTCTCATGCTCAGCCTATTCGGCGATATCGCTGGAAGCGCCGAGCTGGCTGCCCTGAACCCGAGTGCGATTCCCAAACTGCTGAGCGCCGTGTTGACTGTCGGATCCACCCTCCAGCTCGACGAAACCCTGCAACAGATAGTCGACGTCGCGCGTCATCTCCTCGAAGCGGACTACGGAGCGCTCGGCGTGAAGTCGCCCGACGGGCGCTTGTCGCGATTCATCCACTCGGGTTTGGATCAGGGCCAGGTTGCCAAGATCGGGCACCTTCCCGAAGGGCACGGACTGCTGGGCCTGGTCGTTCAGGAACCCTGCCCTGTTCGAACCGACCACATCTCCTCGCATCCGTCCTCGGCAGGGTTTCCGACCAATCACCCACCGATGGACACGTTTCTCGGCGTTCCGATCTTTGTCAGGGGCGAAGTGTTCGGAAGCATCTACCTCGCGGACAGCTCGGACCGGGCTGCATTCGACGATCGCGACGAGGCCGTGCTCCAGATACTGGCAAACGCTGCGAGCATCGCCATCGACAACGCGCGCCTGTTCGAGGAATCCCGGACGCGGGAGGCCTGGCTCAAGGCAGTCGCCGCCGTCAATGCACGTCTTCTCAGTGGCGGATCGCGCGACGAGACGCTGGCCGAACTGGTTCGGACGACGAGGCATCTCACGGATGGAAATCTGGTGTGCGTCGTTCGCTACGACCTGGGCAGAGAGCCAGTAGTCCACGTCGCAGATATTGCCGATTCCCAGCCTTTCGCCGCGACCGGCTCTGCCGTCAATCTGTCCGGGACCGTGATCGACGACGCAGCGCGCAGCCGGCGACCGATCTCTGCACCACAGGGCAGTCCCGTTCCGGCACTGAATGTTTCCGGTGACGAATCTGTGATCGCACTCCCCCTCTCCGGAACCTCGTTCGGCGGCGGCGTTCTCTTCGCGTCACGCCGCAGCGACCGCCCATGGGGAACAGAGGAGATCGAGCAACTGACGGCAATGGCAGACATCGCCTCTGTCACTGTCGAATTCGCTGAACAGCAACGAAAGGAAAGACTGATCGACGTGCTCGAAGATCGTGACCGCATCGCGCGTGACCTCCACGACCACGTCATTCAACAGTTGTTCGCCACCGGATTGAGTTTGCAGGGAGTACTTCAACGTCCAGGCGACGAGGCCACCGTTCGAACCGTTTTGGACACCTCTGTCGATCAACTCGACCGGACGGTCCGCGAAATTCGCACCGCAGTCTTCGACCTCCACACGAGCGAGATGTCCACTCCCACAAGCCTACGGCGGCGACTCCTCGACGCCGTCAACGGCCTGTCCGGCCACTCGCCGATCACTCCCAGCGTCACTTTCGAGGGAACCATCGACAGTTCCGTCCCGGCTCGACTAGCCCCGCACGCCGAAGCCGTTGTGCGCGAAGGCTTGAGCAATGCTCTGCGACATGCCCATGCCGATGCCATCGACGTCACCATCCGTGCCACCGAGGAGCTTGTCATCAGCATCGTCGACGACGGTGTGGGTATCGACCAGGCAACCAGAATCCACGGTCTCGACAACCTTGCGACCCGCGCTCGTCAGTGCGGAGGCTCGAGCAACATCACCAGCGAGAACGGTGTCACCGAGTTGGTGTGGCGCGTTCCGCTGAGCCGAAGGCCGAGCCTGTTACCGAGTCACGATCGTTGAGCGTCAGAGCGGAGATAGTCGAGCCTTGAGCAGACAAAACTCATTACCTTCTGGGTCCGCTAGGACATGCCACTGCTCCTGCCCTGTCTGGCCGATGTCAGCCGGGCGCGCACCGAGACCCAGTAGTCGTTCGAGTTCGGCCTCCTGATCGCGATCGGTAGCGTTGACGTCGATATGCAGGCGAGGCTTACCCTTCTCCGGTTCGTCTCTGCGACTGAGGATGATCGTCGGCTGTGGACCGCCAAAGCCTTCGCGTGGGCCGATCTCCAACGAACCGTCGTCCATTCGATCGAGCACGACGAAGTCCAGGACCTCGCACCAGAACCGGCCCAGCACCTCGGGTTCCCGGCAACCGAGCACCAGTTCACTGATGCGACACGCCATGACGATCTCGCTTTCTTTCCGCCCGTGAAGACAACTCTCTCGACCGTACCGGACCACGTGATCTACGCCATGCCTCTGTTCCGATCCTAGGGACCTTTTCCCCTCGTCCGAGTTCCCGGTCGCCACGATCATTGCGTTATGTTCCACAGTCCCAGGCATTCTCGGTATTTCGTCACGTCGATTCTCGTAGGCGGCCGTCGTGGTTGATCTAGCACCCCGGCCGGTAGGTGAGGTCGATACGCACGCCGATGCGATTCCCCGAACCGCTCCGAAGGGTTCGAAACTGGTCGAGATCCTCAGGACCACCGATCACAAGATGATCGGCCTGATGTACATCGTGACATCGTTTGCCTTCTTCTTGATCGGCGGACTGATGGCGCTACTCATGCGCATGGAATTGACCGTTCCGGGAATGCAATTCCTGTCCAACGAGCAGTACAATCAGTTGTTCACCATGCACGGAACGATCATGCTCCTGCTGTACGCGACCCCGGTCTTCTTCGGATTCGCCAACTACCTCATGCCACTGCAGATCGGGTCGCCGGATGTGTGTTTCCCGCGACTCAACGCATTCAGCTACTGGCTCTATCTCTTCGGCGGCCTGATCGCCTCCGCCGGATTCGTAACACCTGGTGGTGCGGCAGATTTCGGCTGGACCGCTTACGTGCCGCTCACCAGCGAACTCCACTCCCCCGGCATGGGCGCCGACCTGTGGATCATCGGTCTCACGCTCGGCGGCGTCGGCACCATCCTCGGCGCAGTCAACATCGTGTCGACGATCGTCTGCCTGCGTGCCCCTGGGATGACGATGTTCCGCATGCCGATCTTCACGTGGAATGCGCTGGTCGCCAGCATGCTGATTCTCCTCGTTTTTCCGCTGCTCGCTGCTGCCTTGATCGGGCTGTGGGTGGATCGTCATCTGGGTGCGCACCTGTTCGACCCCGCCACCGGTGGAGTCATGTTGTGGCAGCACCTGTTCTGGTTCTTCGGCCATCCCGAGGTCTACATTCTGGCGCTGCCCTTCTTCGGCATAGTCTCGGAGATCTTCCCCGTCTTCAGCCGCAAGCCGATCTTCGGATATACCGGGTTGGTCTACGCAACGCTGGGAATTGCGGCACTGTCGATCGCGGTGTGGGCACACCACATGTACGCAACCGGCGCCGTTCTCCTCCCGTACTTCTCGTTCATGACCTTCCTGATCGCAGTTCCCACCGGAGTCAAATTCTTCAACTGGATCGGAACGATGTGGAAGGGGCAGTTGACCTTCGAATCGCCCATGCTGTTCTCCGTCGGCTTCCTGGTCACATTCTTGTTCGGCGGACTCTCCGGCGTGATTCTTGCCAGCCCGCCCTTGGACTTTCATGTCACCGACTCGTACTTCGTCGTCGCACACTTCCATTACGTCCTCTTCGGAACGATCGCCTTCGCGACATACGCCGGAATCTATTTCTGGTTCCCGAAAATGACCGGCCGGATGTTGGACGAGAAGCTCGCCAAGATTCACTTTTGGTTGACCCTGATCGGCTTTCACGCAACATTTCTCGTCCAGCATTGGCTCGGCGCTCAGGGTATGCCTCGGCGGTACGCGGACTACCTGCCGTCGGACAATTTCACTCTTCTCAACACGATCTCGACCATCGGCGCGTTTGTGCTCGGAGCCTCGACGATTCCGTTCATCTGGAATGTTTTCAAGAGCTACCGCTACGGCCGAATTGTGACCGTCGACGATCCCTGGGGGTTCGGAAACTCGCTCGAATGGGCGACGTCCTGCCCGCCACCGCGACACAACTTCACCGAACTCCCCCGAATCCGCAGTGAGCGGCCCGCATTCGAACTGCACTACCCCCACATGGTCGAGAGAATGCGCGACGAGGCGCACGTCGGACTGCTTGGCCACAAGTCGGTTTCCGAGGTAAACACCAAGGTGAAACAACATGAATGACGGCACGAAGTACCGAGCCTGGGCAGAAAAGCAGCAACACGAACGCCGAGCGAAACCCGGCCATCTTCTCGCCCCGTTGCTTGTGCTCATGTTCGCTGTCACGACGCTCGTGTGGTTGCCCCTGACGACTGCCGCGTGCTCGATAATCGTCGCAGGATTGCTGTTCGGCACTGTCCTGCAAGCTAGTTCGCATTCAACAGACACAGCTCGAGGAGTTCACGATGAAGCCCGAACTATCGACTGACCTCATCACCTCGGAGTGGTCCGCGGACGGAGCGGTGGTCGTGTGCATCGACGGATCCCCGCTGCGCCCCGACGTGATCACGTGGGCGGCCGAGTTCGCGCATCGCCACAGTCTCTGGATGCGAATAGTTTTCGTAGCCCCGTTCACCGCCGATCCGAACACCTCGGCGTCACCGACCGGCCTGTTCATGGAAGCCATTCAGATCGCCGAGTCGGTGTCGCCAGATCTTCGGATCCGGACCGATCTGATCTCCGGGGAGAACACCGCAATCCTCACCGCGTTGACGTCCGAGGCCGCCTTGATCGTCGCACCACAGGACGATCCCGCCGCACCTGGACCGACATGTTCGTTCGCAAGAGTCGGAACACCGCGTGAAAGCAGCGCTGCGGCAGCCTTGCCGGTTGTCGTCGGTTTGGACGGAAGCGCCTACAGCGAAAGCGCTTTGGCAATCGCATTCAAGGAAGCCGACGCAGTGAACACCGAACTTATCGTCGTACATGCTGCCTCACCCGAAGCCGAGCTGCGTCGAGACTTCGCATCCGGGCACGCGCCCCAGCACCCGACGCCGCTGACGTGGCAACTGTCAGGTTGGGCCTCGCTCTACCCTGGCGTCACCATCCGTCAGATCGAATTCGACGGCCCTTCGGTAGCGATTCTGGAACAACTCTCCACCGAGGCAAGGCTTCTCGTCGTAGGCCGGCGTGGTCGAGGCTCGTTCGACGACGCCGGTCTCGGCACGACGAGCAGTGCGATGATTCGAAAAGCTCAGTGCCCGGTCATCGTTGCGAGCGAAGCCTGAATTTGTTCCTCGCTCGGTCAGAAACCGTAACTGTGGATGGGTGCGAGCTGACCGGCGTGATGGGCTTCGATCACGAAACGCTCGTGGTCGACCAGCTTCTCCGGGAGTTCGTCAACCGGCCACCACCGCAGATCTGCAGATTTCAACGGTTCCATCCGGCGTGGTTCACCGGACCACGTACGGCATTCGTAGAAGAAATCGACTCGATGATCCACCGACTCTCTTCCTTCCGCATGGCGGCGATGCAACACGGTCAGCGGTTTCAGTTCCGAGGAAAGCAACTCGACGCCAAGTTCTTCCGCAGCCTCCCGAATGGCAGCGTCGAGTGCCGACTCCCCCAGTTCGACGTGTCCCGCAGCCGCGTGAGCCCAGTATCCGTCCATGAATCCCGTGCCCTCGCGCAATTGCAACAGCACCTCCGGGCGTTGTGCCAGGTTGCTTCGACAGAACATCACGTACACCGCTGGTACCAGCGCAAATTGATCGGCCACACGACCACGCTATCGTGCGCGTGAAATGACGGCGCCCCCCGAGAACAAGCTCGCGGGGCGCCCTCGACGATAAGCTGGATCAATTT
>NZ_JBSGVT010000009.1:0-100423 GCF_053608585.1 Rhodococcus sp. NPDC055024
ACGCCCGGTCCCATTCCGAACCCGGAAGCTAAGCCCTTCAGCGCCGATGGTACTGCACTCGACAGGGTGTGGGAGAGTAGGACACCGCCGAACACAATTTAACGACAAGCCCCCCAACCATTCGTGGTTGGGGGGCTTTCTCGTACCCAAAACAAGCCCAAAACCGACCCCCAACCCGCCCCCGGCATCGAGTGAACGGCACTCTCACCCTCTTAGACGAGGGGAACGGTACGTTCACACCATCCGGGCAGGGGCGTGACCGACGACGCGCCGGGATCGAGCGAACGACACTCTCACCGCTTCTAACGAGATGAACGGTACGTTCGCTGGGGCAGGGCAGGGCACAAAGGCCGGCAGAGTGGGGCAGGGAGAACCGACAAACCCCGGTAAAACTCGTGGGCTCCTAGCGCAGCGCCGCCTGTAGCACCTCGCAGAGCACATCCAGCGTCCTCGGATACTGGGACTGCGTCGGCGTGCTGTATCCGACGACGATGCCGTCACCGCCGACTGACGACACGTCGGGGTGACGGAATGTGGAGAGCCCTTCGAGGCCGAGATCGTGCGTCTGAGCAGCAGCAAGCACGGCTTGTTCGCTGCCGGAAGGCAGTCGGATCACAGCGTGAAGACCCGCGGAGATCCCCTCGATCCGGACTTGGGGCACTTGCTGAGCGAGCGTCGCAATCAGTTGATCGCGTCGTCGTCGGTAAGTGGGGCGCATCTTCCGAATATGGCTGTCGAATCTTCCGGACTCGATGAAGTCCGCCAAGGCCAATTGATCCGTTGAACTGACCCAGCGTTCGTAGGGTCCCTTTGTTGCGAGGACGGGTTCGATCAGTCTGTCCGGCAACACCATCCATCCAATTCGAATCGCGGGCGACAGTGTCTTGCTGACAGTGCCCAGGTAGGCAACCTGCTGCGGCGCGATGCCTTGGAGGGCTCCGACAGGCTTTCTGTCATAACGGAATTCGCCGTCGTAGTCGTCTTCGATGATGACGCCGCCCGTGCTCGAGGCCCATTCGACAGCGGTTGCTCGCCTTGCAGGCGTCAGTGGTCCCCCGAGAGGGAACTGATGCGTCGGGGTCAGGAGCGCGCTGCGGGTAGATGTTGATGCCAATTCTTCTGTGCAAGTTCCGGATTCGTCGACTGAGATGGGAATTGTTTGTAATCCTTCGTCGACAAGTAGCTGCCGGTGAAGGTGAAGGCAGAAAGAATCGACTGCAATTGCTCCGCCGAGTGCACGGGCGAGGAGGGAGATCCCGTGACCCGAGCTGGCACTGATCACAATGCGATTCGGGTCGACGCGAACTCCTCTGGCTCGGCTCAGATAGGTGGTGAGGGCGTTTCGGAGTTCGACTCGGCCTCTGGGGTCAGTGGCGGCAAATGCGTCGTTCGGTGCGGCAGTCAACGCCCGTCTGGCGGATGAAATCCATGCAGCGCGGGGAAACGCCGACGCGTCCGGCGATCCGGGGAGAAGGCTGTAGGTGAAGCGCGGTCTTGTCGGCGACGGATCGGTCCCGCGAATGTGTGCGTCGGCGAGCGAAGCGACTACGGTCCCCGAACCCTGCCGTGTGACGAGCCATCCAGCTGCAGCAAGCTCGGCATAGCAGTCCGCAACGGTGTTTCGTGCGATGCCGAGGTCGAGTGCCAGGGTGCGGGAGGGTGGAAGCCTGGTGCCAGGTTTCAACAGCCCACTGTCGATCGCGTCGCGAAGCGTCTGTAGCAACGCGGCTCGAACCCCAATTCCGTGCGGTAGTTCGACATGTAGATCGAACCCAAGATTGGCCCATGAATTCATCACCGGATTGAACCATGTTTCGGGGTCTTTTCAGGCTTACGGTTTAGGTATGACGACAACAACAGGCCAACGAATCGACATTGCGAAGCTGGCGCCCGAGGTCTACAAGGCGATGATTGCGTTGGATGCCGCTGCGCGTCAGGGGCTGGAGCCAACACTCGTCGAGTTGGTCCTCACTCGCGCGTCGCAGCTGAATCATTGCGCATGGTGCTTGGACATGCACACGCGTGATGCTCGAAAGGTCGGTGTGACGGAGCAGAAGCTCTATCTACTGAACGCGTGGGAAGAAGCGCGAGGGATGTACTCCGATCGCGAACGCGCCGCTCTTGCCTTGACCGAGGCTGTCACAGTCCTTACCGACGGTTTCGTTCCGGACGAGGTGTACAGCGAGGCCGCCGGCGAATTCTCGGACGTGGAACTGGCCCAGCTCATCAGCGTCATCTTGACGATCAATGCGTGGAATCGCATCGCGGTGACCACGAGGAAGGCGCCTCCGGTTCGAAGCTGACCCCGAGTCGCATCCTCTGCGTTCGATCCGGGGTCCTTTGTCTCAGCCGAAGATTTAGGTAATCGCCCCAAATGCGACCAAAAGATTGATTATCAGTGTGAACAAAACCGACTGAATCTTTGAATGTGATGCAAATCACATTAAGAATGGTCGGACGAGCGTGCCGAGCGCGGACAGGTTGTCCGAATTCCGACAAAGCAGTCTCGGATGAAATCTCCCATGAAGGGGTCCGCCACGCGGACCCCTTCATTTTGCGCGCGGACCGAAAGCGCCCCTTCCTGTGGGTTTCCCTGGAATCTATGAGTTACCTACTGGCTAGCGGCCGAGAAATGCCGGGATCGTCGGGGTTGCGTGAGCCATTTTTGGGTTGATCGTGATGGTTGTGCGGTTGAACAAGGTTGCAGTCACTTGCTTGGCTAACTCGGCGTCCGTGGGACCTCGCTGCGCTCCAAGGCTGGATGAGCGTGTGTACTTTCTTGAAACATGCACTACATTGCCTTCTAGTAACTGGCTGGTTGCCATAAGTAACTGGCCAATCCTCTCGGAAGCGAGCGCTGGATAGCGTGGTCTTGGGAATCCAGGCAACCTCCCCGCTACCGAAATGTCTTGAAAGGGAAGCTTTGATGACTGTGTCTGGTTCACGGCGGAGGCCGCTCGCTCTCCGGCTCTCGCTAACCGCAGCTATTGCCGTGACGGTAGCCGGCAGTAGCGTTGCTTTTGCTTCGCCGGCTGTCTCTGCACCACTGCCGGTGCGAGCCGCGGCCGCGCCGGCATTCAATGCCGGGTTGTGCGAGGGCACCGAGTACACACCCTCGAAGCAGATGCTCGACATCTCAGGTGTTCGACTCGATCATTACAACGACGGCAACATCGTGCCGCTGTACGGCACCACCGATCGGGGTGCCTCGACCGCGGTCGACGCGCCGGTCTGCGGTGTTCGCGACGTCGACGGAATTGCGAAGTCGGAATGGATGTACTGCACGGACTTCGACCTCGATCCCTGTGCCGGCGTCGACGAGAACGGCTTGCCGGTCGACAAGCACAACGACGAGATGGGGCCGACGGTGCCGTCTTCGGGCAATCCCGATCTGTCGGTCGACGATCTCGCTGTCATCAGTTGGTTGCTGCAGAATCCTGCCAAGCTTGACAGCAGCGTCTCCGGCAATGGCAGTGAGGATGCGCGTTCGGCGCGCCAGACGCTGGTGTGGTGTGTCTCGGACTACGACAACCCGCTGATGGCCGACTTCAAGGGCCTGTGCGACAGGAATCTCGGCGCCGACGAGCGAGCTCGCATCGTCGAGATCATGAACGTCACGCAGACGCTGGACCTTGCTCGCAAGACGCCGGCGTCGGGCTCTCTGAAATCCGGAGAGACTGCCGTGTTCACCCTGAACACGAATATGTACCGGAAGCCGATCAGTGTTCAGTCCTCGGCGGGATCCGAACTCACGGTCTGCGGCGAGAACAGCAAGGCGACGTTGAAAGGAAATCAATTGACGGTTGACGGCCGCGGAGATGCACCGACTGCCGTTGATCTTTGCCTCACCGCTGCGAAGGGCGGGGACTACTCCGTTACGGCAAGCGTCATTCCGGATTCGGTCGAGAACCTGCACTGGAACACGGCCGGGGCAGAATGCCAGATCTTCGCGTCCTTCGACACCGTTCGGCCCGCTTCGATGAATGCATCCGCCACCGTCGGGTACGCCGCACAGCCCACGACTACACCGGCAACAACGACACCCGCAACAACGACACCCTCGACGACGACGCCTGCAACTCCCGTCGTTCCGATCGTGCCCATCGTTCCGATTGTTCCGATCGTGCCCATCGTTCCGATTGTTCCGATCGTGCCCATCGTTCCGATTGTGCCCGTAGTTCCCGGTGTTCCTGTTCCTTCGCAACCGGTTGCCACGCCTGCAACTCCGGCACCGGCGACTCCGAAGCCGGCCACCGGACCTCGCCCGGTTGCCATCGACGGTGGTGCTGCTGAACAGAATTCAGGCCGTAACGTCGCCGTCGCGGTGACAGGTCTCGGCCTGGTCGGAATGGCTGCTGCCGGAGCAGTCGCTCTCCGCCGCAAGCGTTCCTGACGCCAGGCACAAGTAGTAGACGTCGGCACCGATCACGGGCTGTGATCGGTGCCGACACTGATCAGACGCAGGGGGCGTCAATTCGCAAGAGGTGCCGGGGGTGCCTCATCCCGCAGGAGACAGTTCGATGACAATGTACGAGTCGGATCCCAATCCATACGACGATCCCAACCACGACCAGCCCGCGAGTCCCGCTAAGGGGCGTCGTGTCGCGTTCGTCCTGGCTGTCATCGCGGTGCTTGTCGCTGGTGCTTCCATGGCCTTCGTCGGCCTACGTTCCTCCGATGACAATGCTGCGATTCCGCCGAGTCCGGGAGTTGTCATGTCGCACTCCGCGAATCCGGCAGCGCCGGCGGATGCGTTGATGGCTCCCAACACCCTTTCGCTCGATCCGGTCGGTGTTCAGGCGCCGATCGTGGACGCCACAGTCCCTGATGGCGTCCTCACTCCGCCGGAGAACGTCAAGAACGTCGGGATCTGGCTCGACGGTGCCGCCCTCGACTCGGTCAGCGGCACGACTTTAATTGCCGGACACGTCAATTTGACCGGCCAGGGTAACGGTGCGCTGTTCGAGCTGGGCACGATCGAACCTGGTGAAGTGATCCGTACATCCGACGCGACCGGCAAGAGCACGTCGTGGAAGGTGACTGCCGTGAAGACGCGTCCGAAGGCTGATGGCGTGGAGGAAAGCGTGTTGGCCGGCCCGGAGGGCGCCCGCAAGTTGGCTGTTGTCACCTGCGGCGGTGAACTCCAATTCGAGGACGGTGTGGGGAACTACGCCGACAACGTCTACCTGTACGCGGATCTGATGGTCTGACAAGCCGGAAAATGCGCCGACGGTCCCCGATCTCTCTACGTAGAGATCGGGGATTACCTGTTGGATAGTGTCGCAGGCATGGATCTTCACCTTTCAGGGAAACGTGCCATTGTCGCCGGCGGGAGCAAGGGGATCGGCCTGGCCATTGTCAGAGGTCTCGCAGCTGAAGGGGTTGATGTCGCGATACTTGCGCGCACGGAATCGACTGTCGTGGACGTTGCCCGAGATGTGGCTTCGGAGTTCGGAGTTCGAGCTGTCGGCATCGCTACCGATACGCGTGACGACGACGCAGTCCAGGTGTCGGTGCGGCGGGTGGTCGAGGAGTTCGGCGGCGTCGACATTCTGGTCAACTCGGCCGCGACGCCGTTCAGTGCGGGGCGATCGTTCGACTTGGAGGCGACCTCCGATGATGTCGTTCGTGGGGAGATCGACGTCAAAGTGCTGGGGTACCTGCGCACTGCTCGCGCAGTAGCGCCATATCTGATCGACCAGGGCTGGGGCCGGATCATCAACATCAGCGGTTTGGGAGCCAGGCAGGCAACCTCGATCGCCCACACGATCCGCAACGTCAGTGTGTCGGCGCTGACCAAGAATCTTGCAGACGAGCTGGGCCCCAAGGGAATCAACGTCACCGTCGTCCATCCGGGGGTTACGCGAACCGAGAGGTTGACCGCACGGATCGCGCGCGAGTCGGAAGAATCCGGCCGTTCGCCCGCGCAGGTGGAAGAGGGCATCGCGACGAACTCGATTCACCGAATCATCGATGCCGAAGAAGTAGCGGACGTCGTGACTTTCCTGGCATCGCCGCGGAGCATCGCAATCACGGGGGACGCAGTGGCTGCCGGTGGGGGAGTGCCGGGGCCGGTCTACTACTGATACCTCGCGTACGGCTACCTGGTCGCGGTGGCGACGATCGTGTGAACGCGTCCGCCGCCGAGTCTCTTGCTTTCGTACATCGCCGAATCAGCGACTTTCTGCATGTCCGTGAACGCTGCTGCGCGCTCTTCTCCGGCGACGAATTTGTGGGTACGCACGGCGATTCCGATGCTCGACGTCGACGGGATCTCGTCGGCGTTCGAGTGCATTGCCGGCCCGATCGAGTCGAGCATCGGGCCGATTGCCGGGACCGGAAGTCGTTGTACGAGGACGAATTCGTCGCCACCGACTCGCGCGACGACAGCATCGGCATGTGCCCAAGACGACAAGCGCTGTGCCGCTCGAAGAATGATGCGATCGCCGACGTCGTGACCGTGGACGTCGTTGATCGTCTTGAACCGGTCGATGTCGATCGCGATCACGAGTAGTGCCGCAGATTCTTGACGCTGGAACCCCTCGAGTACCTTCTCGACGTGGCGGTCGAGGCCACGACGGTTCAAGAGGCCGGTGAGAGGATCGAGGTCGGAACTGGAAGCATCCATGCTGAGCATCGTCAGCACGATCTGCGAGATGAATGCGCAGACCACCAACGCGGTAATGACAACCAGTACTTTCGAAACACCAAGGGCTGGGTCTCGATTCGGCCCGAACAGAATTGGCTGCGCGGCCACCGCGATCACAAGGAGCGAAAAAGCTAAGTGTGCGATCTGCAACTTCGGGTTGTGGAAGTAGGCGATGTAAATGCCGATCAGGGCAAAAATGACGCAGGTGAGCAATCGCGCCAGCTGGGAGGAATCTCCAACGACGGAGATCGTGACAGCGATGTCGCAGAAGACCACGAAACCGAACGAGCGACGCTTTGTGGGGCCGAAGACCCACCATGAGACTCCGACTATGAAGCACGCGATCACGACGACAGTGTTGAAGAACAGCGCTATCGTGCTTGTCGGACCGGCAGGGCTGAACCTGTTGAGTAGCGCGCACACTCCCAGCCCGATGACAATGATGCCAAGTAGTAGCCGGGTGGCAGTAGTGAGGCCGTTATCGCGAAGATAGCGAGTGAAACGGTCGTATTGATCGGGAAGAACCAACCACTCGCGGGTCAGCGTCCTCATGGACTTCATCTGCGACGTCATGGGCGCTTCAGTGTGCGATGGCGGGGGTGTGTACCGCGCATCGTGAACCGACTCCTCTTCTGTCCTGCACCTTGCAATGCTAACTGGGCCGATGCCGCATTGGACTGAGATGTTCGGATCGATGACCCGAGAGACGGGGTTGGGCCAGCATGGAGTATAAATACATCTTGTGTCTATGTTGTATTCCGCTTCCGAAACCGTCTTCCGCGAAGTCAAGGAACTGATCCTTTCCGGCGAACTTGCCGGAGGGGAGTTGATCAGTGAGGGTGACATCGCCGCACGGACCAATGTGAGCCGCACGCCGGTGCGTGAGGCGTTTCTGCGTCTCGAATCGGAAGGTTGGATGCGTCTCTACCCGAAGAAGGGGGCGCTGATCGTCCCGGTCGCGGACGGGGAAGCGGAACACGTAGTCAGTGCCAGACAACTCGTCGAGACTCAGAGCGTTCGAGTGGTGTCGGCCCGACCGCACGCACGCGAAGCGCTCGTCGCAGCGTTGCGCGCGAATCTGATCGAGCAACGTGAGGTTGCTCAGCGTGGGGACGTAGCCGCATTCAGCGCCATCGACGCCGACTTTCACAAGACGATCGTCGCGGCGGGTGGGAATCCGCTACTCGATTCGTTCTACTCGAGCCTGCGCGACAGGCAGCGTCGGATGACCGCGCGGTCGATCTCGCGCGATCCTGGCCAACTACCTCGGATACTGGCAGACCACACCGCGCTGACCGACCTCGTCGAATCTGGCGATGCTGACGGATACAACGCCGCCGTACTCACACACATGCGCCAGGTGCACGGCCTCGGCTTCGAAGGAACTCTGTGATGAGCACCCAAACGATGGGCGCTGGAACCGCGGCCGAACTTCGTCGAAGCAATGAAAGTAGCGACGGTGGGAAATGGCTGTGGCTGACCGTCGCCGCCAGTATGTTCGCCGCAGCGTGGGGCGGTAACGAATTCACGCCGCTGCTGGTGATGTACCGGCTCGACCACGGCTATTCGCCCGTGATGGTCGACTTCTTCCTCTTCGCCTATGTGGTCGGGATCGTGCCGGCCCTTCTGCTCGGCGGACCGCTGTCCGATCGCTTGGGCCGCCGCCCGATCATGCTTCCGGCGCCGATTATCGCGATCGCCGGCTCGACGTTGCTCGCTTTCGGTGCCGACTCCGCCGCTGTTCTGATTTTGGGAAGAATTCTCTGCGGCATCGCGTTGGGAATCGGCATGGCCGTCGGCGGTTCGTGGGTGAAGGAGTTGTCCACGCAGCCTTGGGATTCGGCGGCGTCGGAAGGTGCCGGGGCCCGGCGAGCAGCGATGAGTCTGACGGCCGGTTTCGCATTGGGGGCAGGTGCTGCGGGGATCTTGGCGCAATGGGCGCCCATGCCGAGCGCGTTGGCGTACGTGCTGCACATCGTGATCACCGTAATTGCGGGCGTGGCGCTGTGGCGTGCGCCCGAAACCCGACCGGCGCAAGCGAAAGATGATCGTCGACGGCTCACCGACGACCTCAAGATCCCCTCAGCAGGTCATCGCAGATTCCTCTACGTCGTTGTTCCCTTGGCTCCGTGGGTGTTCGGTGCCGCCAGTGTCGCGTATGCAGTCATTCCGGCGCTGATGACCGGGCACAGTGGCGATGCGCCCGTGGCTTTTTCGGCTTTGCTGTGTATGGTCGCGCTGACGTGCGGGTTCGCGATTCAGTCGTTGGGGCGCAAGATCGACACCGATCGCAGTGCGCGGGGCGCGGTAGTGGCGCTGGTGTTTCTGGTGGTCGGTATGGCGGGCGCCGCTCTGGTTGCGTCGACGCTGACCGTGGCGTTTGCGATAGTCGCCGCAGCGATTCTCGGCTGCGGGTACGGCATGGCATTGGTGTCCGGATTGCTGGAGATCCAGCGAATCGCGGGCCCGGACGATCTGGCAGGGCTGACCGCAGTGTTCTACTCGATCACCTACATCGGGTTTGCCGTGCCGGCGCTGTTGGCGATGCTCTCGGAAAGCATTCCGGCGCTGAGTTATACAGTGACTCTTCTGTTCGGATCAGTTGCCGCAGCTGCTTGCCTGATGCTGATCCTTTTCAAGTCGCGTTCACATCTTCCGACTGCATGACGCCGCCGGGTCCGCCGACTCCCGCGAGAGTCGGCGGACCGGGTGAATCATGCATCTACAGTTGCGGACCCGTTCTCGGAACTGTGTACTGAAGCAGCATGAACCGGTGCCGTCTTGTTCAGGCCGTTGAGCAAGCCGGTGATATCGACGCCTGAGCTCTCGAGAGTTTCGATGACGCCGGCAATCACCTGGGGACTGATGCCCAGTATCGAACCGATCGAGCCCTGCGCCCCGTCGCTGCCCCCGACGATCGAGATGCGATCGATGTCTCCGACCGGCTTCGCTGCCGCTGCGGTGGCGTCCACCAGTGCCGCCAGAACGTCTGGCAGAGTGAGCAACTGTGCCGCCTGCGGGGTGTAGGAATTGAGCGCCTCGGCGATCTGACGCTTACCGGCAGCCTCCGCTTCGAGCTTGGCGCGCAAACCATCCGCCTCGGCTTGCTGCTCGGCGCGAACGGCGTCGGCCGCGACCTTGCATCCGTCAGCTTCGGCTTCCAGACGTGCTCGCAGGCCGTCGGCGTCAGCCTGCTGCTCAGAGCGAACGGCGTCGGCGACGAGCTTTCGTGCGTCGGCCTGAGCGCCACCGGCCTGCCTTGCGGACTCGGCCTGTGCTTGCGCGCGGAGGATTGCAGCCTGCCGTTCACCTTCTGCGCGTGCGATGGAGGCTTGGCGTTCGGCCTCGGCCGGTGCAATGACATCTGCCTGCAACGCCGCTTCCGATTGCTGGGCGCGACGACGCTCGACCTCGGTGCGAGCCTCGACGCGGGCTGCCTCGGCCTGCTCACGTGCGATGCCGACGGCCTTCTCGGCCGTTGCTTGTGCGAGAGGTCCGGCCTGGTCGGCTTCGGCGTTCTCGGCTTCGGTCTGAGCTCGCAGGCGAGCGAGTTCGACGTCGCGCTTCTGATTCGCACTGGCGATCGCGGTGTCGGCTTCTGCCTGTGCGACAGATCCTGCCTGGCGCGCTTTTGCCGACTGGATCTGCGAATCACGCTCTGCTTCAGCAGTTCCGATCGCAGCATCGCGCTTGACCTCGGCGATACGGCGCTGACCCAGCGATTCGAGATAGCCGTTGAAGTCGGAGATTCCCGCGATCTTGATGACATCGACTTCCATGCCGATGCGGGCAAGGTCGCCGCCTGCCTCCTCGACCACGCTGCGGGCGAGGGAGTCGCGGTTGGAGTTCAAGTCCTCGACGGTCATGGTTGCGGTGATTCCGCGCAGACTGCCCGCGAGGATTTCGTTGATCTGCTGCTGCAGCTCGTCGAGATCGGAGGTCAGGAATCGTTGCACCGCTGTCTGAACCGCTTCGTCGGCGGAACCGATCCGTACCAGTCCGACTGCCTCGACATTGACCGGAACGCCGTCGTTGGAGAGTGCGTTCTTGAGGTTGATGCTGACGTTGAACGGTTCGAGAGACATGATGTCGACACGTTCGATGCCGGGAATCTTGAATCGGGCACCGCCGCGTACCACTTTCGGCTTGCCGCGACCGGTGAAGACCGCCACTTCGTTCGGCGGGACCTTGACGTAGTTCTTCACGTAGATCGCGGGTAGAACGATGAAGATGATTACCGCGACTACAACTGCAATGATGATGATTGCCAGCATGTATCGAGTCCTTAGATCGCGTCGTCAACCGTGACGACGTGAAGGTATTGATCGTCCACATCGGCGATGTAGACGGTGGTGCCGGTGGTGAGCGCCACCGGCTGTGAACTGATTGCCTTCGCCTGCACGCGATTGCCGTCGGCATCGACGAACGAGACTTCTCCCCAGCCTTCGGCGGCGATCGTGAGGGTGACTGTGCCCAGTAGTCCGGAGTATGAATCTCGCCCGATGTGCGAATTATCTTGTTGCTTCAGGAGATAAGGGAGGAGAAGGCCGCGCGTGACGACAACGAGAACGGCGGCGAGTGCGACTGCCGCAATCACCGCAACCAACGTCGGAGCGTCCGCGAGAGTGGCAGATACGCCGCCGGCGCCGAAGCCGAAAAGTGCTGTGGCCAAAGTTGTCAGGCTCAGAAACGGCAGCCCGTCTGCGTGGCCGCCGCCCAGATCCGCAACCTCGCCGACGGCAAAGGCTCCGATCAGAGCGACAACTCCGATCACGAAACATATTGTGAATACAACGAACATCGATCCCCCGATCTACCTGTCGAGGAAGCGTGCCCTGAAATTTGTGTTGTCGGGGTCGTCCCTCGGCCCACCTCTATAGTAAAGGTAAGACAAAGCTAATCGGCGCATTCGGAATGTTTCGGCGTGGTGGTGCGGCTGTGTGGTGGTACGGCGTGTAAGCGTCAGAGTCGAGGTAGGAAGCGTTGATTCAGCCAAGCATCCCAGAGGGGCCGCAGCGGAGTGTCGGTGAAACGTGAAGCAAGATCGGTGAATTGCTCGGTGCTGACCGTGCTGTGCCGATGCTTCGTGGTCCACTGACGGATCAGTTCGAAGAACTTCTCGTCTCCGAGGACGCCGCGCAGGGCGTGCAGAGTCAACGCGCCCCGCTTGTAGATTCGATCGTCGAACATGTGGGCGGGGCCAGGATTGCCGATGATCAAGAACTGAGGTTTGCGCCGGAGCCCCTGATAGGCGTTGGCGGCCAATTGGTCGGAGGACGGACCGCCGGAATTCTCGGACCAAATCCACTCCGCGTAGCAGGCAAAGCCTTCGTGCAGCCAGATGTCACACCATTGTCCGAGAGTGAGACTGTTGCCGAACCACTGGTGGGCAAGCTCGTGCGCGACAAGACGTTCGGAACCGCGCCTGCCCGTGCAGTGGTTGGCTCCGAAGATCGAGAGACCCTGCGCTTCGATGGGGATTTCGAGTTCGTCGTCGGTGACCACAGCCGTGTAGTCGGCAAAAGGGTACGGCCCGAACAGTTTTCCGAAGACTTCCAACATCTGCGGCTGACGACCGAAATCGATGTCGAACGCTGCGCGCAGTCGCGGGGGGTGAACGGCGAAGACCGGCACCGGACCGGCGCTCACCTGACGGTGCTCGTACTGGCCGATCTGAATGGTGGCCAGATAGGTTGCCATCGGTTCGGTCTGCTCGTAGACCCACGTGGTCTGACTTGCGCGGGTCTGCTTGCGGATCAGCTTGCCGTTGGCGAGGGCGTAGAACGGCGAATCGGTGGTGATCGAAATGCGGTACGACGCTTTGGAAATCGGATGGTCGTCGCAGGGGAACCAGGATGCGGCGCCGTTGGGCTGACTTGCGACCAGTATTCCTTCGTCGAGTTCCTCCCATCCGACCTCGCCCCACAGGCTTTTGATCGGCTCGGGATTGCCGTTGTACGCGATGGTGACCGACAGTGCACCGCCAGCGGGAATCTTGGTGGAGGGTGTGACGACCAGCTTGCTGTTCTGGTGCGTGTACTTGGTGCCGCGGGCACCGTTGACGGACACCTTGGACACCTGCAAGTTCTGCGCGAGGTCGAAGCTGAACTTGGATCGGCTCTCGGTGGTGACTGCGGTGATGACGGCTTTGCCCGCGAGACGGTTACTGAAGACCTTGTACGTCAGTTCCAGTTCGTACCGAGACACGCGGTAACCGCGGTTGCCGTTGTGCGGCAGGTACGGATCGAGCGGCTCCTCGAGCATGCGGTTCGGCTTCACGAGGCCGCCCACGGTGCAATCGGGTTGCCCTGCCAGCGCGTGGAAGGCGGAACGGTGTCACCTCGCATCACCAGAGATGCAGGCCCGACTGTCGCTCCCGCGCCGATGCCGGCTGCGGGTAACGCGACACAATGCGGTCCCAGTGTTGCTCCTGCTCCCAGAGTGACGGTATCCATGGACATGATCCGATCATGGAAGAGATGAGTTTGCACGACGCACCCCCGTTCGACCGTCGCCCCGTCGCCCAAAGTCACAAGATCTGCCTCGGGTAGCCAGTAGGACTCACACCAAACGCCTTTGCCGATTTTCGCCCCGAGCCCGCGCAGGAAGATGTTCAGTACGGCAGTACCAGTCGCCGCACGGGCGAACCACGGTGCCGCGACCGTCTCGACGAACGCGTCGGCCACTTCATTGCGCCAGACGAACGAACTCCACAACGGATGCTCGACCTTGGTGATGCGTCCCACGACGATCCACTTTGCCGCGATGGTGATCGCGCCTGCAACCGCGCCGGCGACGAGCAGGACTACACCGCTCAGCAGCGCCGCGAACCAGTATCCGACTGCGACGACCATCGCTTCGAGTGCAAACAGAACACCGAGGCCGATGCCGAACGTCACCATGACCGGGATCAGACGGCAGGTTTCGACCACTCCACGGGCGATCTTGAGGCGCATCGGCGGATTGAACGTCCGGGCAGCGTCGGTGTCCCCGGCAGCCCGCCGCAGACGTACCGGTGGACTGCCGAGCCACGACGATCCGGACTTGGCCTTGGACGGTGTAGCGGACAGGACGGCCACCAGACCGTTCTTCGGGACGCGTCGACCGGGTGCGGTCATACCGGAGTTTCCGAGGAACGCACGCTTGCCGATCTTTGCCTGTTCGATGTGCATCCAGCCGCCGCCGAGGCCGTAGCTCGCGACCATGGTGTCGTCGGCGAGGAATGCACCGTCGGCGACCGTAGTGAACTTGGGGAGCAGGAGCACCGTGGATGCTTCGACGTTCTTGCCGATCTTGGCACCCAGGAGACGGAGCCACCCCGGCGTCAGCAGGCTGGCGTAGAGGGGGAAGAGGAAGGTCCTGGCGGAGTCGAGCAGTCGCTCGGTCGCCCACACCTGCCAGCCGACGCGGCTGCGGACCGGGTGGTAGCCGGGGGTCATCCCGATCGAGAGAAGACGAACGGCAACCAGCGTCACGAGAGCAAAGACGAGCAGGGACAAGACAGTCGCCAAAGGGAGAACGATCATCGACTGAAGTACTGCGTTCCCGAGAGTCTCGGTGTCCCGAACCCACCAGCCGATCAGAGCGATTCCGGCCATCAACGCAAAGATAGGCATACCGGCCAGGAAGATCGAGGTGACGCCGTACACCGGAACCCAGCCAGGCGCGCGCTTGGGATGTTCGGACGGCCACGGGTGATTTGCTTTGCCGATCTTGACCGCCGGGGATCCGGCCCACTGCTGGTTCGCTTTCACGCGGCCGAACACCGCCGATCCGGGTTCGACGACGGCGTCGCGACCGATACGTGCGCCGGGCAGAAGCGTCGAGCGTGAGCCGACGGAGGCGCCGTCACCGATCTTGATCTCGCCGATGTGAATGACGTCGCCGTCGATCCAATGACCGGAGAGGTCGACTTCGGGTTCGACGGAGCAGCCGTCACCGAGTTCGAGCATGCCGGTGATGGGGGGAAGTGTGTGGAGATCGACGCCGCTGCCGATGTCGGCACCGAGGGCGCGTGCGTAGTACAGCATCCACGGTGCACCCGAAAGATTGGCTGCGCCACTGGCTTCGGTGAGTCGCAGCGCTATCCACAGACGCAGATGCTCACTACCTCCTCGCGGATATGTGCCCGGTTCCAGCTTGCGGAGGAGCAGTCGCGCTCCGACGACGGCGATGGTCATGCGCCCGATCGGCGTGATGAACACGATGAACGCCAACAGGATCCACCACCACGAGACGGTGGGGGCCCAGCTCACGTCGACGAACCAGCCGAGGACGTTGTTCGCGATCGCCAGCCACGTCACCCACTGCAGTCCGGTGAGCGTCGTGAGCGGAACGGTGGCGGCGATCTGCGCCAGCTGCGTTTTCAACGGAGTCGGAGCGACGATGCGCGGCTCGACAGTTTCGGTGGGCGCCAATTCGTCGAGATATTCGGCGAGCGATCCCAACCGTGGATGGTCGTAGAGCTGTGCGACGGTCACTTCGGGGAACCGCTCGCGCAGGGCGGTCACCAGCTGAGCAGCGGAGAGGGACCCACCGCCCACTTCGAAGAAGTCGTCGTCGAGTCCGGTGATCTGTGCGCCCAGGATCGATCCCCACAGGCCGGCCACCCAGGCAGCGGTGCCGTCGAGTCCCAGCGCGGCCCCGGCGTCCTCGCCGGCTCCGGGCAACGGCCACGGCAGGGCATTGCGGTCGACCTTGCCTGACGTGCGCGTCGGAAGTTCGTCCATCAACGCCAGACGTGGCACGAGGGCTGCCGGCAGCTGTTCGCTGAGCAAAGCGTGAGCGGCTTTGAGATCGAAGTCGGGATCCGTGCTCGCGATGTATCCGACGAGGATTTGATTGCCGGCCGCCGTTTTCTTCACGGCTGCGGCAGCGCCGCTGACGCCCGGCAGGTTCTGCAAAGCATTGTCGACCTCACCGAGTTCGATGCGCCTGCCGCCGAGCTTGACCTGATCGTCCGCGCGGCCCTGGAACATCAGGCCGGTGGTCTCGAGCCGGACCAGGTCGCCGCTCCGATAGGCGCGTTCCCACCCGAGCGATGGCATCGACGCGTACTTCTCGGCGTCCTTCGCGGGATCGAGGTAGCGGGCCAGGCCGACTCCGCCGATCACCAGCTCGCCGACCTCACCGACCGCGACGGGATTGCTCTGGGCGTCGACGACGGCAAGGTCCCAGCCGTCGAGGGGGAGGCCGATACTGACGGGGCTCTTGCCGTCCATCAGCGCGCCGCAGGCCACGACGGTCGCCTCGGTGGGGCCGTACGTGTTCCAGACCTCACGGCCCTCGACGGCGAGGCGCTCGGCCAGTTCGGGTGGGCAGGCTTCGCCGCCGAAGATCAGGAGTCGAACGGCTTCGAGAGCTTCGGCCGGCCACAGAGACGCAAGCGTCGGCACGGTGGAGACGATGCTGACGTCTCGCGAGACCAGCCACGGGCCGAGGTCCATACCGCTGCGGACCAGCGAACGAGGTGCCGGGACGAGGCAGGCGCCGTGACGCCATGCAAGCCACATCTCCTCGCAGGACGCGTCGAATGCCACGGAGAGTCCCGCGAGGACGCGGTCGCCCGGCCCGATGGGCTCGTCCTGGAGGAACATGCGCGCCTCGGCGTCGACGAACGCTGCGGCGTTGAGATGGGTGACCGCGACGCCCTTGGGGGTGCCGGTGGATCCGGAGGTGAAGATGATCCAGGCGTCGTCGTCGGGTTCGGGCTCGCGAACCGGAGGATGTTCGAGTCGCTTCGGCGCCGTCCCTGGCTGGATACCGTCGCCGGTGATGATCGCCGCTACCTGCGCCTCGCCGAAGACCAACTCGGCGCGCTCTTCCGGATCGTCGGCGTCGACGGGCACATAGGCGGCCCCCGCCGCGAGGATCGACAGGATCGCCACGTACAGCGAACGTGAACCAGACGGCATCCTGATTCCGACGCGGTCACCTGCGCCGACGCCGGCATCACCGAGCCAGCGCGCACCGAGTTCGATCTCGTCGAGCAACTCCGAGTACGACAGTGTGGTGTCGCTGTCGTCGATGGCAGGTGCTTCCGGGTTGGCCTCGGCTGAGGCCCGCACGATGTCGATGAGCGTGCGCGGCGCAGGTGCATGCGCCGACCGTAGGAATACGGACGGTATCCCGAAAGATTGTTCCGTCTCCGACTGCGACTGGAGTGGCAAACCCGTTGGTCCTGTTCTACTCACGAAACTTAGAGTCCTGCGAACTGTCGAGTTGAAAGTCTCATGACAAGTTTGCGAGTTGGTGAACAGATATGCCTAATGCAACATGCCGAACGTGCCGGTCAGTCCGTACTGGCAGCTTGGGCGTGGCCTTCTGCCGAGTCGGCGAACTCGGGTGTGTCGAACACCTCTCCGCCCAGCGGATCGACGACCTTCGAATCTTCGGAGAAGTCGACAGCGCCGGTATCCGGGTCGATGTTGACCGCATGGGCGGGAACTTCGTGCACCGCGACGAGCATGTGCGCGTCGGAGGGCTCCGTAGTGATCCCGCTTTGCGACGGGGTGAGCCCGGCGAAGGTGGACGAGATTCTCAGATCGCGGAGCCGTTTCTCGGTGGGTTGCGGAACGTCGGTCGACGCCGAGGTATTTGTCGAAACCCGCAGGTAGCGCGGTGCCGAAGCGACCTCGTACCGGAAGGCCTTCAGCATCGACAGACATGCAAGCACCATGATGACCGAGAACGGCACGGCGGTGGCGATGGCAACGGTCTGCAGCGCCGTGAGCGATCCGCTGCCACCCACGATGAGGAGAACCGCGGCGGCGGCGCCGGAGAGGAACGTCCAGTAGACGCGGGTGATCTTGGAAGTTTCCAGGCTGCCACCCGTCGCGAGGATGTCGATGACTATCGAGCCGGAATCGGCGGATGTGACGAAGAAGAACACGATCACGACGATCGCGAGGACACTCGAAATCGTTCCGAGCGGAAGTCCGTCGAGAAGCGTGAACAGTGACGTGTTGGTGTCCACTGCGCCGGATGCGTCGAGCATCGTGCCCTCGTTGCGCTGACGAAGAATGCCGGAATTACCGAAGATCGTGAACCACAGCGACCCGACCAGCGTCGGGGCCAGCAGCACACCGAAGACGAATTCGCGGATGGTGCGGCCACGTGAGATGCGCGCGATGAACATGCCGACGAACGGTGCCCAGCTCATCCACCAACCCCAGTAGAAGATGGTCCAGGCGCCCTGCCAGCCGTCTTCGGCGAACGGGGACGTGCGCAGCATCAGTTCGGGCAAGGCCTGGACGTATCCGCCGAGGTTCTGCACCCACGACTGCATCAGGAACAGTGTCGGTCCCAGAATCAGGACGAACAGGGCCAGCGCTGCGGCGAGCATCATGTTGATGTTGGAGAGCCACTTGAGGCCCTTGGTGACGCCGGAGACGACCGAGAAGGTGGCCATACCCGTCACGATGACGATGATGGTGATGACCAACCAGTTGTCGGTCTCCACCCAGCCGAGGTAGTCGAGGCCGGCTGAGATCTGCTGGACACCGAAGCCCAGTGACGTCGCGACGCCGAACAACGTGCCGACGATGGCGACGACGTCGATGGCATGGCCGATCTTTCCCTCGATACGAGCGCGTCCGAGCAGTGGCTCGAGCAGCCAACGGATCGACAGCGGGCGACCCTTGCGATAAGTCATGTACGCCAGACCCAGACCGACGACGACGTAGATCGCCCATGCATGCAGGCCCCAGTGGAACAGAGTCAGTTCCATCGCTTGATTGGCTGCGGCGTCCGTGGATCCCGCGATCTGCCCGGCGACGGGAGGGTTCACATAGTGCGAAAGGGGTTCTGCCACTCCGTAGAACACGAGGCCGATGCCCATCCCGGCACTGAAGAGCATCGCGAACCACGGGAGCATGCCGAACTCGGGTTGCTCGTCGTCGCGCCCCAATCGGATGTTGCCGATGCGGCTGATTCCGCAGTACAGCGCAAAGATCACGAAACCGGTAGCAGAGAGGATGTACCACCAGCCGACGCCGTCGCTGATCACGTCGTTGAGCGTTTCGAATGCATCCGCAGCGGTTCCCGCATAGATCACGGCAAAGGCGATCAGGGCAAAGATCACTATCGACGCGGGGATGAACACGGGTTTCCGTAGTTCACGCCACGCAGTTTTGACCGCAGTCATTCCACTCCTCGAACGTTCAGGCTTTCACAGCGCCCATTCAGGCGGCCACGGGTCACGCGTAGGTGGGCGTTGCGCTCACACCATCGCAGGTCAAGGCCGGGCTATTGCTTTGAATTTCAACGTAACGTCAAGTTTCGGTCAACTCAACTGAACGAAAGATGCTGCACTGTCGCGAAAATTGTCGCTGATTGGCAATTCGTCGGGTGTAAACCGTTGAACAATAGCGAGATTGGGATCTTTCGGATTCTGTGACCGGCGAATTCGATTGGTGCGGTGAGTTGAATCGGTCGGGTCAACTCGCATCGGTCGATCACTTTTGTCAAACTCGGCGAATCAGCTTGTCCGTCAAGTGGTTAACTCTTGGCGTGCGCGCTCGATCGCGGCAGTGTGGTTCCGATACCTAACTGTGATTGTGATGGTCGCAACTATTGACGGTGGGGGCCCTGATCGCCCTGCTGGGCGTCGATCAGATCCATCGCATCCTTCAGGCCCAAGCCCGGATGTAGTTCGCGTAGTGCCTTGATTGCCGGAATGCGCCCGTCAGCCGACGCGAGTGCGCTGCGGACGTCGTCGGCGGGTATCTCGGAGGGTGCAGTTGTCCCTTCCCCCGGCGCCGGCTGAGAATTGTTCCTGGTTCGCCAGGCTTCGACGGCGAAGTAAGCAGATCCGACCGTCGCGAAAAGCCAGATTGCGAGCCATGCCCAATTCCAGGCTGTGGGTTCTGTGATGACCTTGTCGAGGGTGCTTGGGCCGAAGAAAACGAGAAGCCAGGCCAGCACGATCGTCTGCCACCATCGCTCGACGCGCCTGCTCGGAACCCACCATTCGGCCATCGATCGATACTCGCACAGTGCTGCTGTTTCGGTGCGACCCTGCTGTTTCGATGCGACGATGGGGACCATGGAGATTCGTGATGCAGTGGAGCGAGCACGAGCGGAATCAGGGACCTCGACGATCTTCGGTGAACCGCACCAGACCAGCGACGGAACAACGATCATCACGGTTTCGCGTCTGCATCGGCGGTGGCGCGGCGACCCGATTCCGGTGCCAGTTGGAGTGTTCTCGATCCACGAGGGCGAGCCGTCGTGGGCACCGGCTGTCGATCACACCAGGGCGACTTTGATGGGGGAGTTCATCGGGCTGGCTGCCGCGGTGATCGCAACTCTGGCCGTTCTACGTCGACCGCCCTGGCCTGATGTGACGATTCAGAAGGGGTGACCCAGAATTACGCCGATCAATTGGAACGGCATTGCCAGGAACATCGATCCGACGTAAAGCGGATAGCGAATCGGATCGCCGGCGAGGTAACCCTCGGCGAGCCAGGCCATTACGTCTGCTGATCCCATAGTCGTTACTTCCCTTCGCTGTTGTGGTTCACCGACATCTTCGGTCGCGGGAGTTGTTTTGTTACAAGCGAACTCGAAGGAGGAGTAGATGTGATGGCAGTTTCGAAGCAGTAAACGTCGTCAAGCGAGATCTTCGCTGGCGGCAGCCTCTACCAACCACGTCTGCATACTTAGCACCGTGTTGTAGTGAAATCTGTGCATTCTGCACATGTCGAGGCACTTCGGTGAGCCTTACAGTCGCTGTATGACAACGACACCTACTTCTCTTTCCGGCAAGACCGTCGTCCTGATCGGCGGTGGAACAGGCATCGGGCTGCGGGTGGCGCAGCTGGCCGTCGACGCGGGCGCGCAGGTGGTTCTCGGCGGCCGAACGGTATCCACACTCGAAGCAGCAGTCGCGCAGCTGGGTGAATCGGCGCACTGGTTCACCGTCGACACCTCCGACGACGACTCGGTGAAAGCGTTCTTCGCCAACATCCCCAGCGTCGACGCGCTCTTCACCACGGCCGCCGACTACCAGGTCGGCTCGTTCCGTGAGCAGAGCGTCGAGGAAGCGTCGTCGCCGTTCACATCCAAGTTCTGGGGACAGTACCGCGTAGTGCACGCTGCGCTCGACAAACTGACGCCCACCGCATCGGTGGTCCTGATGTCCGGCGCCGCCAGTGTGCGACCACCTGCGGCTGCCGCGGCATACGTTGCGGCCAATGCGGCAATCGAGGGGCTCGGACGCGGGCTGGCCGTTGAACTGTCTCCCATTCGTGTCAACACCGTCGCTCCCGGAACCATCGACGGGCATCTCTGGGCTCAGCGCCCGGCAGAGGTTCGCGAGGCGGCGTTCACCTGGAGCGCCGAGAACAACGTGCTCGGCCGCGTCGGGAACGAAGACGAGATCGCGCAAGCGGTGTTCTATCTCTTCACCAACACGTACACAACGGGTTCCACGCTGTACCCCGACGGCGGGTACGCGTTGCGCTAGACCCTTGTCATGTGGTGACTGTGTGAAATGACGACTGTGCGAAATGCATTGTCGTAACACGAAGAAACACCGATTCGCCCATAGGCGTGACCCCGGCCACATTCGTACCGTCTTCTCCGAGAACACTTCCCAACTATTCGAGGAGTCCGTCATGAACAAAACATCAACAACCGCCGCAGGCGGCGAGGTGTCCGACGGTGACGACTACGCGCTCACCCGCGTTCCCGGCGAAGCACGGTATTCGTGGTTCTCGGTGGCAGTACAGCGATTCGGTCAGGTATCGGCACTCGCACAGTTCTTGCTCGGTGCGACGCTCGGCTACGGTATGACGTTCTGGAATGCCTTCTGGGCATTGACAGTCGGGGCGGTGATTCTCGAGGTCGTCTGTATTTTCATCGGCATCATCGGGGTTCGTGAAGGGCTCAACACATCGGTGGTCGCACGCTGGTGTGGATTCGGGCATGCAGGTTCCGCGGTGATCGGTCTGGTGATCGGGGTCAGCCTGATCGGCTGGTTCGGCATTCAATCTGCTGTCTCTGCATCAGGTTTGCACGGAATCATGCCGTTTCTGCCGCAGTGGGCGTGGGCTTTGGCCTTCGGCCTCCTGATCACCGCGATAGTCCTTCGCGGGTTCGGATCCATGCAACTGATCGCCAACATCACCGTTCCGCTGTTCCTGATCCTGGTCGGTTGGGCCGTCATCTCCGAACTGCGCAATCACTCGCTGTCCGATCTGATGACATCTGCTCCAGCCGGGCCGGAACTCAGCTTCCTCGCCGGAACCACCATCGTCGCAGGCGGTTTCATTGCCGGAGCTGTGATCACACCCGACATGACGCGTTTCAACCGCACGGCGGGCGATGTCGTGAAGCAGACGCTCGTCGGAATCACGTTGGGTGAATACGTGATCGGGCTGACCGGTGTTCTTCTTGCCCACGCTGTTCGCAGTTCCGACATCGCCACGATCATTCTCTCATCGGTCGGTTGGGTCGGCGTTCTCATCATCGTTCTCGGCACCTTCAAGATCAACGACTGGAACCTCTACAGTTCCGGCCTCGGCATCGTGAATTTCATCGACGTCGTGTTCGGTCGACGGATCAACCGCGCTATTGTCACAGCGGTTGTGGGCGTTACCGGTTCGATCCTTGCCGCTGCCGGAATCCTGAACTCGTTCACCGACTTCCTGATCCTGTTGGGCGTCGGATTCCCGCCGATCGCCGGGATCATGGTGGCGGAATACTTCATCGTCAAGACTTGGCGCAAGGATCTGGAGGAGAGCCGCGCCGCCGGTACCCTTCCGAGTTCGGCGCCCACCTGGGTACCTGCCACGTTGGTGATCTGGATCGTCTCGGCGCTGATCGGCCACTACAGCACCTTCGGACTGCCGTCGATCAACGCGGTGGCCTCGGCATTCGTTCTCTACGTCGTCGCGGGTCGACTCGGCCTGATTCGCGGAGTCGGACGCACCGCAACCGAAGCGCCGCAGGAACCTTCGGGCTCGTCCGCTCTCACTCACTAGAGACCATAAACTGTAGACAGGAGTTCACGATGCGAATCGGAATCGACGTCGGTGGTACAAACACCGACGCGGTCCTGATGGACGGGACCACCGTCATCGGGCATGTCAAACACTCGACCAGCAAAGACATCACCGGCGGAATCGGCGGAGCTCTGACGGCGCTGCAGCAGCAGTACTCGTTCTCTCCCAATGCTGTTCAAGCTGTGATGATCGGGACGACGCACTTTCTCAATGCTCTCATCGAGCAGCGCGGGCTTGCTCCCACTGCGGCTCTGCGATTGGGGCTTCCGGCGACTGCGGCTCTGCCCCCGATGGTGGGGTGGCCACGAGACCTGGTCTCCGCCGTGCAGGGAAGGCATTACCTCGCTCACGGTGGGCACGAGTTCGACGGTCGTCGCATCTCGCCGGTGAATTCCGACGAGATCCGCCGCCACGCCGCCGACATGGCTCGTAGCGGTACACGTTCGGTCGCAATATCTTCGGTGTTCTCGCCAGTCAATCTCGAATGCGAAGCGGTTGCCGCGGAGATCGTGCGCGAGGAACTCGGACCGGACGTCGCAATTTCGCTCTCGCACGAGATCGGGCGAGTGGGTCTACTCCAGCGTGAGAACGCGACCATCATCAACGCAGCACTGCGCGAGCTTGCCGATCACATCGTCGACGGTCTTGCCCGTTCGTTGGTCGAGCACGGCATCGTCGCACCTCTCTATCTGAGTCAGAACGACGGCACCTTGATGGACATCGAGTACGCAAGACGTTATCCGGTGGCAACTTTCGCGTCAGGACCGACCAACTCCATGCGCGGCGCCGCTGTGCTTTCCGGTCTGGCGAGCTGTGCGGTGATCGACATCGGAGGTACCACCACGGACGTCGGCGTACTGACCAATGGCTTTCCGCGGGAAGCAACCACCGAGGTGACGGTCGCCGGAGTACGGACCAACTTCCGCATGCCGGATGTCTTCTCGATCGGTATCGGTGGTGGTTCGTTGGTGGATGCGGACGGGCTCACGGTGGGGCCGGAATCGGTGGGGTACGAATTGGGCTCACGAGCACTCGTCTTCGGCGGAGACACGTTGACCGCTACAGATATCGCGGTCGCTGCGGGTTTGGCCGACGTCGGCGACCACAGTGCGGTGGCACACCTCGACCGCGGGTTGGTGTCGACGGCTCTCGAACGGATCTCGAGGAGAGTCGCCGACGCCGTGGAGCAGATGCGGACCACGTCGGACCCGTTACCAGTGGTGGCGGTAGGCGGGGGATCGGTATTGCTGGAACGCGAACTTCCCGGCCTTGGCGCGGTGATTCGCCCTGAGCGTTTCGACGTTGCCAATGCCATCGGCGCCGCGATCGCGCAGGTCAGTGGTGAAGTCGACCGTGTCGAAGCGGTGCGAGACGGGCACCGGCAGGTCTTTGCCGACGACGCTCGCCAGGAGGCGATCGACCGGGCAGTCGCCGCAGGCGCACGGCCCGAGTCGGTGCAGATCGTGGAGTTCGACGAGGTCCCGATTCCGTATCTGCCGGGCAACGCAACACGTATTCGAGTGAAGGCAGTCGGGGATCTGGCACTGCACAGTGGCGACCTGGCGCTGCACAGTGGTCTGGTCTCCACCGGTCAGGAGGGCTCACGATGAGTTGGACACTACGCACGGCGGACCTCGACGACCTCGCCAGGGGCGCTGCCTTGTTGGGCACCGGCGGCGGGGGAGATCCGTTCGTCGGCAAGATGCTGGTCACGCAGGCGCTCGGTGAAGCCGGTGAAATCACTATTCTCGATCCGGAGGAACTCGACGACGACGCGTGGGTGATTCCCGTCGCTCAGATGGGTGCACCGACCGTTGTGGTCGAAAAGATGCCGCGCGGAACAGAACCCGAGCTGGCGCTGATCACGTTGGAGAAGCACACGGGGCGAACTGCAGATGCCACGATGCCGATGGAGTGCGGCGGGATCAATTCGATGATTCCGTTGCTGGTGGCCGCACGGCGCGGCCTGCCGGTTGTCGACGCCGACGGGATGGGACGAGCCTTTCCTCAGCTCGAGATGGAAACCTTCTCGGTGTACGGGATTTCGGCGAGTCCGCTCGCCATGGCGAACGAGCACGACGAGGTGGCGATCTTCGACACCGGCAGTGACAACAGCAGATTGGAAGGCCTCGCCCGCGGGGTGACGTCGAGGTTCGGTGGGATGGCGCACATCGCGCAGTACTCGATGACGGGTGCGGATGTGAAGCGCACGGCGATCCCACGGACTCTGTCGTTGGCCTTGACCATCGGCCGGTCCATCAGGCTTTCACGTGAGCAGCGGGTGGATCCGGTGCTGGCGCTGGTGGACAGTCTCGCCGACACGCTCTACGGATACGGGCGAGTTCTCTTTCACGGCAAAGTGATCGATGTCGACCGGCGAACCGATGAGGGGTTCGCTCGGGGATCAGTACGGATCGCCGGTGTCGGAGAAGACGAACTCGAGGTTCAATTCCAGAACGAAAATCTGATTGCCCTGCATTCCGGAGTACAGCATTCCGGAGTACAGCATTCCGGAGTGATGGTGGCGATCGTGCCTGACCTGATCTGCATCGTCGAGGCCGACACTGCCGAACCCATCACCACCGAGGGCTTGCGGTACGGGCAGCGCGTTGCGGTCATCGGGATCGCGACTCCACCCATCATGAGAACACCGGAGGCACTGGCGGTTTTCGGTCCGGCGAGTTTCGGAATCGATCGGCCGTTTCTGCCGGTGGAGACGCTCGAGCAACCCGTGCTGGCAGAATAGCGAGCCGTGAGCAGCCTGCACGCGGTCCGGGAGGCCGACCTCGACGCGATCGCCGCGGGGGCGGTGGTCCTGGGCTGCGGCGGGGGCGGCGATCCACGCTTGTTCGTGGAAATGCTGCGTCCACTGATGGCGTCTACTTCGGTGGAGGTCATCGCGCCGGACAAGTTGCCGGACGGGGCGCTGGTGATGCCGGTGGGAATAGTCGGATCAGCCCTGGCATTGGAGGAGCAACTGCCCTCCGGACATGAGTTTGCATCCACCGCAGCAGCTTTGACGCGGTGGACCGGGAACAGCCCGAGCGCCGTGATGACTTTCGAAGGCGGTGGACTCAACGCGCTTTCCGGCATTGCGGCGGCGTTGGCGCTGGGAGTTCCCGTGGTCGACGCGGACCTGCTCGGTCGAGCGATGCCGCGGCTCGATCATTTCTCCCTGGCTGCAGCCGGGTTGAAATTGTGTCCGGTCACCCTCGCCCAGCCAGGCGGCTTGATCACCGTCGTCGACGGAGTAGATGTGCTGGGCGCCGAGGTAGCAGTGCGCTCCTTGATCGGGCGGACCAGCGGTTGGGGCGCTCTGGCGATCGCGTCGATCGATGCGCGGACTGTGCAGGAGGCCTGTATTGCGGGAACTCTGTCCCGAGCGTACGCACTGGGTCAGCACATCGGAGCCCTCGGCAGTTGGCGGGAGATCGCCGATACCATCGGAGCTCGGATACTGGGGACGGGTCGAGTGCGCGCGGTGCGTCGTGGTCACCCGGACGCCGGCGATCGTCGGGGCAACGTGATTCTCGAACACGGTTCTGCGGTGATTCGAGTCGAATTCGAAAGTGAGTTCCTGACCGTCGCGCTGGACGGCGAGATGATCTCGACGTGCCCCGACATCGTGACACTGCTCGACGTCCGGACCGGCGCCTTCGTCTCGTGTGAATCCGTGCACCAGGGGCAGGACGTGGCCGTGTTGGTTCTGCCCTGCCCTCAGTGGTGGGCCGAAGATGTAAGCAGATTGAAAGTTGTCGGCCCGCGTGCATTCGGGATCGACCACGACGCAGTGCTGATGGAGGCGCGATGAGCGCGAGTGTTTCGGCGTTGCTGAACAACCCGATTTTTGTCGGGTTGTATCGACTTGCCGGCAACGGTGATCCCGTCGTCACGACAGTGGGAGCACTCACCGGGGAATCGACACAATCGGCCGAGGCCGTGTCGGGTGCGGCGAGTTCAGGATCAGTTCTGGTGATTCTCGATCGAATCGACATCGGAGAGTGGAGATTCGATGCTCTCCTTCGAAGAACGGCGGCGACCGGATGCCAGGTGGTCGCTGTGCACAGCACTGCGGCAGAGGATGCCAGTCTCACGTTGCTCGCCGATCGGCTCGGACTGGTGGTGCTCGGAGTATCCGACCCGTGGCAGTTCAGCGTGGATCTTCGTGATCTTCTGTCGAATTCGCGGGCGGTGATGGGCGACGCGGTACTGCGGGCGACACACGCGGGCCAGCGGGCCGGTGGAAGCGTCGAGAATCTTCTGTCGGTGTTACTGAACACCTTTCAGCGTTCGTTCATTCTCCTGGACTCGTCCGGACGTCCGCTGACCGGTGCTGACCTGTTGTCGGACGACGATCGAGCGGCCGCAGGTACGTTGTCGGGCCGCGGGGCGCCCACCACTGTCGAATTGGACTCCGGCGGGGTTCTGATCGCGTGCCCGGTGATGTCCGGCGCAGCCCGAGAGCCCTGGCTGGCGGTGCTGCTCCCGGTGCGTCAGAGCGTCGAAGAGGCTTCTCTCTCAGTCGTTCTCGATGTGGCCTCGTTGGCTGTCGGTCACCGGCTGGCCGTTGCGCGCATGGTCGACGAGCGTGAAGCGCGTCGGCGTAGCGCGTTGCTGGGTGAACTCGTCGACACGTCCGCAGACGCCACACCCGGACTGCTCAGGCGCGCACTCGACGCCGGTTGGGCGCTGGACGGCTGGCACATCGGCATCAAAGTCCTGGCCATCGGCGAGGTCGACCTGGTGGCCAGGCGCACTGAGGTTGCAGACGCCCTCGCAGCGGAGGGAATCGACGCCAACGTTGTGGAACAGGCTGACGGCTGGGCAGCGTGGACGACTCTGCCGGGTGAGCCGCGACCGGAGGCGATCACCAGGATCGCCGAACGTATTCGCGCAGCTCAAGCGCGGTTGGAGCCCACAATGGAGACGTGGGTGGGAGTGGGACGCGCGCACGATGGCCCTGCCGGTATCGGAGCGTCTCTGTCGGAGGCGGGGGATGCCGCTCGTCTCGCCGGTTCCCGGTCGCACACCGGCCGGTTCCTGCACGTGGACCGCCTCGGGCTGGCGCAGTTGCTGCTGGCGTGGACGCGAACCGACACGTTTCAGCCCGCCGCCGCGGCACTGCTCGCGCCGCTACGAGATTCGAGTGGAGAGTTGCTCGAGACTCTCTCGACGTACCTCGACGAAGAATCGTCTCTGGCTCACACCGCAACTCGAATGGGCTTGCACCGCAACACCGTATCGAGTCGGATCGATCGAATTCAGCGCCTTCTCTCGGTGGATCTGGCCGATCCGGAAACCAGGCTTGCACTCCACCTCGCCTGCCGGACGATTACGCCGTGACGACGGGCTTCGCAGCTTCGTCTTGACAAGCACGGGACGTTCCTGCCATCCTCGTTGCCAGGTCACGAGTACCAGTGTTCAGCCCCGGCTTGCTGGTCGGCAACCCTCCTCCGCGGTGGGGTGCTCCGGGTGACGACCCGGCTGCGTTCGAAAACGAATGCGGCAAGCGCGGACTCTTCCGGGGCCATCTCCCGACGAACGAGTCCTTGAACGTGAGGATTGTCTTCGATGACTGCTGTATTGAGTGCCGACACCTGCTGCACCGCTCCGATCGCCAAGGTTTCGGGTGCTGACCTGCAGGTTCCGCTGGTTCAGGGCGGCGAATGCTCCTACGCCAACTTCGACTACGCCGCGAGTGCGCCGGCATTGGCCCAGGTCACCGACCGTATCGCCGAGTTGTTGCCCACGTACGCCAGCGTCCACCGCGGTGCCGGCTACGCCTCCCGGATCTCCACCCTCACCTACGAGAACGCTCGTGAATCCGTTGCTCGTTTCGTGAACTGTGCCGACGATCAGGTCGTCGTCTTCACCCGAAACACCACTGATTCGCTGAACCTGCTGGCTCAGTGCGTCCCCGGCAGCACCGTTGTCCTCGACGTCGAGCATCACGCAAACCTGTTGCCGTGGAACGACGCTCGTATCGTCACCGCCGCAGACACCATCGAAGAGACCATCGAGCGCCTGATCGGTGAACTGTGCACCAAGCCTGCCGCACTGCTCGCAATCACCGGCGCCTCCAACGTGACCGGCGAGATCCTGCCGATTGCACGCTTGGCTGACATCGCTCACCGTTGCGGCGCACGTATCCTCGTCGACGCTGCTCAGCTGGCTCCCCACCGCCGCATCGACCTGCAGGAATGCGGCGTCGACTACGTGGCGTTCTCGGGCCACAAGCTGTACGCACCCTTCGGCGCCGGCGTTCTGGTCGGACGCCGTGACTGGCTCGACGAGGCTCAGCCGTACCTCGCCGGCGGCGGCGCCGTCCGTGAGGTGACCATCGAGTCCACCGAATGGGCTTGTGCGCCCGCACGCCACGAGGCAGGTTCGCCCAACGTTCTCGGCGCCGCAGCTATCGCGACCGCCTGCGAAACCCTGCAAGCCCTGGACTTCGACGTCATCGCCGAACATGAGAAGGCACTCACCGCCCAGCTCACCGACGGCTTGTCCGCCATCGAGGGAGTCTCGCTGGTACGACTGTGGAACGACGCACCCGACGCCGTCGGAATCGTGACTTTCACCGTCGACGGATTCGAAGCGGGCGAGATCGCCGCATTCCTGTCTGCCGAACACGGCATCGGAGTTCGCGACGGACGCTTTTGCGCACACCCGGTGCTCGCACGCCTCGGCCTCTCCGGCGGCGCGGTTCGTGCCAGCCTTGGCCTCGGTAGCAGCTCGGACGATGTGACGCGGTTGGTCGACGCCGTGAACATCCTGGTTTCGAATCAGCGTGATTGGAACTACGCGAAGACGGCCGGTGCGTGGAACCCCGTGCCCGAGACCCGCCCCTTCCTCGGAGCTGCAGACGACAATGCCGGCGCAGCCGAGTGCGTCTGAGCTGAGCTCGGTCCCCGAAAACTCGAACGGACAACTAGCATGGCAGCCATGGCACCAGCGGACTTTCCCGCCACTCCTTCGAGAGTGAGTATCACTCTCGGTCAGTGGTGCCGTCGCCATGTCGATCTGTGCCGCACCTCGTCAGGAATGTGTTCGAGCTGACGATTCGTCTCGCTCATCCCACACTTTTCTGATTTTCGGAGGTCTCACATGTCTTCACTCGCTTCGCATTCTCTGCACGTAGCGGTCGAGTTGACCGGATCCGGTCACCATCCGGCCGCTGAGGGCGCACCCGGCAACCTGCCCATCATCGGCGGCGACTACTGGGTGGACCTCACCGAGGGCGAAAAGGCTCTCGATTTAGCTTCATTCCCTACCAATGTGGTTCGGATTCGCGCTGCGGATCTGCGTGAGGCACAGCTCGAACGTGCACGGATACGCGCTGCCGTCGCCGAAGAAGGCCGCGATCCCGACGGCGTCGCAGTACTGGTCGATCTCGAGATTCTGATCGCGCCGGAGGCTCGCTCCGCTCGCAAAGAGCTTGCACAGTTGGACAGCGCTTTGACTGCGCCGCGGGTTCCCGTTTCGCTTCACTACGTCGGAACGCCTTCCGGTCTCGGCAGTTTGATCGCCGATATCCGAGCTGCCGATGTCGCCGACGGCGTTACGTTGTTGCCTCTCGCATTACCCCGCACTCTCGAGCACCTGGTGGACAGCACCATTCCGTGGCTTCAGGATCGGGGACTTGTCACACCGTCCACCGCAGTCGACGAAGTGCTCAGCCGTTTCGGGCTGCCGCCCCGTCAGCGCACTCTCGCGTCCTGATCCTCACCGATTGCATCTGCGTACAGGTGGAACAGCGACGGTAATTCGTCTGCGCCGTCCACCTGTGCCAGAAGCGCCCAGCACTGCGCAGTGATCGACCGCGCCCGTGTGCCGATCCAGTTGGTGGGCAGCAGTTCCGGTGGCAGTAGCGGATCCGGTTCCATGGCTCGCGTGAACTCCGCCGCGAGCTCGATGGTCATCGTGACGGCATCGGTGCCCGAAGTGTTCTGCAGTTTGTGCAGGCGTGCGGTCGCTACGTCGAGCAGCCGTTCATATCCGTCAGCGATCTCGCCCAACGGCCACAACTGCGCGGCAATCTTCACGGGGTCTTCGAGCATGCCCACTTTCAGATCTCGAGTGGTGAGAGAAGACAGGTGCTGTTCGACGTCGAGTTCGGCGGCCGCATCGAGAACGTACGCTTCCCAGGCGTGCGGCGAGACGTACAGACCGCCCTGGACGAGCGCGCCGCCGAGGTAAACGACCCTGGTGCGCAGCGCATCTCGTGCTTTCCGTGACGACTCCGGAATTGCGAATCCGACCAGATGCCAGTATCCGTCCCACGGTGTCGCAGTGTTGCGATCTTGTTGATAGGCCAGCCGAACGAAATCGACGTCGGGTTCCATCTCGCGCACGGCTTTCGGTGTTGCTCGTAGCGTGGACTGCCGCCCGCGACCTTCCTGAGTGAACTTTCCCTCGGTGACCAACCGTTTGATGCACAGCCGAACCTGTTGATCTGTTTTGCCGAGGGCGTCGGCGGTGGCATAGAGGGTGCGCCCGTCAACAGTTCCGTCTGTGCGCAGTAATCCCTCGATCAAAATCCTCGTGGGTACATCGACGTCTCTGTCGGTCATCGCCCTGCCCTTTCCTCGCGTCTCGACATCTTCGCCTACAACTGTACTATCGAAGTCAAAACGATCGTTTCCAATTCGTACGTTAGGGCGGGAAGATGGCAGTGCAATCGGTGAGTGAGAGGAAGGGGAACCCTCGTTTACGCAGGTGGATGGTTACTTCCCTGGCGGTGGTGGTTGTTCTGATTGTTGGACTTGTGGGCTGGACGCTGTATCAGAACACCTATGACATCCGTGAGGAAAAAGTGACGATCACCGGAGGATCGGTGCCACTGCAGGGAGTCCTTGCACTGCCTGAACACGGTGACGGCCCCTTCGGGCTCGTGGTTTTCGTCCACGGAGACGGACCGATCGATGCAACACACGACACCTTCTATCGGCCGCTCTGGGAGGCATTCGCAAAGGCGGGGTACGCGTCACTCTCCTGGGACAAGCCGGGGGTGAACGGGGCGCCGGGCAATTGGCTCGATCAGAGCATGGACGATCGGGCGGCGGAAACGGAAGCGACAATCGAGTGGGCGCGGGGGCGTTCGGATATCGATTCGTCTCGGATCGGTCTGTGGGGTGCCAGCCAGGCAGGGTGGGTGCTGCCCAAGGTGGTAAACCTCGACCCGGACGTTGCGTTCGTCATTGCCGTGGGTCCGGCGATCAACTGGCTCCAACAAGGTGAATTCAATACCCTTGCAGAGCTTTCCGAGAGAAATGCGTCGGCCGACGAGTTCGAGAAAGCGCGGGTCGACCGTTCGAAGAACTTGGATCAGTTGGCACGCGATGCATCGTTCGGCGATCTCGTGGCCTCCGGCGAGGCTGACGGTCTCACCGAAGACCGGTGGAACTTCATCCGAAAGAACTACCTCTCGGATGCGCGAGCCGATCTCGAAACCGTGAAGGTTCCGGTGCTCTTGATTGTCGGCGGACAAGACGTCAACGTCGACGTGGCAGACACCGAAAGGGTGTATCGCGAATTGCTCGACGCTCCAGGGCAATTGGTGGTCAAGAAGTACCCCGACGCTACGCATTCGATCGTGGACAAGGATCTCGAAGACTCGGAAGTGAGGTCCGCTCTAGTGGCCGTCCTTGCTCCCCGTTCGATCTTCACCCCCGGGTATCTAGCAGAACAGACTGCATTCTTGGAGGGAATTCATGGCTGACGGAATCACAGTCGTTGCTCTGGGCGGTGCCGGCGCCATGGGATCGGCCGCAGTTCGTGTGGCTACCACCTTGCCGGGGATCGGCAAGGTGGTAGTCGCTGATCGTGATATCGATGCTGCGAAGCGACTTTCAGTGGATCTGGCTCGAGCATCTGCGGATGTAGAGGCTAGGAGTATCGACGTCACGGACAGTCGCTCGCTACGTGAATTGCTGGACGACGCAGACGTCGTCATCAATACGGTCGGCCCGTTCTTCCGTTTCGGCGTCGGTATTCTCCAGGTAGCGATCGAGACCGGGACTCACTATCTCGACATCTGCGACGACTGGGAGCCGGCCGTCGACATGCTGGAATTGGACGGTGCTGCCAGGGAAGCCGGAATCTGTGCGGTAGTCGGCATGGGCGCAAGTCCCGGGATGAGCAACCTCCTGGCCGCGATGGCAGTCTCGCGATTGGGCGTGGTCGACGATCTGTACACAGCCTGGCCGGTTGATGTCGACGGCGAGGACGAGTCGGTGGATGCCGTCAGTGCCGCTGCCGTTCACTGGATGCAGCAGATCAGCGGCAAGGTTCCGGTGGTTCGTGCGGGTCGAATCGTCTACGAAGAACCGTTACGTTCCATCGCACTGCAACTGCCCGGCGGACGCCGCGGAAACGCCTACGTGGTCGGGCATCCTGAGCCGGTGATGTTTCATCGGACCTTCAGTCCCTCAGGCCATTCGGCTGATCTCATGGTGATCACACCGGAAACTGTTGCGTTTCTCGACGTCCTCCGTGCGGATATCGACAGGGGGATAATCGATCTCGACGCGGCCGCTGAAGAATTGGGCAAGCCCTCGCTCCGGCGGATGATCCGCGCTGCACCTCGAATGCTCACGCGTGCCGACCACGGATCCCTGCCGTTGTTCTTCGCCTCGGCGACAGGAACGTTCGACGGAAGAGCGATGCGCGTCGTGGCCCGGATTGCAGACGATTCACCGGTGTCGGAGTTGCTGTCGGACATGGCCCGTGCGACTGGAATCCCTTTGGCTCTGGGCCTTGCTCAGGTCGTATCCCGGCTGGCCGACGGAACGATTTCGGATCGGGTCGGTGTGCACTCACCGGAGAGTGTCATCGATCCGGAAGTTCTGTTCACAGCGCTGGCGCGATTGTTCGATCGAACCGATTGGAGGGAGATCGTTACCGTCGAATCCGAGTTCCGCTAGTCAGTTCGCGGCGTGCGATCCGATGCGACTGCGGATTTCGGCGTCGACTCGGTCTGCGTCTTTGGGGCTGAACGAGGGTGCTCCACGGCCGGTGAGGGTGAGTACCACCGCAGTCTCCTTCCGCGGACGTGAAAGATCCAGGCTGTACCACGAGCTGAAATCTGTTGTTCCCCAGATTCGTAGGCGTCCGCTCAGCCACGACATGACTCCGAGGTCGACGGATTCGATCTGCGAGTACGGGACGAACTTGCTGACAAACGGGAAGTAGTAGTGGTGGATCGTGACGCCCTGATTGTCGATCCGGACGGTTCGGTCCTCGTAGATTGTCGATGCTCCTGCACTCACAGTGATAACCCGGTTCCTGCTGGTCGATGCTCTCGGCGGCTGCCTGAAAACCAACCATACAGTCTTTATTGGGGCAGGCTGCGAGCGCGGGCGTCAAGTGCTGGTGGGCCTTGAGACGACGAGATCGCTCACCGCGATCTGGGCATTGCCGATTGCCGTCTGAACTGGTTCACAACTGCTCGATGCTCGGGCGAGCGCAAGAACTGCGGTGAGCAGGGCAGCGTCGGGTTGTCCTTCGAACGGTCCGCCCTCGACATCGAACTTTCCGGCCCGCAACTGCTTTCGGGCGTTGATTCCCAGTTGTGAAATGACCTCGTCCATGGCGGTCAGACACTGGGCGAGCGCGCCGATGGACCAGTAGAGATCGGCGGCGACGACAGGTGTCTGCGTTGCCACGGCGCCGGCGCGGCGCAATCGGTGGTGGGTGTCTCGGAGTATCTCGGGCAGTCCGTGGTCTGCGCAGTGTTCCATCCCGCCGCCTCCGTAAGGTGTAAAGTTAGGTTATTCAATTACGGTAAGGCAGGGAGGTAAGGGATGCAAGTAGTTTTAGACGATTACGTATCCGGTGCGTCGTTTGCGACGGACCTGGTCAACACCTCACCCCGAGTGTGGGTGGAGGCCGGTGACGCGTTGCCAGACGCCCAGACGCTTCACGATCTACTGGATGAACACGGACTCTCGCCGGACGCGCTCCGCAACGGGCATCGGCTTACCAGCGGTGAACTTGCCGACGTCAAGGAACTCAGAGAGGGGATTCGTTCGATTCTCGATGCTCCGACTTCTGATGAGCTCGTTGATCGCACTCATCGACTCCTGCAGACCGTCCCACATCATGTTCGACTCACGCCGGATTCCCAGAACGACTACCGGTGGAATGCAGTACCGGACAGCAAAATCGATCTCGCGGGTGAACTCATGTTGTTGATCGGTTACTCGCTACTGGGGACCCTGCGCACATTGGGGTACGAACGATTCCGCCCATGTGCATCGCCGACATGCAACGGGGTGTTTGTCGATACAAGCCGGGGAGGGCGACGCCGCTACTGCATGCCGGCGTTGTGCGGCAACCGAATCAACGTCGCGAATCACCGTCAACGGCAGCGTGATACATAGTCGCTGTGCTTGCCCGGTCGATAGTGACAATCGAACAGAGTACGGCCGAGTGTATGGGTCACTTCAACGAGATCCAGACCACGTCAGTCCCGCACCATTGTCGCCATGGCAACTTCTAGTAGATGGCGGCTCGTATGAAAGCTCGTTCTGTCTCCGCGACAGCAGTTATCAGTGTTGGCGTGTTCACCCTGGCTGGGTGTGGCGGTGCGTCCAGCCCCGAAGGTTCGGTCGGTGAGTATGCAAAGGACGGCAGTTTCACGACTGTCATCAACGCCGATCCCGGAAATCTGCACCCTCTGATCACCAACCTTACGTCGACGCAGATCGTGAACGCGTACTCGTACGATTCGTTGATCGACGTCGATGCGCAAACACGCACTGTGCGTCCGTACCTGGCGGAGAGCTGGACGGAAGAAGGAAACACGCTGAAGTTCGTGCTCAAGAAGGGCATCACCTGTGCCGACGGCACTTCCTTCACCGCGCAAACCGCGGCCGATGACATCAATTGGGTCATGGATCCTGAAAATGCTTCACCGCTACGCGGATCCACTGTGCCGATGTCGACTTCGGCCTCAGCGGACGGTGACGAACTGACGGTAACCACCGCCGAACCCGCGCCCTTCCTGCTCTCTCGAATCGGCGCGCTGCGGCTTCCGTGTGCGGCGACGCTCGAAGATCCGGCCAGCATCCGTTCGAGTAGCAACGGCACGGGTCTGTTCAAGGTCACCGAGGTTGTTCCCAACGATCACATCACGATGGAACGCCGCGACGGATACACCTGGAGCCCGAACGGGGAGACCACGTCTGACACTCTCGGGGTGCCGAAGACCGTGACGATCAAGATTGTCACCGATCCGAGTACGACGGCGAATCTTGTTCTCACCGGCGGGGTCAATGCCGCAGCGGTGACCGGTTCGGACGAGGAGCGAGTGCTGGCAGCTGGTCTTGATTCGAAGACGTACACCACGTTGTCCGGTGAGTTCATCTTCAATCATTTCGCGTCTCTGCCCACGGCGGACCGCGCTGTGCGACAGGCTCTTGTGCAAGCCGTCGATCTGGACGACTACACCGAGATCACCACCGGAGGTAAGGGAACCCGCGCACGCGCACTCGCGGTGTCGGAACCCCTCGCCTGCGATTACAACAGTGTCGAAGGAACGATTCCCGCGTTCGACGTCGACGCAGCCAAGAAGACCTTGTCCGACGCCGGCTGGAAGGCGGGTCCCGACGGCGTCCTGACAAAGGACGGTCGACCGCTTACCCTCAACGTGATTTTCAACAATGCCCGCGATACGAACTCTGCCGCCGCGGAATACGTAGCGACACAATGGGAAGGACTGGGGGCCAAGGTCAAACTGACCGGCGGCGATTACAGCTTCGTCATTGCCAACACGTTCAGCACCACTGACCTCTCGTCGTGGGACGTCTCCATCGGTTTGACGCTGGGCAGTGACACACCCAGTATCTTTGCCAAGTATTTCACCGGTCCGCCGAAGCCCGAAGGAGTGAACTTCGCTTCGCTCGACAACAAGAAGTACATCGAATTGTCCACTCAGGCTTCGCTTCTTCCGGGCGATGAGTCCTGCAAGGTGTGGGAGGAAAGTGAGCGGGCATTGTTCAACGACATCGACCTGCTTCCGGTGTCTACGACTCCCGCACACATGTTCTTCAACGGCGCGACGTCGATCTACCCGCCGTCGAGCGGAATTCTCCCGGGCTCGGCGATCCGTGTCCTGAAGTAGGACCCTCGGAGAATGCTCACTTTCGGGTATTGATCATCCGAAGTGCAAACCGAAATACCACCGCAGCACCCGCACCTGCAGCCAAGCCGGCGACGACATCGGCGAGAAGAACACCGACGCCTATGCCCAGGACGGCAGCAGCGGCGACGGCAAGGGCGACGTCAGCACGAGGAGCGGCGATCGCGGCATCCTTTCCCCGAGTATCGAACGAGCACCCATCTCAACGGAGCATGTCACGAAACTGTCGTCCGCAGGTGTATCAACTGCAAAACGTGTGAAACGCGTCGGCCCCGACGGAGTTGGACTCCGCCGGGGCCGGGCTGTGTGTACTGCGCAGTGTGTATTGCGCGCTGGCTCAGTGTGTCGGGACGGATTCCTTCGAGGAAGTAAGGGACGTATCGGTGTGCTGGCTACCAATCTCCTTGCGGGAGTTGGAGCCGCTGAACCGAGGGAGGAAACCGGCCAGGACGAGTGCGATGACGGCGGATCCGGCAGCGAGGGCCATGACGACGCGGAAAGCGTTCTCCGACGGCAGCGTTGCCCCACCGATGGACATGGTCATCTGGGCGATGACGACACCGGCGATAGCGCTGGCGAATGATGTACCGAGGGAGCGCATCAGGGTGTTGAAGCTGTTGGCTGCACCGGTCTCGGACGGAGGAACAGCCCCCATGATGAGAGCGGGCATCGCGCCGTAAGCCATACCGGTACCGGCTCCGATGATCACTGCGATCACGATCAGTTCCCAAATCGAGTGCATGGCGAAAATGCCGATGCCGTAACCGATTGCGACGACAACGGCGCCGAGCATGAGCGTCAACTTGGGGCCGTGCGAATTGGTGATGCGTGAGGACAGCGGAGAGATCAGCATCATGATGATGCCGGAGGGAGCCATGACCAGACCTGCGGTGAGCATCGAACCGCCTAGGCCGTAACCAGTGACTTCAGGCAACTGGACTACCTGGGGAAAGACCATGCTGGCGGCGAACATCGCGAATCCGAACACGATGGATGCGAGGTTGGTGAAGAGCACCTGGCGGCGGATGGATACGCGTAGATCTACCAGTGGCTTGGGGGTGCGTAGTTCCCACCAAGCCCAGAATCCGAATATGACGATCGAGGCAGCGAACAGCGAAAGCGTGAGCGTGCTTGTCCATCCCCAGTCGCCACCCTTGGAAATGGCAAGTAGTAGAGCGATGAGGGCGGCTGAGAGCGAGATTGCTCCGCCGAAGTCGAACGTGCCACCCGTGCGAACCGTCGATTCGGGGACCAGGACTACAACCAGCCCAGCCGCAAGTGCGCCGAGCACGGCTGACGCCCAGAACAGGACGTGCCAGTCCGCGTATTCCGCGATCAGGGCCGCGATCGGAAGACCCAGCGCGCCACCGACTCCCAGCGAAGCGCTCATCATCGCAACGGCGCCGGCGAGTTTCTTGGGCGGAAGTACGTCGCGCATCACGCTGATACCCAGCGGGATGACGCCGGCCGCAAGACCCTGGAGGATTCGGCCGGCAACGAGGGGGATCACACTCGAACTGAGTGCTCCGACCGCCGAACCGGTCACCAACAGCGCCATGCTGATCAGGAGCAGACGGCGTTTGCCGAACATGTCGCCCAACCGGCCCATGGTCGGGACGGCGACGGCAGCTGCGAGCAGGGTGGCGGTCACCGCCCACGCGGTATCGGACGCCGGCGCGTTCAGGTACTCGGGCAGATGCGGGATGATCGGGATCACCAGCGTCTGCATGAGCGAGACGACGATGCCGGAAAACGCCAGAACAGCCACCACTGCGGTGGTGGCTGGTGACTTCGAGGTTTGTGGCGGCGTTGTTGGTGGTGGAGAAGTCGGTGGTGGAGAAGTGTTTGACGACATTGCGGTAACTCCATCGGAGGAAGTACGAAAGTGGTTTAAGTCAGTTGCTTGAACTAAACTTAAATCAAGTGACTGACTTAAGGGAAGGGTGTGTCTCCGATCGTGACGAACATCTCCGGTGCCGAGCAGCTTCGGACAGTCGAGGATGATGGTGACCATGACTACGAGGGCTGAAGATGCGACGGCCGAAGCCGGCGTCGCGGCAAATTCCGCGCGTTCTGCTGCAACCCGCGACCGCATCCTCGCCGTCGCCGAGCAGCTGTTCGCCGAACACGGAGTTTTTGCGGTCTCGAACCGTCAGGTGAGCGAAGCGGCAGGTCAGGGCAACAATGCGGCCGTCGGATATCACTTCGGCACCAAGACCGATCTGGTCCGCGCGATCGTGAACAAGCACTCCCAGCAGATCGAGAAGAAGCGCGGCGAACTGCTACGGAAGGTTGAAGGGTCGAAGGACGTTCGAGATTGGATTACGTGTCTGGTTCGGGCGTCGACCGATCACTACGCTGAAATGGGTGGCCCGACCTGGTACGCGCGGTTCAGTGCGCAGATTCTCACCGATCCAGTCCTGCGGAAAATCGTCTACGACGAGGTTCTGGCCTCGCCCACCCTGCAGGAGACGCTTCGCGGACTATCAGCCTGTCTCACTGACATGCCGATGAGTGTTCGACGCGCTCGCGCGGACATCGGACGCAATGCGATCGTGCACATGTTCGCCGAACGTGAGCGCGCGCTTGCCGAAGAGGGGCAGGACGAGGTCACATCGTGGGAGGACTTCACGACCGACCTCGTCGACGCATTGGTGGGTCTTTGGACTGCCCCGATCAGCCGCTGACCGGCCGCTCATCCGCGGTAGCCACCCGTTCGGGCGGAACCCTGCGCAATGGATCTTGTGCCGGTGGAAGATCCAGGAGCAGCCCGACTCCCGCAAGAATGATGACGAGCCCACTGACGAGCGCGAACGTGACAGGCTCGTTCAACCACAGCACTCCGATCGCTGATGCCGAAATCGGCACCAAAAGAGTGACGGCCGATGCCGCGACTGGGCCCGCCTGGCGAATGATCCAGAAATAGACCAGGTAGCCACCGGCGGTAGCCCCCAGCCCCAGGGCTGCCACGGCGATGAGTGGACCGACGGTTATGGGCCCCGGTGGGGGAGCGATGGCGGACACGGGCACCAAGAGGGCAACCGCGGCAAGTTGTTGGCCGAGGGCCAGTGTCATTGGTGGAGTGTCCTGGAACGACTTTCGTGCGTAGACACCTCCGACTGCGTACAGCAGCGCCGCAGTCAACGACGCGCCGACGGCCAGAATTGCGCGACTGTCGAGCGCTGACGGCATCCCGCCGACGAGCACCGAGACACCGGCAATACCGATCGCAACACCCGAGATCTTTCGCCACGTGATCTTTTGCCGAAGCCAGAAGGCTGCGACGAAGACCGTGAACATCGGTGTCGTGGCATTCAGGATCGACGCCGTCGACGAGTTGAGTCCGACGATCGCAGTTGCGACAAGCGTCAGGGGTCCAGCGACGTTGAGGGCTGCCAACAGTAGGAATGCGGGAAACCGGTGACCGACTGCGCGCCAGGTCGATCTGCTGGAGGCCGTTATCAGTGCGAGAACCAGCGCTGCGACTATGAAGCGGGCATGCGTCGTGCCGACGGCGCCGAAGGTTGGGGCAGCCACGGCAACCAGGGGAAACGAGCTCCCCCAGAGCATGCCGACCAACAGCAAAGCTCCAACTACGGCGAATCGGCTGCTGCCGATTGCTTTCCGATTCTTCATTGAGCCTCTTCGTCAAAGACCTTTGCGGACCTGGATGGTCAATGCCTCGACCTACCCTATACCCCCAGTGGGTATTGTGATTATTGTGTCATGATGTGCAGGCGATCGCGGATTGATTGACGGCTAATTCGTTTTCCTACAATGGTTTATGTGGCGGGTTGATGGCCGTACGCGCGTCCGCAGCCTCTGCGTTATACCTATAGGGGGTATATTGAAACATGTGTGGGCTGGCTTCCCGACTCACCTCCGTCCCCCAATAGAACAGGAATCCCAATGAGCAGCTGTGGCTGTGGCAATACCCCGAAGACTGACGCCACTGGCGCTGCAGGCACTGTCGGTACGGCGATGCCGACCGGCGGGAAAGACCTACTCAACTCTGGGAGTAGTGAACTCGTCGAATGTCGGGTCATGCCCGGCAGTGTGATCGAGAAGACGCGTGCCGAAGCGGAAGGCCTGTTCCGTGACTTCGAAGGCAATCGGTACTGGTTCTGCTGCAGGGGATGTGGTCCTCGATTCGACGCGAATCCCAGGAAGTACGCCGATGTGAGCTGAGCGCGAAGTGGTGGTGCAGGCGATGTCTGCACCACCACTGTCTTTGTAGCCTTGTCGTCATCAGACGGCGCGAGCACAGGCGCACTGGGTAGCCGCCAAGGTGCATTCGCCTTGCGTCGTTTCGTATGTCGTGGGGGCGGGCAATTCATCACCTGTCTCCCGGGGCCAAAGTGCAAATCCTGCAACGGCTCCCACTGCGGCAAGCGCTGCGAGGATGCTCCAGGTGACCGCAAATCCCGCGCTCGTGCCGACCCATCCGGCGATCGGATAGGTGACAAGCCAGGCGAGATGCGACAGCGAGAACTGGGCCGCGAACACCTCCGGTATACCTGCGGGGTCGACGGAGCGCCGAAGCACCTTTCCGGTCGGTGTGACGATCATGGCCATCCCGGCGCCGATGAGTGCCCACACTGCGGCAGTCAATATCCACGTGAACACACCGGCCACGGCGAGGGATGCTGCCGCGCCGGCGCTGAAGACCAGAACGACGGAACCTGCTGTCATCACGGTGCGTTCAGCGGTTCTGTCGAGAATGCGTGGAAGAAGCAGAGCGGTCACCAGCGTGCCGGTGCCCGATGCGGCAAGCATCCAGGCCACGTCGGATTGGGTTCCACCGAGCTCGTCGCGAACGTAGTTGACGGTATTGACCACCACGATCGAGCCGGCTGCTGCCACCACGAGATTGAGGGCCATGATGCCGCGCAGTCGCGGTGTGGTCACGAAGATCCGCACTCCCGACGCGATCCGATCCCACGCCTTACGGTGAGTGCTGGGACGAGCGTTGGGGATTCGGGTGGCCAGCACGAGCAGTGCCGAGACGGCAAAGCCCACGGAGGTGGCGACGAACAACAGGTTGAATGTCATGAAGGACAGAGCGATTGCCGCAAGAACAGGGCTGAGGAGACTTTCCATCGTGTAAGCGACCTGCGATGCCGACAGCGCACGGGTGAAATCGGCCTCGTCGGTCACGATGTCCGGGATGACCGCCTGGAACGTGGGAGTGAACGCTGCCGACGCAGCCTGGAGAACGCCTACCAGCACGTAGATGTGCCAGATCTCGCTGACGAAGGGCAAGGCGATCACTACCGCTGCGCGAAGGACGTCGAGTGCGACGAGGAAAGCTCGTCTCGGCAACCGGTCTACGTACGCCGCCGCGAGTGGAGCGATCACGACGTACAGGGACATCTTGATAGTCAGCGCGGTGGCCAGCACGGCCCCGGCGCTCGGTCCGGCGAGTTCGTAGGCGAGTAGACCCAACGCAACCGTCGCCAACCCAGTGCCGAACAGCGCGATGATCTGGGCGCTGAAGAGCAGGCGATAGTCGCGAATCAAGAACAGACGCATGCTGTTCCGTTCTGGCACGGTCCTAGCGGTCCGGTTCATCTGGTTTCACTCCCGCGACAAGATTGAAAGCTCCGGTCAGGACATTGAGGGCGACGATTCCGACTACGTCGGCGATCTCGCGATCACCGTAGCCGTACGCTCGAAGGTCCGAGATGTGTTCGTCGGAAATCGAGGCAGGTTCCCGATAGACGCGAAGTCCGAGGTCGATTATTGCCGCGATGGCGGGATCGGCCGACGTGCCCGCGCGGGCACGCTCGATCTCGTCCGCCTCGACGCCGTTGGCGTGCGCGGCGGCAACGTGGGCTTCGAGGCAAACAGCGCAACCTTGCTGGACCTGCACGGCGATCGAGATTCGCTCTGCGATCTTGCGGTTGAGTTTCGTTCGCTTCATTGCCCGGCTGAGTTGCAGATAGCCACCCAGCACGGCGGGGGAATGAGCCATCGCCGCAACCATGTCGCCGACCTGTCCGTGACGGTTGACGAGCTCGGCGAGCAGGTCTTTGGATGTACCGACAGCGGTGGCCGGTGTGAGAGGTGCAAGGCGTGACATGAGTTGTCCTAAGTGGTTCCGATGGTAGTGGGTTCGGCGGACGATCGCCCCCCGAACCCACTACCGGAGTTGGTCAAGAATTGACGGTGGACTTAACGGTTCGAGACTCTTCGACTTTGGGCGAGCGCATCACTACCGCGGTGATTCCCGCGCCCACCACTGCGATGACGGCTGCACCGATGAACACTGCGGAGAACCCGTTCGTCAGCTCGGTCAGGTCGCCGAGTTGATCAGCGCCGAACACTGCTGCGATCGCGGTCATCACCGCGAGACCGACAGCGGAGCCGACCTGGTAACTGACGTTGACGATGCCGGACGCCAATCCGCCCTCCTCTGGGCGTGCGGCCGAAATCGCCGTACCCAGTGAAGGAATGAACGCCAGCGTCATACCGGCCGCAGCTACCAGCGAGGCCGGCAGCACGTCTACCCAGAAGTTGCCGGTGGGCCGGATCAACGACATCCAACCCAAACCTATTCCCAGGACCAGCAATCCGGCGACGATCATTGCTTTCGCGCCGAACCGCGCCATGGCCCGTGGTGCCACGACGACCATGCCGAGCATGACGAAGATCGTCATCGGCAGCAGAGCCGCACCGGCGGGGAAGGCGCTGTATCCAAGCACTTGCTGCAGATACAGGTTCAGGAAGAACCACATCGGTATCCAGGCGGCGCCGAGCACGAGCTGAGCGATGTTCGCGGCACCGAGGTTGGGCGCCTTGAAGATTCCCAGACGCACGAGAGGCTCCCGACGCTTGGACTGGATCAATACGAATGCACCCAACAGAGCGGCCGACATGGCGAGCGCCAGCCACGTCTGCCCGGATCCCCAACCGACGTCAGGTGCTCTGACGATGCCGAAGACGCCGACAGCGAGGCCCGCGGTGACCGCCAGTGCGCCGAGGAAGTCGATCGACCCGGTACGTGCCGGTGCGTTCGGCATCAGGAAGGGAATGGCGATCAATGCAATAACTGCGATGGGGATGTTGAGATAGAAAACCCAAGGCCAGCTGGTGTATTCGGTGATGACGCCGCCGAGGAACACGCCGGCCGTACCGCCCGCTGGGGCGGCAGCGCCGTAGATGGACAACGCCTTAGTCATTTCCTTTTGCGTGCTGCCGAACAGCATCATCAGCAGGGTGAGCGCCGATGGCGCGATGAGTGCGGCACCGGCGCCCTGAACTGCGCGGCCTGCAAGTTCGACGGCGACGTTACCGGCGGCACCGGCGACAACGGAACCGATCAGCAGGATCAGCCAACCGGCGGTGAACACTCTGCGGGCGCCGAACAGGTCGGACAGGCGGCCGCCGAGGAGGAGTAGCCCGCCGAATGCGATGACGTACGCATTGAAGACCCAGGTCAGGCTTTCCTGGGAAAAGCCGAGATCGCTCTGCATCTGGGGGAGAGCGACACCGATGATCGAGGTGTCCATGATGACCATGAACTGAGCGGCGGCGATCAACGCCAACGCCCACCACTTACGGGTGGATTTCGGTTGTGTGGACATTCTGAGTTCCTTACCTGTACGGGGTATAGGTGATGCTCGTGTGGTCAGGGAGTGTCGAAAGCGAGCCTGGGTGACATCGGCGCAGCGCTTCGTTGGGGTGCACGGGGAAATGCTGCTCTTGGAACTCATTCGGCCGGCGCTCTGCGTAGATGCGCATCGGATCTCCTTCGAGTGAATTCAGGGTGTTCGAGTAGTTCGTTGCATACCCTAGGGGGGTATGGTACAAATTGCAACAGGTTCGATGCCAAGGAGTGCAGAACCTGACGCAGACGGCAACGGAAGTGCTGCCGACCTAAGCTCGGGAGGGCAAGATGTTCAGCAAGAACGGCTACACACTGGAATTGGCAACGTCGGAGGCGGCTGTCGGCAGCAATGTACCTCTGCAATTCCGGATTCTGGATTCAGCGGGAACTCCGTTGACTCAGTACACGGACACCCACGGCAAGCAGTTGCATCTGATCGTGGTCGGTCTGGACCTGACCGAGTTCCAGCACGTGCATCCCGAATTGGATGAGAACGGAAACTGGCATGTGTCAGTTGATTTCGCTCATTCGGGAGACTATCGAGTCTTCGCTGACTTCACCCCGGACGGCGGTGACGGAATCACGCTGAGTGCGGATGTACGCGTCGTCGGCTCCTATGATCCCCGGCCGTTGCCTGCCGCTGCTGCCGCCACGACGGTCGACGGATACACAGTCTCCCTCGAAGGCGCGGCCCATGCCGGCCAGACATCGAAGCTCACGCTCTCGGTCAGTCGTGACGGAATCCCGGTCACAGACTTGCAGCCCTACCTTGCCGCGTACGGGCATCTGGTCGCGTTGCGTGCCTCCGACCTCGCATATCTCCATGTGCATCCGGACGGTCATCCCGGTGACGGTGTTACGCCAGCTGGTCCGGCAATCACCTTCTACGCCAACATGCCGAGTGCCGAGGACTACCGATTGTTCTTGGACTTCAAACACGACGGGGTGGTGCGTACAGCGGAATTCACGCTGACGGCCGACAATGCGACCCCACCTGTGTCCGAACATGCGAACCACGCGCACCACGGGCACTGAGATCGAATGCGTTTCGCAGCAGCGGGAAAACGGGCATCGGCAATCGCCATGCACCCATCTGTTCGTGCAGTAGCGAAGTGCCTGGCGATGTGCGCAGTGATTGCTCTGCAGGACAACGGAAGCCGAAGAGTATCCGCACCTCGCCCCGGAAATGAGAATTGTTGCGACATCACGCGTTGACGAAAAGGAGGATATCGAATGTCGGAAGCGACAGAAGTTGGCAGTGCTCCAGGCAGTGATTCGACTGGCGATGCATGCTGCACGAGCGATTCGCACGGCTACATCTCCGCCAAGGACGACTACCTGGCGCGACTGCGTCGCATAGAAGGTCAATCTCGTGGCCTGCAGCGGATGGTCGACGAGGACAAGTACTGCATCGACATTCTCACTCAGGTCTCGGCGATGACCAAGGCTCTCCAGGCGGTAGCCATGGGCCTGCTCGAGGACCACATCGGCCACTGCGTCGTCAAAGCCGCTGTTGCCGGTGGGCCCGAGGCGGACGCGAAGATCAAAGAAGCGAACGACGCGATTGCGCGATTGGTCCGCTCGTAGAACTGTGCTCGACGAACATTGATACCTTGGTGGGCATGTTCAGTGTCGAGATCCGTCGTACATTCGCTGTGAGGCAAGGGCTTCCGGCACCCGTGCGGGACGCAAAGAATTTGCCGCCGCTGATGCCTGCCGAGGGATTTCGGGTGACGATGCGAGCGGGGTTCTCGTTCCAGGACGACCAACTCGGAGATCGTGGATGGTTTGTCGACACGGACGCTCTGGACGAAGCGATCGATCGATGTACCGAGCAATTGGCGAGCGGTGTCTGGCCGGAGATTTTCGATTTCCGTCCGTCATTCGAGAACGTTACGAAGTGGGCTTTCGGTGAACTGGCGCCCAGCATTCCCCAACTCGCCTACGTCGAACTCGACAACGAGACAATCGGTGTGGCAACAAGATACGTCAGATCGCAGTGATCTGACGTATCTCGTTGCCGCTTAGAGTTCGATCGATCGGTTACTGGTAGAGACGCAGTGCGGAACCGATGAAGGTCTTGCCGAATGCGAGTCCGGCCTTGTTGAAGTAGAAGCTCAAGACCGTATCGGCAAACGGGACTGCGGACACCGTTTTGGTGATCTGCGACTCGGCGTCCGCCCACTCCGCGCATGCTGCGTCGCCGGTCAAGCCGGAGGCCTTGGCAACGGCTGCTTCGTAGGCGGGGTTGTTGATCGAAGAGAAATTCTTACCTGCTGCCGGAGCAGGACCGGAGAAGAACGGGACGAACCCGCTGGGAACCGAGTTGTTGATCTGGATCCACGCGATGTCCCACTGGTTGTTGTCCTTGCCGCTGAGCATGACGTCGACGACCTTGGTCTGGTCGGCTCCTGTCACCTCGACGGTCGCGCCGAGGTCGGACCATGCCGTCTGAGTGAGTTCGGCTGCTGCGCTGCGCGCATCTTCGCCGGCAGCGTAGAAGAGGCGGAGGGTCAGCGGCTTTCCGTCCTTGCTTCGCTTGCCGTCAGAGCCGGCGGTCCAACCGGCCGCGTCCAGTGTTGCCTTTGCTGCGCTGAGGTCGAAGTCCGGAATGTTGCCTGCGACAGAGTCGTACACGCAGGCGCGGGGTTCGACGGAGACAAGACTTGTTGCGCGGGTGCCTTGGCCGCCAGTGATCACTTCAGCGAGATCGTCGAGATTGACGGCCTGGACTAGAGCTTTTCGAACGGCGGGATCACTGGTCGGATTATCCGCAATCTGATTGAAGTACATCTGACCGGCGGGAAGTGGGCGCTGGACCGAGTCGAAATTGGCGGCAGCGATGCGATCCTTGTCCGGACCGGCGATCGGAGATGCGCTCAGTTCGCCCGAGAGAAGCTGGTTTGCTGCGGTGCTGACATTGGGTGCCATGACAGCAATGACCGTCTTTGGGACGCCCGGTGTATCGGAGGTGGTGTCGTCGGGGCCCCAGCTGTAGCCGTCACGACGCTCGAACGTGTAGTGGTCGTTGGCCGAGACTTCGGTGACTTCGAACATGCCGGAGCCCAGGGACTTGTTGTTCGAGGCGGTCGGATCCTCGAGTCCGGCATCGCACATGATCGGGAGGCGACTGATAGTGAGGAGAAGAAACGGGGTCGGCGCCGGAGTGGTTACCGTGATGGTGCGGGTGGCGAGATCGGCAGTGGCCGAAGCGCCGATGGGAACTGTGGTGCCACGTTGTTGTGAACCCTTGGCCGGATCGGCGACGAAGTTGATGTTGTTCGCGACGGTCTGTGCAGTCAGCGTCGACCCGTCGGTACAGGTCACGCCTTCACGAATGGTGAAGGACGCGGAGGTCGGCGTTTCTTCCCACTTCTCGGCCAACCATGGTTTGAATTCACTGGTTTCAGGATCCTGGTAGACCAGGGAGTCGTACGCCAGCTTCGAAATTTCCGCGGTTGCCTGGGAGCCGGACATGATCGGGTTGAGTGCACCCGGATCGCCTTGCAACGCGTACCGGAAGGTTCCGTCTGTCAGAGGCTCACCGCCGCCGGAGCCCGAGGACGTGCCTCCCGAGCTGCAAGCCGACAACACGAGCGCGAGCCCCGCGGTCGCGGCAAGCGTCGAATAGGAGCGGTGTTTCATTGTGCCTCCGTGAAGGAGCCGGGGCCCGGGAGTGAATCGTGAGGGCGCAGTCGAGTGTGACCGCTAAATCTTGGCGTAGGACGTGACGGGCATCTCGGTTGATCCTCACGAAAATCCGGCAGATTTTTGTTCGATTTCACGAAGGCTGGAGTTCTGGCTCAGTTCAGGGGGAGTCGAGGGCACTTCGATGTGGCCACCCGGTCTCCGTGAGTACTACGGCCGGAACCGAGGTCGCCGGGGCGATCGGGCCGAGACCGCGGAGATCTTCGTCGTCGTCGATCTCGGACCAGAATTCGTCCGCCGAAACATCGAGGCCGAGAACGATCCACGGCGGTCCGGCTTCTTGGAACGCGTACGAGACGGTTCCGGTACGCGGAACTGTCGTATCGAGCAGTCGGTCTCCGACGGGATAGCCCTGCTGCTCGCCGACCCAGGTCAAGGTCGTCGGATCGAAGGATGCCTCGCGCAGAATCTTCTCGACTGTGCGGTCGAAACTCTGCTGGGTGCTGAACTCTTCGTCCGGGTTCGAACCGCTGAACTCGGGGAGATGCGCACAACACAAAACGTGTGAGCCCGCTGACGTGCAGTACAGGCGAAACACGGGAAATCCACCGGCCACAACGCGTGACGTTAGCAGAGCGTCGAAATGAAGGAATTGCTGTTTCAGCAAAGATTGTTGCGTGAATTGCGGGAGATGTTCATCCTGGATGAATGAGCCACGAACACCACACTCACCACGAAAACTCCGATACCACCGAGAATCCGTACGCCAAGGCGGACGCACAATTCTGGAACTCGCTGTACGAAGAACGCCCAGCACGTTGGAGCGGAAACCCCAACCCGCAGTTGATTGCCGAGGCCTCCGACCTCGAGCCGGGCACCGCACTGGACGTCGGTTGCGGTGAAGGTGCCGACGCTTTGTGGTTGGCGCGTCGCGGGTGGAAGGTCACCGGCACCGACATCTCGTCGGTTGCGCTCGGTCGCGCCCAGGCTCACGTCGAGGGCGAGGGCGTCGACATCGAATGGCTGGAAGCCGATCTGACGAAGTGGGATCCGCAGGGTCGTTCGTTCGATCTGGTGTCTGCGCAGTTCTTCCACATGCTCGAACCCGCGCGCGGGGAATTGTTCCGGGCGCTCGGTGATCTGGTCGCGCCGGATGGGCATCTTCTGATCGTGGGCCACTCGCCCCACGAGTCGCCCACCGAGCATCATCGGGCCATGCTGCATACCCCGGAATATGTGGAGTCGCTGTTCACCGATGGGTGGAAGGTGCTGGTCTCGGAGTCGCGGGAACGTGATCTCCCCGCGACCCCCGAGATGCATCACACCACGGATACCGTTGTGCTGCTTCAGCGATTGAGTGCGAGTACCGACAGCAACTCGTAGGCGACGTGAGCCGCTGCGATACCGGTGATCTCGGCGTGGTCGTACGCCGGCGCTACCTCGACGATGTCGGCGCCGACCACGTTGAGTCCCACCAACCCACGCAGTGTGTTCAACAATTCGCGAGAGGTCATGCCGCCCGCTTCGGGTGTTCCGGTGCCCGGAGCGTGGGCGGGATCGAGTACGTCGATGTCGACGGAGACGTACACCGGCCCACCGTCGAGGCGCTTACGCATGCGCTCGACGATGCTGGCGACGCCGTCGACCTCGTAGTCGTCGCTGCGGATCACCTGGAAGCCGAGGACGCGGTCGTCTTCGAGGTCCTTCTCGCTGTAGAGCGGTCCACGGATACCGATGTGCTGCGAGCGCTCCATGTCGATCAGGCCCTCTTCGCTGGCGCGGCGGAAGGGGGTGCCGTGGGTGAATGGCTGACCGAAGTAGGTGTCCCAGGTGTCGAGGTGAGCGTCGAAGTGCAGGACGGCGATCGGGCCGTGATCGCGGGCCAGTGAGCGCAGGATCGGCAGTGCGATGGTGTGGTCGCCGCCGAGCGTGAGCACGGAGGAACCGTCGGCGCGCAGGTCGGTGACGGCGGACTGAACCGTCGTGAGAGCTTCCTGGATGTCGAAGGGGTTGACGCCGATGTCGCCGAAATCGGCTACCTGCTGGTTGGCGAAGGGGGAGACCTTGAGCGCGGGGTTGTACGGACGCAGCAGCTTCGACGCAGCGCGGATGTGGCCCGGGCCGAAACGAGCGCCGGGGCGGTAGCTGACACCCGAATCGAAAGGAATGCCGAGAATCGTCACGTCTGCGCGCGAGACCTCGTCCAGGCGCGGCAGACGCGCAAAAGTGGTCGGCTCGGCGTAGCGGGGGACGCGCGTGGCGTCGACGGGTCCGATGAACGATCCGGGGTTGTTGGTAGCCATGTGCAGAGGTCCCTGCTCTCGATTCGGCGCACACCGGGCGCCCTTCAGTGATGTAGCTTTCTGAGCAAGTATGGTTTCTTCAAGAGGCTCGGTTGTCAACCCCTGTTTCCTGAAAGGGACACGGCGGTCGTGAAGGAGTGGGTTCAGTGGCCAAGGCGAAGGAAGCGGTCGAGCCGGTCGGTCCGCGCATCGGGGCGAGGCTCAAGGCGGCACGTCAGTCGAAGCGATTGACCCTCGACGACCTGGCCGAGGCCTGTGGTGTGACCAAGGGGTATCTCTCGAAACTCGAGCGCGATCACGTCAACGCGTCGGTGGCGACCCTGATCAAGGTGTGCGCGGTGCTCGAGATCCCCGTCGGATCTCTGTTCGAGAATGCGTCCGCCGGTGAAGTAGTCCGCGCCGACGCCATGCCGCAAATCAGCTTCGGTGGCGAAAAGATGACAGAGTACCTGCTCACGCCTACCAACGAGCGTCGGATCCAGGTGCTGCTCGGCGAGCTCGAACCAGGCGGCGGAAGTGGTCAGGAGTTCTACAGTCTGCCGATCGACGTGAACTTCGTACACGTGCTCGAGGGTGGCCTGCGGGTCTCGTTCGAGGGCGGTCGGACGGATCCGAACGGTGAGGCCGTCGATGCTGAGGATGTCGTGCTCGCGGCGGGCGATTCCTTCACGTTCACGCCTACGCACAATCACAGTTTTCAGGCCGAAGGCGCGGTTCTGGCGAAGGTTCTGTGGGTCCTGAATCCGGCGTTGCCAGAAGGGCCCCGCGCTCCGTCTTCGTGAGGCTCGAACGTGTAAATGTTGATTGTTAGGAAACAAGAGTTGACATGATTGGCGGCACCAGTCACGCTGGTAGTTGTCCCCGTCACACGCACCGTCGAAAATTGGCGTCACGGAACTCCTGAAGGAGCGAACCATGCATGTCGATTCTGTCCGAGTTGGCCTGTTTCAAGGTCCGCTCACCACACCGGACACCTTTGCGTCGGTGGAGTTCAACCTCGCTGCGATCGATACGGCAGCCCGTGAGGCTGCTGCGTCCGGGGCGAAGATCCTCCTGACGCCGGAGATGTCCGCAACCGGCTACGACATCGGCGAACTGGTGTCGCTGCGTGCGGAGCCGGCAGACGGCCCGATCTTCGATTCCGTCGCCGCGATTGCTCGCAGCGCGGGCATCGCAGTCGTCTACGGCTATCCCGAACTCGACGGGGGAGATGTCTACAACAGCGTGCAGGTGGTGGGCAGCGACGGCACTTCGCTTGCGCACTATCGCAAGACACACCTGTTCGGCACGCTCGACCGCGAGCACTTCCGGCCAGGTGAGACCTTGGTGGTCGGGTTCGACTTCGAGGGCATCCGCTGCGGATTGTTGATCTGCTACGACGTGGAATTTCCCGAAGCAGTTCGGGCACACGCCGACGCCGGAACCGAATGGCTGATCGTGCCGACGGGTTTGATGACTCCGTACGAACACATTGCGCAGCAGGTGGTTCCGGCCCGCGCATACGAAAGTCAGATGTTTCTCACCTACGTCAATCGCTGCGGTGCCGAAACCGACCTGACCTACTGCGGGCTCACGTGCGCCATCGCACCCGACGGTGCCGAGTTGGCGAGAGCCGGGGGTGGCCAGGAGTTGCTCTTCGCGGATCTTGCTGCCGCCACCGTCGCGCAATCGCGCACTCTCAATACGCATCTCGACGATCGACGCCTCGATCTGTATCCAGACCGTTCTGTCACAACTGTCTCCAAGGAGAACCGTAGATGACCATCCCAGTAGCTCCGGACAGTTCCTCGGAACCCGGCAAGCAGCCGCCGCTCACGATGTTCGGGCCGGATTTCCCGTTCCCGTACGACGATTACGTCTCCAGCCCGGCGGGGCTCGGCTCGGTGCCCGATCTGGCATTGGGTACCGAAGTTGCCGTGATCGGTGGCGGCCTCTCCGGCATGATCGCGGCCTACGAGTTGCTCAAAATCGGCCTCAAACCGATTGTCTACGAAGCCGATCAGATCGGTGGCCGGATGCGGTCGGTCGAGTTCGACGGGCACCCCGGAGTAGTCGCCGAGATGGGCGCAATGCGTTTCCCACCGTCGTCGACGACGTTGTTCCACTACCTGAACGAACTGGGGCTGCAGACCGAGGAGTTCCCCAATCCTCTTGCCGAGGTCACGCCCAGCACGGTCATCGACCTCAAGGGCGAGAGCCACTACGCGCACGCTCTCGAGGATCTGCCGCCGATCTACACCGAGGTGGCAAAGGCCTGGCAGCGCACTCTCGAAGAGCATGCGGATCTGATTCCGTTGCAGCAGGCCATTCGTGACCGTGACACCGCAGAGATCAAGCGGATCTGGAACGACCTCGTGGTGCGCTACGACGACCAGACCTTCTACGGATTCCTCGCCGCGTCGAAGCATTTCAAGTCCTTCCACATGCGGGAAGTGTTCGGGCAGGTCGGATTCGGTACGGGTGGTTGGGATACCGACTACCCCAACTCGATCCTCGAAATCCTTCGTGTGGTCATCACGGCCGCCGACGACGACCACCGCGGCATCGTGGGTGGATCGCAGCAGCTGCCGATGCGGTTGTGGAACCGCGCCCCGGCGCAGATGGCGCATTGGCCTGCCGGTACGACGGTCGCTTCGCTCAACGACGGCAAGACACGTCCCCGCGTCACCGAACTCCGGCGTACCGAGCCTGGCAACATCACCGTCACGGACTCCGACGGATTCATTCGCACCTACGCGAGTGCCGTTGTAACAGTGCAGAGTTGGATGCTGCTCAACAACATCAGGTGTGACGACGATCTGTTCCCGATCGACCACTGGACTGCGATCGAGCGCACTCACTACATGGGGTCGACCAAGGTGTTCGTACTCGTCGACCGCCCGTTCTGGAAGGACAAGGATCCCGTGACCGGCCGTGATTCGGTGTCGATGACACTGACGGACCGTATGAGTCGCGGCACGTACCTGCTCGATCAAGGCGAGGGCAAGCCTGGCCTGATCTGTTTGTCGTACACCTGGTCGGACGATTCGCTGAAGCTTCTGGCGCTCGACGCCACCGAGCGCATGAACATCATGCTGCGCTCTCTCGAAGAGATCTACCCCGGCGTGGACTTCCGCAGCCACATCATCTCGAGTCCGGTGACGCTCTCATGGGAAACCGAGCGCGACTTCATGGGTGCATTCAAGGCGAACCTTCCGGGGCACTACCGCTACCAGGAGCGCCTGTTCTCTCACTTCGTGCAGAATGATCTCGAACCGCGTCATCGCGGCATCTTCCTCGCCGGTGACGACGTGTCGTGGACTGCCGGCTGGGCCGAGGGCGCGATCCAGACCGCGATCAACGCGGTGTGGGGTGTCGTCAACCATCTCGGTGGCGCTGCGCCTACCGAGAATCCCGGACCCGGCGACGTGTTCGAGGAACTCGCTCCGATCAGGTTGGGCGACTGAGCTCACCGCAACTGCCGAAATGTCGTGCCCGATGGGGGTTTGTACTCCTATCGGGCACGACCTCTTTCCGGTGATCCACGCAACACTGGAAAGTGTTCGGATCCAATAATTTCCAGGAGGGTGTTCAATGGCGAGCACATCATCGGCGACCAAGACCGTAGCTGCAGAATCGAGACCGGCAGGCGGTGATCGACCCGGTGACCCGGCGCTCGAACTGGTCGCCGAACTGGCAGCAGCGGGCCAGCGACTCGTCTTCCGGCAGGGTGACGACCTGAGCAGTGGTGACCTGACCTGCGTGGTGCTGTGGCCGTCCGGAGAGCCCTCCCTCTCCGATCTGTGCGAGAACTTCGAATCCCTCGGACTCCGAGTGTCGACGCACCGCCCGATCCCGACCGTTCTGGGTTCGGCGCACTACTTCACCTTCGAGCCGAGCACTTTCGACGGTGGTGCGCTGGAGAAGATGGCGGACGCCTTCGAAGCCGTCATCGCCGGCCAGACCCGAATGGACGCCTTCTCCAGTCTGATCGGACGAGCAGACATCACGTGGCGCGACGCAGAGTTGCTGCGCGCTGCGTGCCGTTTCCTCGCTCAGGCTCGTATCGGGTTGTCCGAGAGCTACATCGTCGGAGTGTTGGCAGCGAAGCCGCTCTTCGTACGACAGGCGATCGAACTCTTCACCGCGCGTTTCGATCCCACCGTTGCGGGATCGCGTGAGACAGCCGTGGCTACCGCGGCATCGGCCATCGACGAATCAGTCGACGGTGCAGACACTCTGGACGAGGACCGCGTCTTGCGCGGCGTGCGTTCGTTCCTGCAGGCGACTCTGCGCACCAACTGGTACCTGCGTGGTGAGTCCGGCGACCCGTTGCCGTACGCGTCGTTCAAGATCGACTCACAGTTGCTCTCCACCCCACAGAAGACCGTTCCCTTCCGCGAGATCTACGTCAGCGCACCCAATGTCGAAGGCGTTCATCTGCGTAGTTCCTCCGTCGCCCGTGGCGGCCTGCGTTGGTCGGATCGATACGAGGACTACCGCACAGAGGCCCTGAGCCTCATGAAGACCCAGAGCGTGAAGAATTCCCCGATCGTTCCTTCTGGTGCCAAGGGCGCGTTCGTGGTTCGAGGCACGTCGTCACCGACCCCGGCGCAGGTGCAGGAGTCGTACAGCACCTTCATTCGCGGCTTGCTGGACGTGGTGGACAACATCGCCGACGGCGCAGCGGTACATCCGGCCGAAGTGATCGAGTACGACGGTGAAGACTCCTACCTGGTCGTGGCGGCCGACAAGGGGACTGCACGGTTCTCGGACGTCGCGAACGGCATCGCCGTCGAGCGTGGTTTCTGGCTCGGCGACGCTTTTGCTTCCGGCGGTTCGGCAGGGTACGACCACAAGGCGATGGGTATCACCGCTCGCGGCGCCTGGGTAGCGGTACGACGCCACTTCGCCGAGCGCGACCTCGACGTCGACACCGATCCGTTCACCGTCGCGGGCATCGGCGACATGTCCGGCGACGTGTTCGGCAACGGAATGTTGCTCTCGCACAAGATCCGTCTGGTCGCGGCATTCGATCACCGCCACATCTTCATCGACCCGAACCCCGACACCGAGACGACGTTCGCCGAGCGCGCTCGGCTCTTCACCGTGCCGCGCTCGTCCTGGGACGACTTCGATCGCACCGTGATGTCGCCTGGCGGTGGCGTCTGGCCGCGCAGCGCGAAGTCGATCCGCCTTCCGCTCGAGGCGCGTGCGGCCCTCGGCATCACCGAGGAGAAGCTGACCCCTCAGGAACTGATCCGAGCGATCCTGTGCGCTCCGGTGGACCTGTTGTGGAACGGCGGCGTCGGTACCTACGTGAAAGCGTCGACCGAAAGCAACGTCGACGCAGCTGATCCATCCAACGACGCAGTTCGCGTCAGCGCTGACGAGTTGCGTGCGACGGTGGTCGGTGAGGGCGGCAACCTCGGCTTCACCCAGCGTGCCCGCATCGAATATGCCGCTGGCGGTGGCCGAATCAACGCCGACTTCATCGACAACGCGGCCGGCGTGGCTACCTCTGACCGTGAGGTCAACATCAAGATCGCACTCGCAGCGTTGGACGCGACCTCGCGCAATGAACTGCTCGCGGCCGCTCAGGACGAGGTAGCCGCGTCGGTGCTCGAGGCCAGTGAAGATCAGACCCTCGCGATCAGCCTGGCCGAGCACCGCGCTCCCGCTCTGCTCGATCAGCACGAGCGGTTGATCGAGAACCTGGTCTCGGCGGGCGCGATGAAGCGTCTCGAAGAATCATTGCCGGACGCCAAAGCGCTGGCGGTCAGAGCCCGTGCCGGTCAGGGTTTGCTTCGGCCGGAACTTGCTGTGCTGGTGGCGCAATCGAAGAACGTGCTGACGGCGGAATTGGGGGCGTCGACCGTCCCGGACAATCAGATCTTCGCCGATCGCCTTCCTCAGTACTTCCCGCTCTCCGTCGTCGAGGCAGCACCGGACGCAGTCCGCGCACACCGGTTGGGCCGCGACATCATCATCACCTCGGTGGTCGACGAACTGGTCAACCGCGTCGGACCCGGCGTTCTGTTCCGGCTCGAGGAACACCTCGGAGTCCACAGTCCGGAAGCGGCTCTGGCCTACGCTGTGGTCAGCGAAGTGCTTGGCACAGAGGACCTTCGACGCGAAATCCTGAACTCCGATCTCAGTGCCACCGAACAGTTGAAGGCTCTCGATCGCTTGCAGCAGTTGTTGGAATCCGAGATGAGCTGGGTGTTGCGCCGCCCGGGTGCCGCAGGCCGGTTCACCGTGAACCCGCGCGCCGACATCGATCGATGGGCCGCTCCGGTGCGGGCGCTCATAGAAGGTTTGTCGGCAAGCGACCGTATCGAGGCGTCCTTCGGAGCGCTCGCCCTGGCGGACATTGCACTGCAGGAGAATACGACGGCCGCGGCCGCAGCTGCTATCTATCGGGACCTCTCCGACGCTCTCGATCTGGGCGATGTTCTCGGTGGCGTCGACGTTGCCGTCGGTGCCTCGCATTGGGAGGTCATGGGCAGCGCTGCCGTCCACGCCAGGTTGACGGCGCGTTTCGCGGACCTCGTGTCCGGTGCGCTCGGTGAAGGTATTCCGGACGTAGTCGAGTTGTGGACCACCGCCAATCCGCAGGCGGTGCGCCGGTTCACGGCTTTGATGTCGAGCGTGAGCCGCAGTGGAGCGCTGGACACCGCCCGCCTCTGCACTGTCGATGCCGAACTCGAACTACTCGTCCGCGGTGCGTCCAGCTTCGCTTCGGTGCACGCGGAGGAGGGTTCAGCGGCCCTCCCAGGCGAGTAGCGAGAGCAGTAGTTCAGCTCTGACCCTGGCCTGCCCGAGGTCGCATTGCAGCAGTTCCTCGATGCGTGCGATGCGGCCTCGGAGGGTGTGCCGGTGAACGCCGAGTTCGGCTGCGGCCGACTCCCATTGGCCGTTTGCCTCGAGATAGGCGCGCAATGACGCGACCAGTGCGGTTCCGTGTGCCTGGTCGTGTTCGGTCAGCACCGGGATGGTGTCCGCAGCCATGGCGATCAGTGCCTCACGGGCAGGCTCGGACGCCAGAATCGTAGACCCGCTCAGAGCGTCGAACTCGAGAATGCGCGCCGTGGCCGTTGTGAGGTTGGCTGCGGCGCGGGCCTGAACGAGTGCGCGCGGTGCATCGAGAAGGCGGTGAGGGGTGCTGATTCCGGCACGCACAGCTTTCGCCTCGGTGGGGGAGAGTTGCGCCAGTAGCGTTTTGGCTGTGTCGATGGTGTCGGTTCCGCGAAGGAGTACGGTCAGCGCGCCGTCTTCGGATTGGGCGAACAGCGGGCGGCCTGCCCGGGCGAGAGCGTTGTCGAGTTCGCGGAGAACGGGTCCGAGTCCGGATCCGCGCACGTGGACGACACGAATGGTGCCGTGAGTGTCGCTTGCTTCGTCCAGGTACGACGGCACGCCGTCCTCGGGAATTCGGCCGTCGAGCAGAAGCCCGAAAGCCATGGCATTGAGTCGGGTTCGCTCGGCCCGTAGCCGAACAGGCTTCTCGAGTTCGAGGGTGAGCAACGAGACAGCATGCCCGAGCAGCACTCTGTCGATGTTGCTCAGGGGCCCGGCGCCTGCCATGGCGAGGTATCCGTGCCAACTGTCGGTGACTCCGACGGGGGACAGTGTCAACGTCCGTTCGGGTGTGCTCTGCGAGATCGACGCCGGAGCGTTGGGATCGCGAGTGGTGGCCGCGACCGCGCGAACCTCGGTGATCAACGACTTCTGGTTTGCCGGGTGCACCGCGGTGATCCGATCTCCGACAAACGCCACCGAAGTTTTTGTGGCGGTAGCCAGTTCACGCACGATCGCAGAGACGCCACCGCGCAGTGCAACTCGGGTGATGCGTGTCTGTACTTCTGCCGCGCGCAGTACCGATTCGTATTCCTGCTGGCTCAGGCGAGTCATCACCGCGCGCGTGACGGCCGCGAAGGGGGTCGTGAACGGCACTTCCAGCAGGGGGAGACCGCGGCTGTGGGCGGCGGCAATCAGGTCTGCGGGCACACTCTCATGGGAAAGGCCGGTCCCGAAACCCAGAGCCGACACTTCTGCGGCGGCCAGACGGTCGATGTACTCGCTGTAGTCGGTGGCGTCGGCGCCCACCAGTGCCAGCCCGGTGGTGAGCACCAACTCACCGCCGGAAAGCCACGGTGTGGGGTCCGTCAGCTCTGTGGCCTGCGCAAACGTGACGGGGTAGGTGGCGGCTGCTCGGTCGGTGAGCAGGGCCAGTGAGAGGTGTTTCTGGCGCAAGAGCCACGAGATCGGAACCGTCACCTGATCAAGGCTAGCTGTCGTTGCCGATATGGAGTAGCCCTGCAGCTTCAGGTATCCATTTCGGCAGTGCTTGCGGTGCTTCGCGCGTCGCATACTCGAATGCAATACACAACCGAGAGGGTGGTCACATGAGTGCAATCGAATACCGGCTTCCGCAGGAGCGTCGCATCGTCACGGAGTTCCCGGGCCCGCGCTCGGCTGCGCTCGCCGAACGTCGTAAGAAGGTCGTCGGCGCAGGCGTCGCATCCACCCTCCCGGTCTACGTTGCCGACGCAGACGGCGGAGTCATCGTCGACGTCGACGGCAACTCGCTGATCGACCTCGGTGCCGGTATCGCGGTGACCAGCGTCGGCGCCTCCAACCCGGCCGTCGTGTCCGCAGTTCAGGATCAGGTCGCACACTTCACCCACACCTGTTTCATGGTCGCTCCGTACGAGGGCTACGTCGAGGTCGCCGAGCGTCTCGCCGAACTCACCCCCGGTGACCACGAGAAGCGTTCCGTGCTGTTCAACTCCGGCGCAGAAGCCGTCGAGAACGCTGTCAAGATCGCCCGTCACGCAACCGGTCGCGACGCAGTCGTCGTCTTCGACCACGCGTACCACGGCCGCACCAACCTCACGATGGCACTGACCTCGAAGTCCATGCCGTACAAGAGCGGCTTCGGTCCGTTCGCCCCCGAGGTCTACCGCGTCCCGATGTCCTACCCGTACCGCGAGGGCCTCAATGTCGACGGCTCCAAGATCACGGGTGAGCAGGCCGCACAGCGCGCCATCACGATGATCGAGAAGCAGGTCGGCGCTGCCAACACGGCCGCCATCCTCATCGAGCCGATTCAGGGCGAGGGCGGATTCATCGTTCCCGCAGAAGGATTCCTCCCGACGCTCGTCGCGTGGGCCAAGGAGAACGGCGTCGTCTTCATCGCCGACGAGGTTCAGGCAGGCTTCGCTCGTACCGGCGCCTGGTTCGCCAGCGATCACGAGGGCATCGTCCCCGACCTGGTTACGCTCGCCAAGGGCATCGCCGGCGGCATGCCGCTCGCCGCTGTCACGGGCCGCGCCGAGCTCATCGACGCCGTCCACCCCGGCGGCCTCGGTGGCACCTACGGCGGTAACCCCGTCGCCTGCGCCGCTGCATTGGCGTCCATCGACCAGATGCGTGAGCTCGACCTCTGTGGTCGTGCACGCACCATCGAATCGACCGTCGTCGGCCGAATGAATGCACTGGCAAAGGAACTCGACGTCATCGGTGACGTTCGCGGCCGCGGCGCCATGCTCGCCATCGAGCTGGTCAAGCCCGGTGGACAGGAGCCGGACGCCGACATCACCAAGAAAATCGCCGCAGACTGCCTCGCTGCCGGCGTCGTGATCCTCACCTGCGGTACCTACGGCAACGTCATCCGTCTGCTCCCGCCGCTGGTCATCTCCGAGGAGCTGCTCGACGACGCGTTGACCGTCCTCGAGACCGCCATCCGCTCTGCAGCACAGGGGAACTGACATGTCCAACGTCTCAGATCTTCTCGACTCCGTACCCAAGGGTCTCTGGCTCGGCGGCAAGCTCGTCCCGGCCGAGAAGACCTTTGCGGTATACAACCCGGCAACGGGTGAGGAACTCGCCCAGGTAGCCGACGCCACCGCTGCCGACGGTATCCGCGCGCTCGACCTCGCCGCTGCGGCGCAGGAAGACTGGGCGGCCACTCCGGCACGTGTACGCGGCGAGATCTTGCGCACCGCCTTCGAATTGCTTCACGCCCGCGCCGAGGACTTCGCGCTGATGATGACCCTGGAAATGGGTAAATCGTTGGCAGAGAGCCGCGGTGAGGTCAACTACGGCGGCGAATTCCTGCGTTGGTTCAGCGAGGAAGCAGTCCGCATCGGTGGACGTTTCACGCAGGCTCCGGCCGGCAACGGTCGCATCCTAGTCACCAAGGAAGCCGTCGGACCGGTCCTCGCGATCACCCCGTGGAACTTCCCGCTTGCCATGGGCACGCGCAAGATCGGACCGGCGCTCGCTGCCGGTTGCACCATCATCGTCAAGCCCGCCGAGGACACGCCGCTGACCATGCAGCTTGTCGGTCAGGTGTTTGCGGACGCGGGTCTGCCCGACGGTGTGCTCTCGATCCTCCCGACGTCCGACGCGGCTTCCATCAGCGGACCGTTGATGGACGATGCGCGTCTGCGCAAGGTCACGTTCACCGGCTCCACCGGCGTCGGAAAGCTGTTGGTGCGCAATGCCGCTGACAAGCTGCTCCGCACGTCGATGGAACTCGGAGGCAATGCACCGTTCATCGTCTTCGACGACGCCGACATCGACGCAGCTGTCGACGGCGCAATGCTCGCGAAGATGCGCAACGGCGGCGAGGCCTGCACCGCGGCCAACCGCATTTACGTCGCCAACTCGGTGCGCGAGGAGTTCACCGACAAGTTCACCGCCAAGGTTGCGGCCCTGAAGGTAGGCGCCGGCGACGCCGAGGGCACCAACATCGGCCCGCTGATCAACACCAAGCAGCTCGCAACCGTCACCGGACTCGTCGACGACGCCGTGTCCAAGGGCGCTCGCGTTCGCACCGGTGGATCGGCGCCCGAAGGCCCCGGGTTCTTCTTCACCCCGACGGTCCTCGACCAGGTGCCCGCCGATGCGCGCCTGCTGAAGGAAGAGATCTTCGGACCCGTTGCGGCAGTGGTCGGTTTCGACACCGAAGACGAAGCGATCGCGGCTGCGAACAACACCGAGTACGGTCTCGTGGCGTACTTCTACACCCGCGACATCGACCGTGCGATGCGCGTCTCGGCCAAGCTGGACACCGGCATGGTAGGCGTCAATCGCGGCGCGATCTCCGATGCTGCCGCGCCGTTCGGTGGCGTGAAGGAATCGGGCTTCGGCCGTGAAGGCGGAACCGAGGGTATCGACGAGTACCTCGATACCAAGTACGTAGCGCTCTAACTTGCTGTGCGCCTTTATTAACCGCGGGCGGTTAATAAAGGCGCACAGTTGTCTATTGACCTAACGGAGTCGGGCGGTAGTACTTGCCCTCGTGGTAGAGCAGGGGCGCGGCAGCGGATTCGTCGTCTTCTTCGGCGTGAACCCGCGTGACGAGTCCGATGACCAGCGTGTGATCCCCGACGGGGATCAGCTGGTCGACCTTGACGCGCATCCAACTGGGGGTGCCGTGCAGAACCGGTTCCCCGGTGTCGAGTACCGCCCACAGCGACTCGTCTGCAAAACGCTGATCGGCACTACGCGCAAAGCGCTGGGCCAGATGTTGCTGGTGTTCGCCGAGAAGGTGGATCACCAAGGACTCGGCGGCCTTGAGTGCGTTGATACTCGACGACGTCTCCGCGATGTTGAACGAGACGAGCGGCGGCTCGAGCGACACGGACGAGAACGAGGTGGCGGTGAAACCCACCGGGCCGGTACCCGAATCGAGGGTCACGACGGTGACACCGGCGGGGTGGCGGCGAAGCGCTGCGCGGTAGTCGCCGGCGCAGATACCGGTGGACAACTCGGGCGTCGCCGCTACTTCGGGGACGTCGGGGGTGGTGTGGCTGGAAACGGCATTCGGCTTGTCAGACAACGGGAACTCTCCGGCTGGAACTCGAGGTGTGCGGTGTGGTCGAGGTGACTGCGCTCGGCATACACAGACAGGCGTCGGTGCGGCACAGATCTACGTGCCGTCGTCGCCAGTGGTTGCCGGCCGGGGTCCTGGTTGCAGTGCACATGGTGCGTCCAACTATAGGTGGACGCACGTCTGAGTGGTTTCGGACCGGGTTGGCTGAAGTGCTTCAGTCCATGTCGACGGCGAGGCCGGCGGTGATTCGGAGGAGTTCGGAGTACGTCGTGCGAAAGACCGTGTTGGGGTGCCCGGCAGCAGCCCACAACTCGGGGTACTGCTCGAGGGCGGTATCGATGTACGTCGGCAGGTTGGTGGGATGCCCGAGCGGAGCGACCCCACCGATCGGCTGGCCCGTCGCGGCCTTCGCCATTTCCAGCGGCGCCCGCGTGAGCTTGCCTTCGAGGCGTTCGCCGGTGGCCTTCAGGTTGACCTGATGTGCGCCGGAGACCAGCAGCAGGACCGGATCGTCGTCGAGAAGGAACACCAGCGACTTGGTGATCGCGCCGACCTCCACCCCGACGGCCGCCGCTGCCTCGGCTGCGGTATGCGTGGCGTCGGGCTGCGTGACGATGACGCCGTGGTGACCCCGCGAGATCAGTGTTTCGGCGACGTGCGAGGCGTTGGGGTGGAGGAGGCTCGTCATGAGTTCAGACTAGGACTAGTCGGCGTTCGCCACAGCTGGAGTCGGCGTCGTGTCGGTGGACTTTCGGTTACGACGGATCGTGAAGCCGAACAGCATGACCGCACCGATCAGCGCGTACAGGAAGAGCGTCAGGGCAGGCTGGCCGACGCCGACGTTGTTGAAGTAGACGATGCTCCGGACGCCCTCGGTGCCGGCGCCGGGTGTGATCCATCGGCCGATGGCGGCGTAGAACGAGGGAATCACGTTGGAGCCGAATGCGCCTCCCGCACTGGGATTGCCGAGGATCACGAAGACGGCGATAGCCAGCGGGACTGCCAGAACGCCGATGGCGGCGCGCAATCCGAGTGTGAACATGGCGGTGCCGAACACCACGGCTGTTCCCAGGATCCAGAGCGGGAACCAGTGGCCGGCGAAAGTTCCGAGTACGTGCGAGGTGATGAGGGCGCCGAGGGCTCCCGAGATGACCGAGTAGATCGCGATCACGCCCGTGTGTGCGCTTGCCTGGCGGAGCGTCTTCGGCGCACCGATGAACAGTCCGATGGCTGCCGCAAGGAGATAGCCGCCGACGACCCAGCCGACCGAGAGGTAGAAGCCGGAGAGGCCGCGGTTGTCGTGCGCTCCGACAGGGATCTCGTCGCGGACGACGAACTGTCGGTCCTGCGTTGCCTCGACCTTCGTGAACACCGCTTCGAGTGACGTCGCGATGGAACTGCCGCCCGCGCTCGCGGTGATCAGGGTGTCCGGTCCGGCCGGGTTGATGACAAAGGCGCCCTGGATCTCGCGGTCGTTGATCATGCGGCGAGCGGTCGCCGTGCTGTCGACTACCTGAGCGTCGAGCGGGCTGCCGTCGATGGCGTTGAGTTTGTCGGCGATCTGCTGATCCATGCCGTCGGGCGTGCCCTGATCGGCGATGACCGCGATTTCGATGTCTCGCGGAGTCGGCTGATGGAAGGCGGCGACGTAGCTGAGGATGAAGCCCATCTGCAGCAGAAGCACACCGACGAACAGCGCGGCCATCACCTTGGGTGCGCCGTATTTCACCAGCAGATTGTCATGGTGGTGTTCGTCGTGGGTGGAGCTGTTGTCTGGTGCGGCGTGTGCCGGATGCGTAGTGGTCACGAAGAGTCCTGATCTTGTCGAAAGTAAAGAGCTTGTCAATACCCGAGGTATTGAATACTCTAGGTATCGTGACTGAATCTCGTCAACCGGACTGGACTCCGGTAACCCGCCCCGGACGTGACGTGGTGCGGCAAAGACTGCTCGACGCTGCAGCGGAAGAGTTTGCCGAGCGCGGATTCAGTGCTGCACGTCTCACTGAAGTTGCTCGCCGAGCCGGCTTCACCAAGGGGGCTGTCTACTCCAACTTCGAGTCGAAACAAGATCTGTTCGCCGAACTGTTTGCGCAACGGTCTCTCGAACTGGCCGGCCGCGTACTCGCCGAGATTGCCGGCATGAATCCGGCGGATGCGGCGGGCAAAGGTGGTGAAGCCATTGCAACGTGGATGGTCGACGATCCGGGGTGGTCACTGCTCGTCCTCGAATTCGGAGTCCTCGCCGGACGTGATCCGCAGATCGCTCAGGCGTACTTGCGTGAGCGTCGCCACTTACGCAGTCAGCTCGTGGAGTTGATCGGCGAACGTGCCCGGGAGTGGGGAGTGGACGAGCCCTTCGATGTGCGGACTACCGCAATCTCGTTGATGGCCTTGATATCCGGGCTCGTTCTCGAGCACTCCGTGGATCCGGAAGAAGTAGACCAGAGCGTGATGGGCGCTGCTGTGACGGCACTCTTCGCCGGTGCCGTCGCACGGGCGGGATTGCCCGCCGTCTGAGTTGCTCGGTTGACAGGCAATAGATTTGAGAACTACCCTCTGGGTGCAGTACCTCGTTAGGTGAGGCTTCTGCACGAACACAGGCCACTGATCTCACGACGTCGAGAGACGCCCAAGGTTAGGACAGATCTCCCCGGCTTAAGGGGTGATCCAAAGTGGCTTCCCGGTTTGGATCGGGACACGTCGTGCAGTGCCAAAACTCGGACGTGGAGGTGTTTTCGCAGCTTGATGCCGGTTTCTTCCGGCGAAGGCGAGAGTACGTCGATATTCGGTTCTCCTGGCGTGTGCTGCGCATGCAATCGTGTGGCGTCAACGGACGCCCCGAACTTTCAGGAGGTGACCATCGTGGACGACCCGCCGAGTCGATATCCGACCCATCCTTCTGCTCTTACCGACGGTGCTCGCCCCGGTCTTTCGCTCAGCCTCTGACCTATTTGCACCCTCGGTTTCATCTGCGCGGCTTTGCCGCGTCCGCTGACGACTTCTATTGTCGTTCAGCGCATTCTGCTGCCCTGATGCACTGACATGGTCTGATGCGTTCGGGCAGCCGAGGAGATTCGTCATGTCATTTTCCGTTCTCGCATTGCGGCCGCGGCCCACGAGAAACAGTGCACAACAAACACATTCAACAGTCCTGGCAAAGGAAAGCGCACAGGAATTGGTCGACTACTCGACCTCGGACACGCGCACCGTTCTCGCAGATCTGACCACGACGACCAACGGGCTTCGTGACGATCAGATCGACGATCTTCGCCGGCAATACGGGCGCAACGACGTCCGCCACGACCGCCCGGCGCCGGCAATCGTGCAGTTCGCGGGGGCGTTCAAGAACCCGTTCATCCTGATCCTGGTGTTCCTCGCCCTGATCATGGTCGCGACCGACGTGGTGTGGGCGGACCCGGAAGACGGACCTTCCTACGAGGGCATCATCACCCTCGGGTTGATGATCTTTGTCAGTGTGTCCCTGAGGTTCTGGCAGGAATACCGCTCGAGCCGCGCCGCCGAGGCGCTCAAGGCAATGGTGACGACAACAGTCGCGGCCACCCGCAAGATCAACAACACCGTGGTCACGGCAGAGATTCCGATCGAGCAACTACTGCCAGGTGATGTAGTCCAGCTTGCTGCCGGCGACATGATCCCGGCCGATGTCCGCATCATCCGGGCCAAGGATCTACAGATCAATCAGTCCATGCTCAGCGGTGAATCGATGCCGGCCGAGAAGTCTGCGGAACCATCCTCGGGGATCGACGTCGATCGACTGCTCGAAGCCGAGAACATCGGATTCATGGGTACTTCCGTCGTGTCGGGCAGTGGGACCGCTGTCGCGGTTCACACCGGCAAGCGCACCTACTTCGGCGCCATGACAGCACAATTGGCGTCCAAGCGACCCGAAACCAGCTTCGACGTCGGAGTGCGCAGCGTCAGTTACCTGCTGATCAAGTTCATGCTGATCATGGTCCCCGCGGTGTTCATCATCAACGGACTGACCAAGGACTGGAGCCAAGCACTACTCTTCGGTGTCGCAACCGCGGTGGGGTTGACACCGGAAATGTTGCCGCTCATCGTGACTGCGAATCTGGCCAAGGGCGCGCTGCACATGTCGCGCAAGAAGGTGATCGTCAAGCAGATCAACGCGATTCAGAACTTCGGCGCCATGGACGTTCTGTGCACGGACAAGACCGGAACTCTGACCGAGGACCGTATCGTTCTCGGTGAGCATCTGGACACTGCCGGACGTAAATCCGAGGACGTGTTGCGGCTCGCAGCGATCAATTCCGTGAATCAGACCGGACTGCGCAGTCTTCTCGACGACGCAGTTATCGAGGCTGCCGGCCCTGAAGTACTCGAGGAGATCTCGCGTCGGCACGGGTTGGTGGACGAGATTCCCTTCGACTTCAAGCGTCGTCGCCTGTCAGTGGTGGTCGATCACGGCGACGGTGATCTGATCGTCACGAAAGGCGCAGTGGAAGAGCTCCTTTCGGTCTGTGAATCGGTGGAACTGGATGGAGTAGCTCACCAGCTGACACCAGGATGGCTGGCCCGAGTCGACCGACTGGTCGCGGAACTGAACGGTCAGGGAAAGCGAGTGCTCGCGGTGGCGACCAAGGTCGTTGTCGACGAGCAGCGACGGGAATACTCCACTGCCGACGAAGAAGGCATGACCCTGGTCGGGTTGCTTGCCTTCCTCGACCCGCCGAAGGAATCTGCGGCGGGGGCGATCGAAGCGCTCGCGAGCCATGGCGTCGGTGTCAAGGTGGTGACGGGTGACAACGAACTGGTGGCCGAAACCGTCTGCGGCAAAGTCGGTATCGATGTGGGAACCGTGGTATCCGGGGCCGAGATCGAAGCGTTGAGCGACGAGGCCCTCGACGAGTTGGTGCAACGGACAACTGTCTTCGCAAAGACGGATCCGATGCAGAAGGCACGCATTGTCGAATCGCTGCGCCGGGTCGGCCACACGGTTGGTTTCCTCGGCGACGGTGTCAACGACGCACCCGCACTTCGGGCTGCGGACGTCGGCATCTCGGTCGACACCGCAGCGGACATCGCGCGCGAATCCGCGGACATCATCTTGCTGGAGAAGGACCTCGGTGTACTCGAACAAGGAGTCATCGAAGGGCGTCGGACCTTCGGAAACATCCAGAAGTACATCAAGATGACTGCGTCGTCGAACTTCGGGAACGTCTTCTCCGTGCTCGTCGCCAGCGCCCTGCTGCCGTTCATCCCCATGATTCCCGTAGTTCTGTTGTTGCAGAACCTGATCTACGATCTCTCGATGCTCACGATCCCGTGGGACCGAGTCGACGACGACTTCCTCGCGAAGCCCCGTAAGTGGGAGACCAAGAGCCTGCGCCGGTTCATGGTGTTCATCGGCCCGATCAGTTCGATCTTCGACATCTCGACGTTTGCGCTGATGTGGTTCGTGTTCGCTGCCAACTCTCCCGAGCACGCAGCCCTGTTCCAATCGGGTTGGTTCATCGAGTCATTGATCTCGCAGACGCTGATCGTTCACATGATCCGCACCCGCAAGATCCCGTTCATCCAGTCGCGTGCATCGCTGCCGGTACTGCTCAGCACGGGCGCCGCCTGCGTCTTCGCGCTGGTGTTCCCGTTCACGTCCTGGGGTCATTCCCTCGGGTTGGTTTCACTGCCGTGGAACTACTTCCCGTGGCTGGTCCTCACTCTCGCGGCATACTGCGTCGTCACGCAGGTGGCCAAGGGAATGTTCATCCGTCGATTCGCGACCTGGCTCTAGGAGTTCACCGTGGAAATTCACGTCATCCTTGTGCGGATTGCGCTCGGGCTCGTCCTCGGCGCTGCCGTGGGGATCGAAAGGCAATGGCGCGCAAGGATGGCGGGTCTGCGAACCAACGCGTTGGTGAGCTTGGGTGCGACGCTCTTCGTCATCATGGGCGCGTACGGGTTTCAGGGGCCGGACGCTGATCCGACGCGCGTCGCAGCGCAGATCGTCTCCGGGATCGGTTTTCTCGGTGCCGGAGTGATCATGAAGCAGGGGGCCTCGGTCACGGGCCTGAACACCGCCGCAACTCTGTGGGCCACGGCCGCCGTCGGCGCGCTGGCAGGCGGCGGAATGTACTGGGTGGCGGTGTTCGGTGCCGGTGCAATCATGTTGGCGAACACGCTGTTGAGGCCGTTGGGCCGGATGATGGATCACCAGCCTGCGCGCACCGGACGCGAGGAACCGCCTGCGGACTACACCTTCGAGGTGACTTGCCACGGTGACGCCGAGGCTCACATCAGAGGGCTTACCGTGCAGTCTATTTCGAGGCCGGAGTTTCAACTGCGGTCAGTGCAGTCCTTCGATATCCCGGACAGTGACCGCGTGCGGGTGGTGGCCGAACTGGCTGCCGCGGAGCGTGACGACGGACTTCTGGAATCCGCCGTCAGCCGGTTGAGTCTGGAACCGTTGGTGACTCACGTTCGGTGGGAGGTGGAGCCGTCGAAGTAAATGTCTCTTTCAGCTAGCGCGCATGTTCCTGCGGCGCAAGAGAGTTCCCCGGTGCGATGTTCGCGCAGTTGGACGGTGCAGGCTTGCCATTCAGTCGGTCGTCGACCCAAGCGAGCGCACCGGGGAGCCAGAGCATGGCGCCGAGGAAGTGGCTGATGGTGTCGTACTGGTCGTACTGAATCGCCAGGCCGGCGTCGCAGTACTTGCGTGCGAGGCTGCGGACGTCGCCCGTGATCATGACGCCGTCTCCTGCTCCGACACCGGGGCCGCCGGGTTGGGTGCCCTCAATGGTGCCGTTGGCTGCTTGCGCGATGAACATCGGAATGGTCGGCGTCGCCGCGGTGCCCATGTTGATCTTGTTCACGACATCGACGTACTCGGGAACCGTATTGGGATCGGCGTACTCGGGTTTGACCAGATCTTGCCAGGTCAGTCCGGGGTATTGCGCCAGCACATTGCCGATGGACGCGTCTTCGAGTCGAGCCATGACGTCGCGTCCACGGTCGCTGAGATACTTCCCGAAATCGATGTCGTACGAACGCGCAACGCCGACAACTGCCATGCCGACAACGCCGCCCCACCCGATGCTTCCGCTCGCGTAGCGAAGGTTGTTGGCCGGATTGACCAGCACGCCGCCCTGCGCGGCACCGATCAAGTTGTCGTTGATCTCCGGTGCGTACGCGGGAGCGAGGATCGAAGCCCAGTTGGTGGCGATCGCTCCGCCGGAGTACCCCATCAGCGCGATCTCGGCGTCGTCGGTGATTCCGGTTTCCGGGACATCTCGAGCTGCGCGCAGAGCGTCGAGCGTCATCATCCCGTATTCGGGTCCGGCAGCGAAGTTTGCATCCGGGCCCTCGGTGTCCGGGACGACGATCGTGTAGCCCAGTGCGAAGAGCGGCCCGAACAGAGCCGCTTCGATGCTCGTGAAGGTTCCGCCGATGTTGAAGTTGCGTCCGCTGGGAGTCCAGTCACCGATCGGGGTGTTACCCGCTATGGCCCGCGACGGACTGTCGTCGGGGTTCAGCGAATCGTAAAAGGACTGGTACGAAACAACTTTGTTCGGTTGGGCGTTGGCCGGGCGCAGAATCGAGGTGACGTTGGCGGACGGCTGACCGAGGGCGTCGGTCGAGCGATAGAGAACCTGCACTGCCTGTATCGGGGTCGGGATGTTGAGCACGGTGTACGGCACGGTGCGAGTCTCGAGGACCGCACCCGGGGCGTACGACGAGAGGGGTGCCGCGCCGTCGTAGCTGTAGAAACCGTCATCGGGAGACTTGGCAAGGGCTGGCTGCGCGAGCGCTACCGGTGCGCCGACGCCTGTCAGTGCGAGCGCAAGTACTCCGACAACTGCGCGAGATAAGACCCTTGACGACATACTCGTCCTCCACGTTGGTGTGCCACGCCCCACCCTGAGATCGCGGTGTGACGACCACCATATATTACTCGCGGGTAATGTGGGGATCGGGCAGATCGGGCACAGTCTCGAGGTCTCGCCGCAGGAAGATCTCGGAGGATTCGCCCGGGAGTAACAAGACTCCGGCGTCGATGTATCCCATTGCGCGATAGAAGTTCTGGGCTGACTCGTCGGAGAGGGTGGAGGTGAGAACCTGTGAATGTCCCGCACGGTACATCTGTTTTTCCCAATATGCGACCAAGGCGTGTCCGGTGCCCTGGCTGCGGTGAGAAGACAGGACGGTCAGCATGTTCATGAACGGAATTTCGTCCCAGAACAAGCCCCAGCGCAGCCACCCGACCGCTTCACCATTGTGCTCAGCGAGGAGCACCCGACCGCGTTGGACCACTGACGTGAGTTCCTCGGCTGCGACGTGCGAGTCATGCTCACGTAAGAACGGCAAGTCCGTCTGTGCTGCGACGCGAATGTTCACCACACAAGTCAGTATCGCCGTTCAGTCGGCGACGGCGACCTTCGGCTTCGACAAGTACACAACTCCGGGGATGTGGTTGGGGTCCGGCGGCAACTGCACGTAACCCGCCAGGGAGTACAAGCGAATGTTCCGGACGCTCTTACTTCCGGTGAACAATCCGAAACTGGTGATGTGCGCCGGAGCATTCTGTTCCACGTGCTGCAGGAGGCGCCGGCCGAGGCCGTTACCCGCCAAGTCCGGTGCCACCATGAGACGCCCTATCTGCCAGACAGTTCCGTCCGCTGTGCCTCGAACGGCCCCGACGCGCCTGCCGCTGCGTCGTGCGGTCCAGACGGTCGACTCCTGAATCCAGGCCCGGACCGTGGGAAGGTCCTCGTGGAGTGGGGGAATGTCCATGCTGTTGTTGGAGATTGCTTCCAAAACCCAGCAACAGCGTTGTAGAACAAGGATTTCCGCAGCGTCCTCGTCCGTTGCGCGGTCTATGACTATTTCGTCCATGGTTAGTTTTCGTCGTCGGCTTGTTCTTCTCGGGGGAGGTCGGAGGCCTTGGGGGCGGCGGGGACCCATTCACGCAGCGGTTGAACGACTTCGGAGTAGAACATCTCAGCCGAACTGGTGACGCTGCTGATGAAACTCGCAGCAGTGCCCGAACGCTTGCTGCCAAGGGCGAAGGATTGCGTCAGTACGAACGAACTGAGTTGACCGCCTTGTCCGTCCGTCAGTAGGCGAGGTGTTGCACGAGCCGATGTAAGAGTCTCGCATGTGGACGAGGCAGGACCGGTGAACAACGCTTCGACCAACAAGTCCTCGGGTGCGTTTTTCAATTGACGCAAAGCCCAAGTTACCCGTTTTCCCGCGGTACCTTCGTCAGGAGCGGAAACCGTTGTACTGCAGCTCACTTTGTTGGTTCTCAAATCAGCAGTAACCCGTAATTCTCCGGCAGCGTCGGGGATTCGGAGGTTGGCGCTGAAGGTGCCGTCGTTCGCCAATTCGTTGACTGTCAGCGCGGTACGCGCTTCAGCGTCGTTGACTACCCGGCGGGGCAACACATGTTTGACGACGACACCGAGATCAGCGGTGAACCGCAGCGCAAGATTCCGTGCAAGCGCGATCCACGACTGAGCGACGGCCGCTGCCTTCGGATCTCCAGAACGTAGAGTCCCGGCGCTGACGGAATCGCGTATCGATACCCAATGGCGACCCATGTCGACGAACTCCTCGGCCCCGGACTTGGGATGTTCGATATACCGGAGAAACTCGCTGAGAATCCAACCCTGCAGTGGGTTGTCGATTCCGCCGTGCGAGAGCACCATCCGCGCCTCGTGGATGACTTCTGCCCAGGAGAGATGCCGCAGCGCGACTTTGGTGAGCTTTCGCTTGTCCACCTCCACCGGTAGTTCGCCGGCGCCGGCAGGCAAGTCGTTGGACAGGCTGATCACGACGTCGTACTTGTTCTTCTTGGCGACGTCGAGATAGTTTTCGAGCTGCTCTCGGGTATGGGTGCCTGCACCGGTTTTTGCCTCCAGCAAGCCGGTCCAGAGTCGGCTTCCGCGGGCGATGCGCCACACCGCATCCGGGATCACCCGAGATTCACCTTTGACGTAGGGAACTTCGACGTATCCCTCGAACGAGCCGGCCGGCGCACCCACGCGCGACGAGACCGCCCGGGCGAACAGCGGAACGGCCTGCATCGTGGAGACCAGCGCCGACGTCGTACGGCGTTCTTGTTCCTCGCCGGTTCCGACGCCGATCACCGAGAAGAGTCGTGCACGTTGCCAGGCCTCGGACTCTGCGTGCTTGAATTCGGGTAGAGGGGCTTTCTTGGGTACGGGCTTCGCCGTACGAACGCCTCGTTGTCGTACGGGCTTTGGCGGCGTCGTAAGTTCGATGTCTGACGGTGCTATGTCTGACGGTGTTATGTCTGACGGTGCCGTGCCTGACGATCCGGTGCCTGATGGTTCTGGCTCCGATATCAGGTGGGGCGTCTCCAGCTCAGGTGACTCCGGCTCCTCGCTGGGGGCGTCCTCGCTTACGTCGACTCCGAAGTCTTCGGCGAGCCCGGCGAGTCCTGAAGCCCAACCTTGGCCGATGGCACGAAGTTTCCACTTCCCGTTGCGCCGATAGACCTGACCGAAGACGAATGCGGTTTCGGTGGACGCGTCGGCGGTGACGTATTCGGCGATAGGAGAGCCGCCGGAATCAACTAGTTGGAGCGCAAGTTTGCCGAGGTCGCCGAAGGAACCGGAGTCGACGCTGCCTACCAACGCGATCGCGTCGACCTGATCGGGCACGGTAGCGAGGTGTACGAGGAGGCGCTCGTGCGAGCCGGATTCGGCTTCGCGGCGGCCGAGGTATCGAACCGAGCCGTCAGCAGATTCCTGTTGGTTGTAAAAGACGAAGTCGGCGTCGGACCTGACTTTTCCGTCTGCACCCAGAAGCAATGCCGAGGCGTCGACACCGAATTCGGGGTTGTCCCAGGTGATTACGATGTCGATCTGTTCGAGTTCGTCGGGGAGCTCGATGTTCTGGCCTTTGGACAGAAACTGATCTTCCACGAATTTCCCCCTCATCGCTGTGCACAGTCGGATTTCGCCTCCTGATTGTGCAGGGGTAGCGCAAAATTTGTGCGGTTTCGCACCCGCAGCCCAATTGTTCAGCCGCAGGCTGAATGTGGCGCGCGGCTGAACATTAGCCGCGCGGCTGTGAATGCCGAAAGCTTCAATTCAGGCATAACAAACAAAACGCCCGCGACCAATTGGTCGCGGGCGTTTGTGAAAGAACGTCAGACAGTTGCCGGAGTGTTCTCGTCCAACTTCGGATCTTCGTTCGCGATTCGCTTGTTGCGAATGAGGCTGCTGATGAAAGCAGCGCCGATCAAGAAGACACCGACGAGGCCGGTGATGATCTCGTTGATGTGAACGCCGATGGACACCATCAAGATGACGGCCAGAGCGCCGATGGCCCAGTGGGCACCGTGCTCGAGGTAGACGTAATCGGAGAGCGTGCCCTTGCGGACCAGGAAGACCGTGATGGAACGGACGAACATTGCGCCGACGAAGCCGAGGCCGAGGGCGATGATGATCGGGTCCGCCGTGATGGCGAATGCGCCGATGACGCCGTCGAAGGAGAAGGACGCGTCGAGGACCTCGAGGTAGAGGAACAGGAAGAAGCCGGCCTTGCCGGTGGCCTTCGCGAATTCGGTGGGACCACCGGACTTGGTGGTCACCTCTTCGCCTTCTTCGCCTTCTTCCGGCAAGTTGAACAGTTCACCCAATCCGTTGACCGCGATGTAGGTGATCATGCCCAGAACGCCCGAGATCATGACGGTCGAAACCTTGTCGTCAGCGGCGAGGAAGGAACCACTGAGTACCAGGACGATGCCGGCCACGACGACGGAGAGCTGATCGAGCTTACCGATGCGAGCGAGGGGCTTCTCGAGCCAGGACAGCCAGGTGATCTCACGCTCTTCGAAGATGAAGCCGAGGAAGAGCATCAGCAGGAACATGCCACCGAATGCGGCGATCTGCGGATGAGCGTCGGTGAGGATGGTTTCGTAGCTCGGCTCGCCGTTGGCGAAGTACGCGGCGTCGTCGGCAGGCGGGTTGAGTGCGAGGTCGAGCGCAGCTACGGGTCCGAGCCCGGAAGCAGCCCAGACGATCACGAGCGGGAACACCAGACGCATACCGAAGACGGCGATGACGATGCCGATGGTGAGGAAGATCTTCTGCCAGAAGTCACTCATTCTTCGCAGAACGGTCGCATTGATGACGGCGTTGTCGAAGGAAAGCGAGATTTCCAGAATCGACAGGATGATGACGAGGAATAGTGCCTCGGGTCCGCCGTAGATGAACGCGACGATCATCGCGATGATCGAGATCGCGATGGACAAACCGAATATTCGCAGTACCACGGAGCGTGGCCCTTTCTAGTTGGTCAATGCAGAGTGGTTACTGCAAGCGGTGCCTCACCGCATCCGAACGTGAAAACGGGGAGGGTTCCACACACTACTGCGGAACCTTCCCCGAGTCAGCTCGTCGAGAGCGAAGATCAGACGTTGACGCCGTAATCGCGCGCGATGCCGGACAGGCCGGATGCGTAACCCTGGCCGATTGCGCGGAACTTCCACTCTGCACCGTTGCGGTACAGCTCACCGAAGACCATGGCGGTTTCGGTGGAAGCGTCCTCGGAGAGGTCGTAGCGAGCGAGCTCGTTGCCGTTCGCCTTGTCGACGACGCGGATGTACGCGTTGCGGACCTGGCCGAAGGACTGCGAGCGAGCCTCTGCGTCGTAGATCGAGACGGGGAAGACAACGCTTTCGATCTCGGCGGGAACCGCTGCGAGGTTCACGTCGATCTGCTCGTCGTCGCCTTCGCCTTCGCCATCCGTGTTGTCACCCTTGTGCTCGATCGAGCCGTCGGGCGAACGCAGGTTGTTGAAGAAGATGAAGTGCTGGTCGGAGAGGACCTTCTTGTTCGAGCCTGCGCCGATTGCGCTGGCGTCGAGGTCGAAAGCGGCTCCGGTGGTGGAACGCGCGTCCCAGCCCAGGCCGACGACCACTGCAGTCAGGTTCGGGGCCTCCTTCGTGAGAGAGACATTGCCGCCTTTGGTCAAGCTGACGCCCATTCAGGGGTCCTTTCAAGAGGAGAGACAAGGCCCACTACGACGCGAAGTCGTCTTGGGAGTGTGTTTACCTCCACCACCCTAACCGCAGTTCCGGTGTGTTCGCCGTAACAGCAGAATTACGAACCGAGAAGCGAAGTGCTGGACCCGTAGGATTCAATCGTGGTGGGAAGATGGTCGGAGCGCTTCAATCGGGGGGCAAGAGTGGGGGAGTCGGTCAGTCGTGCGCGGGAGGCGCAGACGGCCATGGTTTCGGCGTTCCTCGACATGGACAAGCGGCAGACAATCGCGTCGGCAGCAGTCGACGCTTCCGCCGAGCTGTACCCCGAGCGAGGGCTGCGCGCGGAGTGGGAACCCGTTCGTGACCGGTGCTATCAGGCAGCGTCGGACTACCTCGACACATCCGAGCGATACGGCAACGATCAGGTACTTCACCAGAACCCGAACGGTGCTCGGGCGGCGTTCGAGAAGTCGGTAGCTGCACTTGTCGAGGCAGCGCAGGGCGTCGACGCCTTCTACAACGGGCATCGTGCGCACCTCGAGCAGGCGACGGTCACGATGTCCGCCATTCCCGTCCTCGGCCAGCAGGCCCGAACCCTGGCGAACGCCGTCCGGGAAAAACTGGCTGCCACCGATCAGCGCTATCGCGAGTACCCGTCGGTGGTGACGGCCTCCGAACACCTCGACGACGCGGTTGCAGCGCTCGACAATGCGCGCTCATCCGGTCGCGCCGACGCAGTCCGCACGCGGGCCGAGAGTGTCCGCGAAGCGGTATCGGCGCTCGAAGAAGCATTGGCAGAAGCCCCGTCGACCCAGCACCGTGCCGAGATGACGATTTCCTCGGTCTCGACCAGGTTGTCGGCAGTGCGCACTCGAGTGGACCGCCTGGATCCGGCGTACTCCGCATTGCTGCGCGAGTTCAACGCCGCGAGTTCCGCTGACCTCGTCGACAACAGCAGTCGCAGCCGAGCACATATCGATCAGGCCGACATCGATCTCAAGGAAGCGAAGCAGTCGCTGGCTGCGGGAAACCCCGAACATGCACTCGCTTTGATGGCCGAAGCCCGCGTGCACCTCGCCGACGCCGAAGCGTGCGCCGATGCCGTGACGGACCGTCTCGCTACTCTGCGTGCAGTTCGGGCAGATCCGAGCCAAAAGGAACGTGAGGTTCGTTTCCGGTTGAAAGACGCCCAGATGTTCGCTGTTAACCAAGGGTTGGTGGCGGAGTGGGGCTCCGTACTCGATGCTCAACTAGCAAGGATCGAGCGAGCGAGTGCGTCACTGTCGGGAACTCATCCGGACTACTGGTCGTATGTATTACAGCTGGACTCGGTATCGACGTTCATCACCGAAGTTGTCGAGAAGATGCGGGCGCGAGCCGGCAAGAACTGAATGGTCGAGCCGATCGGGGGATCGGAGTTGCTCGACGCGTTGTCACAGGGGGTCGTTTCATGGACTTGATTGCGGTTACAGAGAGAAGAGAAATGCAGCACTTTCAACATCTCGAGGATGACGTGCGGGAGCAACTGTTCCTGCATGCGCCTCGATCGTTCGCGGATTCCGACGAGAGGGATCTGCTTGCGATTGCGCTGGGTGCAACTCTCTACGTTCCCGCCACTCGGGCCGGGTTGGCCGACGTCGTGTCCAAGCGTGCGTCCGAGGGCGTCAGCTCGATGGTGCTCGATCTCGAGGACGCTGTCGCCGATCACGAGGTCGAATCGGCGCGCGCAAACGCGGTTGAAGCTCTCGACAAGATCGCGTCCACCGACGCCGTCGGAATGCTGCTGTTCGTTCGGGTCCGCGAAGTCGCGGACATCCACAAGGTCGCTGCATCGTTGACCGAGGGGCGCGCCGCCCTCACCGGGTTCGTCATCCCGAAGTTCGGCAGCGAGTCCGGCCCCGTGTTCCTCGACGCCGTCGCGGATGCGTCAGAGTTGCTGGGTAAGCATCTCTACGCGATGCCGGTGCTCGAATCACCCGCGCTGGTTCATCGCGATACGCGTGATCTCGAATTGCGCACTATCAGTGGGATTCTCGCGCAGCACCGCGATCGAATTCTTGCGGTCCGCATCGGCGCCACCGACATGTGCAGCACCTTCGGCATTCGTCGTGACCGCGATCTGACCATTTACGACGTGCGCGTGGTGGTCGACGTCATCGCCGACATCGTCAACTATCTCGGCCGCGCCGACGGTTCGGGTTTTGTCATCACCGGGCCGGTGTGGGAGTACTTCGCCGATCACGAACGCATGTTCCGGCCGATGCTCCGCGCCACCCCGTTCGAGGAACACGACGCCGTCCGGTTCCGTCAGCATCTCGTCAGCCGCGACCTCGACGGTCTGCTCCGTGAGATCGCGCTGGACCGAGCCAACGGAATCCAGGGCAAGACGGTCATCCACCCGTCGCACGTCGCCGCGGTCAATGCACTGTCCGCGGTCACGCACGAGGAATACCACGATGCCCTCGACATTCTCGGTGCCGACGCCGGTGGAGTTCAGGCGTCCGGCTACCGGAACAAGATGAACGAGATGAAGCCGCATCGCAATTGGGCGCGGCAGACCGCGCTCCGCGCTCACGTGTTCGGTGTGACCAACAAGGGGATCACGTTTGTCGAGTTGCTGACGGCGTTGGTCGATCGATGACAGAGCTTGTCCAGTCCAAGGATGTTCCCTGGGCTACAGCAGAATTCGGCTTGGACCTCGTTCACGGTGATTCGTCACTCGGGCATTCGGTGCCCGATCTGGTGATCCCGGGTCTTCGACGGAATCCGCGCCGCGCGCACCTGCTGGTCTCCACCGTGCTGGGTAAGCACGTGCCCACCGAGCCGTCCGTGGTCATCGGTGCTGCCGACGACCTCGGGGACCTGGTGCGAACCACCCTCGGTGATGGTGTCGACGTCGTTGTTCTCGGGTTTGCCGAAACCGCAACAGGTTTGGGTCACTGCGTCGCGGCTCGCCTGCACGCTCACTGCTACCTGCACTCCACGCGCCGAGACGTACCCGGTGCTACTACGCTCGCCGGGTTCGAGGAGGGGCACTCGCACGCCACGAGTCATTTGATGCAGCCCACGTCCGCCGAACTGTTCGAGAACGACCTGCCGCTGGTCCTCGTCGACGACGAGATCTCCACCGGCGCCACCGCGATCGACGCCATCCGGGCGCTGCATGGGCAATGCCCACGCAGCCGCTACGTCGTGGCCTCGTTGGTGGACATGAGAACCGAGGAGCACCGCGCCGTCAGTGAGGCGGCAGCCGCGGAGTTGGGTGTGCGGATCGATTACGTCTCTCTCGCTTCGGGTTCGACGGTCCTGCCCGACGGCCTGACCGAGCGTGTCACGGCTCTGGATGCTCCGGACCTCAATCCGATCGGTGACCGACGCGGCACACTGTCCCGCCTGGATCTGCCGTGGCCGGCACATGTTCCCGACGGTGGCCGGCACGGATTTCTCGACGTCGACACCGAGGCATTCGAGTCCGCAATCGAGGCAGTAGTGTCCATCCTCGGGTCATCGATCGACCCGTCGCGTGCTGTGATCGTGATCGGTCACGAAGAGTTGATGTACCTGCCACTGTGCATCGCTGCGGGCTTGGAAAGCTCTGGGCGAGCAGTTCGGTACCAGACCACAACTCGCTCACCCGCGTACGTCGTCGACGTGCCGGGATACCCGCTGCGGCGCGGGTTCACCTTTCCGGCACCGGAACTGGGTGAGAACGAGCCTCGATACGTCTACAACGCGCAGTGGCCTGATGTGGCGGTCGACGCCCTTGCGCTGCTGGTCATCGACGAGCCCGCCGACACCGATCGGTTGACGGCGATGGACGGAGTGGTCGAGGTGTTGCGGAACTCCGGCACCGACGTCCTGGTCGCCACCGTTCGCGGGGCCGATCCGTCGGCGCTGCGAGATTTCAGAGCAGGAGAGTCGACATGAACGAACCATTGGTCGGACCCGATTTCGGTTCGTACGCGCCGGGTGAAGTGAAGTGGCTGCTCAAGGATCTCTCGCACGTAGATCTCGAAGCTGATGTTTCCGTGCGCGAGAAGCGCATTCAGTCGGGTGAGGCTCACTATGCCGAGTCTCTTCCCATCGAGTACCAACCCGATCAGGCGTACCGGGATCTGTTCGAGACGGTGCTCGCCGAGAGTGCTCCACGGTTGGCGCGCGCTGTCGGGACCGTGATGGACCTGGTGCTGGCCGAGCGGGGGAGTGACATCACGTTGGTCTCACTTGCCCGGGCCGGGACCCCGATCGGGATTCTGATGCGGCGCTGGGCGCAGCAGACTCGCGGATTGACGCTGCCGCACTACGCGGTGTCCATCGTCCGCGGCAAGGGCATCGATTCCGTCGCGCTTGATTACCTTGCGCACCATCACGACTCGGAGAACGTCGTCTTCGTCGACGGCTGGACCGGCAAGGGCGCCATCGCCCGCGAACTCGACGCAGCGTTGACGGAGTACCACGAGGCGGGCGGAGCGAAGTTCGATTCCGATCTGGCTGTTCTCGCAGACCCCGGCCACTGCGTGCGAACGTACGGCACTCGCGACGACTTCCTGATCGCGTCCGCGTGCCTCAATTCGACGGTGTCGGGCTTGGTCTCACGAACAGTCCTCAACGACACCCTCATCGGGCCTGGCGATTTCCACGGCGCCAAGTTCTACGCAGACCTCGCCGACGTCGACGTCTCCAACAGGTTGCTCGACGTGGTCTCAGCCGAGTTCGACTCCGTCCGTGCCGATGTCGCGGATTCTCTGGCCGCAGTGCTCGATTCCGATCGGACGCCGACCTGGGCAGGCTGGGAGTCGGTGGAGAAGGTGCAGGCCGAATACGGGATCTCGACGGTCAACTTCGTCAAACCCGGTGTCGGAGAAACAACCAGGGTGCTACTGCGCCGGCTTCCCTGGAAGGTTCTGGTGCGCGAACTCGAAGCCCCGGAGCACGCACACATCCGGTTGTTGGCACAGGCCCGTGGGGTCCCGGTCGAGGTCGTCCCGGATCTCGCCTACTCGTGTGTCGGCCTGATCAAGGACATCACGTGAGCCGTGTGGACACCGCGGCGTCCCAGGTCTTGATCGCCACCGATCTGGACCGCACGATGATCTATTCACAGGCCGCGATCGGCGGTGATCCCAGTGGCTCCGATCTGGATTCGGCACCGAGCCCGCTGTGCGTCGAGTACTACAACGGCGGTCCGCTCTCGCACATGAGCGTCGAATCGATCGAATTGCTGACTGCGCTCAGCTCGCGGGTTCCGGTGATTCCGACAACCACCAGGACCATTGCACAGTTCCAGCGGATCGACCTTCCCGGCGGACCGTGGAAGTACGCGATCACGAGCAACGGCGGAAACATCCTCGTAGACGGCGAAGCCGATCTCGAATGGCGAAACGAGATCGACCGTTCGACTCGCAAAGCCGGCGCCGAGTTGCCGCAGGTTCATGCAGAACTGGAATCGCGGATCGACTCGAGCTGGGTCAGCTCCATTCGTGTTGCCGACGATCTGTTTCCGTACCTGGTCGTCGATCTGGCCGTGATGCCGAGTGATTTCGAAACCGAATGGAATCACTGGTGCGTGGCACGAGGCTGGAACGTCTCGCGTCAAGGCCGGAAGATCTACACGATGCCCGACGCGGTCTCGAAGTCACGCGCGCTGGCAGAGGTGCGCCGCAGGCTGGTCGAGTCGGGCGATCTGGATCAGTCAGCCGTCGTGATCTCGGCTGGTGACGGTGCGTTGGACGCGGACATGCTCGAATACTCCGATTTCGCGATCCGGCCGAGGCACGGTGAGCTGGAAGAACTGAATTGGCAACGGCCGACCGTTACTGTGACAGAAAGGTCCGGTATCGCAGCGAGCGCGGAGATCTTGCGGTGGTTCTCTTCCGCGCTCGGGTAATACACGCTCTCTATGAAGGGGATTTAGTTGTCTGTATCGCTTGCCAAAGGGCAGAACGGCCCGCTGGACGTCTCGGATGTAGTTGTGTCGGTTCAGTTGGCTGCAGCCGCTGACCTGTCTGCACTCCTCGTGACGAGCAACGGAAAAGTTCGTTCCGACGCCGACTTCGTCTTCTTCAACCAGCCCACCGGACCCGGTGTGCAGTTGGTGCCCAACCCGGGTGGCATTGCCTCACTCCGAGTCTCACTCGCCGGCGTACCCGCCGATATCGAGCAGGTTCGCGCCGTCATCACGCTCGACGACGCCTCGTCGAACTTCGGGCGCAGCGCTGCACCGACCGCTCGGGTTTCCGACGCGGCCGGGAACGTGTTGTACGAGTACGTGATCGACGGTCTCACCACCGAGTCCATCGTCATCGCACTCGAGGTGTACCGCCGCCAGGGCGCGTGGAAGGTGCGCGCCGTCGGCCAGGGGTACGCAGGTGGATTTGCCGCGCTGGTCACCGATCACGGTGTGTCCGTCGACGATGCGCCCGCGCCGCCGCCGCCCACTCCCGTCGCGGCTCCGGCTCCGATCACACCGCCCTCGTCCGTCGCTCCTACTCCGCCGGCATACAACCAGCCGCCGCAGCAGCAGCCTTCGTACAACGCGCCGCCGGTTCCGCCGGCCCCGCCCGCGTACAACCAGCCGCCCGCCTACAACCAGGGGCCGACGCCGCCGGCCTACCCACCGGCACAGCAACCTGCGTACAACCAGCAGCCTGCGTACAACCAGCAGCCTGCGTACAACCAGGCGCCCCCGGCGCCTCCCGTGCAGAACCAGCCGCCGGCGCAGCAGCCCGAGGTGAGCCTGGTCAAGGGACGCCCCGTCAGCCTGACCAAGGGGCAGAAGGTCACGCTCCGCAAGGAGGGCGGCGTCGCGCTCACCATGATCCAGATGGGTCTGGGTTGGGATCCGATCAAGAAGAGCGGCCTGTTCGGAAGCCGGACGGCCGACGTCGACCTCGACGCTTCTGCTCTCCTCTACGCCGACGGCAATCTCGTCGACGTCTGTTACTACGGTCAGCTGACGTCCAAGGACGGCTCCGTCCGTCACATGGGTGACAACCTGACCGGCGACGGAGACGGAGACGACGAGGTCATGCTCGTCGACCTGCAGCGGGTCCCGGCTCACGTGACCACGGTGATCTTCACCGTGACCTCGTACCGCGGGCACACGTTCGAGCAGGTCTCCAACGCTTTCTGCCGTCTCGTGGACAGCACCACCAACTCCGAGCTCGCCCGATACACGCTCCAGGGCGGCATGGCGTTCACCGGAATGGTGATGGCCAAGGTGTACCGCGCGAACGGTGAATGGAAGCTGCAGGCCATCGGTGAAGGTATCCAGGCCAAGCACGCGGGAGAAGCTGCGCCGCAGCTGGGTCGCTTCCTCACTGCTTGAGTCGAGACTGCATAAGTTCTGACGAATCCGGTTCGGCGGTAGGTGGTTTCGATCGCCGTCCGCCGAACCGGACATCGTTGTCCCTTCTGTGCGTTAACCTCATGCGGCATGTCGAGCCGTCAGTCGAGCGGCCGTGCGCGAGAGGACTTGGCACAGTAGATGATCATTCGAAGGAAACGTCTCGGTCGGGCGGCAGCTGTCGCAGGCGTTGTGCTGGCGCTCGTGAGCACCGGAATCGCGCAGGCTTCGGTGCCGCAGTCGGAAACGCTGTCAGGTGTATCCGGCACCGGGATCAAGTACGTCGCCCTCGGTGACTCCCGCGCCTCCGGCCCAAGGCTGGAACCGATGTACCCCGACGCCTGTTCGCGTTCGTACGAGAACTTCGCGGGCAAGATTTCGCGGGCACTCGAGGTCGCCGAGTTCGCCGACGTCTCCTGCAGTGCGGCCCGCGCCGAGAACATCATCGACACCCCGCAACTGATTCCGAACTACTGGCCGGTCCAACTCGACGCCGTCCACCCGGACACCGACCTGATCACCATCTCGATCGGCGGCAACGATTCCAACAGCATCTTCCTCGGCCCCCTGTGCGTCGCTCCGGGACCAGGAACCGATCGTGGATGTCGATACGACCCGCTCGCGAATTCCGTCGCCCAATCCGGAATCGACCGGGCTGCCAGAGAATTGGATCGCATCCTGACCGCGGTCACGCAACGCGCGCCGAACGCTCGCATCTACCTGATCGGTGAGGGCGGCATGATCTCCTCTCGCGGATGCTGGCCGAACATCCCGTTCTCCGACGCCGACGCAGCCTGGTTCATGGACTACTTCGCGCGCTACAACACGAAGTTCGACGAGGTCGCCCACGCCCACGGTGTTCGTACCGTCGACATTGCGGCGGCGAGCATCGCCGGCGGGCACGACGCATGTGCGAGTGCAGATCAGCGTTGGTTCGAGGGCTTGTTCTCGGAGTCGACGGCGCAGCGCTTGCACTTCACGGACGCCGGGATGACCGCGGTGGCCGATCTAGTGGTGGCGGACCTGCAAGGCTGACTGAGAGAGCCGGGTCATGGCATAGTTCGCTGCTGTGGGTATGACTTTTGTTCCCGGACAGAACGCGCCGCTTCCGGCGCCCGTGGTGACGTTTCGAGCCGAGAGCCAGACGCCGTTCGACGTGTCGGCGCTGGTAGCGGACGCGAACCTGCGGGCATTGACGTCCGCTGACTTCGTTTTCTACAACCAACCGTCCACCGCTGGAGTGCAACTCGACGAGAGTGGCATCCGGGTGGAGCTCGATCGACTTCACCCCGATGCGGCAGCGGTGTTGTGCATCGTGAGCGTGGATCCGGCAGCGACGGCCGCGGGCGTTTTTCGCACGGCGGGGCTCTCCGCCACCCTGAGCGATCAATCCGGTTCGGTCCTGGCCGAATTCGCGATCCCTACCGCAGGTACCGAAACAGCGGTCATCTGCTGGGAGCTGTATCGAAAGTCCGGTGCGTGGAAGATCCGGGCCGTCGGGCAGGGCTATGCGGGTGGTTTGGCGGAACTGATCTCGGTGCACGGCGTCGAGGTGGACGACGAGCCGGCACAACCAGCCCCGACGGCTGCGCCCGCGTGGGACTCCGCGGTGGAGCCGTTGGAGGTGGGCCGCGGCCTCGAGCGTGCGTGGATGATCTTCGAGGACGCCTCGCGATCGGCCGCTTCCTTCGTCTCCAGCAGTGAGTACGCGCTCGCCCGTTTGGACGAAGATCTGACCGCAGCCGTCGCAGATCCGTCGCTGCGGAACTCGGCAGCGGGAGTGGCGGCACGCGACGCCGCACAGAAGCGTCACGACGACCTCGTCTCACTCGCGCGGGACAACCACGCCCGTGACAGCGCCCAGCTTGCACACGAACTCGGCGTGATCGACGGCGTGCTCCCTCGGTCGATGGCGTCGTGGAAGTCGGTGTCGTGGGCGGGTACAACTGATCCGGCCCAGATCACGGCCGTCAGCGACGGAATGCGTCTTGGCGAGCTTTCGGCTCCGGACCGTGGCACGCTCACCGTTCCGTACTGCGTCCCGCTCCCACTGCGTCGGCCGATCTGGGTGGACAGTACGTCGAGCAAAGCAGCGCTCGGTCTGATCAGTGCCGTCACCGTGCGCGTCATGGCCGCAGGCCCGATGCCGCTACTCGACGTCGTCGATCTGACCGGCTCGCTGACGCCACTGACCGATCGACTGGCACCGATGCTCGCGGGGCCGGTCATCACCGCTCACACCGAGATCTCGGCGCGCTTGCGGGCACTGGCCGAGGCCGTCGACATGGGCGAACTCGCGCGAATGAGCGGCGTCGCAGATGGCCCGAGTTCCCTACGACTGTTGATCCTCAGCGATTTCCCGCACCGATACTCCGCCGAAGACGCACAGACCATCATGTTCCTCGCTGAACGCGGGCCGGCAATCGGTTTGTCGATACTGATTGTCGGAGAGGACGAGTCGAACTTCGCAGAAGAATCCGTCGCCGCATTGTCCGAGGGGTGCCAACATCTTTCGGCCGCAGGGCAGACCGAGGTTCACGATCCGTGGACCCGCACGCAATGGCACTTCACCCCGGACGTGCTCGACCCGATCTCCGAGTCGCGAATTCTGGCGGTGTTCGACCCCAGCTAGCGGCCGATGGCGAATTGCCGAGCGCACAGGCAGAGTGGTGGTACGACCACGCGCGGTGTGTGGCGGCAATACTCGAGGAGACTCATGGCATTCTGGGATCAATTGAAGGCTAAGGCTCAGGAGATGAACGGCCAGCTCAAGACAAAGACCAGCCAGTTCCAGAACAAGGAATTCAAGAACGCGAGCATGGCGATGTGCGCGTTGATCGCCGCCGCAGACGGTTCGATCGATCCGTCGGAGCGTCAGAAGACCGCCGCGCTGATCATGAGCAACGAGTCGCTCGCGGTTTTCCCGCCGGACGAGCTGCGTGAGCAGTTCGACTGGTACTGCAGCAAGCTGTCCTCGGACTACGAGTTCGGCAAGGTCGAGGCAACCGCGACCATCGCCAAGCTCAAGTCGAAGCAGGATCAGGCTCGCGCGGTCATCCAGATCGGCATCATCATCGGCGGCGCGGACGGCAACTTCGACGAGCACGAGCGCGGCGTCGTACGCGACATGTGTTTTGCCGTCGGAATCTCTCCGGCAGAATTCGATCTCTGATCGATTCAGGGTATGAAAGCGGGTGCGGCGCGAAAGCGCTGCACCCGCTTTTCTTTTCAGTACTCGGGATAACCGTCCTCGGGCCCGAGCATGCGCTCGACCCTCGTCCGCGTGATCTTGGCGAGCTCGTCGACGCAGACCTTGCGCTCGACGGACCGTTCGTTGGACATGCGCTGGCCGATGTTCTCGAGCAGGTCGTCGGTGTCATGGCCGTGCGAACACCACAGATACCGGAAGCCGAAGTTTCGCTCGTACTCCTCGCCGGCGCGATAGATAGTTGCCATGACGGCGTCGTCCGGAACCCAGATCGAACATTGCTCGAGGTGGGACGGCACGCTGTTCTTGCGCACGCCGACGGGTGGATGGCACTGCAGGGCGCGTTCGACGTCGACGTCCGAGAGGTTGAGAATCGCGTCCTCGGCTCGCGAGAGGATCTCCGCGTGATCGGCGAACGGGCGTCCGTCGCTGACCCATCCGGCCCACGTCAGCGAGCAGCAGCACTCGAACAGTGCGTGAACCGCCTTCTGCCGCGGTAGTTCATTGAAGCGCTCCAACCCGATCGATTGATGTAGCAGCATGTGACCTCCCGGCCCGTTGTGCCTTCAGGCGCGCTCGACATGCCGCACGGTAACCAGATGCGCGGCCACTTCGATAATCCGCCGCTTCACCTGGGAAAGGAAGGTTTGCTCACCGAGTTTTCAGGTTCTTAACGCGGCGTAACGAGCTGACCCACACAACGCAGGAGCCCCGCCGGCGAGGCTCCAGACCGGGACCCCTTGGAGGGAAAAGACCCGATCGTGACTGACTTTCTTCTCTGGCCGGCCCGTATCCAGCTAGGCGCCTTGCTCGCAGCACTCGCTCTCGCGGTTGCGATTGGCGGCGATTTATCCCGCTGGTGAAATCGATTTGATTCGAAGTCGACCCAGTGGCTATCTGGGCAGACTCTCTAATCGCGCGCAATTAGGGAGGCAGTGTCAATCTTCCAAATTCGTGATTTGGCTGTGGAAACTCCAGTTACCGACGTCTCGGTGTGTGCGCAGAGTTCACTCAGAAGTGAGTGTGGCTGCTAGCTGATGTAATCGCTTCCATGTCTCAGCCTTTCGTGCTGGACAAGACTAAACCTAAGCGCACGGCACTCGTTTCAAGAAACCTTCTGCCGATCAGGGACACCTTGTGTGCAACGTAGACCGAATAATTCTCGGCATGCACACGGCTGACCTCGGCTTTAAGTTTCTCGTCGCGCACGGTCCGCTGGCCCCTCGACTACAGGAGCAGCACCCGAAGATAGTCGAACCGGTATACCGGCACCACCGGTTCGCGCAGAATGGTAGTCGGCGTACACGCGGATGAACCCGGGGAGCGGTGCAATGATCCGACGACGGCTCGGCCAAGCATTGATGGTGATCGCGCTCGCCTCCGCGGCCGTTTCGACCGCGCCCGTCCACGCGCAGGAACCGTCGTCAATCACGACGCCGGGCACAGTGACCGCGGCAACTTCCCTGCCGCACTCCTTCTGGATTCCCGGCACCGCCAACGCATCAAAGCTCACGTACTGGTCCACAGGACCGCTGAACCGACCCGCGTTGAGTACAGGCGCGCTCTTCCTGCCCCCCGGCGATCCACCCGAAGGCGGCTGGCCGGTCATCTCGTGGGCTCACGGCACTGTAGGTATTTCCGACCAGTGCGCTCCCACCGTGACCGGGACCGTCGGCAGTCCATACCTCACGAACTGGCTCTCGCAGGGCTACGCGATCGTCGCGACCGACTACGTGGGGCTCGGCACGCCGGGAATCCACGCGTACCTGGACGGACCGTCGGCGGCGCACAGCGTGATCGACATGGTGCGCGCCGCGCGTGCGGTCGAACCGTCGCTCTCACCGCGGTGGGTGGCACTCGGACAGTCTCAGGGCGGTCAGGCCGCGATGGTCACGGCAGCGATCGCGACACGGTACGCACCTGAATTGGACTACCGGGGCGCGGTCGCGACCGGGGCGCCGTCCAATCTGGAGAACCTTGCACCACTCGTGGGGCCGGACTTTCCCCGCTTGCCATTGACCGGCAGTACCGTGTTCGTCTCGTACCTCTTGGCCGGACTCCGGGCGGCGCGACCCGATCTCGACATCGATCGTTACCTGACACCGCGCGGCACGGATGCCCTGGCCAGGGCCGAAACCAACTGCTACCAGGACATGGCATCGGACCTCGGCGACACCGCGATCGGCGATCTGGTGAACCGCCCGCTCGACGATCCCGCGGTGCTGGCTGCTGCTCGCGGCATGCTGGAGATCCCGACGACCGTGTACGACCGGCCCGTCTTCCTCGGGCAGGGGCTGACGGACGAGATGGTGCCGGCACCGCTGGCTTTGAAACTCGCGGCCGAACTCGCCGCCAACCGCCAGCCAGTCACATTCCGCACATTTCCGACCGGTCATATCGAGACGATGCGGGCAGCGCTCCCCGAGAGCCTCTCCTTCGTCCGGAATCTCTTCCAGCCGTAGGTGAATTCATGCGTTTGTCGCATGGCTGGCAGGGGTCCGCTTGCGGCTCGCGATCTCGTCGGAGAGCTGCTGCACGTGGGCGGGGTCCGCGTCCCTGGCAAGGGCGACGTAGTGGTCCATGACGGCCGGCCGGTAGCGCACGGGCAACGTTTGTCCCGGGGCGAGTCGTGTCAGCTCGGTGATCGTGAGGTCTTCGTCTGCGATACCGCGGAACGAGATGCCGTCGAAGGTCTCCACGTCGAACATCAGGACCGCGCGTGGATTGCTGTTGACCTCCCGCCAGTCGACGAGAACGCCGAGCGCAAGCGCCCCCGTACGTAGTTCCGCATTGCGCTTGCGTGCATCACTGCTCATTAGCGGGTTCGGGGCGACGCCAGGAAAGTCGGGCCCGACGCCGAGCGATTCCCGACTCAGGTCAGGCCGGAGCTTCGACATCACATCGTCGAGCGTCATCTTCGAATCGTGGCGCTTCTTCTTCCAACCGAACACTCTGCCCCTCCCTCACAGCGGGGCCGGAATCTCGGCCTGGCGCTTCGCTCTGACCGCGATTGTATGTCGCGGTCATTCCCGATCTCTGTCACATCGTCCCGTCGCGATGGGGTCGCCGCCTGCGGTCGTGGACGGGCTCGGTCAGGGCACCTGTCTCTCGGACGAGTCATAGACCAGGAACCGTTGTCAGTTGGATCATCTACTGCATTCGCCTGCTCGGCGGTCCGGCCACCTGCGGTGTCCACGCGAGGATAAATTCGCTGCGCTCCGCGATGACCTTTCCGCAGCACTGGCAGGCCATGATCGAGCACCACGAGACCACGTCCGAACCGACCTACACGTGGGCAACTTGGATAAAAACTAAGCGCCACAACAAAACCCGACGCCAGTTGGGTTTCGGCCGACTCCCAAGCCGGGCGCTCCGGAGCGAAAACTAGCCGACCTCGATACCACCAAGTTTCACATCCACTGGCGCCCCGATGCCGATCACCAAGACGGTTTCCGGTGGATTGAGCCGCTACTGTGCAAAGAGTCGGAAACGGTCGTCGCGAATGGCCGCTGCCACTTGTTGGGCACTCTGTTCTTCCGCGTCGCCCGACGTGTCCAGGACGTGATCGTCGAGCTCGCCGAGGTCGGAGAACTGATCCCACATCGAGAGGATTGGCCCCTCGTCGATCAAGGCGCTTGGCGCGGTTCGGGCTTGGGCTCGCTTCAGCGTGATGTCGCGCTGCGGCCGGAGCACGATGTAGTGGACCGTCAAGTTCGGGTGCTGTGTCGCGTGAGTTCGGAAGTGAGGGAGCATCCACGGCCCGATGATTCCGTCGATCACCGTGGTGAAGTCGCCGCGAGCATAGGTATAGGCGGCGCCGGCGATCACATCCATGACAGTCTGGTTCTGCGCATCGGACGTGGGGTCGTACGGAGGTATCGCGCCCGAAACGATGCAGTGCCAGAAGTCGTCTGTGTGCAGATGAACGCCTTTGCTGTAACCGCGGGCAAGTTTCGCGGCGAGGGTCGACTTCCCTTCCCCTGGTGGGCCGGTCAGAATGATCACGTGTGCGCTCACGCACCACAACCTATCCCTATCTCGACGGCTGAAGCACCCGATTTTCCCGGCCTGGGTTCAGTATTCTCACCGAACAACGCAGCGATCTCGTGCGAAGCGTCGCCGCCGTCGTGCTCGCGGTTTGGCCGCGAACATTTCGGTCCCAAAATCGCACTCCAAGTTGGCCCGCGCTGGCAGTTCGCCGCCATGCACCCGGATCGTGCGGGTAGTGCAAGCAGGGCTGGGCGGAGGGTTTCGTGGTTGTCGACGCTGTCGAAGTCTCCTATGGCATCTCCGATGGAGATACATCCAACCCTGGGTCAGCATCGCCGGAAAGTCGAGTATGGTCCGGTCATGGGCCGACTCACAGAACTACTCAAGTCCGTAAAATCACTCGGATCGCGCAAAGACACCGCCGCCAAGCAGGAAAAACGCGCACTGGATCGGTGGGAAAACGAAGGCGGTCCTGTCGCAGAGGATCCACGAAAACGCTGACCCCGGACGAGTGCCAGCGCGCCTGGACCGATCAACCCAGCCAGAATGGGCCGCAACGACCTGATCGGCTCCTCAAAGCCGCACCCACACTGACTCCGGTCGGTGGATCGGCGCCGGTAGCGCAGACCTCGACGGCCACAGAAATACAACAGACGTTTTCGACGGCTGAGGTCGGTCGCACTACGTCGTGGGCAGTGACGAATCCCCTTGGTGACCAGTGGCTATGACGACCACCTGAACAACAGCGTCTTCAGGCATCTCGGGGTAGTAGTTGACCCGGAGTTGTCTTGCGAAATTCGTCATGTCGGTGCCGGGTGGCTAGCGGGCTGCTAGCGGCGACAGATGAGCGAGATCGTACGTTTCTACAGCGGTGACCTGTCCTGAAAGGGGGCGGGCGGTCGGGTGATTATCGAAGATGAAAATTGCCGGCCCTTCGTGAATGTCTTCGCGCCAGCGGACGGTGGAAACTTTCGCGCCAGAAACCACTGCCGTGTAATGCTTCTGATGAAAGTGCACGGTTTGAGCAGGAGCGCAGGTCGTCATGTTCGCATTGTCCACTAAGCACGGCCAGCACCAAGGCGGTCCTACCCTCGATGGCGGCGGCCGAAAGCGTGGCCTTCGCGCCCCGCAGGGTCGGTCGGCTTTCCCGGCAGGCATCGCCGCGCAGGGACTGGTCGGTGGAGCGGGGGAATCCTCCTCCGTCTCCAAAGTCACGTCATAGGCGGCCTTCTGAACCTCGGAGTACTTCTGGTGCGAGGGCGCGAGCGTCGAGCACGAGAGCGGAAGCCGCTCGACAACGTGTGGATTTGGTTGTCATCTGGCTCTACCCGCATCTAACCCTTGGGTTCTAGTGCTACGACTCTTGTCATCCGCGGTGCCACGTTCTCACCGGAAACTACGCGGTTAGAGATCGGCACCCGCTGCTGAAGTGACGAAGAGATGGTCGAGTGCCCAGACTTCGATGCCCCCTCCAGTGTGGGTGGAGGGGGCATCGAAGTGACGAAGGTGTCGGAGAGTAGCTAGATCAGTTCCCGGTTCTGAAGAATGAGCTGGACGACAGAGGTCCGGAGCTCGCGCTGGACGTTCAGGGGAGTCGCACCGCTTTCGGTTGTTGGAGTGGAAGTAGTTCTACCGCAAGGAAATTGAGTGAGTAACTCGTTTACTGGAAGAGGCGGAGAGCAGAACCGTTGAGCGTTTTACCGAATGAGAGCCCGGCCTTGTTGAAGTACAGGTTCGTGATCGCGTCGGCAAAGGTCACAGCAGAAGCCGATTTCACGATCTCCGACTCTGCGTCGGCCCAGGCATCACAGGCCGCTTCGCCAGTCAATCCGGAGGCCTTTGTTACTGCTGCGTCGTATGCGGGGTTGCTGATAGACGAGAAGTTCTTACCGGCTGAGGGAACGGGTCCGCTGAAGTATCCGGTGAACGTGCTCGGGAGCGAAGAATTGATCTGGATCCACGCGATGTCCCACGCGGTGTTGTCCTTACCGCTGAGAATGATGTCGATGATCCGGTTCTCGTCGCCACCTGTCACCTCGACGTTTGCACCGAGTTGGGTCCACGCCGACTGCGCGAGTTCGGCTGCTGCATTGCGCGGATCGTCGACACCGTCGTAGACGAGGCGCAGGTTCAGCGGCTTTCCGTCCTTGCTTCGCTTGCCGTCTACGTTGGCGGTCCAACCAGCAGCGTCCAGGGTTGCTTGTGCCGCACTGAGATCGAACTCGGGAAGATTGGCGGTCACAGAGTCGTATGCGCAGGCGCGCGGTTCGACGGCGACGAGACTGGTTGCCCGAATCCCGTTTCCTGCGGTGACGACCTGAGCGAGGTCATCGAGATTGACCGCTTGGATCAGTGCTTTGCGGACGGCGGGATCGCTGGTCGGGTTGGTTGCTGTCTGATTGAAGTACATCTGACCGGCCGACATCGGTCGTTTGATCGAGGTGAAATTGGCGGCCTCGATTCGGCTCTTGTCCGGCCCGTCGATCGGTGCTGCGTGGAGTTCGCCCGACAGAAGCTGGTTCGCGGAAGTGCTGACATTCGGTGCTACTGAGGCGATTACGGTCTTGGGGACGCCTGGTGTGTCGGAGGTGGTGCCGTCGGGCCCCCAGTTGTAGCCCTCGCGGCGCTCGAATGTGTAGTGACTGCCGGCGGCGATTTCGGTGACTTGGAACATGCCGGTGCCGAGCGAGGCTTTGTTCGATGCCGTCGGGTCCTTCACTCCGGCCTCGCACAGGATCGGGAGGCGCCCGACATTAAGGAGCAGGAACGGGCTGGGAGCCGCAGTGTTCACCGTGACGGTACGCGTAGCGGGGTCAGCGGTCGCCGATGCACCGGTAGGGACAACCGAGCCACGCAACCGTGAACCGTTGTCCGGATTGGCGACGAAGTTGATGTTGTCCGCGACGGTCTGGGGGGTCAACGTGGACCCGTCGGTACAGGTCACGCCTTCACGGATGGTGAAGGATGCAGACGTCGGGGTTTCATCCCACTTTTCTGCCAACCACGGTCCGACTTTGCTGGTATCGGGATCCTGGTAAACCAGGGAGTCGTAAGCCAACCGCGAAATCTCGCCGGTAGCAGAGGATGCCGTCATGACCGGGTTGAGTGCGCCTGGATCGGCCTCCAGTGCAAATCGGAAGGTTCCGTCAATGAGGGGGTCACCGCCGCCGGGGCCCGAGGACGTGCCTCCCGAGCCGCAGGCGGACAACACGAGAGCGAGCCCTGCGGCCGCTGCAAGTGTTGGATAGGAGCGGTGTTTCATGGTGCCTCCGTGATGGAGCCGGGGCCCGAGCAAAAAGATGAGGGCGCGGTTAAGTGTCGACCGCTAAATCTTGACGCATGACGTGACGCCCATCTCAGTCGATTCTCACAAGAATCCGGTCGGTTTTTGTCCGTTCCCACGAGAATTGAATCGACAAGTAATTACCTGTCGACAATCGGGCAGCGACCGGTGAAACAGGCGGGTTAAGTCGGTTGCCGCCGCTGCCCTCCGGTAGAAGTGCGAGACAGAGCGATCGATGTCGAAACGAAGATTTCTGCGCGGGCGTGGACCTGGAAACAGCGTCGCATCGCGCCAGCGAATCTTTCGTGTGGAACGAACACAGGGACTTTGGGGCGGGGTGATCCCTCCCTGTCACCATTGAGCGGACCCGCCAACACGACCGGGATCACTATCTGAGGATATGAAACGTACCGGCCGTCGACACCTTCCGGGACCGGGTTGCCGGACAATCACTGAGCCTGAACAAGTAGTCACCGTTTCGTGATCATGAGGCTCGTCACACCCCTCGCGCGAACAAACCGCCTGGTCCGAGTGTTCGGAAAATGTTTACGTAACTTCGAGTACGACTTTCGGCGGACAGATTCGGGCATTGGAGGCTAGTCGGACATATGGACGGTGTTGTAGCGTCCCAGCCAGACCAAACAGTTAAGTTTTGGCAATCGCTCAGGTTGCTGAATCAGCTACGCATCCCCCGGGAGACCGACCATGGCCATCACGTCCCTCGAGACCACTCGCACGCAGGTAAGAAAGCGTCGATTCGGCAAGGCGGTGGGTGCTTATACTGCGGTTTCGTCAGTTTTGATGGCAGGCTCTGTTGCCTTTGCCGGCGGCGCGTCGGCGACCCGACGGCGCTGCCGGACCAGTTTGCTAGTACGGTCACCGACGACGGTTGGACGTTGGATCTGGCGGCTACCAAACTTTCGGCGAACCCGGTCCCGAACCTGGCGACAACAGCGTTCACTCGCGAGGGGTTCGTGTCGGCGAAGGTCACCGGCACCATCTCTGGAGCAGGTGATTCTGCGGTGAAGACGGGCTATGTCGAGCAGGGGTTGCAGATCGGTTGCCAAATCGATGTGTCCTCCGGCCTCGGCGTGGGACTTGGTTTTTCCCTCGGCCCGTCCGTCGGGGTCAGCATTTCGGGGGTTCCGTCGGCGAACGTCGGCGTGAATGCCTCGGTGAACACGAGCATCCAGACCACCATCGCACCGGGCACGATCACCACGATCCCGCTCGGCAAGAAGGACCTCGAGGCTGCGAAGGCGTCGATCACGGCGGAGAACGTGCACGTCAAGGTCGATGCGTGCATGGGCCCGGTCACGATCCGTTCGTACGCGCAGTTCGCGGTGTCGACAGCCGTCTCGGATAACAGTGTGTTCGTGTACTCCGATCCCACCTGGCTCTGATCCAGGACTGTCGTCAACGGCATTCCGCGCCCGCAATCGCCTATCTCGGTTGCCGTGCTGGTCCGCCGTTGGCGCTGTTACCCAACACTTTCCACTTTTCCATCCATCAAAGGAGCATCATGTCTTTGACTCGCACGAAGAAAATCGCAGCCACGACCGCGGCTGCATCACTCGCTGTCGGCGGGATTCTGCTCGCTACCGCCCCGGCCGCAATGGCTGCTCCCGTGATGTTCGAGGGGCCGGTTCCGGCGCAGTACGGTGCACCGGTGGTGCAGGTTCCCCTGGGCCACGCCTTGACCGTGGCGGCCCGCGACAGTGGAATCGTGACGGCACTCTCGAACGCGAACGTCATGATCCCCGTTCCCGGGTGGGAGGCCGTGATCGACGTGTCGGCTGATGTCCTGGCGCGCCGGACGGCAATTGCTGCCCAGTATCCGAACGGGTGCGCCTCATTCCAGTTCTATCTCCCGCCGGCAGGTGGGTGGCTCGCCGGAGCTACCTCGTACGTCAACTGCCCCTGGTAGAGCGCACCCTCTTCCTGTCCACTGCTGCATCTCCTCCCGGTGACCGCCCGTTCTTTTGGTCGGTGTCGGGTATCTCGAGTCCCGCGTTTTTAGTTGGCGGGGAAAGGCATTCACCTCCGATGACCACCTCAGCGAACGCCCCGATGACCTCACCCACCCGCCGCGACGTCACAGCTAAGCCTGCGTTGCCGTACGTGCCGCCAGGAACCATTGCAGCTCCGGCATCGGCGGATGAGGATCTACCCCGCGATGCAGTCGGTGCAGGTGATCAGGGATGGGATCGTGACAGTGAACTGAGTCAGATGTCGAAGGCTGTGATCGCGACTGTGTTCGGGCTCGCGTTGTTGATCGCGGCGTTTGCGGTGATCGGACGCCTCGGAGGGTGGGCCGCCGATTACGGGACGATTCTGGTGTATCTGGCGTTCTTTCTGTGGATGTCGATCGCGGGGCGGGTGTTCTGGTGGGGCGCAGACACACTCATCGCCGAATTTCGGAAGAAGTCGAATACGGGTGATCGCCGGTGAAGCCTGCGCGCCGGTTCGACCGCACCTCACCGACCACGGTGATCTCCACCGTGGTGGTGCTCGCGGCAATGGTGATCGCACTGCTGGCGCTGCTGATCTTCGCCCCGACCTCCTCCGCAGGACCGGCAGAGGACTGCGCCGCGGTGCGGGCACGTGATCATCAGATCTACCTGAACCTGATCGCCTCACTGCCACCCGGTGCCCCCATCCCACCCGAGTACATCAACCCGTGCCTGACCGCTCCCACCACGACCCCGACAGCCGCCCCGACAACAACGGTCGGGCTCCCCGGTGCGCAGGCTCCAGGCGGTGGCCCAAATGTCGGGGCCAATGCTCCGACGAACTTTCCCACCTACAACGGCACCCCCATCGTCCCTGTGCCGACGATCGAGGTTCCGCCCATTACTTCCGAGTCCCCGGCCTCGGAAACTGGTGTCGGTGCATTCCCCAATGCATCGGCATCAGCGGTTCCCTCACCCACACCCACCCCGGGTGAGGGAACCACCACCGATCGTGGTCCCGGACCAGTACCCGCAACGACGTCGAATAGTGTTCCCGCACCGCAAGAATTAACGCCGGTGGTGACGCCCGCCGGTCTCGGTGAAGGCGACGGACGTGACCGCTACCTCGAACTTGTGTTGGTCGGCGCGGCAGGTTTCACTGCCGCCGGTATCGGAGTGCGGGGGAGGCCCGGACCGTTCAGTGCGCGTGAGAGCGGGAAGGTCACTCCGCTACCGCAGACGTCGATGAGCGGTCTCGGATCGGGTGGGATCTTCCGCCCCGGCTACGAGGAATTGACGGTGGTGTGGCCTGGTGGTGCGGAGCAGACGTTCGATCTTCTCAACGGGCCGGAATCACCTCGTGAGTACTACTTCCCGAAGAAGGTTCCCCCAGGTGGTCATATGCGTGTCAACGCAGACGGCTCCGCTGACATCCTCGACGTGAACGGCGCTGTGGTCTCGCATGAGGCTCCGCCGTGGGCGTACGACGCTCTGGGCCGTCCGGTGCCGACATGGTACGAGGTCGCCGACGACGGAACCACCCTGATTCAGCACATCGAACCCGGACCGGATGTGCTGTATCCGATCTTCGCGGACGGCCTCGACGGCGGCACCAACGAGGCCACCGGGCATCAGATCTCTGCGGTCGAACTGCCGAACGGGCAGGAAGCGATCACGGGACAGCCCGGCGGTATCGCGGTGGTGGGCACCCCGGATGACGGGCACTCGGCGTACGTGCCGAACCCGGAGACGATGAAGCCGGATGTCCCGATGACCGTCGATCAAGGTGACGGCACCACCAACAACTACACCAAACCTGGTGATTCGGCCGGTGCAGGGTTGGAGGTCACGAACGTGCCCACCACGCAGGCTCTGGACACGATGGCCGCTGAGCAGGAGCACGCGAACCAGGAGGCCGCGGCCGCGGCCGAGCAGGCGGCCATCGACCGCGAAATACTCGAAGTCGAACGCGAGACAAGTGAACAGGAGGACGAACCGGGTCTGGCGCGGCGGGTATGGGACAACGTCTGGGGTTTCGGCGACGAAGCCCTCGATGTCACCGGCGACGCTGCCGGGGCCTTCGCGCAGGCGATGCTCGACAATCCGGCCGCCGCCGCATCGATTGTCGGTGGAATGATCCTGGCCGGTCTGGGCGGCACGGTGGAGGGCGGGGGCGTCTTGCTCGATGCGACCGGTATCGGACTACCGGCCGGGTTGGCGCTCAACGCTGTTGGTGCCGCGGCGATCGCAGGCGGCGCCGCCTTCGCGGGTGCTGGGATGGCCGAGGTCGCCCCCGACATCGCAACCAACTTCGAGGCCCGCCGCTCCGGGAATGGGACTTCCGGTAATTCGGGCAGTACCCCGAAACCGAGTCCTAGCGCGCAAACCGCACCCAATGGGGAGATGCTAGGCCAGAGCGGAACACAACTACCCGGCAGCAGAACCATGACCGACAAGATTCCACCGAACGGCCCGTACTATCGGATCGATATCGAAAACCCTGCCCCAGGCGTGCGGGCTGGACAGATGCACTTGCAGGATGATCGCGGTGGGAAGTACTACTACAACTTCAACACCCAAGAATTCGAAGGCGCACCCCAGTCTTTGATCAAGAAGATCCAGGGCGACAACGCCTACCAGAACGCGTTGAACAAAGGCGCACGCTTCCTAGGAGTGAACTGATGTTGGTCGAAAGCAAGCCCTGGCCGAGTATGCCTGCCCTCGACCTGGAAGTTCACGCGCCTCGGCTGGTCACGGGGCAGGAGATTCGTGTCATTGGAGTTTCCTTCGGCTCAGAAGGTGATTCCCTTGTCATCGATGCCCTTCTATGTGGTGCGCCCAGAATCTTGTTCAACGTGGCGTCGATGCCGTTGGCAGTGGTGTCCAAGGAATCGGATGGGCATCCGATCGTCTATGGCGTCGACGGAATGCTCCCCGACGGCGGTATCGACGAAATCCCCCCATTGCCGGGGATTCCCGACGGGCCGATGTCCTTGTACCGCGCTGGGCTTGTGTTGGGCGGTGACTTCCGCGTCCAAGCCCAGACCCACCGTGTGGTGGACGGGATCGTGTACTTCTCGCTGCACTGCCGCATCGAGAACGGGGCGCTGGTGAACTACGACGTCGCCTCCGTCGCGGTCGATCTCATCCGCCGCCGTCCCGACGATGCACTCGACATCAACGTCGTCGACACCACCGACGCCGGAGACACCCACGCGCAATAGTCCCAGATTGGCCCCCGAAAACTGTTGCGACGGAGCAATTTCGATGCTCACTTGAGGCGAACGGAATGCTGATTTTCGGAACACGCACGAAAACAACCTTCATCGCGGCGCTGTTCTTCGCCTGCCAGTTGTGCCGGGTCACCGCCGCGCAGCGCCTGCACCGTCGCCGCACCTGGTTCACCCTGTTCATCCTCCCGATCTTCCCGTTCGGACACGGTCAGGGCTTCATGGCCTGCGCACACTGCGGACAAGCCACCGCTCTCGCTCGCCCCGATGCCGAACGATTCGCCGCCGACGCCGCACACTACGAAGCCCAGCGTCTCAACACCGAAACGCTTCGCTGAAATGCCCCACCCGTACATCGCGGTCGACGACGCGGCAGCGGCCCTCCTTTCGTGCACGTGTCGGTAGCTGTAAGTCTGTTTCATATGTGGTGATACGAGTAGTGCGGCAAGATTCTGTCGTGGAGTTATTCGAGATATCAACGGCTGCAATAGAAGAGCCCTCAACTGTTAGATGTGATCTGGCTCTCCGTCAAACCCGTCCAGGTTGCTCTCTGTTTGCCTGATGCTGTTCACTGGAGAGGTGAGAACCCGACAAACCGGGTTTCGGACTTTCGGGTCCAGGCCTGTGCCGGGACCGGACTAGAGAAGAGGAACTTCCCCATGACTCGTATGTACAAAGTTGTTGCTGCTCTGGCTGTCCCGGCGGTTGCGGGGGCTGTGGTTGTTGCCGGCGCCGGTTGCGCGTCCGCTGCGACTCCGATCTCCGGAGACGGGTATGCCGGTGTCATTCTCGATCACCACGAGACTGTGATCGCCGGTCAGGTCAACGCGGGCAATTTGATCAACGCCGCGTTCGGAGACCGCTGGACGGTCGATTTGCCGGACGATTCGATCTGGAATACCGGTGGTTGGACCCCGGTCACCGGTGATCAGTTCGTCGACGAAGCGGCAGCGCACCCCGGAGGTCGTGTCGGGCTTTATCTCATCGACCCCGCGATCAACCTGGGGAACATCTTCTACGGGGTGAGCGCCTGGTAGAGACTTCCGAGCCAGGTTCGTCGCGGTGACCCCGTCCCGCTGTCTCACGATCGTGGGGCTCCTCATCGCAGTCGTCGCGGCAGCGTTACGGTTCGCGGCCCTCGTGATCGACGATCCCGACGATCGCCGACTGGTGACGAACCTTTCCGCCGCAGCAGTGGCGCTCGGTGTCACCCTGTTCGCAGTAGGGACCGTGTGCGGGTGCTGAAGTTGTGTGGCTGTCAGGTTCGTTGTGGCGTTTGATCTTCCACGGTACGGCGGCGGTCAGACCACCTGCGATCGGGCGGTTGCGCCGCCAGCATTGCGAGGTGCTGTGTCAAAGGAGGGGCGAAACAACGATGGCAGAACAGCTTTCGCTCACAAGTGTTCAACGGAGCGTTGTCGGCGATCGGATCACCAAGATCCGACGCGTGCACTACGTTCGCGGAGATACGATCGAGTCGCGGAACGGTCCCGTCGAGGTGACTGTCGGCGACCGAGCGCCTCTTGTTTTCGATGCAGGTCCTGACGGAGAAGAATTGGTGTGCCGAGAAGGCCCGTGGATCGATCCGTTTGCTGATGTCGGTGCTGGCGCAGATCCCGAAAGTGAAGCCGAGAACGCCCGGTACGTAGCCGAATACGGAAAATGGACAGTGTTCGACCCAGGCGAGGGATCTGACGTGTCCGCCCTCGTCGGCCGCAAGATCCAAGCACTTACCGTCGACACCGTGGCGGACGGCAAACCAGTCACTGCACTCTTCGACCTGGGCGGACGCAGTTTAGTGCTGGCGGCAAGGGGAGACGAACTCGTGACCATCGTGTGGAAGCGATGAAACCTCTGCAGGCCCTGATGATCGAATTGTGACACCCAGTACGCCCCCCGGCTACCGACTCTGCGACCCGCAGATCAGCGAACGATTCGACTGAGCTACGACGAGAAAGGAATGAAAATGCCGTCGACATCACTGCGCCGAACCATGACGGACGGACTGACCTTGAGAGCCATCTCGCCTGAGGGGCTGCCAGCATCCGAAAGTGTCACCGCCGCTCTCGTTGTTCGTTCGCTGCAGTTACTTCGCGACATCGACCCGGTCTTCGGTGTCGACCTCTATCAGTCGGTAGGCGACGATCTGGGGCGGGGGGGCGGCCGCGCGCCGGCGGGGGGGCAGGGCGGGGGGGGGGGGGGGGCGGGGCGGCCGGGGGCGCGCGGGGGGGGGCGCGG
>NZ_JBSGVT010000009.1:100433-287817 GCF_053608585.1 Rhodococcus sp. NPDC055024
CGTTTGTGTTTGGCTTCTGTTACTTCGCGACTTCGACCCGGTCTTGGGTGTCGACCTCTATCAGTCGGTTGGCGACGATCTCCCCCCCCCCCCCCCCCCCGAGGCGACGGTCGAGCAGATACTCGCCTCGAACGTTCGGCAGATCCTGGTGCCGCCGACGGAAGAATCGATCGAAACCGCACTGATCGAGAAGCGGCGATCACGCCACGCCACCGGTGGAATGTATCCACTCTCGCTCCCACAACACCTAAGCCTGTACTCGAATGCCGGCGATATTCACGTGGTGGCCGGTTTCGGGGGCACTTCGGGGACGGGAAGTTTCATCTGCACTTTCGCCGATGAATCTCGGATCACACTGGCATCGAGCCTCGTTCAAGGGCTGACTGATATCTGGGATGCCCCCACAGCGGTCCTCTACCGGCGAGCTGAGTCGCGGGTTCAGAGTTACGTGCCCGGCGGTGCGACGATCGGCAGCTGCACCTATTTGGGTCAAGAGTTCCCCGTCGACGAAACCCAGCTCCCGCCCACCGTGGAGGCATTTTCGTATCGGGACGGCACCGTGGTCATCCAGCGCGATCTGTCCGCGCCGTTGACTGCCGATGACATCCGCAGCATCCGTGCCGCGGTAAGCCTGCCCACCGAACGACGGGAGATCAGGCTACCGAAAGGCTCACGACTGGTGTTATAGATCTTCGTAGCGCTGAAGCGGGAGCTGCCCTGCCGGAACGAATCTCACCGCATGGCCGCAGATTGACGGACTTGTGAGGGATATTTGAGGGGCGACATGGGGTTCGTGAGGGGTTCCAATGCGATCGCCATCAGGGTGGGGAGCGGGTTCTTCAGAGGCAACGTATGTCCCGAGAACGCTGACGTGTTCACGTTGTCGAATCTCCGATTCTTGTGATCTGACTCTCAAGTAAGGAGTGCCAGTTGCTGCTTGTTTGCAGGATATCGTTGACTGGATGTCCAGAACCCGACACTCCGGGTTACACGTTGCGCAATGCGCGGCGTGGTGCAGCCACGACGAGGAGTCCACGATGAAGAAAGCACTCGCGGCGTTGGTGCTCACTGCGACAGTGTTCCTTGCCGCCGTGGCAGGCTGCAGCAGCAACGAAAGCGTGTCCTCCGCTGTCTCGGAGTCGGACACACAGAGTTACCGAGGTATCGAATTCGTCAGCGAACCAAAAGAAGTCGGGCCACCGAAATGGTCTGTCGTCAAACCTGACGGCTGGACGCCGGGAGGGATGATTCTCCCCGGTATCGACGACATTCTCACCCTCCACACGCCGAAGACGGCTACTGCGCTCGGATCGATGGACTTCGCTGGATTCTCTGCGAAGAACGCGCCGGACCCTGGTCTCAGCGCTGCCGATTTCCTGCAGATGGAAGTCGATGCGATGACCGCGCCGGCCTCGGGCGCCGACAGGTCAACGCGGCCCACCACAGTAGGTGGATACGAGGCCATGATCATCGAGTCCCGCCAGGAACTGTTCGAAGGCGTCTGGAGCCGCTCGAAGTCGACAGGCGTAGTAGTCCCTCGCACCGACGGTAAGGGATTGGCGATCGTCGTCTTGACCACCTCGACATCGGACAAGGCCGATCAGCAACTGATCGACGACGTCGAACAGCTTCACAGCACCATCAAGATTCTCTGACGGGGAGGCGACCATGTTCGATTTGAGCGGTGAGCTGACATTCCCGGACACCACCGCTTTCACTGACGAGCAGCTCGACTCTGCGACTCGCAGCGCCGAAGCGGGCGACGTCGGCGCCATGACTACTGTGGGCTTAGTGATGTGTGCGCGTGACGATTTCGGCGACGGCGCAGTGTGGTTCACCCGCGCAGCGGAGGCCGGTAGCTCCATCTCGATGTTCTGGATGGGACTCATCTCGATGCGAGCAGATGACTTCGTCGCCGCGAGAACGTGGTTCGAGGCAGCGAACAATGCCGGAGATACGCGCGCTCACGACATGATCCTTCGACTTCCGATGATGATGGTCAGCGACGACCCCGAGGCGACCTGCACCGCAGCACAGGCAGGTGATCCGGACGCAATGTACAAGCACGGCCGCGATCTGAGCGTCGACGGACATCGCGACGAAAGTTTCGACTGGGTGCGAAAAGCAGCCGAGGCGGGCCAGGTCGACGCGATGTCCGAAGTCGGTGCGCAGCTTCTCGACACCGACCAACGCACCGGGCTCGCGTGGTTGGAGAAGGCCGCCAGCGCCGGTCACATCCGGGCGGCGAACCTTTTGGGCGGGCATTTCATCAAGGCACGTGTGCACGGCCGGGCGCGGGTGTGGTTGGAGAAGTCAGCCGCAGTGGGTAGCGGTGAAGCGATGTACCTGCTGTCGGCGTCGTATCTGGCAAGTGGGGACACGGAGAAGGGTCGGCGTTGGATTGCAGCTTCGGCTGATGCCGGGTACGAGCGGGCTCAGCAGTTGCTGAAGGAGAAGGGCTACCCCCGCCCCTGACTGGGCTAGTCGCTATCGACGAAACAGCCTTCACGGGTACTGAATTGAAAGGATCGACAGGCATGGCGGACGAGCAGGCTCCGATCGACTACACCGCCCTCCCTGCGGACGTCTCGCCGACGGACGAATCGCGGGGTGCACGCTACAGCGCCGTCGATTTCGATGTCCCCCATGAGCTTTCCCCACCACACCGTGGCAAGACCGGATTCTAATGAGCGCGCGTACCGGAATTGCAGGGCAATTCGAGTTGCCGCGATGACCACGTTCTTTGCCGTGGCGGCTGGTGCCGCGGCCGTGACGGCGATGATCGTCTCGACGCCGCCGGTGATGCACCGTCGCCACGCCGGATTGATCTACTGGTCTTCGTGGGTAGCGGCGATCGTTTTCCTGTGGCTCGCTGATACGCAGCAGTCGATCCTTGCCTACCTGGTGTTGGGTGGTCTCCTCGCGGTATGGATGGCGTGGCTGTGGACTCCTTTCCTGACGAAGAAGCACCCCAACGGATTCGACTACGTCTACATGCTGTGGCTGACACGAATCATCGACCGGAACAAGCGGCCCGTGAACCGATACGACAAACCTGGTTACACGCGCAACGACCATCAGGTTCGAGACACGCACCCCGACGACGGAGCCGCGCCATGACTGACCCCTACGAGGATCTCCCGGAGGCGCTGTACGCGCAGTGGGAGCGGCGATGGGGTTCCGTCGCCTTCCTGGGCGTGATGATCATGAGCGTTATCGTCGGCGTCGGGGCGATCGTGATGTACGAGGCCACCTCCACCGTCCCGTACGCACTCGGTATCACCGGGGCGCTGTGCGGCATCCTCGCCGGTGGTTCCATGTTGACCGTGGCGGCGCTGCGTCCGAGTGCGGCAGATGTGTCCGGTGTGGTCGGCGGCGGCGGCGGAACGTTCATTCTCACGGCAGCGCGGCAGTGGGCTGCGGCGGGCTGGCTGTGGTTGGCGATGCTCGGCCTGGGATTGCTGTTCCTCGGCATCGGCCTGAACTACGCCAGCCGCGCCGACACTGGTACCGGCCGAACCGATCTGGTGATCGGTTCCTTCAACACCAACTGGTGGATGGTGATGAGCGCATTCTCCCTCGCAGTGAGCCCCGTCATCTCGCTGCGGTACCTCGGCGCGTTCCGCATGTCGATCGATGACGACGGGATGCAGATGGAACTCGGCCACGCCTATCGCGGCTACCTCCGCTGGAGTGAGGTACAGACGGTGCAACGAGCTGCACGCGGACAGTACGCGATCGACATCATTCTCAAACCCGATGCCCGCGTGGAGAACACCTCACCCGGTTCGCCGCTCTTTCGCCTCGGGCCGGGAATCATCACCGACGACTCACCCTTCCAGACCGGCTACGTGCACCTCGAGTGCGGCGGATGGACAGGTACCGAGAGCACCCTGATCGAAGAGATTGCTCATCACGCGCGCGCCGCCGACACAGAAGCGTGCACGCATGACAACCCCTGAGCCCCAACCGTGCCGTCCGATGTGGGAGCCGCAGTGGCCGCAGAACGTGTACTGGCGTGCTGTCGGGTTCGCCCTGATCTTCACGGCGTGCACCCCGGTGATGTTTGCGCTTGCGGTCGCGGTGTCCTTGTCGCGGACGGACTCGACGGGCGCGTTGGCTGTCAGCTATTTCGGTCTTGGCGTGGTGATGGCGATGGGGTCGGCGCAGTTCTGGCGGTTGGCGGGACTCCGTTTCCTTGCGCGGCGTCCGCACCTCGGGGTGCACGTCGACGGCGCCGGGACTGTGAGCGTCGTCAAACCCCGAGTGCTCATTGTTCCGGCAGCCATCGCGCTGTCAGGGAGTTTCGTGTGCTGCGCGACGCTTGCCTGGGCGTGGTGGATGGGCTGGCCCTCGGGGTCCATTCCGGAGGGCGACGGTCGGAAGGAGGCAGCCTGGGCCTGCGCACTCGCAGTGACGGGAGGAAAACAGTTACGGCGATCGACGCAGCGAGCTGAACATCGATCCACGCGCAGATGCATCGCCAGCATTGCAACGAAATATGTTGCGCTGGTGAGGAATAATCCGCTGATCTCCATAGGTCTAAAACTTCAACCGAGTTTGGGTAGATGCTATGCCGCGAGTAATGGACGGAACCCCCATCAAGGCCTTCGTTCGCGGATTCGGGGTGTCAGGATCGGCCCACTAAACGCTGCGGGGTGAGGCGAATGATGACCCGTCTCGCTTCGGGATCTTTTTCGGTCCAATTACTTCCGGTGTATGCGAGTGACAGCCGTTGGATGAGGTCTCCGTCCGGGTCGTCGACGATGATTGCACTTCCTCGAAGTTCGATGCGGCGCATCGGGTTCTCAGAGTCAGTGATGCTGATACTGATACGTGGATCGCGGACTATGTTGGTGTGTTTGCGGCGCCCCTCGACGGTCGAGAATGCCACAGTGTTGTCGTCGTGTGTTATCCAGACTGGGGACAGTTGGGGTGAGCCGTCTGGCTCGATTGTGCCGACGGTGGCGATATGGGGAGCGTTGGTCAGATCTGATGCCAAGGTTGCGAGTTCTTGTTGGTTCATCTTCGCTCTTCTCGGTTGGCCGATTCGTTTAGGTGGTCTCGATGGATTTCGCCACTGCGACTCCGCCGGCGACGGCGGCGAGGAACAGAACGACGCCGAACACGGTTACCGCTATGGGAATGGATGTGGCGTCGATCAGGTAACCGGCAACCAGGGGCAGTATTCCTGCGGGGATATAGCCGCCGATGTTCATCAATGCATTTCCTTGTGCCCGAGATGTGGGGGGAACATGCATTCCGATCAGCGTGAGCCCCCCGAGTTGGCCGAGGCCTTGGCCTGCGCCGGCAAGGAGTGCGGAAACGATGAGTAGTGCTGCGGCGTCAGATTGGACGGCACCGTACAGCGCGAGCATCGACAGTGCGGTGGATGTTGCGCCGCCGATGAAGATCGTTCGGATCGGAGTGCGAGCCACGGCAAATTGAATGCCTGTGGCGACGAGGAACATCGCGCACGCAGTTCCGCCCGCGACCAACGGGCTCGTAACTCCTAGCTGCCGGGCAAGCAACGAAGGACCGAGGGAAAGGACGAATGAGGTTGCAGTAATCCCAGGTCCGAAGACCGCGATACCGAACAGCACGTAACGGCGGAAACGCCGGGGGACCGACGGCAGACGTAGCTGAAACGGACTGCGATCATCGATGTCTGCGAGGTTGGTAAGTGGGCGGGAACGGACGACAGCGATAGTGGCGATGACAATGAGAAGCGCTTCCGCACCGAACACCCAGGTGACAGGCTCATCAAGGTACTGAGCCATGATTCCTGCGAACAGTGGGCCGAGCCCGGCCCCGAGGACCATGGCAACGGACGCGAGTCGCGCGGCGGTCGCGCGAAGGGTGTCGCCTCCTGCATCGACGACGGAAGCCATTCCGGCAGAGACGATAACGCCAACCGAGATGCCGGTGAGCAGTCGCGCAACTATCAACATGGCGACGTTGTCGGCGATGAGGAAAAGGGCACTGGCCGCCAATGCGACGACGAGTCCGGGCAGAAGTACGCGCGGGCGACCGAAATGGTCGGATAGTTGCCCCGCAACAAGGAGCGTCAGAAGTAGGCCGAGGATGTATGCGCCGAAAATGACCGTGAGCATGCCCGAGCTGAACCCGATGCTCTGTTGCCAATGGACGTAGAGCGGCGTCGGTGAATTCGAGAGCACGAATACTGCCGTGACGACGAAGGCCGCGGACAGTACCGCAGGCATGGATCCGGGCACGGGTGTCGACGAGTGGGTGGAGGGCTGAACCTCAGAGCTTGTCATGGAGTCTTCCCTTCGGAATCGATGTACGTAAATATTCGTACTAGCAGGACCATAGTCGTATTGGTTCGAAGTTTCTAGTGCAATCATAGGTTCGCATTCGTACCGGTTCGACAAAACTAGTAATGGATGTATTCTGCTGTTATGGTCACAATTGCGGTTCCTGAAGTCACAGATAAGTACCTGCCAGCTCCCATCGAAGAGCCATCAGTCGACGAACTCGACCTCGCCGCAATTTTCGGCGCACTCTCGACCCCCATCCGCCTCGAGATTGTCAGACGTTTGCTCGCCGACTCCGTCGAATACGACCACCCGTGTAGTTGGTTCGGCTTCGATCGACCGAAGTCGTCACTGACGCACCATTTCAAGGCTCTACGAGAAGCCGGATTGATCAGGCAACGCCAATACGGAATGGAGCGGCGCAGTCGCGTGCGGTACCAGGATCTCGAACGTCGCTTTCCGGGACTTCTCGATCTGATAGCCAGAGGCTGAACAACTTTCGACGCATGCTCGCCCAACAACAGGAGGACCTGAATTGACCGTTGTGCGAACGTCACCAATCAGATCATCGACGGCCGAATTGCTCGGTCCGATCGCCACTGTCGATGACATCAACATTCGCAGTGTTCGATACTTTCTCACTGTTGCCGATACCGGATCGGTGTCTTCCGCATCAGCGTTATTGCAGGTCGCTCAACCAACTCTCAGCCAGCAGATCAAGCGACTCGAATCCCGCATCGGTTTCGAACTGTTCACCCGGAACGGACGGGGGCTGGTTTTGACCGCCGCCGGCGAGGCCTTCCGTAACCGCATCGCACCGCTTCCGTTGCAAATCCGTGACGCGATCGAAGCCGCGCGGCCTTCACCGCCCCCTCACGTTCTCCACCTGGCATTGTGCCCAGGAATTGCCTACACGCGAATCTCTGACCTCACTCGGCTTTTGCAGGGCTGCTACGCAAACAAGGTGGAGGATCACCTCGATGTGCGATTGCATTCGACCGCCACATCAGATCTACTGGCCGATCTCAAACAACAACGGATAGCGCTCGGAGTGGTGCGACTTCCGTTCGATCACAAGGAAATCAATGTGACAGCATTCCGGACGGACGTTCTCGGAATCGCCGTGCACAGCAACCATGCATTCGCCGGCCGGGACGCGGTGACCTGGAACGAATTGTCGGCACAGCAACTACTCTGCTTGGACACCGCCCAGAGTGACACCGAAAGAGGTGGAATGCTCTCTCAACTGCACCAACGCGGATGGTTCCCGGAGATAGTCTCGATCGACGACGATCATCCGGCTGTCATAACCCACACGCTGGCAGCCAATCCCTCAACCCTCATGCTGACTTCGCGAGATGACCTCCCCGCTTCGAGAGAACTTCACTGGATTCCACTGTCGGATAACCCTATTGAAGAGACGCTTGCATTGGTTGCCTCTCGTTCATCCGTCTACGCGCGCGTCCCACGCGAGCTGGCAGGGCGAATGACCAGCCGTATCACCGAAACAACAAGCGAGACGGGTTGACCCGTGAGACCCGGTCGAACACCTCTGTAGCGCACCACTGACTTGCCAACTGCCAACCGGCAGGAAGATCGGGACGATCCGGTTGGCCGAGGTCGCTCGACAACACGACCTGTTGGTGAACACCGGCAAGCTCGATAACCCGTTCGTACGGATGCCGATTCATCAAGACGCTCAGCGCAGTCACCTCAACCCAGATAGCCGGATTGGACGCGAACTCTGCGATGTGGTCCAGGGAGAAACCCGACATCGGGTGTGTCGCGTGGGTGAGTAAAACTCGTTCGACACCGATCGCCGCGGCAGCATCCATGATTCGTAGACTCTCCTCGGCACTGCTGTGCCCGGTCGCAATAATCAGATCATGATCTCTCACGCATCGGAGAACGTCGAACGTCTGCCTGGACACAGTGCCCTCTGCGGTGAACGCGGTAGCGGACGACCATCTCGCGCGAGTGAAGCCGCTATGCGCGAAACTTTCGACCCCTGGGCTGTGCCCGCTGCGCATGGTAGGAAGAAAGACGATCACGCGTGCGTCACAATGCTCCCCCTGAGCGAAGACACCTCGCTCGACCGCTCTGGGATCGACGCCACCAGCCACATCGTTGAGGACGACCGACCCGCTTACTGGAAGCCCGAGTTCGCGTGCTTCCCATGCCGATTCGCAGGTTGATCCGAGATGCGACTTGGCGACGAACCAAGCCCCCATCCGTTGAGCGTGCCGGCCCGCTTCTATGACGCTGTGTCGACGAAGAAGGAGGTCCGGCCCCGCGTGGACATGAAGATCGACCAATGCCGGTGCACTCACCGTTCCCGGTCCTCGTTCCACGGCTGGGCATAACCGAACCGCGATCGTGCCTCATCGAGGCGGATTCCTTCACTCACTGCGGCCGCAATCTTTGCTTCGGTTCGCTCGACGGCTTCTGCCCGTGTGATGACCTCCGGAGCTCTGTCCTCTGGAATGACGAGAACACCATTGTCGTCGGCGATAACGAGATCCCCGGGACGAACGATGACCGTGCCGACAGTCACCTCACGCCCCACGGAGTCCAGCTCGACGCGATTCTTTCCGGACACCATCGACACTCCGACACTGAACAACGGATAGTTCGCGTCGCGGATTTCGGCGATGTCACGTGCAGCCCCGTGTACCACAGTCCCTCTGACCCCTTGACGCTGAGCGACGGAGGTCAGCAGACCTCCCCAATTCGTGCAGTCGGTATTCGCGAAATTGTCCACGACGACGACCGAACCTGCGGGCACATCATCAAGGTAGTTGGCAGCATTATGAAATCCGCTGGCGGACTCCGTAACCGGCCGGTAAGTCACTGTGTATGCAGGGCCGACAGTTCGGGAGCCGGGCACCCTGGGTACCAGGGCCTTGAGGTGGCCGGTGAGACCCAAGCTGTCGAGAGCATCCGACACGGCAGCAGTATCGAGTTGTTCTGCCCTGTATACGAGTTCGGCGGACACTTGCGGCTTGGAAGTGGTCATCTTTCGATCTCCTTCAGAACTGCGTTTGCTGCCGCGGTAGTGGTTGCGGTACCTCCGAGGTCGTAAGTCACCTCGGACGAGTGGCGCCGCTCCACGACTGCGCGAACGGCACTGCGGATGGTTGTCGCTTCACGGGGGAAGTCATGATGTTCGGCGATCTCGGCGATTGTCAGTATGGTCGCCAACGGGTTGGCGCGTCCGGTGCCCGCCATTTTCGGGGCACTTCCGTGCACTGGTTCGAAATAGCTGCCGCTACTCCCGAGATTCGCGCTGGGCGCCAGCCCGAGTCCGCCCATGATCCCAGCACCAAGATCGGACAGAATATCGCCGAACATGTTCTCCGCCAGTATCACTCCGAAACGTTCAGGGCGGGTGACCATCCACAGGGCTAGTGCATCTACGTTGAGGATCTCCACCTCGATCTCGGGGTGCTCCTCGGCAATCGATTCGACGATGCCTCGTAAAAGCGTGCTCGAAGCTCGAAGTACGTTCGGTTTGTCGGCCACCGTGACGCGGTCGAAACCGTGCGAGTGCGCGTACGCGAATCCGAAACGCACCAATCGCTCGATACCGGTGCGCGTCTGCAGCCGAATCGTCGCGGCGGTGTCCTCGCGGCCGGAGTCTGCGGCGTTCGGGTGTGCCCGCACGTGTTCCCACAAGTCCGCCGGTACCGGCCGGAAGTCCAGGCCGGCGTAAAGACCTTCAGTGTTCTCACGGATGACGACGAAATTGAACTGGTCATTTCGTAGGTCTCGAATGGGGCGCACGTTGGCGTAGAGCCCGAGATTCTGCCTCAATTGGATGACGGGCGATCGGTAGATCGGTGGATTGACGCGAAGACGAGTGGGTAGTTCCTGCTCGGCTTCTCTGGCGGGTTTGCTGGTGATCGCCCCTAGTAGGCACGTGTCGGTTTTACCGAGTAATTCCCAAGTCTGTGGAGGTACAGGGTCACCGCCCGATCGCCAGCACTCCCAGCCGACATCCCCGTATTCGAGCGTCCAGGGCAACCCAACGGTTTCGATCACGGGGAGCGCAGCGTCGATGACGTCTGGGCCGATACCGTCACCGGGCAGAACTGCTAATTGCATGGCTTGTCTCCAAAGGTTGGCGGATCTCGGTCAATGCGACGTCGATGCAGGTCGGGTTGTGGTGATGTGGTCGCATACCGGCGCCGGCCACCGATAAAGTGCTGGACGTTGGCCCGTCGGCAGTGTGTTCGGCCCCGACCAATTGGGATCGTGTTCCCACGATGCTCACGATTCGACCCGGGTATCTGTGCGTCGCCTCGTCGAGGTTGACTGTCTGCAACATCGACAGTCCGGTAGCAATTCGTCGAGCTGCGACAAGGCGGCTGTGCCGTGCCAGCTGCAGTGGCGGAGTCGGAGATGCTGCTTCACCGGCGGGCATCACTTTTGCGTGCAATTCGACCATGGCCGCGTCGATATCCCCTGACGCGGCGAGGTTGATGATCGTGGTCAACCGGTCGCTGAGTTTGGGGCTGGTCCGCACCGGTCCGGAGACCGTGAGCACTGGACACGATAGGCGGTTCCGTACTGCGAACATTGTCGCGACGGCGCCCCCGAGGGCATTTCCGCAGACAAGATCGAAGTGCAAGCCGGAAAGGTGTTCAGCCCACAACTCTGCCAAGTGTTCGATGCTGGTGGCCTCTTCGGTGAGGGAGTTCGTGTCGACGATGTGTGCGGCGATTCCGAGTCGATCGAGCCCTGCTCTGATTGGTTCGACGGATGCACCTTCGTCCCAGATCGGCAGTGCCGGAGCGAAGATCACTGCACGAGCGGTCACGCGCTGAGCGCCTGTTCGAGGTCACGTGCCGCACGAACTCTGGCTTGCGAGTCCAGTCCGTGCACCTTGCTTTTGTGTTCGATCGACAGGTTGTATCGCCCGAGTAGTAGATCGGTGGCAGGAACGACTGGCGCCGATTCCGGAACCGCGTCTGATAGCAGGGCGGAGAGGTCGAGCAATGCTGCAAGTTCGAATCCTGAGCTTTCCGGTGCGCAGCTGTCGAGGTATGAAATCCACTGCTCTGCGATGAGGTTGCCCGCTCCTTTGCCCATGCCCAACACAGATGAGTCGATCCAGGATGCGCCTGCCGAAACCGCTGCGATGGCGTTCGCGAGCGCCAAACCAATGTTGTTGTGTGCGTGAAATCCGATTTGAAGACCGCTGAAATCGCCGGCAACCGTGACCATTCGAGTGACATCTGCCGGTTGCATCGCTCCGTTGGAATCGGCTAGGTAGAGTGCGTTCGCTCCCGCAGCGGCCGCAGCACCGGCCAGTTCTGCGATCGTTCGCGGCGCGAGGTTGCTGACTCTGGTGAGATTCGCCGCGCAGACGAAACCCAGAGAGCGGGCGTGGGAGAGCAAGTTCCAGGTGAGGGAGGGGTCATTCGCGTTTACGCACAAGCGGATCAGTCGGGCTCCCGCGGCGTAGGCGGATTCGAGATCCTTCACATCGACGTTGTGGGGGTGGGCGATCAGGGCGACATGATCAGCGCCGATTCGGGCGGTGACGTCAGCGATGTATCGGTCCTCGCCTCTGCCTGTGAGGCCGTTACTTGTGTTGGGGTTGAAAGATCCATTCCGGTAGGCGATTTCGACCCAGTCAAATCCGGCTTCGACGGCCAATGCTGCGTGGTCGATTGCGTACTGCCTGGGAAAATTGAAGCTGTTGCGGTAGCCGCCGTCACGTAGTGTGACGTCAAGATTGGTCAGGCGCATGTCAAGCTCCTCGGCGTTGGGCTGAATTCGAACGGGATGGTGTGTCAGGTAGTCACAGGTTCAAGATCGAGGCGCCAGCACGTCGGCCGAAGACGACCGAGCGGAGCACCGATGTTGCTGGCGGGTATTCGCTGTAGTACAGACCGGTTGCTTCACCTGCTGCGAACAAACCGGGAATAGGCGTTCCCGACGGTGTAAGGACGCGGGCATCGGGATCGGTTCGGATGCCTCCATAGGTGAAGCACAACGCGGCTGTCAGAGGAAACCCGATGTACGGCGCTGTATCGATGGGGGTTGCCCAGTTCGACTTGTCGATTGTCAGGCCTTCGGTCCGTTTGCCATCGAATCGTGTGTGGTCGAATGTGACATCGTTGGTGGCAGCGTTGAACTGCGAGATCGTCGCTGTGAGTGCCGCGGGTTCCAGACCGAGTTGCTCGGCCAAATCTTCGATCGTGTTCGACGTGACCGGTGGGACGTCGCTCAAGAGAGCGCGCTCGAACCAGGGCAAGTCGACGGAGGTGGCGTCACCGATCCAGTAGGCGCTCTGGTTCTGATGCGCCCAGATCGAGTAGCCGACTTTCTCGAATGTGTTGTCCCATGTGTCTTTTCCTTCGTCGATGAAGCGTTCGGCGTGGTCATTGACGAATATTCCTGCAGGAAATCCGTAGAGAACCGCGTCGGCGGATGTCGATCGACGATCGACGGGTTCGGCGTGGATGCCGTCGAATGCTCCGGCTGTGTCAGCTCCTACCTCGAGCGCCATCCGGAGTGCGTCGCCTCGGTTGTTGGCGATGCCGGGCGCGATGAGTGGTAGTTCCCATGCGCGGGGGCCGATGTAGCGGGTGAGCATTTCCGGGTTCCCCTCGAACCCGCCGTTTGCGAGGACGACAGCAGAACCGGTCAGGTCGCGTTGGCCTTGTGGAGTTCGTACTCGAACGCCGGTGACGACTCCGTCCGTTGTCAGCAGCGACAGTGCCTCGGTTTGGTACTGCAAGTCAACGCGGCTGTCGGATTCGAGTAGGGCGGACAAGGATTCGACGATGGACGCTCCACCTCCGATGAGGCTTGCCGGCGCGGCCATGGACGGCTGCCCGCTGACGAAGGTGTGAGGAAACGGGAATTCATTGAAGCTGATCTCGACTCCTCGATCCTGCAGAAATGTAATAGCTGCGGGTGTGTCCTTGTGCAAGATATGTAGGTAGTCGAGATCAGCACGCCCTCCCGAGGTTTCAGTGAGCCGATCTGAGTACGTGTCGTCGAAGTTGTGTTCGTTGTCGATGCGGAGGAACGCCCCGGTCCATCGGGTGGCGCCACCGCGCTGTTCGCGGGTAGATCGTTCGAGGACGGCTACGTGTGCGTCGGCATCGGCGCTTTCGAGGTAGGTGACGGCAGCGGAGAGCCCAGCGGCTCCGTGCCCTATGACGACGAGGTCGAACGAAGTGTTCACGGTGGTTCCTCTCTGATCGGGGATGTCAGGATTGCGGGCTGATGATGTGTGCCGAGCGGTAGAGCCGGTAGCGGGCTTCCGTGGTGGATTCAGCGAAAGCTGCGTAGCGCGTAGTGAACTCGGGGTCGTCGAAAATCGCTTCGAACTCGTTCAGACTGTTCCATCGGGCGAAGTTGACGATGCTGTCGTTCTGTGTGCTTCTGAGCAATCGTGACCCGAGGAAGCCGGTAGCGGTGTGGGCGACGTGGTCGACTGCGTCGTTGAGCGCTGCCAGTGATTTTTGAGGGTTGTCAGTGAGTGCGACGTTGATGAGAGTGACCTCGTCAGAGTTCGGGCGGGGAAAGACGCCGGGGGCGCTGTAGGTACTGGTGAAGTGAATACGGTCGTATCGGACCAGTCCGTCGACGGTCCACGGGTCGCTGGCGACCAGTTTGTCGACAGCTTCGTCGTCGAGGTCTGAGGTGATTACGACGCCACCACCCCCGTCTCTGGGTCCGGCTGCGACCACAGAGCCGGCGTTGATTTGCTCGCGTAGCCATCGAATGTGGTCAGGTTTGCTGCGGGTGAGGACGTCAGAATCCGCAAGATAGGTCAGTTGTAGTACGTACATCGGTTTCGCCTTCTTTCGTTGTCGCTGAATGGTGCTCGGGGCCTTGGCCGGTCAGTGAGCGGGAAGTGCGTTGCGGAACTCGGTCGTCCCGAGCGCGTCCAGAACCGAGCAGGCCTGTGTGATCATCGACTCGATGATCTGAGCGGCCGGTTGAACCGAGGTGATCAGATCGATGTTCTCCCCCGCGAACAACGGTCGTTGTGTGACGTCGTCATCGGAGACCGATTGCGACCACGCGTCGACGAGGGTGGCGGCGTGGTCGGCGAGTTCGTCTTCATGGCCAAACCATGTGCGGGAGAAGTCGTTCCCGAGAGCGCGAGCGGTGTACTGAGGTGGCCAGGGAATTGAACGGATGATGTCGAAGGCACGGGTATCGAGGAGATCTCGACTGTGTCCGTTGATCAAGGAATCGGTGAAGGATGGGCTTGTGAGCGCTTCGGCGGCGGCGGCGAACCGAGTACCGATCATGACCCCGTCGGCGCCGAGAGCGAGTGCTGCCGCCAGTCCCCGGCCGTCTGCGATTCCACCGGCTGCAACAAGTGGGATCTGTCCGTTGAGTGCGTCCGCGACTGCCGGAATGAGCGGAAACGTTGCACGGTCTTTGTGGTGTCCACCTGCTTCGGATCCTTGGGCAATGATCACGTCGGCTCCGGCAGCGGCGGCTTCTTGAGCTTGGTCGGTGTCGTGAACCTGCACGGCGGCTAACAGGTTCTCGCGTTGAATGGCTGCGACGTATTTGTTGGTCTGGGCGGCATTTCCAAATGACAATGCAACGAGTGGCGGCCGGTGAGACAAGACGCTGTCGAGCAAGTGAGGGGCCTTATCGAAGGTGAACATCACCAGGCCTGCCCCCCACACGCCACGTGACCGGGCGGCGATGGGCAACTCCGAATCTATGAATTCTTCGTTGCCGTAGCTGACTCCGACGAGGCCGGCACCACCAGAGTTCGAGACTGCGGCGGCCAGTTGACCACCTGCCACTCCGCCCATCGGTGCGGACAATATCGGATAGCGCGTTCCCAAAAGTTTATTCACTTTATTTACCATGCATAATCCTCGCTGTACGTTTCGGGATATTCACTGCAGGAATGTGACGACATGAACGTACTTCTGAAAGCCATAAACGTCTATTCGCTATTAGTGATAGCTGATATTCAGATTTTTGGTTGAATATCGGACTATGGCAAGACGGTGACTAGAGCGAGGTGAGCAGCGGTTTTTATGTTCGACAAGATCCGTTTTGTCCGCATTTGGCGGTCTAATTGGCCATTTGAGATGAGGGGAGATGTATCGGCATTAAATTATTGCCAGAAGTCAACATATTCATTCGTTAACATTACGTATACTTGGCATGTCGAACTACATAGTGTGATCTTCGTCATTTCAAATAAGTGAGTCCCGATATCAATTCTCTCGATACTTAAACCTAAGGAATGCACAAGACTAAGTAAACTGAATATCCAAAAGTATCCGAAATTTGCAACTTTGAAGTAAGGGGCAAGCATCCCAATTGTTCGTCGACGTGGAGACCTGCGCGAAAGCTCACCACTTCTGATGGGAGACTGATTCCACGCAGGCCGAAGATGCCGAAACGCCCTGCCGTCCAGTCGATGTTGCAATCATCATCGATGCCATACGACAAACTTCGTATCCGCGAGCCTTTTCATATCCGCAGGGGCCCATGCACTCGAGAAAGGAATCGACAGCCGGCTTTGTCTCTTTCGCACGCCAACGACGAAGAGATCGATTGCCGGAGTTGGGTCGAACAGCTTGACAGCAAGTGGACGGCCAGTTTCGCTGGTACCGTCCATGTCATGACTTTGCAGAAAGGCGCGTGAGCGCCCACCTCGGGCGTAGGTTCCTGCGCCCTCGATATGTCTTCTTCGCCGCTGCTCACCTGTGGGTGGTCGACGAGCGTCAACCCGTTGCGGCACTGATTGATCCGCACACAGAATCGTTGGTGGGGTTGGTGGCGTGGACCGATCTTTCTCCGACCCCTCCGGGATTCGGCCCAGCACAGATCTCTGCCGACGAGTCCGGTTTGTGGATACAGAATCACCGCGACGGCCCTTTGGTTCACGTCGGTACCGGCGGCATCGACCGTTCGGAATACACCGAAGGGCACCATCTGATCGGCGCGGGACGCGCCGGCGCCTGGTGTATGACGACTACACGCAGGCACAACGACATCTCACCCTCGCCGGATATTCCGCCACGGACGCTGAGGCGCAAACCGGCGCTGCTGGTGAGCAAGCCGGGTGGTGGGATGCGTCGGGTCGAAGTGGATGCCGCGGCGATCGTGTCGGCCGAGTTCGACGAATCCTCGCTCTATCTCGGTGTCGAGCACGATCCGTGGGAACGGGTGCCGCGCGTGGACGGCACGGGAGGAAAGCGGGCAGGGTTCGAGTTGCGTTACAGCTCATCGGTATTGCAGATACCTCTGCATGATCCGGCCCCGCTGCGCATCGACCGCGACACCTACCTGTGCGCGGAAGATCGGCAGGTCGGGTACACCAGCGAGTATGCGGATGTGTCGTACGACGAAAACCATCGCCGCAAGCGCGCATTCGATGGCAACGTGCGCTGGTACTGGGGCAAAGACCCCATTACGCGTGGCGCCACAACTGTACGGGCCTACCGTGGTGAGGCTTCGTCGCCGGCGACGACCTTGACGCTGCCCGGGATGGATGTCGCGCACGGGGTCGCAGGGGGCGGGAGGCTGTGGTTGGTTGCGAGGACTGCTACCCGTCCTGCCGTCGGCCGGTCGGTACTCTCCACCGGGGTCGATGGCGGGATCCATTCGCTGATCACCGGCGGCGTCGACATCACCGATCGGTGCTGGCCTGTCGGTCCCGAGCCACTCGACCATCACGGGTACGTGCAGTACTGCCTGCGCGGTCTCGACCGAATGCGGTTCTCGGACAAAGTCGACCAGGTGAGCGCCACGTACGTCGGCCACTGGCCGAGCGGCCGGATCCATGTCCGATTCCGGCATCGTGACTACCCCGGACTGATGTTGACAGCTCGGCTGAATCTGTACGACGAGCAAGGTGTTCGTCTCGACAATCTCCTGTCCTACGCCTCGGCAGAGTTGGGGGAACAAGCCGACACCCGCGCCTACCCCGCGGCTTCCGAAGCGATCGCTGGAGTCCTGCATGTCTGAGCTGAGCGGCGCAGGCGATCGAGCCGGAAAGCTCACCAAAATAACCGGTGGGAGACGCGTTTACCTGGGGCGAAGACGCCCGACACCCGAATGTGTGATGGAGGCAGTGATGACCGAATGGGTCCAGATGTTGGTGACCATGGCCGACGGCCCGCGGCAACCGGTCCACGGGGTCGTGGTCCCGTACCGCAACTCCGACGAACCGTTTCACTACTACTACGGCAGCTACGGTGAAGAACCTGTGTTTCTTCCCGTTCGCCTCCCCGGCGTCCATCTGTATCGGTGGGGGCGCCGATCGAGGATCGAGTCACTCGACGGGCAGGTGATGTTCGTCAGCGACGGCACCACCGCTTGGGACTTCACCGCCGACCCAGACCATCCGCGCTGCACCGAACTCCACCAGGTGCACTCGCCCGGCGCGGGCCGACACCTCGCGATCACCCCGCGCGTTGAGCATTGGGTCGGCAACCATCATTCACGCCCGACAGGGCCGGTGACAGACGTCGAGTTCCTCGGCCGTCGATGCTGGTCGGTGGATCTCGCCCCACGCGAGAGCCGGAATCTGCCGAAGCCGTCGCTGCGGCTTGTCGTCGACGCCGAAACCGGTGCAGTACTTGCCCAACAATCCGGCGACGGTATCGACGGCGCCGCATACTCCGACCTCACCGTGGGGGAGCACCTCGACCCCTCCCTGTTCACCTGGGACGGTCCGGTCGTCACCGACGCCGAATCGAGGAGCCTCGCCGGTCGCGGCGGACCGCCAACTACACCGCGGCAGGAATCGATACGCTGGTTCCGCGAGGAGATCACCGCCGAACCCATCGGGGTGCCCCTGCTGACGGACCTGACTCCACGCTTCGTTCACTCGATCGAACCCGAATCCGGCGCATTCGCCGCCGAACTCGGTGATAATGCGGGTTGGATCGCCCGGCGGCCACGATCGAACGAGCCGTGGAAAACCAAGACTTACGGATATCAGATCGGCTGGTCTACAGAAGATTTCGACTGGGTCTGTCAGATTCACCGAGGAACACTCGACGCTGCCGGGATCGAGTCCCTACAGCAGCAACTACACCCCGGGCGGCCGGTTGTCGGCACGCCTGAACTTGTCTTCGCCGGTACCGACGGATACTGAGATCAGAGGTGTCCGGGGCCGATGATGACTGCGAAGTTGATAGAAGCACTCGACCTGGTGACCGGGGAGCGACTCTACCGACTCGCAGGAAGGCGCATCACCATGGCCGAAACAGCCGCTCCCACACGCTTTGTCGTGATACCCCGCACCAAAGAACACGGCGGATACGAGAACAAGTGCTTCACCCACTACGTCAAAGACAACGGCGGCCGCTACTGCCTGCGAGAACCGATGGTCCAGCCGGACGCGGAATGGCTCGCGAACAACATGAACAGCGCCACGGAGTCCGAAACGCTGTTTGGCAGGTCAAGCGGACTGCGCGTGTTGCACCCACGCAGCGGCGTGCTCGCGGCCCGGTGTTTAGCAGGTGCGCCGGGTGGTCCAGCTCTCCGGACGCGGCGCCGATCACGTGGGTGATCCGCGCTATCTGACTTCGGAACGAGCGGTCAAGGAGTCCGGGATGGATTGGACAATTTTGCGGCCGTCGTCGTTTTACCAGAATTTCGACGAGGGTTTCTTCCGCGACGCGGTGCTCTCGGGATCGCTGATCCTGCCGGTGGGTGAGGGCAAGGAGTCGTTTATCGACGCATGGGATATCGCAGAGGTTGCCGTTGCCGCACTGACCGATTCGCGCCACGCGGGGTGCACGTACGAACTTACTGGTCCCCGCGCCTACTCCCTTAGCGAAGCGTTCTCTCTTATCTCCGCTGCGGCCGGCCGCGAGATAAATTTCGCCGACATCGCGCCTGTGGAGTTCAACACCGGTCTGATCGCTTCGGGGCTTCCCGAAGCAGACGTCCAGGTTCTCGATGGATACCTGGGCCTGGTGCGCGACGGAGAAGCGGCGGCTGTCACCGACACCGTCCAGCACGTGCTGGGTAAACCCGCGCGCGACTTCGAGTCCTACGTCGCCGCTGCCTCGTGGTACCCGACAATTCAGCACCCGATCGATCCAGTGAACATCGCGGAATGAACGCCACACAGCCGGTATCGACCAGTTACGAGAGTTGTCTCCAGTGCTCCTACAGCGCTGAACCGCGCGGATCTTGCCATATTCAGGCCGACACTGCCTGAATTAATGCGTCAGAAAATGATTCGAGACGGTTTGCATCGGAACGGAATTCGGCTCACCTGCTCGGCAGTCAGTAAAGAAATCTCGACAGAGGTCAAGGCGCAGGCATACTAAGAGCCATGAGCTACAACCTGGCGTTCTGGGCGGGAGGCGATGATCTCGACCTCTCCCACGTCTACGCGCGGCTAAACGACGAGCAGCACGTGAGCGGCGTCGATGCTGTAGACCGCGATTGCATCTTGCAGGCATTTGTGGAGGATCTCCCAGGTTGGGCGTGGGACGGGCAGTTCTTGCGCCCGCCAGGGACTGCCGCGGAGGGCGCCCCAATGTTCGATGTGTACATCGGTGAGCAATTGATCGAGTTCATTGGCTACGGATTCCAAAGCGAGCATGCGAATGCGGTCATCGACGCGATGCGCCCCCTCGGCTACCGACTCTTCGATCCACAGGTCGGTGAACGGTTCGCCTGAGCCGCCATCGCGGGCAGCGCGCCAGCCGATGGCTTCTTTGATCGGCAAGCGTGCCACCCGATGGCTCCTTTGATCGGCAAGGTGGGGCACGTCTGAGTACTTCGAGTTTGCAATCCAAGTGCGAAAAATGATTGCCGATAACCAACTATGGTAAATGCCATGCACTGCAACGAATTACAATCCCACGCAGGTCCCGCCGAGCGATGTCGCGCTCTACCAGAGCGACAGTGGGAGGCCTCCGTCCTCGGCCGCCTGAATACGTTGATCGATGGTATCGGCGTCTTCGTTTCGAGCGATTGCGGTTCGAATGGCGGCGGCAATGGCGCGAGTGCGACCTGCAGGTCCGCGAACATCGCCAAGTGCCCCCAAAAATGGGGGCACGGCACGAAGATTCTGAGCGAGCACACGGTGCATGGTGGTGGCGAAAACACCAGGTTCAGGCCGTCAGATAGCTGAATTACCTGCTTCAGACATGCGAAGGCGGGTGTGCTGTGGAGAATCCGCGAGGGTCTTACGGTCATGCGCGGTATCCGGTGGCCATGTCCAACCGAGTTCATCGCGGGTAAACGCTCCGAAGCTTCGAAGAAAGCAAGGACATTCCGAGAAACCTCCTTGCTAGACGGAACGCTTCTGTCCGGAATCCCGAAAACTGTGTCTTTCGAGACCGTTGCCCCATAGACGTCCTGGAAGTGGTCGGACACTTCCCCGGTGGTTATTCCTTTTGCGGACAAGGACAATACGATCTCGTCGATACCGGCCAGGCGGCGTTGTCGCTTCTTGACGATCTGCGGGGCGAACGAGGAATCGATGTCCCGCGGGACACCGATCTCCGCCGATCTCCACCGGTACAGTCTCGGTGAAGACCGTTTTCGACCGGTACCGTTTCGAGAGTTTGCCGCTGCCCCGGTCGGCCGAGTCGTGCCTGTCGCAGCCGAGGTGCTCGGTCATCTCCGCATCCAAAGCGAGGACATTCTTGGCGAGTTGATTGAGCAGCCCGTTCGGGCCCATCAACTCCACCGTGCTCCTTGGCTTGTGCCAGAAGTTGCTCGGCCAGCTGTTTCTGATCCACCTCGGCCGCCATGGGATCCAGTGTTTCGGTCATGATCGATCCTTCTCGCCTAGCTCAGCTCGGCGTGTCGAACCAAGACCGAATCAACCGTTTATCTGATAGTTCCGATTGACATATTCAGGAGCCATGATCACGCGACGAGCAAGCGTTCGAGTACGCGCAGTGCCGCGGACGTGGAGTCGGTGTTCGCGTTGTGGGCGAGCACCCATCGGTCGACTTCCGTGAGGACGGCGATCAGTAGGTGTAGTTGAAGCTCCAGGGGGGTGTCGAGGTCAATCTGGCCGAGGTCGCGGCCTCTTTCGAGTGCGTGTGTGAGCCAGTTCGTTATCGAGTGGCGAAGAGCGTCGAGCGTGGGTGAGGGCGGGACGTCGGCGGAGTGAAGCAGGCGTCCGACAATCTGGGTGCGTGGGTCCGAGGTGGCGGCGATCTGGAGTTGATCACCGAGTTGACGTATCTGCGGCCAGAAGCTGTGCTGATCGAGTGAGTCGATGTTCGGTGGTATCACCGCTGCGCGCAGCGCGTCCATTCCGGCTTCCACGGCGCGCTCGAACAGTGTCGTCTTGTCCCCGAAGTAGTGGTAGAAGGAGCTCTTCGGGAATCGCGCCTCGGCCAGGATCGAGTTGAGCGAGGCCCGCTCGAAACCGTGTGTTGCGAATGCGACGCCGGCGGCATCGAGTAGCGCGCGAGAGCGCGCAGGGTCCAACGGTCGTGCGGGACGCGCCATCACGTTTCCTCCATCTCATTGTCGCCGGATATCCGAGGTGACCCGACGTTCCCATTGTCCAGGTGGGCCGACAGGACCTCCCCTGACGTGTCGAAGTCATCGCATCGCAGTACTGTATTCTTGGACCAGGTAGTACATGAATGGAGGGGTGCACATGGAAGCGCAGACCGTACTAGTTGCCGGGGCGACGGGGTATATGGGTAGGTATCTGGTGCGTGAGCTCCGTCAACGCGGCTATCGGGTGAGGGCGCTGGTGCGTTCACGCGATCGGGCAGAGGGCTCGGGGGCGTTCGGAGCTCCATCTCTAAGCGGCCTGGTAGACGAGTGGGTGATCGGAGACATCGGCGATCGCAGTACGATTCCAGGTCTGTGTCACGGTGTGCACCGGGTGGTTTCAGCGTTGGGTGTGACGAGGCAACACGCTGACCCCTGGGACATCGATTTTCAAGCAAATTTGCGTCTGCTGCAGTTGGCGGAGCAGGACTCGGTATCGTCGTTTCTGTTTGTCAATGTCATGCATGTCCACGAGGGCACCTCGATGGTGATGCGGTCGAAGGCGGCATTCGTGGAGGCGCTGCGGCGGAGCGAGGCGGCTTCGCAGATCGTCAATCCCTCGGGATACTTCTCGGACGCTTCCGAGTTCCTCGACATGGCCCATCGCGGCCTTGCGTTCGGTCTCGGCGCCGGAACTGCGCGACTGAACCCGATCCACGGCGCCGACCTCGCAGCCTTCTGTGTCGACCGACTCGGGGACGAGTCCGGTGAGTGGAATGTCGGTGGCCCGGACATCTACAGGTATCGCGACATCGTGGACTTGGCGTTCGCCGCGGTGGACAAGCGACCCCGAATGGTCTCGGTCCCTGCCGGATTCGTCCGGCCTGTCATCTGGACCGCGGATCGCCTGGGGCCGCGCCCGTCGTCGCTGGCTCGATTCTTCCTCGAAGGGCTCCAACGTGAGTCGGTGGGCGAGCGGACTGGCACTCACCGTCTCTCCGACTACTTCCGCGACCTCGTGTCAGCGGATCAGGAATCGTAAGTGACCCTTCGCGCAGCGCATGACACTGCCAAGCCCTCACTCTGAGTAGAGCTGAGCCGTGCCTCGGGTGGTGAGGCGCTATCGCCTTCACACGATTGGAGCTGCGGGACAGGACATTTTCGCGGAGAAACCTCCGCGGGGATCAACGAATCGATCCCGGTCGAACCGATGAGGGGAAACGTGACTATCTTCTTCGACATCATGCTCGTACTCTGCGTCGTCTCCATAATAGTGTTTTCAGGATACGTCCTTTATCGCTTGGTGACAGACGAATCGAACCTGCGCTAGCGAGTCGCTTCGACGTGTGGGTGCAGCGGGGGCCGATCGTCCTATAGATCCGCACCATCGCAATGGATTTCAGGGCGAGCCTCGCACGCAAGATGTGATATCCGCGAGTTTCGCCTGAATATAGGCACGCAGCACTTCTTTCTGTGCGATCTTCCTGGGGCATGGCCTGGACCAACCCTCTGCTCGTCGGTTGCCACGTCAACCGACGTGGACGTGGGGCCGCCTGGACTGGTCGGGTTCGGCGCGGCGAAGGACCTCACGGGTCACCGGAGCGGTTTCGCCCTCACCGATGAAAAGGAATCGGAGCAGGTACATGATCGGGTTTCCCTCGGTCCACTCGAAGTAGACGTCGGGAATCACGCCGGTGATGTCCCTCGTCCGCAGGAGAACCGCCGCAATGGTGTTGGGGACGGCAGGACTGTCGACCCAGAGAATCCGGTGCTCACCGCGCTGTCGCCCGTGGACGAGGAGGTCGGTGCTGAATTCGGAGGAGTCCGTGACGTTGACCTCGATGAAGATGATCGACTCACCCTCGGGGATGTTGCTTTCGGCGCGCTGCTGCGATTCCTTCTGCCGATACTCGTCCTCGTCGAGGCGGTCGACGTCGTGCGCCACCACAGCGAGATAGCCCTTCTCGGCTGCCTCGGCGATGAATTGCAGTGCAGTCTCGTCGAATTCGACGGAGGTTGCCCGTAGTTCGAAGGCTCGCGAGATCCGGGAAAGGAAGGACACCACCATGATCGCGGCGATGAAAAACGACGCCACTTTCACACCGTCCGGGCGTTCGAAGATGTTCGCGATCGTCGTGTAGACGAATAGCACCGCGACAAAACTGAACCCCACGAACAGTTTTCGCTGTCCGTGTTTGCGAGCAGACAGGGCAACGGCGACGGTCGCCGACGAGATGAGCACGAGGACACCGGTTGCGTACGCGGAACTTTGAGCGTCGACACCGGCGTCGAAGTAGATCGTGACGGTGATGGCGATGACGCTGAACACGAGGACCAGCGGACGCACGGCGCGGGCCCACGACGGCGCCATGCCGTAGCGGGGGAGATACCTGGGGACGAGGTTGAGCAACCCTGCCATTGCCGACGCACCGGCAAACCAGAGGATCAGGATCGTGCTGAGATCGTAGACGGTTCCGAAGATCTCACCCAGATAGTCGTGTGCGAGGAATGCGAGCGCGCGACCGTTGGCAGCGCCTCCGGGTTGGAACTCGTTCTCCGGGATCAGGATGGTGGTGACCAGGCTCGACGTCAGCAGGAATCCGCTCATGATCAGCGCCGCTGTGGTGAGCAGGCGCCGTGCACCTCTGATGCGGCCACGTGGATTCTGTTCGGTGTCGTGCGGATCGCCCTTGATCTGCGGCATGACCGCGACCCCGGTTTCGAAGCCGGACAGGCCGAGCGCCAACTTCGGGAAGACGATCAGCGCGATCAGGATCATCATCGCGGGATTTCCGTGTTCGGTGGTCATGGCGCGCGTCCAGTCGGTGACCAACGACGGCGCGGTCGCGATGTGCCATAAACCTACGGAGATGACCACCACGTTCAATGTGAGGTAGACGGCGACCAATCCGACCGCGATACCGATTGCTTCGGTGAATCCGCGGAGGAATACCGCGGCGAGTAGCGCGAGCAGAACCAGGGTGACGGCGACTGTGTGTCCGGAGAGAAATGTTGGTGCAAAAGGATTCTCGACGAGGTGCGCCGTCGCATCGGCGGCCGAGAGCGTCATGGTGATGAGGAAATCGGTGGCCGCGAAGCCGAGAAGCACGAGAACGAAGATCTTGCCGCGCCACTTGGGTAGCAGCTTCTCGAGCATGGCGATCGAACCCTCGCCGTGCGGACTCTCGCGAGCCACACGCCGGTAGACCGGCAGCGCACCGAACAGCGTCAGCAGGATCAATACGACTGTCGCGATGGGAGCCAACGTGCCGGCCGCCAGTGCTGCGATACCGGGTTGGTAACCGAGAGTGGAGAAGTAATCGACACCCGTCAGGCACATCACCTTCCACCACGGGTGGCGCTTCTCCTTCTTCGGCGCCATCCGGTGTGGCCCCAGATGTCCGGCGGGTTCCTCGGTGATGTCCGCGAGCAGCCAGGCCTCGGTGCGTTGTTTCACAGACGGAGCCGTGTTTTCGGCCGGGACCCCGTTTTCGGCGGCGGTCACCACGTCGTCACGGCTTCAGGTACACATCGTCGAGCGTGACCGTTCGCAAGTTCCGGCTCCGGATGATGTCCACCAGTTGCGGATACACGTGGGTCACGGGCAGGTAATTGAGGTGCCCGATCACTATCGCCCCCGGATTGAAGTACTGGTTCGCCATCTGCAGGATGTACTCCTCGGTGATCAACGAAGAATCCGACAGTGATCCGTACCAGAGGGTGGGCATGGTGTATCCGACACTCGCGGCCACGGAATCGACTGTCGCGTTGTGCCTTCCGTACGGCGGCCGAAAGTACGGCGCCGCGTCCACGCCGTAAGTGTTGCGCAGGAACGTGCCGTTCTTCGTCAGCTCGTCGGCGATCTGCTGCTTCGACACGGACGTCAGATCCGGGTGCGAGTAGGTGTGATTGCCGAGCTGAATTTGTCCGCTCTCGACAAGAGGTCTGAGAAGTCCGGCGTTTTCGGTCCACGAGTTGTATTGCCCGTTGACGAAGTACGTCAAACGGATGCCGGTGTCTTTTGCGAACTGTGTGTAGAGGCGGACGACTTCGGAACTGGCCCCGTCGTCAACCGTCAGCGCGAGCAGATCCCCGCCGCCCGGTAACGCCGTCAAAGATCCGCCGGCGGGCAGCGCCACCCGCGCGGACGGCGGTGGAGGCGGCAACAACGCAGGCGGGAGTTCCGCGCCGGGCACGGCATCTGCTGGTTCGTCGGCTGCGGCGACAGCCGTGCCGACCGAACGTGATGAACAAGCGGTTCCCATCGTCACCGCGGCGGTTCCGGTCAGAGTTGCTGCTGCGAGGGCACTGAGGAAGCGTCGGCGGTCCACAGGGCGGAGCCTAGAGCAGATTCGCCCAATTCGGACTTCGTTCTCAGCGTTTTTTCAGCCAATGACCAGCCCTGTCCGGTATCGACAGGTTCTCCTCAGGAACGCTGGATAGCGTGTCGGCCGTGGAACCGCGACCTCGACACTCGGCAACCAGGCACAGACGTAGGCGTCCACCGCAGCGGTCGACGCTCTCAGTGGGGCGCAAGCTGGCGGCCGCCTCCTTGTCGACGACGATTCTGGTCGGCGTCGGAATCGGGTGGTACGTGCAGTCGGATCTGACGTCGGGTCTGTACCGATCGGATGCGCTCTCCGCCCTCGGTGACGACGCCGGCAGTTCACTCGACGGGGATACCAACATCTTGTTGATCGGTCTCGACAGTCGCAAGGCGATGGACGGCAGCGATCTGCCGGCTGAGTTCGTCACCGACAAGTTGCATGCGGGGGACAGCGATGTGGGTGGGTACAACACGAACACGCTTATCCTGCTCCATGTTCCGGGCGACGGCGGCAAGGCCAGTGCGGTGGCGATCCCACGCGACGATTACGTCGCGGTACCCGGCTACGGAATGGCCAAGATCAAGGAAGCCTACGGAATGGCGAAGGCTGATGCGGACGCCAAACTCGTAGCAGACGGTGTGACGGATCCTGCTGCACGAGAACAACAAGCACGCGAAGTCGGAAGGCGCTCGACGCTGACCACCGTGCAGAATCTGCTCAAGGTTCCGATCGATCACTTTGCCGAAGTGAACCTAATGGGCTTCTACGACGTCGTCTCGGCCATCGGCCCCGTTCAGGTGTGCCTCAACAATCCGGTGCAGGATGACTTCTCGGGTGCCAACTTCCCGGCCGGGGTCCAGACTCTCGATGCGTCACAGGCACTTTCGTTTGTCCGTCAACGCCACGGTCTGGACAACGGGGACTTGGATCGCACGCACCGGCAGCAGGCATTCATCAGTGCAGTGATTGCCAATCTGAAGGGCTCCGGCGTCATCGGCAACATTCCGAAGATGACGGCACTGGCCGACGTGGTGAAGAAGGACGTCGTGATCGATTCCGCCATGGATCCCGTCCGATTCGCTTCTCAGGCAAGCGCTCTCGCGGGTGGGAACATCGACTTCTACACCCTGCCCATCGAGGGTTACGAGACCGTCGACGGCCAGGATGTCAACATGGTCGATCCGGCGCGTTTGCGTAGTGAAGTGTCGAGGATCTTCGCGGGAGGCGACTCGGCGTCTGCACCTGCGATGGACACCGCGATCTCGACCGGGAACGAAGTTGTGGACATCCGCAACGGAACCGCGACGGACGGGTTGGGTGCCGCTTTGGCGTCGGAGTTGAAAGCGTCGGGAGTCGAGGTCGGGGAGGTGAGCACCGCAGCTCCGACGGCAAAGTCGGTGGTCAGCTATGGGGTCGGCGCCAAAGCCGTCGCAGAGGCGCTGGCCGAGCAGTTGGGTGTGGTCGCGGTGTCGAACGAGCAGGCAGCGGCCGAATCAGTGTCTGTACTGATCGGTGAGGACAATGCACAGACCGCGTTCTCGGCCGCTCCGGTGCAACCCGGTCCGTCGGTATCGGCCGGCACCGTTCCCGATACGGGAGCGCAGGGATCACCCATCCGAGCCGACGCGAATGGCGGTATCCCCTGTGTGGACTAACTCTCAGGTAATTCGCACCAAACTCACGCTGACTTCTTTGGTCTGCGGGTCTACATTGGAGAGGTCGAACTCAGTCGGGTACTTCACCTTTGGGGTACCTGACTGAGATTGCGTAGTTGAAAGGATCACCGACATGGCTACAACAGCAGCGGTACAGAATCCGACACGCTCACGTGCCAGGACCATGTCCTTGTCCGAGTACGTGGCTGAGCATCCCGCCCAGCGCGTTTTCCCGCCGACCAGTGAGCGGGCGGCGAGGATGGCGATGCTGATCATGTTTGCCCTGATGGCCGTCACCCTCGTAGTGCTCGTACTTGACGAGGCCGGAATCTTCAGCTGAAGGCAGCGTCTTCGGTAGGGCAGGGTCTTCGGCTGAGCCCGAGCTTTAGTTACTCTTGAGTAATGACTGAACAGAAGAGCTGGAATGCGTTCACCGTCGAGCGCGAAGACAACATCGCCCAGGTGACGCTGATCGGGCCGAGCAAGGGCAACGCGATGGGGCCGGATTTCTGGAGTGAACTCCCCGAAATCTTCGCCGACCTCGACGCCGATCCCGAGGTACGCGCAATCGTCATCGCCGGATCCGGCAAGCACTTCTCGTTCGGCCTGGACCTGCCGGCGATGAGCGGTGAATTCGGTGCCGTCCTCGCGGACAAGGCTCAGGCAGGTCCGCGCACCAAGTTCCACGACATGATCAAGCGCATGCAGTCGGGCATCAATGCCGTCGCAGACTGCCGCAAGCCCGTCGTCGCAGCCGTTCAGGGCTGGTGCATCGGCGGCGGCGTCGACCTCATCACTGCAGCGGACATCCGCTACGCGAGCGCCGACGCCAAGTTCAGCATCCGCGAGGTCAAGGTCGCGATCGTCGCAGACATGGGCAGCCTTGCGCGGCTGCCCGCGATCATCGGCGACGGACACCTTCGCGAGTTGGCGCTGACCGGCAAGGACATCGACGCAGCGCGCGCCGAGAAGATCGGTCTCGTCAATGACGTTTTCGAAGATGCCGACGCAGTGCTGGCCGCGGCGCGCGCGACCGCCAAGGAGATTGCCCTCAACCCGCCGCTCGTGGTCCACGGCATCAAGGACGTGCTCGATCACACCCGCAGCGCGAGCGTGAACGACAGCCTTCGCTACGTCGCAGCCTGGAACGCGGCGTTCCTGCCTTCGCAGGATCTGACCGAGGCCATCACCGCCGTCTTCCAGAAGCGCCCGCCGGTCTTCCAGGGTGAGTAGAAACTGCAAGGGTGAGTAGGAACTGCAAGGGTGAGTAGGAACTGCAAGGGCGAGTAAAAGCAGCACAAAAAATCCCCGCACATCTTCCGATGTGCGGGGATTTTTGTAAGGCCTGAGAACTCGAGCTCAGTGACCGCCGTTGGCGGCGAGACGCTTGATCGAAGCCTCGATCTCGGCCTCTGCCTCGGCGCGGCCGACCCAGTTGGCTGCCTCGACGTGCTTGTTCGGCTCCAAGTCCTTGTAGTGGACGAAGAAGTGCTTGATCGCGTCGAGCTCGAACTGCGAGATGTCACCCAGATCCTGGATGTGATCCCAGCGGGGGTCACCGGCCGGAACGCAGAGGACCTTGTCGTCTCCGCCGGCCTCGTCGACCATCTTGAACATCGCGACTGCGCGAGCCTCGACGATGACGCCGGGGAAGACCGACTCGGGGAGCAGGACCATGGCGTCGAGCGGATCGCCGTCCTCACCCAGGGTGTTTTCGATGAAGCCGTAGTCGGCCGGGTAGCCGAAAGCTGTGTAGAGGTAGCGATCGAGTTTGACGCGACCGGTTACGTGGTCGACCTCGTACTTGTTGCGCTGACCCTTGGGGATCTCGATGGTGACGTCGAACTCCACGCCGATTCCTCGCTGTCGTGTCGGTAATGATTCGTCGGAAGGATATCGGGTCAAGGATAAGGTTGCCTGACCACCCAGTAGGCAGAGCACAGACGGAGGGGCGTTGGCGGGCCAAGGAAAGAAGAAGATCGGCTCGTTGGAAGAGAGTCGACGGCGTAACTTCCGCATCCTTCTGGCGGTCGGTGCAGTGGTTGTACTGGCCGTCGCCGGAGTTGTCGTCGTGAAACTCGGTACGTCGAACGACACTGCGGGCAGTGCGACCGTGACTACGTCGCCGCAGCCTGCGCTCGTGACGCCGTCACCTCAGGTAGTGCCCGTCCCGATGGACGCACCGATTCCGAGTGCGTCGGGAATCGCCGCGGCGATCGGCCCGGCTGTGGCCAACCCGGATCTGGGGAAGTTCACCGGAGTTGTCGCTGATGCGATCACCGGAAACATTCTGTGGAGCGCAGACCCGTCGACGCCGATGACGCCTGCGTCCACGACGAAGGTGCTCACCGCATCGGCGGCACTGCTGAAGTTGCCGCTCGACCACCGACTGTCCACGACGGTGGTGCCCGGAGCGAGCCCCGGCCAGGTCGTTCTGGTCGGCGGTGGTGACCCGACGCTGACGGCGACGCCGAAGGGGCAGAGCGGGTACTACGCCAACGCTGCTCACATCGCGGATCTCGTCGACCAGATCAAGGCTGCCGGTACGCCGGTGACCAGTGTCGTGGTGGACTCGAGCTTGTTCGAGGGCGACAACATGGCCACCGGTTGGTTCCCCGCTGACATCGCGGCGGGCTACATCACGCCGATCGAATCGGTGATGATCGAAGGCGGTCGGTACGACGGCACTCAAGACGAGTCACCGCGCTCGGAAACTCCCGCGTTGGACGCGGGCAAGGTTCTCGCTCAGGCGCTCGGTGTCGATCCCGCCAACGTGAGTCTCGGCGCCGCGCCTGCCGGTGCCAAGCCGATCGCGACCGTGCAGTCGGCACCGCTGAGCGACCGGTTGCTGCAGATGATGGAACATTCCGACAACGTGCTCGCCGAGACCATCGGGCGTGAGGTTGCGATCGCCTCCGGAATCGAAGCGTCGTTCACCGGAGCCGTCGACGCGACCGGCAAGACCCTGCAGGCCGCCGGGTTCGACTACACCGGAGTTTCGCTGCACGATTCCAGCGGGTTGTCCGTCGACGATCTCATTCCGGCTCAGGTACTCGATCGCGTCATGACGGCTGCGGCCGGTGACGGTGATCCGAAACTGCGCCCCCTGCTGGACTACCTTCCGGTGGCCGGCGGAACAGGAAGTTTGTCCGACCGCTACGCGTCCGGAAACCGAACCGGTGCGGGTTGGGTACGGGCCAAGACGGGAACTCTCTCGACGGCCAGTGCGTTGTCAGGGTTCGTGGTCGATCAGAACGGGCGAGTGCTCACCTTCGCACTGATGTCCAATGACCGGCCGCCAGAAGTGAGCCGTCCTGCCCTGGACGCGATTGCCGGAGCATTGAGGAATTGCGGGTGTCAATAGTGGCCGAAAAGACTCCACAAGATGACGAAGCCTCGGCTCCGCTCGGTGGTGCCGTCGACTGGAGTCTTGCCGCCAAAGCCGGGATAAAACTGGCGCGCGGTGGCCCGGCGATGTCTCGCTACACGGCCGAGACTGCGACGGCGGAACTCGCCGAAGCGTCCAAGCGCGCAGAACTGCCCGTTCGTGAAGTGACCGGTTTGGCCGACGGTCTACCGGTCCCAGCCGCTGACGTGTTGGACCGGGCTGGATGGATTACTGCAGCCTCGCGGTCGATGGCGCATCTCACCGGTGCCGACCCCGACGGTAGTGGCAATCTCATCGTCGGAAAGCCGGCGGGCCTGCAGGCCGGCGCAATGCTGGCGTACTTGTCTTCGGCGATCCTCGGGCAGTACGACCCGTTCACCGGCGAGCACGGCACGCTGCTCCTGGTCACGCCGAACATCGTCTCCGTCGAACGGTCCCTTCGGCTGAACCCGAGTGACTTCCGGTTGTGGGTCTGCCTGCACGAGGTCACGCACCGGGTCCAGTTCTCGTCCTCGCCGTGGCTCGCGGAGTACATGAAGGAATCCGTCGAAACGCTTGGTGCGACGGTGGACGAGTCGATGACCGACGTTGTCGGGCGCCTTGCTGCAGAGCTGCGCTCGCGAAAGGAACCCGACTCCAGTGACGGTGCGACGGCGGGCGGCATCATCGGACTGCTGCGTGCTTCGCAGGCGGAACCTCAGCGTGACGCGCTGGATCGGATGCTCGTACTCGGCACCCTCCTCGAAGGGCATGCAGACCACGTGATGGACGCCGTCGGCCCCGCCGTGGTGCCGTCGGTGGCAACGATCCGCGCGGCCTTCGACAAGCGTCGGCAGCGCAAGTCCAACCCCGTGCAGCGGATCATCAAGATGCTGCTCGGCATGGACGCCAAGATGGCGCAGTACGTACGTGGCAAGGCCTTCGTCGACGCGGTGGTTCTCAAGGTCGGCATGGAGCAGTTCAACACCATCTGGACCGGGCCGGAAACCCTGCCGTTGCTCGACGAGATCGACAACCCCGACGCGTGGGTGAAGCGCGTTCTCGGCTAGATGCTGCTGCCCGAGACGCCTGCCCTACTGGCGCTGCGACAGGCCGTGCGGGCGTGGACAGTCGCATACGAACCACGACGCCGGGTGATCGTCGCCCTGTCCGGGGGAGCCGATTCGCTGGCGCTCACCGCAGCAGCCGTGGCGGAAACCGAATCGGTCGACGCATTGATCGTGGACCATCGCCTGCAAGACGGTTCCGATGCCGTCGCACGCTCGGCCGCAGACCAGGCGCTTGCGCTGGGTTGCCGGACCGCGAAGGTGCTGACCGTCGACGTAGCCGAAGGTGGGAGTCTCGAGGCCGCTGCGCGTGAGGCTCGGTACAACGCCTTGCGCGGCGCCAGAACTGACCTCCCGGTTCTGCTCGGACACACGCTCGACGATCAGGCGGAGACCGTGCTTCTCGGACTCTCCCGCGGGTCCGGTGGGCGATCGATTCAAGGTATGACGGCATTCGACGCTCCCTGGGGACGGCCGCTACTCGGCATCCGTCGATCGGTGACCAGGGCGGCCTGCGTCGACCTGGGAATCACGCCGTGGGAGGACCCGCACAACAACAATCCCGAGTTCACTCGCGTGCGTCTGCGGCACGAGGCGTTGCCGCTGCTCGAAGAAATTCTCGGCGGGGGAGTTCCGGAAGCGTTGGCCCGAACCGCGACGCAGTTGCGTGAGGACGGTGAGGCGCTCGACGAGTACGCCGAGGCCCTACTCCTGCGGGTTGTCGTCGACGGGGAAGTGGAAGTGGACACACTTGCCGAAGCGCCCACCGCAATCCGTCGACGCGCTCTGCGGGCCTGGCTGCTGCAGGGCGGCGCAAAAGCATTGACGGACAAACAGTTACGCGCAGTCGACGCCCTGGTGACCGACTGGCGGGGGCAAGGCGGCGTCGCGATCGGCGGCGGAACACCGGAGGCGAGGTTGGTGGCGGCCCGGCGACGTGGCAGGCTGATCCTCGGATTCGAAGACCGACGAAGGGTTTGACGCGTGTACGAGGGCGACATCGCATCGGTACTGATCTCCGAAGAACAGATCCGTGCACGAACGGCGGAACTGGCTGAGGAAATCGCCAAGCGTTACCCGGCAGGCGCCCCCGAAGGGGATCTCCTGCTGATCGGCGTCCTCAAGGGAGCGGTCTTCTTCATGACCGACTTCGCCCGCGCCCTGCCGATCCCGTCGCAGATGGAATTCATGGCCGTCAGCTCCTACGGATCCTCGACCTCGTCTTCGGGCGTCGTCCGCATCCTCAAGGACCTCGACAAGGACATCGCCGGTCGCCACGTGCTGATCGTCGAAGACATCATCGACTCCGGTCTCACGCTGTCCTGGTTGATGCGCAACCTCAAGACGCGTAACCCCGCTTCGCTCGAGGTCGTCACATTGCTCCGCAAGCCCGACGCGGTCAAGATCGACGTCGACGTCCGCGACGTGGGCTTCGACATCCCCAACGAGTTCGTCGTCGGTTACGGCCTCGACTACGCCGAGCGGTACCGCGATCTGCCGTACATCGGCACCCTGGACCCCGAGGTTTACGGCGGCTGAGCCTGCTCGCCGGTTAACACTCTTCACACTTCAGCCTCTCTGCATCAATCCTCCGAACGGACGACAGACAGGTCTGTGAGGCCTCGCTAGATTCACGGAATGCGCTATCGACGGCCAATTCGGTGACTCTTCCGCCACCGCCTCCTCCACCGCCGCCCCCTCCGCCACTGCCGCCCGAGGGCGAGCAGCAGTACTGGAATGCGCAACCGCAAGGCGTTCTGTACCAACCGCCGACCACCAACGGTTTCGCAATTGCAGCCCTGGTTGGGGCGCTCGTGCTGGCGCCGGTCGGAATCGTGCTCGGCCACATTTCGCTGGCGCAGATCAAGCGAACCGGTGAGCAGGGGCGAGGACTCGCAATCGCCGGTCTGGTGATCGGCTACATCTTCACCGCACTTCTGGTGTTGTCGATCGTGTGGATGTTTCTCATTGCCAACGCCTTCACCCGTGCGTTCGACGACTACGACAGCGCGTCTTCTCTCTACTACACATCTGAAACGTCGAGTGCGACGTATCCGACCTATTCGACCACCACATCCAGGACGGTAGCGCCGACGTACAGCGGAAGCGACACGGCGACGGTCATCGCAAATGCCTCGGTAGGCGACTGCATCGTCCGAAGGCTCGGAGCGGACAAGGGCGACGGGACAAGCGAGACGTATGTCAGTCCGGTCTCGTGCAGCTCGAGCAGCGCCACTCACCGAGTAGTCAGCCGCGGCACGTCCACGTCTGCGTGCGCCGCCGATTGGGTTCGTAAAGAGAGTCCGGTCGTAGTGCTTTGCCTGGCGGACGAATGATCGACAGAGGAAGTCACAGCCGATGACGTTGCCCCCGCCACCCCCGCCACCCCCGCCGCCCCCGCCACCGCCAATGCAGGCTCCGGCTACCGGACATCCGCCGGCCGCTCGCTCTCGTGGCCGGGGATGGATTGTTGCCGTTACGGCTCTTACCGCCCTCGCAGCCCTCGCCGCGGGCACCGTCACCGTTGTCACGATTCTCCGGTCGGGAGACTCCGACGGACCGGTGGCAGGCCAGTTGGTCAACACCTACCCCACTCGGCCGACGCCAGGGTGGTCGTTGGACGTTGACGATGTTCTGCCGGGCGGAAGATTTCTGTGGCCTGATTCGCTCGGTGCGAGCTATGGAACGGCAAGATTCATCGAGTTGGGACAGAATCTGATCACAACGGTCGGACCACAACAGGGTCAGCAATCCCAACTCGTTGCTGTCGACGCCGAAAGCGGATCCATTCGATGGCAAACGCCGGTCGCCGGCACGGTGTCGTGTGCGACCGCCGCGATCGATGCAGCCCTACCTTGTGTCGTCAGGAATCCTGGTGGAACAGCGCGAGTCGTTTCCTTCTCGCTCGACTCGGGGACGATTCGTTCGAGTGTCGACACAGATACAGCCACCCTGGTCGAGGTTTCCGACGGTGCACTCTTCACCGTGGGCGGCAACCAGTCCGGGCAAGTGATTTCGCGCGGAACCCCCACCGACCTCGACGCGGCGTGGACAACGACAACTCCACAGGAAACCGACTGCGTCGGATCCGGCGATTCGCATTCGTTCGAGATCGTGGACGGCATCGTCTACTACTCGAGCATCGGATCGACGGCGCTCAGCGCGGTCGACGGCGCGCTGCTTTCGAATCCGAATCTCGGTGGCTACGAGGCCCTTCCAGGTCAGGGCTTTGCCGGCGTCCTCTGCGCGATGCCATTTCCGTCGGACGGATACTCCAGCATCGTGTCCGACCATGACGGGACCGAGAGATTTCGAGTTGGCGAAGACAGACCGGCATCGCCGTGGCTTGTCTCGGCATCGAACTCTCGTCCGTACATCGGTTCGCATGGCGCGTACAACATCAGTGACGGCACCGAGTTGTGGTCGGTCACCGGCGGTGATCGCTTCTCGTTACACAGAATCGTCGGCGACATCGTGCTGGGCAACGACTCGGACACACTTTCCGCCTACCGAATCGACACCGGGGAGCAGTTGTGGTCGACCAAGATCGGTGACTACTTCTCTTTCTCGGTCTCGGACGGTGAGCGAATTCTCGTCCATCCCAACGACGGCAGGGTTCTTGCCGTCGAACTCGACGACGGCTCCATCAGTTGGTCACTCGATTCCCACACCAACCACTGGTCGTGGTCGAAGGCCCACGACGGACTCGCCTCGATCTCCAATGACGAGTTCGTCTACTACCCACCGACCGGCGGACCGTCGGGAGCGCCAGGCAAACTGCCCGCTGTCCCTGAAGCAGACGGAGGCGACGAGTACGTCACGAAATGCGGACGGATACCGACCCTGACGCCGGTTGAATACCGCACGCAGGCAGAGGGTCTCGTCGTTCGAATGGAAATGAAAGCATCATGTCCCGGCGGAGACATCGTCTCCACCGACGCGCTTCGTGTGTCGATCACCGACACCGGCCAGAGCGTTGCGTCGGCGGTGTTCGACTTCTCCGAAGCACCGATCTATCTTCCCCGAACCGATGGGACGAACACGACGAACTCGATCCAACGCGAGTTCCTGTACGACCTCGGTAGCTTCTGGAGGCTGCCGAACACTCTCGGTGAGTCTTCGAGTCTGACCAATTCGAGAGCGTCAGGTGCTCAACTCGTCGAGTGTGAGGACGAAGGGACGAGTGATACCAACCTGACATCCGGGCCGGCATCGCGAAGTGACACCAATACACCGATTCGGCCCACGCGTAGTGCGCAGCCGACCACGGGCGACGTCGAATCCGCGAGTCTCGACGCCCTCCGGGCCCAGACCGACGCCGATCGTCCGTTTGTCACCGGTGACCTCGCGAACAGGTGGGTGGCCCAGATATCCTCCAAGCGGGTCGGACTCGATGCGGCGGATATCAATGGCGCTCAGGTGCATTGGACTGCTGCCCAGATCCTGCGACAGCATCTCGAACTTCGTCTCATGTATCCGGAGGTACGTCTGCTCTGGAGTGACGAATGGCGGACCTTCGATCTCCGTGGTTGGTGGATCACCGTCGCAGGCTTGACGTTTGCGGATGCAGATGCGGCCAACGGGTGGTGCGATTCGAAGCGGATCGCCAACGATCAATGCTTCGCCAAGATCGTCAGTAACGATCGTGATTCGTCGGGAACCACCAAATATCGGCGATAGTGCCTGACCCGTTCGGCGCACTTCCCACATCTGAGGAGCTTGGCGAATGACCGAAGACAACTCGCGTCAACCCGGTGAACCATCGATAAACAGTTTGCCCCAGTCACACGGCATGTATCCACCGCCCCAGAGCTATTCACCGACCCGATCTGCGTTCGAGGATATTCGGATCGGTGACTACACCCGCGACGGGACATCCGCGGCACTGCTCTTCGTGTCGCTCTTCTTACCGTGGAGTGCGACCGTCGGAATAGCCCGCGTCGGTTCGAGTGCTCTTGTGGTGCTTCTGGTTCTGCCGACACTGCTGTCGCTGGCGTCGCTGTTACTGCCGTACGTGGCGCGACTCGGAATGCTCGGGCCGAATTGGAATGTCGGGCAGATACGAGTGTTGCGTCTGGCGTCCAACGGACCGCTCATTGCCACTGTCGTGGGCCTTGTCGCCTACGACGTCATTCGTGGAATGTTCCGATTCAGTGAGAGTTCGAGTATCTTCACCGGCAACGGGGTCGGCGCCGGAGCGTGGTTCGGGCTTGCCGGCGCCCTGCTCTCCGCTCAACCGCGAGCAGCAGAAATTCGCATCGACCCTCGAACCGCGCCGCGATGGTTGGCGTTGGTGAAGCCGCTTGTGTTTGTGGCTTGGGGGTCGTCAGTGGCCTCGGCGCTACTCGCGCTGATCTACATCCTGGTCTCCGCCAGTCGCTACCGATATTACGACGGGCCGCAGACTTTCGAGAGCCTGATCGTTCTCTTCGTGTCGTCGGCCGTTCCGATCGTCGTGGTGGGTGTTGCGGCAGTCGGTCTCGCCAGACGGTTTGCGTCCTGGCGCCTCACCATCGCCGCGCTCGGCATCGCTCTCCTCGCAGCCGGATTACTCCACTCGATCAGCGAGGGCACAAGTGTCGAGCTGTTCCACACGGTCACGGCTAGTCCGTACTACGGCATCACGTTCTTGATTGCCGCAGCCGCAATTACATTCATTCCATTCGGTGTTGCGTTCGTCGGCGACGGGACGCACCCCGGATACGTCTGGCTCGCAGCGGCACGAAACGGCATGCTGTTGATCGCGGTGTGGAGCTTCGGTGTTGGGTTCTCTCAGATCGCAATGGCAGCAACACAATTTGGCATCGTGCCGTGGGGAGATGCGTTAGTGCTCGCTGTTCTCGCGATACTCGTCGGGATTCTTGCCGTCGTCGGAGTCAGAGCGCTGTCGCTCCGCTATTCTTCGTCTGATCCTCGCCCGTCGCGCGAGGTTGTTCTCGGAGTCTGTGTCGCGCTGCTCGTTCTGATGATTGCTCGTCTAGTTGTACAGTCGACCACGTACGGCGAAATATATTACAGTGCATGGATATTCGATCTTGCTCTGGCGGTGCTGGTGGTTCTGCTTGCTCTCGCTCTCACAGTCTCACCGGCTGTTCGGAATTTGTATGCGGGGGTGCAACTGTTCGCGTCGGCCACCACGGTTACAGCTGCGGTACCGAGTCTTGGACAGCCCGTTCAGCCTTCGAGGCGTGCTCTCGAGGCTGCGGATCCGCGGACTCCGGCGGCGGTGCTGTTCGAGATTGCGTCGAGTTCGCCGGAGTTGCGGCCGGCGATTGCTGCGAATCCGTCGACGTACGACGATCTTGTGACGTGGCTCGAGGCGTTGGGTGATCCTGCTGTGGATGCGGCGTTGGATCGAAGGGCTGCTGGGCAATTCGGTCTACCTGAGCCTGAGCCTGAGCCTGAACCGGTGCCCGTGCCCGTGTCGGTGCCTGCGCCGGTGAAGCCTTCGGGGCGTGCTCTCGAGGCTGGAGATCCGCGGACCCCGGCGGCGGTGCTGTTCGAGATCGCGTCGAGTTCGCCGGAGTTGCGGCCGGCGATTGCCGCGAATCCGTCGACGTACGACGATCTTGTGACGTGGCTCGGAGCGCTGGGCGATCCTGCTGTGGATGAGGCGTTGGATCGAAGGGCTGCTAGGCAATTCGGTCTACCCGAACCCGAACCCGAACCCGAACCCGAACCTGCGACCGAGAGCTTCACCTCGAACGCACCGGAATCCCGCTCCGGTAGCGACCCCGTGCAACTGGCTGCACCGCCGCTGGCCGTGCCGCAACCGAACCTGGGGTATGCGCCGACCGGCGTTCCACTCCGGCCTGGTGGTCTTCGGCCGGCCGGAGCCGGGATACGAGTTGCCGCGCGGTTCATCGATTTTGCCATTCTCGCAGTGGTGTCGGTCGTCGGCGGCATGATCTCCACCGCGACGCTCGGAAACGGTTTCGACTTCGATGCCTACCGGACAAGTTCGGGTCTGATCGGCCTCCTGATCGGGATGGGTTCGATCGTGTACTTCGTGTGGGGAGAGTCAGCATTCGGGGTAACCCTGGGCAAACTCGCCCTCGGAATAGGCGTTCGCTCGGTAGGAGGTGCGCGCCCGACCCTGGCGCAATCCTTCAGACGGAATGCATTCGTGATCCCCATGTACCTCGGATCGGCTGTTTCGGCGTTGGCCATGCTCGGTAGTGGTGACGAGCTCGTCGGCATGCTGAACATGATGTCGTTGGGCAGTATCGCCAGTATCCTGGGTACTGTTGTAACAGTAGGTATTTCGATCGCGATCATCGTCTCGATCAGCTCTGCACCGGATGTACGCGGTTTTCACGATCGGATGGCTGACGCCGTCGTCGTGGTCACCAGACAGTGAGCGAGCGCGCTTCGAACGAAACACGCATGCCTTCAGGTCGTCAGCAGCTTCTTCTGCACCTTGCCCATGGCATTGCGGGGCAAGCTGTCCACCAGACAAACCTGGCGAGGACGCTTGTGGATCGACAGCGATTCGGCGACGAAGTCCGAAACCACGGTGCAGTCGGCTACGTCGCCGACGATGAAGGCGACTATGCGCTGGCCGAGGTCGTCGTCCGGCACACCGACGACGGCGGCCTCGCGAACACCGGGGTATGCGAGAAGGGCCTGTTCCACCTCGCCGGCACCGATGCGGTATCCACCGGACTTGATCATGTCGACCGACTCGCGACCGACGATGCGGTGGAAGCCGCTTTCGTCGATCACCGCGATGTCACCGGTGCGGAACCAACTGTCCTCGGTCATGGATTCCGCTGTCTTCGAGGGGTTCCCGAGGTACTCGTCGAAGAGCACGGCTCCCGCGACTTCCAGTTGACCTAGCTGCTCTCCGTCGTGCGCCGACAATTCACCGTTCTCACCGCGCAACCTCGTCCTGACTCCGGGAACGGCGTGCCCGACCCAACCCGGGCGGCGTTCACCGTCGTGCGTCGTGCTGACGGTGATGAGGGTTTCACTCATTCCGTAGCGCTCGACGGGAGCCAACCCCGTCAGCGATTTCATCCGCTCGAACAACGGAACCGGAAGTGGTGCACTGCCGGACACGAGCAAGCGCGCAGATCGCAATGCTGCCGCCGCCGAGGGATCACCGCACACGCGTGACCAGACGGTCGGAACACCGAAGTACAACGAGCCGCCCGCGGCCGCATACGAATCCGGGGTCGGTCTGACGGTATGAATCAGCGGCGAGCCCACGCGCAACGCGCCCAGCACTCCGAGGATCAGTCCGTGGACGTGGAAGAGGGGCAGTCCGTGGACGAGTGTGTCCTCCGGAGTCCAATCCCACACGTGGGCAAGTGCGTCGAGATCTGCTGCGATCGCCGCTCGCGAGAGGACGACGCCTTTCGGTGCTCCGGTGGTTCCCGAGGTGTACATGATCAGTGCGGTAGCAGCCGCGTTCGGCTCGGGATAAGACGTCGCGGATCGCGCGTGAATATCGATGGGAATCAACGGGATGCTTGAATCCGACGGTCCTTCTCCGAGTACAAGTTCGGCCTTGGAATCGGCGATGATGTGCTGACGCTCGAGCGGGCCGGAGTCCGGTGGGATCGGGACCACGGCAACACCGGCGATCAGTGCGCCGGTGACGGCGACCACCGTCTCGAGGCCGGCGGCGGCTTGTACTGCCACTCGCTGTGCACCATGTATTTGATCGGCTACCGCGGTGGCGGCGGCCAACAGGTCGGCGCGAGAGAGGGTCGAGCCTTCGCCGAAACTGACCGCCGCCTCGTGGTCGTCGAATGTGCGAGGGTCGAGGGAGCGCAGAAGTGTGGATTCGCTGTTCATCGCGAGTTCCCTTTCTTTGAGCGAAGATTCAGACGGACCAGGGAACAACGAACAGCAACCAGGCGAGGATCGGTGTCACCACCATGATGGTCATGCCCCACCGCATCGTCAGCCCGAACACCACGTCGCGTTCTTCCGGAGCGGCGTTCGCCACCACCAGAGCACCATTGGTCGAGAACGGACTGCAATCGACCAGAGACGAGGAGATTGCCAGCGCGATGACCAGACCGGTTGCATTGACCTGACCGGTCATGAGGAAGGGAATAGCCAAGGGGATAAGTGCTCCCAGGATTCCGGTGGTGGATGCAAACGCCGATACGATCGCGCCGATCAGGCAGATCAAGAAGGCTGCGAGAAGTGGAATGCCGACGTGTGCAACCGAATCCCCGAGCCACTGGACGGTGTTCTGGTTCTGCAGAAGAGCGACGTACGTGACAATTCCGCCGATGAGGAGCACGGTGCCCCAGCTGATCTTGTCGACGGCGCCGCGGGCGGAGGCCGGGAAGATCAGGGTGAGAAGTACCGCGACGGTCAGTGCGGTGAATCCGACGTCGAGGTCGAAGACCAAGGCGCCGAGTGCAAGTGACGCCAGTCCGAGCAGGGTGAGTCGGCGCTCGAGATTGAGTGCTCCCTCGTGCGGAGCGGTCCCACCGGAGGACTTGCCGCCACCCTTCGAGCTATCACCGGAACCCGAACCGGTGATGGTGTCGCCACCGCCAGTCGCGTTGCCGACTGCGTTGACGAGCACGCGTTCGGAGGCGCCGCGCGCAATCAGTGCGCGACCGCCGAACGAGACGTACGCGATGGCAGCAACAACGGCCGCGGCCGCGAAGGTCGAGACGAACAGCAAAGCCGGGCTCGACGGGAGGCCGTTCTGGCGCATGACGTCGTTGGTGATGACACCGAAGATTCCGATGGGGGAGAAACTGCCCGCCGTTGCGCCCTGGACGACCATGAAGCCCATCAGCATGGGGTGGATTCGGTAGCGGGTGGCGAAGCCCATCGCCACGGGCGCGATGATGGCCACGGCAGCGGGGCTGACCGCACCCATGGCAGTAACGGCCGCGCACACCGCGAACATCGCCCACGGCACGAGGGCCACTCGTCCTCTGACCGCCCGGACGGCCGCGTGAATGATCCAGTCGACCGTGCCGTTGTTTCTGGCCAGCGCGAACAGGTAGGTGACGCCGACCAGGATGACGAAGAGGCTGGCCGGGAAGCCGTCGAGGATCTCGCTGGTATCGACGGTGAAGACCAGTGTTCCGACGACAAAGGCAGCCACCAGGGCAAGCGCACCCATGTTCACCGACCTCACGGTGGATATGACGAACACCAGGACAAGTACTGACAGGGCTATGACATTTGCCATCGAACTCTCAATCCGTTCGCGACCAGCTTGTGGTCTGCATCACTTGGAATTGGCCTAGCCTCTCTGCCACTGCTCCATTTGTCAAGTACACTCCGAGGCATGAATTCGACGTCATCGCCCGGATCGCGCTCGGGCCTGCCCGGACGATTGAAGCGTCCGCGTCTGTACGAGCAGTTGGCCGAGCACATTTCGAATTTCATCGAGGCTCAAGGTCTTTCGCCAGGCGATCGGCTTCCTCCCGAACGCAGCCTGGCTGCCGAACTCGGCGTGAGCCGCGCATCGCTGTCTCAGGCGCTCGTTGCTCTCGAGATCCGGGGCCGAGTCGAAATCCAGCACGGCAACGGAGCAGTGATTCGTGAAGCACCGACGCCCGGCGCGGGCCGCTCCGCGGACTCGGGCGTGCGGCTTCAGGATCGGACCGTCGACGAACTGACTGCGGCGCGGGAAGCGATCATGGCCGGGCTGGCTCGGGCGGCGGCGTCGAATCCCAACGCTGCGCTGCGGGTCGCGATGTTGACCGACGACGGGACCGCGAGAAACTTCGCCGAGACGTGGCGTTGTGTCAGGCACCTTGCCGGAGGTGGCTTATTGGCTGATCTCGACGACACGATCGCCCAGCAGGCGGACGTGCCCGAGTCGTCGGCTCGGCTGTCTGCGCGACTCGATCAGCTCGCACACCGCATCATCGACGGTGACCAATCGGGCGCCGCCGACGCTGTCGCGGGAATCCTCTCCGAGACCGTCTGAGGCGCCTCGGCCAAACCAGCCCGACAAAGCGTCCGAAAAGCGCACGATAACCGCTATGAGCGTGTTCGCTCACGGGAAACTGTGCTGCGGCGTAGCCCGGGAACCTGATCGGCAATACGCACGTTGAACACAGTGACGACCGTTCCGACCAAGCGGCACGGCTGCTGGCGGGCATCGATGGGGCCGATCGCGGTAACCTGCAGGTGTCCGGTTGGCAGCCGGAAGGCGACCTGGCAGACCCGCACTCTCGAAAGGACCGGCCACATCGGCCGACCTGTATGAACCGTAAGACTGTGTTCCGTAACGTGCTACTCGTAGCCGTCGTGCTGTTGGTGATCTATGCCTTCAGTTACTTCAGCAACGACACCCGCGACTTCAAGACCGTCGACACGTCGGTCGCGATCTCCCAACTCGACGCCAAGAACGTTGCGTCGGCGCAGATCGACGACCGTGAGCAGCAGGTTCGCCTGTGGCTCAAGAACGGCAACGACGCCACCGACGGTAAGACGCAGATCCTGGCGAAGTACCCCGCGAGTGCGTCCGAGCAGATCTTCGACAAGGTCGAAGGCGCCGGTGCGGACAAGTTCAACACTTCGGTCACGCAGGAGAGTTGGCTGACGTCGATCCTTCTGTTCGTGCTGCCGATGATCATTCTGTTCGGCATCTTCTTCTTCGTCATGAACCGGATGCAGGGCGGCGGCGGTCGCGGCGGAGTCATGGGATTCGGTAAATCGAAGGCCAAGCAGCTCACCAAGGACATGCCGAAAACCACGTTCGCCGACGTCGCCGGTGCGGACGAGGCTGTCGAAGAGCTGTACGAGATCAAGGACTTCCTGCAGAACCCGGCTCGCTACCAGGCGCTCGGCGCCAAGATTCCGCGCGGCGTCCTGCTGTACGGCCCTCCCGGAACCGGTAAGACGCTGCTCGCTCGCGCTGTCGCAGGCGAAGCCGGCGTCCCGTTCTTCACCATCTCCGGTTCGGACTTCGTCGAGATGTTCGTCGGTGTCGGTGCTTCGCGTGTTCGCGACATGTTCGAGCAGGCCAAGCAGAACAGCCCCTGCATCATCTTCGTCGACGAGATCGACGCCGTCGGTCGTCAGCGCGGCGCAGGTCTGGGCGGCGGACACGACGAACGTGAGCAGACGCTCAACCAGTTGCTCGTCGAGATGGACGGCTTCGGTGACCGCACCGGCATCATCTTGATCGCCGCAACCAACCGCCCCGACATCCTGGACCCCGCACTGCTGCGTCCGGGACGCTTCGATCGCCAGATTCCGGTCGGCGCCCCCGACCTCGCCGGCCGCCGCGCGATCCTGCGCGTGCACTCGCAGGGCAAGCCGATCGATCCCAACGCCGATCTCGAAGGTCTCGCCAAGCGGACCGTCGGAATGTCGGGTGCCGATCTCGCCAACGTCATCAACGAGGCTGCGCTGCTCACCGCACGCGAAAACGGAACCGTCATCACCGAAGCCTCGCTCGAGGAATCGGTGGACCGTGTTGTCGGTGGACCGCGGCGTAAGAGTCGCATCATCAGCGAGCACGAGAAGAAGATCACGGCCTACCACGAGGGCGGTCACACGCTCGCTGCTTGGGCAATGCCTGACATCGAGCCGGTCTACAAGGTCACGATCCTCGCTCGCGGTCGCACCGGCGGTCACGCGATGACCGTGCCCGAGGACGACAAGGGTTTGATGACGCGTTCCGAGATGATCGCGCGTCTCGTCATGGCAATGGGTGGACGCGCCGCCGAGGAGCTGGTGTTCCACGAGCCCACCACGGGAGCGTCGTCCGATATCGACATGGCGACAAAGATCGCCCGCGCGATGGTCACCGAATACGGCATGAGTGCCAAGCTCGGCGCGGTTCGCTACGGCCAGGAGGGCGGGGATCCGTTCCTCGGCCGTTCGATGGGCGTGCAGTCCGACTACTCACACGAGATCGCTCGTGAAATCGACGAAGAGGTGCGCAACCTCATCGAGGCAGCGCACACCGAAGCGTGGGCAATCCTCAACGAGTACCGCGATGCGCTCGACCTCATCGCTACCGAACTGCTCGAGCGTGAGACGTTGACTCGCAAGGACCTCGAGAAGATCCTTGCCGGCGTCGAAAAGCGTCCGCGCATCACGGCTTTCAACGATTTCGGCGGTCGCACGCCTTCGGATCGTCCGCCGGTGAAAACTCCGCGCGAACTCGCGATCGAGCGTGGCGAAACCTGGCCGGAGCCCGCTGCCGCCCCTGTTCTCGTCAAGGCCGGCGCAGCCAACAGTGGTGCCCCCAACAACGGCGGTCTTCCCAACAACGGCAACCAGGGACCCTCGAACGGCTACGCGCAGCCTTCGTACCCGCAGCCGAGTGCGCCGCAGCAGACTCCGCAACCGGGAACACCCGACTACGGAGCGCCCGCCGGATGGTCGGCACCGGGTTGGCCTCCGCGTGAGAACCAGTCGCCGACGTACCCCGGACAGCAGTCGGGTGGATACACCGGTGGACAGAATCCGACCCCGCCGAACCAGCAGCAGGGCCAGTACGGTCAGCCCCAACACGGTCAGCCCCAGCCCGATCAGGGGCAGTACGGTCAGCCGCATCCGGGACAGCAGGCGTACCCGGAGCAGCAGCACCCCGGCCGCCGTTACCCCGCACAGCCCGACTACCCGGTGCAGTACCCGGACAGTGGACCTTTCGCCGATCCGAACCGGGGAAACCCGTCGGGTGAAAACCAGTGGCAGAGCCCCGCACCGGAACAGCCGCAAACTCCTCCGCCGCATCATTCGGCTGAGGACGAGGGACCGAGCACCGTTCGCTGGGACGGACCGGACGGATCTCGCTGACCTTGCGCCACTAGGCTCTGCGGCGGGGGACCTGTGAACAATTCTCGAGGAGAGTTCGGTTGTCGGTGAATGATGTGGCCAGTGAACTGGTGTCGCTCGGAACGGGCCGCCCGTTCGATCAGGCGCGGGCAGAGGCTGCCGTACGAGAATTGTTGATCGCGGTCGGCGAAGATCCGGAGCGCCCAGGCCTGCTCGATACGCCGGCCCGGGTGGCGCGCTCGTACAAGGAGATCTTCGCGGGTCTGTACTCCGAGCCCGACGACGCGTTGAACACGACTTTCGACGAGGGTCACCAGGAATTGGTGCTCGTGCGAGACATTCCGATGTTCTCGACGTGCGAGCACCACCTGGTGTCCTTCCACGGCGTCGCCCACGTTGGCTACATCCCGGGAAAGTCCGGCAAGGTCACCGGTTTGTCGAAGCTGGCGCGTGTTGTCGACCTGTACGCCAAGCGTCCGCAGGTTCAAGAACGCCTGACCAGTCAGATCGCAGATGCTTTGATGCGCAAGCTCGACCCGCGCGGCGCCATCGTCGTCATCGAAGCCGAGCATCTGTGCATGGCGATGCGCGGTATCCGCAAGCCCGGAGCCAGCACGACCACGTCTGCGGTTCGTGGGCTCCTGCAATCCAGCGCGGCCTCACGGTCCGAAGCGCTGGACCTCATCCTTCGTAAGTGAGCGAGATGTCCGCGGCTTCCGTTGCAGACAGCGATCCGGCCCGGATGGTCGTGATGGGGATTTTGAACGTCACCGCCGATTCGTTTTCCGACGGTGGCCAATTCCTCGATCGTGACGCGGCGATCTCTCGTGGGCTAGAGCTGCAACGCATTGGCGTCGACATCGTCGACATCGGCGGTGAGTCGACGCGTCCCGGTGCCACCCGAGTGGACCCGAAACTCGAGGCCGATCGTATTGCCCCGGTGATCGAAGAACTGGTTGCTGCGGGAATCCGCGTCAGCGTCGACACGATGCGTGCTTCTGTCGCCGCAGCCGCGATCGAAGCGGGTGCGGGGATCGTCAACGACGTCTCGGGCGGTCGCGCGGACCCCGACATGGCGTCCGTGGTTGCCGACGCCGGAGTGCCCTGGATCCTCATGCATTGGCGCTCGGCCCGCGACTACGTCCATCGTGGCAGTGCCGATCACTACGACGACGTGGTCCGAGACGTCCGTGACGAACTGCTTTCGCAGGTCGACCTGGCGTTGAAGGCGGGCGTTGATTCGTCGTCGATCATCCTCGATCCCGGCCTCGGGTTCGCGAAGAACGCCGACCACAACTGGGCTCTGTTGCGGGCCTTGCCCGAGTTCAACGCACTCGGATTCCCGGTCCTGGTCGGCGCTTCCCGTAAGCGGTTCCTCGGGTCTCTGCTCAGCGATCCCGAAGGCAATCCGCGCCCGCCGGCCGGCCGTGAGACTGCGACGGCCGTGGTCTCCGCCCTTGCAGCGCGCGAAGGTGCTTGGGGAGTTCGGGTGCACGACGCACAAGCCTCGCTCGACGCCATTGCCGTGGTCGACGCCTGGAACCGTGGACGAGAAAGGGCCTGACATGGGGGACCGAATCGAATTGCGCGGGCTGAAGGTTCGCGGCAATCACGGAGTGTTCGACCACGAGAAGCGTGACGGTCAGGACTTCTTCATCGACATCACGGTGTGGATGGACCTGGCGCCCGCCGCGGCGTCGGACGATCTGACCCAGACCCTGCACTACGGCGAGTTGGCGGAAGCCGCCGCAGCAATCGTCGCCGGCCCTTCGCGCGATCTCATCGAGACCGTCGCTGCCGAGATCGCTGACGACGTCATGAAGGATTCGCGAGTCGAGAGCGTCGAGGTCGTGGTCCACAAGCCGTCGGCGCCGATTCCGCTGGTCTTCGCGGACGTCGCCGTCGTCGCACATCGGACCAGGTCGGCATGACACGCGCTGTTCTGTCGATCGGTTCCAACATCGGCGACAGCGTGGCTCACCTGCAGTCCGTTGTCGACGGGTTGGGCAGCTCCGTCGTTGCTGTCTCACCGGTCTACTCGACGGCGCCGTGGGGTGGCGTCGAGCAGCAGGATTTCTACAATGCGGTGGTGGTGGTCGACGATCCCGACGCCGATGCCGCTGAATGGCTTCGCCGCTCGCAAGCTCTCGAGGAAGCCGCAGATCGGGTGCGCGAACAGCGGTGGGGGCCACGGAGCCTGGACGTGGACGTAGTCGACTGCGACGGCGTCGTCAGTTCCGATCCCGTGCTCACACTTCCGCATCCGCGGGCGCATCTTCGGGCATTCGTGCTCGTTCCCTGGCTGGACGTCGAGCCTGATGCGACGCTGATCGTCGACGGTCGGAAGTTGTCGGTGGCAGAAATTCTCGGCGGCCTCGATCGCAGCGAACGTGAAGGTGTGCGCACTACCGATGTGGTGCTTGCGCGGTGACCGAACAAGACAAGGGTTTGAAGCCGACCCGGATCAGTGAACTCGCGGTTCTGGCCGCGGTTGCGGCCGTGGCCACCTGGATTCTGATTCGCGTGTTCTACGGTTCGATGCCGCCCATCCCTGTTTATGCGGGAGCGTCGCTGTACTTCGTGGCCGTTGCCGAAGCCGTCTTCGCTTTCGTCATTCGGGCGCGCGTCAAGAATCGTCAGGTCGGCGACGGTCTCAGACAACTCCATCCGATCACTGCCGCCCGCGCGCTGGCATTGGCAAAAGCATCCGCTTTGGTCGGTTCAGCTACCGTGGGTGTCTGGGTTGGAGTGCTGGTGTATCTCATCCCACAGCGCTCGGTTCTGCAGGCCGCGGCCTCCGACACGCCGGGCGCGTGGGTGGGGTTGGGCGCCGCAATTGCGCTGGTAGCGGCAGCTCTGTGGCTCGAACATTGTTGCAAGACGCCGGAAGATACACCTGACGAGCCGGCGCACTGACAGCCTGGTCGGCAAATCACCCACCGAGGTACGTGGCGACCCCGGTCTCGGCAAGTACCCTGGCAACCATGACAAATTCTGGTCGATCGAAGTCTGCGCGCCGAAGCAAGCGCAGCGCGAGCCAGATGATCATTGCTGCTCTTCTGGCACTTGCTGTCATTGCTTCGCTGTTTCTGATTTTCAGCAACAGCGTTCAGCTTCTTCGGGTTGGTCTGGTCGTCGCTCTGTGGGCAGCCACCCTCGGCGCTATCGCCATGACCAAGTATCGGCGTGAGTCGGCACTGGACAAAGCCAAGGTTGCCGATCTACAGACCGTGTACGAACTGCAGCTCGAGCGTGAAATTTCCGCTCGACGCGAGTACGAATTGAGCGTCGAAGGTCGCGTGCGACGTGAGGTGACCGCGGACGCGGAGGAACTGGCCGGGCTGCGCGCCGAATTGGTGGCGCTGCGCCGAAACCTCGAAGCACTGTTCGAAGGTGGGCTGCTGCCCGAACAGACCGCGCTCAAGACCGATTCGACGCGAGTGCCGGAACTTGGCGGTAGTTCGTACGGCGCGTACCAGCCGGCACCGTCGGGGTTGTACGTTCCCGGCGCCGGCCAGAGCGGGCCCAGCCAACCGGCACCGAACGTCGGCGGGTTGGCTTCGCCCAACGACGATCCGGTGACTGCTGAGACAACCGTCGTGTTCGCGGAGACGTCGTGGCGCGACAGCAGCTTCGTTGCGCCACGCGTCATACCGACGCAGAAGCCGCAGGAGACGCAGAAGCCCCAGGATCAGACCCGGAACCAGGCCCCGAAGAATTCTCCGGTGAGTTCTGTGAGTTCCTCGCCGACACGAACGGCGAAAGATGTTCCGGTGGAGAAGGATCCGGAGCCGGTCGAGCCAGAAATCAAGGCTCCCGCCCAGGCCCCGAACATCGAAGACGCCGTCATCGAAGACGCCGTCGTCGAAGAGGTGCCCGAGGTTGTTCCCGAGGTTGTCGCGGAAACAGAACCTGAGCCCGACGCCGAGCCGCGCCGTCGTCGTCGCGCTGCCCCGGAAGATGCCGCGAGTGGTGCTCATTCCAACGGATTGACCGTCGCCGAAATAATGGCAAATCTGAGTTCGGCCAACCCGTCCGAAGGCTCCGGTCGACGCCGTCGCCGAGAGGACTGAGTCGCAGATCACTCGCCCGGCCATGGCATGACGGTTCGGGCGAAGGATATCCTCGGACGCAGAACGTCTGGTACCCGCCGAGCGGGACTGGAACGAACGAGAGGAATCCGGTGACTTCCTTCGGGATCACTAATGGACCTGCACCTGCGCGATTGACGGTAGGAATTGTCTCCGCAGGCCGGGTCGGAACAGCTGTCGGTGCCGCGTTGGAGCGAGCCGGTCATGTTGTCAGCGCTTGCTCCGCAGTCTCCAGTGCCTCGGTCGCCCGCGCTGTGAAGCGGCTTCCCGATACCGAAATTCTTCCGGCCGCCGACGTCGCAGCTCGCTCCGAACTGCTGATTCTCGCTGTTCCGGACGACCAGCTTGCTGATCTTGTCCGAGGGCTCGCGGCCACGAAAGCCGTCAAGCCGGGCACGCTCGTCGCCCACACGTCGGGCGCCAACGGCATTGCGATCCTCGCTCCGCTGACCGAACTGGGCGCACTGCCCTTGGCTATCCATCCGGCGATGACGTTCACCGGTCACGACGAAGACACTGCGCGGCTGTCGTCGGCGTGCTTCGGAATCACGGCCGGCGACGACATCGGATACGCGATCGCGCAGTCTCTCGTCCTCGAGATCGGCGGCGAGCCGGTCCGAGTGCGCGAGGAGAACCGCGCGCTCTACCACGCTGCCCTGGCTCACGGCAGTAATCACCTGGTCACCCTCGTTGTCGACGCTGTCGAGGCGCTGCGAGCGTCGTTGCAAGGTGACGAGTTGCTCGGTCAGCAGTTGATAGACGGCGATCCGGGTGGAGTGGCCGAGCGTGTCCTGCAACCGCTGTTGTCGGCCGCCCTGGACAACGCACTACGACGCGGTCCCTCGGCGTTGACCGGCCCGGTGGCACGCGGCGATGCCGCTGCCGTCGACAAACATTTGCGCGTACTGACAGAACTGGATCCGGAGCTCGCTGCCGGCTATCGAGCGATGTCCTTGCGATCGGCCCAGCGGGTGGGCGCCCCCACCGAATTGTTCGACATCTTGACTGAAACGGGAGGTGACCGTCGTGAGTGATTTGCAGGGCGGATACAAGCGCGGCGAACTGACGGTGCACCACGATCCGGACAAGCTTCGGCGCGTCTCGCGGGCACTGCGTGGAGTCGGGCGCCAGGTGGCGCTCGTTCCGACGATGGGTGCGCTGCACGCGGGCCACATCGAACTGGTTCGTCAGGCCAAGGTCACCGGCGCCGTCGTGATCGTTTCCATCTTCGTGAACCCGCTGCAGTTCGGTGCCGGCGAAGACCTGGACGCATACCCGCGCACTCTCGATGCCGATCTCGACCTGCTTCGCGCCGAGGGCGTCGAATTGGTGTTCGCGCCCAGCGCCAAGACGATGTACCCGCGTGGTCAGCGCACCACCATCGTGCCCGGACCGTTGGGTGGCGAACTCGAAGGCGGCGCACGCCCCACTCACTTCGCGGGAATGCTGACGGTCGTGGCGAAGCTGCTGCAGATCGCGGCGCCCAATCACGCGTACTTCGGTGAGAAGGACTATCAGCAGCTGACGCTCATCCGTCAGATGGTGTGGGATCTCAACTTCGACGTACAGATCATCGGAGTTCCGACAGTCCGCGAGTTCGACGGCCTCGCGTTGTCCTCTCGCAATCGCTACCTCGACGAGAGCCAGCGCGCCGCAGCTGTCGCGCTATCCGCAGCTCTGATCGCCGGCGCACACGCGGCGGCCGGGGGAGCGGAAGCAATTCTGGAAACCGCACGCGCTGTCCTGGCAGCTGTTCCGGAAATCGAGGTCGACTACCTCGAGGTTCGGGGCGTCGATCTGGGCCCCGCTCCCGAGCGGGGTGACGGCCGACTGTTGGTGGCCGCCAAGCTCGGAACGACCCGTCTGATCGACAATGTCGGTGTTGCCGTGGGAACCGGCTTCCTCGAGCGTGACACCGACCCATCCGCCGACGCCATCGACGACCTGCTGTCTCACTGAGCACTTTTCACGAGTAAGGACCTGGATATGTTTCGCACAATGATGAAGTCGAAGATCCACCGCGCCACCGTGACTCACGCCGACCTGCACTACGTCGGCTCTGTCACCGTCGACCAGGATCTGATGGACGCCGCCGACCTCCTCGAAGGCGAACAGGTGTGCATCGTCGACATCGACAACGGCGCGCGTCTCGAGACGTACGTCATCGCGGGTGAGCGCGGAACGGGTGTCATCGGAATCAACGGTGCAGCAGCGCATCTGGTCAAGCCCGGCGACCTGGTCATTCTCATCGCCTACGGCGTGATGAACGAGCAGGAAGTCAAGGAGTACTCCCCGCGCGTCGTGTTCGTCGATGCCGACAACAAGCAGATCGAGCTCGGTTCCGACCCGGCTCACGCGCCCGAGGGTTCGGGTCTGATCACCCCGCGCATGCTGTCGACACTCGAGGCCTCGCGCGAATCCAGTCTGGTGTAATCCATGCTGCTCACGGTCGACGTGCGGAACACCAACATCGTTCTCGGTCTGTTTTCCGGAACTGGTGAGCATTCGAAGCTGTTGCAGGACTGGCGAATGCGAACCGACCCTCGGATGACTGCCGACGAGTTGGCGTTGACCTTCCGTGGGCTGTTGGGTACTCATGTCGATCAGATCGCCGGTGTCGCCGCGCTGTCGACGGTGCCATCCGTCTTGCGTGAGATCCGCGTCATGCTCGAGCGGTACTGGGGTCATGTTCCCCATGTCGTGGTCGAGCCGGGCGTGCGCACCGGTGTGCCGCTGCTGGTGGACAACCCCAAAGAAGTCGGAGCCGACCGGATCGTCAACAGCCTTGCCGCGCACCATCTTTACGAGGGACCGTGCATCGTCGTGGACTTCGGCACGTCGACCTGCGTCGACGTCGTTTCCGCCAAGGGTGAGTTCCTGGGTGGCTGCATCGCGCCTGGGCTCGAGATCTCGACCGACGCCTTGGCGTCGCAGTCTGCTGCGTTGCGCAAGGTCGAATTGGTGCGTCCGCGTTCGGTGGTCGGGAAGAACACCGTCGAATGCATGCAGTCCGGCGCGGTATTCGGCTTTGCGGGCCTCGTGGACGGACTGGTCAACCGCGTACGCGACGAACTGCCCGAATTCGGTGGTGACGACGTCTCCGTGATCGCAACCGGGGACAGTGCACCGCTGATCATCCCCGAATCCGACACCATCGATCACTTCGAACGTGACCTCACCCTCGAAGGTCTGAGGTTGGTCTTCGAGCGCAATCAGGCGCGTCGCGGATCCGGTCGACGACCGGTCGCCTGATCGATGGTTTTGTTCCAGCAGTTTCGCGATCGCGAAAGTTGTGCCACAATGGTGCTCGTGAATCGCTGCATGGGTGCTCAGGAGTGTTGTCGAGGCTGACCGCTGCCTTGACCAATTCACACTCCTTGGAGCTAGCTCGTGCTATCCACATATTCTGCAGATCTCTCTGTTTTGGCCCCGACTCTTACTGCTGATCGCACTGTTTCCGCAGGTCGTGGCATCAATCGTGGGCCCTCCGGACGTCGCCCGAGCGGTGCCTCGTTGCCCACCCGCCTTCGCCCGGCCGATTTGCTGCGACTGACCGACGAGGGAGCAAACGGCGTGCTCGACGGCCGTTTCGATCACCTCATCCCCGACGCCTTCCCGACGCTCGACCGTTGGTCCACCCGCCTGCACGCGGACGACGACGTCGATGTGTGGCTCATCAGCTGGGTACCCGAACGCAATACCGAATTGCACGACCACGCAGGCTCGTTCGGCGCATTGACCGTTCTCAGTGGTTCTCTCACCGAATTCCGTTGGGCCGGTGACACCCTGGTGGAACGCCAGCTCGACGCCGGCGATCAGGCTTCGTTCCCGCTCGGATGGGTTCACGATGTCGTACGTTCGACGGATGCTCCCGGTGTTCCGGTCGAAATCAGCTCTGATGCACCGACTCTGAGTGTTCACGCCTACTCGCCGCCGCTGACGGCAATGTCCTTCTACGAAGTGACGGATCACCGGACTCTTCGTCGCACCCGTACCGAGCTGACCGACCTGCCCGAGGGGGGCACCAAATGACCATCGACCAAATGCTCGACGACGCTCGCGCACAGATCGATCGTATGTACGTCTTCCAGCTCACCGAGGCCTTCCACCGCGGCGCGATCTTCGTCGACATTCGCCCGCAGGCGCAGCGCGCCATCGAGGGAACTCTTCCCGGCGCACTCGCGATCGAGCGGAACGTGCTCGAATGGCGCCTCGACCCCACCAGTAGCGCGCACCTTGCGCTGGCCACCGACCACGACGTCGAGTGGGTGATCGTGTGCTCGGAGGGTTACACCTCGAGCCTCGCCGCAGCGTCGTTGCAGCAGCTCGGCCTGCACAAGGCCACCGATCTGGTGGGCGGGTACCAGGCGATCAAGGCCGCCGGACTGCTCGGTGCGCTCAGCGGAGTTCGTCATTGCTCCCGCGAGTTGGCGTCTGTTTCCGCTCATTGAGGCATTTGCTGTGCGCCTTTATTAACCGCGGGCGGTTAATAAAGGCGCACAGCGGGTTTGGCGGTACATCTTCGGGCTCAATCCGTGATGGCGGGTGAACGCGGTCGTGAGCGCAAAGGGGCTCGAGTAGCCGACTTCTCGCGCGATCGACGACACTGTTCGCCCGGGATCTGCCAGCAGGTCCGCGGCCACGGACAGTCGCCACTCGGTCAGGTATCCAACCGGCCCGATTCCCATGAGATTGGTGAACCGGCGAGCAAAGGCTGCTCGCGAACTGCCGGCTTCCTGAGCCAGGCTCGCGACTGTCCAGGAGTATTCCGGCCGATTGTGCATGAGCCGCAAGGCATGTCCGACGACTGGATCTTCGTAGGCCTTGATCCATCGCGGTGATCGATCCGGGTTCTCGGCGAACCACGTTCGGACCGCCGAGATCAGGACCAGGTCCAGGAGCCTGTCCAACAACACCTCCTGCCCGGGGCCGTCGGAGGCGATCTGTTGCTCCAGAAGCGTTGTCATCGGCTCGGTTTCGATACTGCGTCGCACGACCGCGACGGGTGTCAGGCTGTCGAGGATCTGGCGGCTGACGTAGGAGTCCAAACGGTATGTGCCCGTGAGCATGACGGTCTCGCCGCTCGTCGAGTTGCCCCAAGTGCGAACCCCGAGCACTGACATGTCCTCGAGTGGTGTGCCGTCGACCGCGGCGCAGTTCTGCGCCTCGTCGATGAGTACGTGGACCGGGGTGCCGGGTTGATCGGCGACTGTATAAGGATCAGGACCCCGCAACAGTGCCACGTCGCCGGCCCCGAGATTCTCGGTCTGTCCGGTGTCGGAGAGGACGACTGCGGTGCCGCGAACCAGAATCAGCACGGTGACGGGTGCGTGGTCCTCGATACGTAACGACCACGGCGGATCGAGTAACGAGCGCAATAGAAATGCACCTTCCGCCCGCGACCCGGCCAGCATCATCGACAATGCATCCATAATTCGACGGTAGACGCTGGCGTATGTTTTTGCGACCTTCGGCTATGGATCGTATTGCCGTCGCGCGGTCGAATGAGTTCATGACTTCAACAAGTGAAATTCAATCGGCAGTGGTGATCGGTGGTACCGGCAAGACCGGTGCGCGCGTTGCGCAGAGGCTGACGGCGGTGGGAATCCGTACCCGAATCGCGTCGAGAACATCCGGGTCGCGTTTCGACTGGAACGATCAGACGACGTGGCGGCCCGCGGTGTCCGGCGCCGAAGTGGCATACGTGACGTATGCGCCAGATCTGGCTGTTCCGGGATCGAGCACACACATCGAGGAGTTTGCGAATCTCGCGGATCGCGAAGGGGTTCGCCGCATGGTGCTCCTGTCCGGGCGCGGTGAACCGGCGGCGCAGAAAGCCGAACACGTTCTCGCCGACAGCGGTCTGGAATGGGCTGTGGTGCGGGCCAGTTGGTTTGCCCAGAACTTCAGTGAGGGGTATCTGCTCGATCCGATCAGGGAAGGCCACCTGGCACTTCCGGTCGGTGAGGTGGGGGAGCCCTTCATCGACATCGACGATCTCGCCGACGTGGCGGTGGCCGCATTGACTCGAACCGATCTCCTCGGCCGAGTCCTCGAGGTGACAGGTCCGGAGTTGCTCACTTTCGCGGCAGCGGTGGATGCGATCTCGACGGCGTCGGGTCGCCGCGTGACATTCGAAAGAATTGGACTCCAACAGTTTTCCGACGATATGGCGGAAGTCGGGGTCCCGAGTGACGTCGTGGAGTTGCTCACGTACCTGTTTGCCGAGGTTCTCGACGGACGGAATCAAAGTGTGACCGGCGTCGTCGAAGAGGTCCTGGGACGACCAGCACGCGATTTCTCTACTTTTGCCGCCGAGGCCGCTCGAACAGGGGTGTGGTCATGAAGAAGTCCGAGATCATTCTGGAGCTACTGGTCGGCGTGACTGCACTCGGCGCGCTCGTCGCCGGTGGTGCGTTGTTTGCCTTCTCTTCCTTTGTGATGCCCGCCCTGCGGTCGTTGAATACTCAAGCCGCGATCACGTCGATGCAGGCGATCAACATCGAAGCGCCGCGCAGTGCGTTGATGCTGCCGCTGGTCGGATCGGCGCTCACCGCTATCGCCGCTGGAATCTGGGCATCGATCTCCAGGCCGGACGGCTGGGTCCTTGCTGTTGTCGGTTGTGTCGGGGTGCTCGCGTCCTTCGCGGTGACCGCGATCTACCACGTCCCCCGCAACGACGCGTTTGCCTCGGTCAGCGCTACCGATACAGCCGCATGGGCGTCGTACGAAGCTGGTTGGACTATGTGGAATCACGTTCGGGTCGGGCTGTACTTGCTGTCGGGAATCGTGCTCGCGGTGGCCGCGGTGCTACCAGCAACAAACGCGGTGGACACGGCCCAGTAGTCTTGTACCCCGTGAGTGATGTAGAAGCCCAGCCAGTCGACGACACCCCCGAGCAGCTCCGTATCCGGCGCGAGAAGCGTGAACGGATCCTGGCGCAGGGGCAGGAGGCGTACCCGGTTTCGGTCGATCGCACCCACACGCTCGCGCAGATCCGCGCGGAGTACCCCGAACTCGAGCCGGACACGGCGACTGGTGTGCTGGTCGGCGTCGTCGGCCGCGTCATCTTCATGCGCAACACCGGCAAGCTGTGCTTCGCGACTCTGCAGGAAGGCGACGGCACCCAGCTGCAGGCCATGATCAGCCTCGCCGGCGTCGGCGAAGAGGCACTGGCCGCCTGGAAGTCCGACGTCGACCTCGGCGACTTCGTCTTCATCCACGGTGAGGTCATCAGCTCCCGTCGCGGCGAGCTCAGCGTGATGGCCGACGCCTGGCAGATCGCATCCAAGTCGCTTCGCCCCCTGCCGGTTGCGCACAAGGAGATGAGCGAAGAGTCCCGGGTGCGTCAGCGCTACGCGGATCTGATCGTTCGCTCCGAGGCTCGTGACAACGCCCGCAAGCGCGTCGCTGTTGTCCGTGCGCTGCGCAATGCGCTCGAGAGTCGCGGCTTCCTCGAGGTCGAGACGCCGATGCTGCAGACGCTGCACGGCGGGGCGGCGGCCCGTCCGTTCGTCACGCATTCGAACGCTCTCGACATCGACCTTTACCTGCGTATCGCGCCGGAACTGTTCCTCAAGCGTTGCGTCGTCGGCGGTATCGAGAAGGTCTTCGAGATCAATCGCAACTTCCGCAACGAGGGCGTCGACTCCACCCACTCGCCCGAGTTCGCAATGCTCGAGACGTACGAGGCCTACGGCACGTACGACGATTCCGCGAAGATGATTCGTGAACTCGTCCAGGAAGTTGCGCAGGAAGCATTCGGCACGCAGGTCCTCACTCTCGCCGACGGTTCCGAGTACGACGTCAGTGGTGAGTGGCAGGTTCTCGAGATGTACCCGTCGTTGTCGGCGGCCATCGGCACCGAGGTCACCCCGGATACGACGGTCGACGAGCTTCTCGCTCTGGCGGAGAAGGTCGGCCTCGAGGTTCCCAAGGACAAGGGTTACGGCCACGGCAAGCTTGTCGAGGAGCTGTGGGAGCACCAGTGCGGCGATCAGCTGTACGTGCCGACGTTTGTCCGTGACTTCCCGGTCGAGACGTCGCCCCTGACCCGTGATCACCGCAGCAAGAAGGGTGTCACCGAGAAGTGGGACCTGTACATTCGCGGATTCGAGTTGGCGACCGGCTACTCCGAACTTGTCGACCCGGTCATCCAGCGTGAGCGCTTTGTCGATCAGGCGCGCCTCGCGTCGGCCGGCGACGACGAAGCGATGGTGCTGGACGAGGAGTTCCTCGCCGCGATGGAACAGGGCATGCCGCCAACAACGGGCACCGGCATGGGAATCGATCGACTGCTGATGGCTTTGACCGGCCTCGGTATTCGCGAGACGATCCTCTTCCCGATCGTCCGTCCTTCCGCTCGCTAGCTTTACTTCGATCAAGGTTCGGCCGCACATGTTGCGGCCGAACCTTTTTCAGTTGGGACGCTCCCAAGGGATTCGGTACGGTTCGTAGTCTTCGTCCCCGTCAGATATCGGCGGTGCGGAGAACCAGATGAATCTGGGTGAGTTCTTCAGCTCGACCAGTTCAGCAGGGAGCGCTCGAAGTTGGGATTCGATTTGTTCCCAACGACATTCGCCTGCCGCCACCCTTGCTGCGTAGTGGCGAAGTTCGGGTGAGGCTTCGGGTCTGTCGGCAAGAAAGTTCAGCAAGTGGTCGGTGACGTCGATCCGGGAGTCCCAGTCCCCGTCCGTGACCCGGTCCAACTTGATCGCTGCATCGGCCACCGCGGCCGCTGCTTTCATGATCTTGTCGTAGCTGCTGCGCAGCTCGGGAGGTATCTCGGAGTTCATACGGCATCAGCCCACGGATCGCGACCGGTCCCCGGGTTGTAGCCGGTCTTCGGCGTATTCAACACGCCCTCCGCATCCGCGACACCGGCGATCGACAGGCCGAGTTCGGTCTTCTTCTTCGCGTCGTCGAGTGTGTCGACGACCGGTGCGAGCAACCGTTCGGACATCTCGCTCAGCTTGCCGGATGGTGAGGTGACGAGATCGAGGAACTCCTTCAAACATTCGACCAGGACTCGGATATCGTCGACAATTTCCTGAACTTTCTGTGCGGTCGAGAATGCTGCGCTGACCAGTTCTACCGTGATGATGGATGGTCCGGCATACGGAACTCGGCGAAGAACCCATTTCATCGCCGATGTCCCGTCGGTAATTTGAACCTGATCATCGAGTTTTCGTTCCAAGAATCGAAGGGCTGATTCGACACCGCGTCGGATCTGATCCGAGAGAACGTACAGAATCTCTTTGACGACTCGACCGTGTGGGCCTTCCCATTTCAACGCTTCCGACAGTTTGCGTGAGTATCCGTCGAACGACTGGGCGGCAAGGCCGTCCCAGCTCTCGCCGACTCGCTTCGTTCCGTCTTCGAGATTCAAGCCGCATTTTTCGATGCCGTCGCCGCCGGTTTTGTATGCGTCGCCGATCCGTTTGAGCTCGTTCCAATTACCGCTCAGCGGTGCGATCAGTCGTTCCAGCGGGCTCCATCCGGTCACAATCTTGAATCCGTTGTCGACGTCTCCCACCCACCCCGCAGATTCCGCGATGACCTTTCGGATGTCGTCGGTCGCAGACTGGGGTGGTGGAAAGTCGACGGCGTTTGCCGGCTTGAACTCTGCTGGACTGTCGTACGGCACGGCGGGGCCAGATATTGGATTCTCGGAATTGTAGGGCGACATGTCCACAATTGACATTTCACTGTGCGCGTTCAGCGCATCGTAGTTTCGCTTCTCTTGATCGTGGTACATCCACGCAGCACGATTGAGATGCATGCCGGTAGTAGCGCAATCGGATGCCAAGTTGGCATAGCGGCGGTAGGTGACATCGGTGTACGTCTGGAGTGGCGTTGAGAGTAGTCGCATCAACTCGCCATCAAAATCTCCGAACGGAGCGGTGTGGTGCAATACCAAGCGGCAGCCGACGCCAGCGTCCTCGCCGATCTGAGTAGCAAGTTTCGACAGCCCGGCGATTTCGCTCGAATCGGCGGTAAAGGATTCATCCATGCGCGGTCGCCTGAGTTTCGGACTTTCGTATTGTTGCGATGATTTGGTCGATCGTGCTCTGGTTGAGTGTGTCAGGCAGTCCCTGATCTGACTGGACAAGGAAGACCATGACCTCGGCTGTGGAGTAACCGGGTGTGGTGACGACATCGAATTGTGCTGAGGGCGGATCGCATTCGTTGTCCGCCGAGATATTGGTGGCGATTGCGGTGTATCGGATCGCAGGGCGTCCGGAGATGGTGAAATTCGTGGGTCCGCTGTAAGCGATGCTGGCGCGAGTGCCGTTCTTGGCGGCGAAGATTGCCTCGGCTTTGTGGACCCATTCTTGTGCTGCGGTGTCGATGTCGACGCCGTTGCGCCCTGTGGCCCCAGTCAGGGCGAGGGTGCTGCCATCAACGGCCGAGCAATAGTTTCTTCTGTACTGGCCGAGCGCACCAAATGTAACCGGACCCCATTTCGTATTCCATCCAGCGACTGAGGTTGCGGCGTTCTTCCAGTCGGCCGGGATGTCGTATGTGAGGCCGAATTTGGTGGCTATGGGCTGGGGTTGGCCGGGTTCGACCTCGATTTTGGGTGGTGGTCGATCCAGTGATGGGAATCCCGGTGGCAGTGGTGGGGGCGGCGTTGTGCTTGTGGTGTTGACGGGTGGGGCGAGTGCGGTTGCGAGTGATTCCGCTGGTGGGAGTTCGTCGGTGTGTGCGTTGCTGATGTGTCCCATGATGAAAAAGAATGCGTAGAGTCCGGCGATGGCTCCGCCGATTCGCAGTAGCGCTCGGTAGAGGTCTTTTCTCGAGCCGTCTTCTGTCATGATTCCCCCCGTCTGGATGCATCCCCCGATGCGTTCCGGGGACTTTACCGTCTACCGCGCAACGACGTCGGTAGGCGGTAGCGCGTCAATCTGTTGTTCGACGGATTGTTGAAATGATTTGGTCGATCGTGTCCTGGGCGAGGGCGTTAGGCAGCCCCTGATGCGATTGGACGAGGAAGATCATGACCTCGGCTGTGGCGTAACTGGGTGTTGCGACGATGTCGAATGTTGAGGAGGGCGGGTCGCATTCGTTGTCGGCGGGGATATTTGTTGCGGTTGCTGTGTATCGGATCGCAGGGCGTCCGGAGATGGTGAATTCGGTGGGCTTGCTGTATGCGATGTTGGCGGTGTTGCCCTTTTTGTCGGTGAAGATTGCTTGGGCTTTGTGGACCCATTCTTGTGCTGCGGTGTCGATGTCGACGCCGTTCCGTCCAGTCGCTCCCGTCATCGCGAGTTTTGCGCCGTCGGAAGCCTCGCAGAAATCGTAGGCATATTCGCCGATCGCACCGAAGGCGATCAATCCCGCTGCCGTGCTCCATCCGGCAATTGCGTCCGAACCGTTACGCAAGTCTGGCGGAATGTCGTATGTGAGACCGAATTTGGTGGCTATGGGCTGGGGTTGGCCGGGTTCGACCTCGATTTCGGGTGGTGGTCGATCCAGTGATGGGAATCTCGGTGGCAGTGGTGGGGGCGGCGTTGTGCTTGTGGTGTCGACAGGTGGGGCGAGTGCGGTTGCGAGTGATTCCGCTGATGGGAGTTCGTCGATGTGTGCGTTGCTGATCTGTCCCATGATGAAAAAGAATGCGTAGAGTCCGGCGATGGCTCCGCCGATTCGGAGTTGCGCTCGGTAGAGGTCTTTTCGCGAGCCGTCTTCTGTCATGATTCCCCTCCGGATGCATCCCCCGATGCGTCGCGAAGAGTGTATCCGCACTGTCCTTGTCGCAAGACAAGTCAACCGGCATACCCGGTGGTGAGTAGTCCCAATCATCCGGATCAGCCGAGACAGGACGTTTGTCCAGGTGCTATTGTCGCTGCTTATCGAAGGATCCGGGGAGGAATGGTCGTGGTGAAAAAGGTTGTTGTCACGATGGTTGACGATCTGGACAAGAAATCGCCCGCTGACGAAACTGTCGAGTTTTCCGTCGACGGAGTTGCATACGAAATCGATCTGACCGCCGCCAACGCCGCGGAACTGCGTGATGCACTGAAAAAGTGGATTCCCCATGCAAGAAAGTCGAATTCAGCCAAATCGGTCAACGGGTCGGTGGCCAAATCGCGCCCGGTTGCCGACCGCGATCAGAGTGCCGCCATCCGTGAATGGGCCAAGGGAGCGGGTTTCGAGATCTCGGCCCGGGGACGCATTTCCACCGAGGTGCGCCGAGCCTACGAAAAGGCCGTCTGAAATGGATCGCGAATGGATTTGGGCGCATTTTCCCGAAACGGATTGGTAACGCGTTCTAGTTTGTTAGCGTCTGCACGGTTCGCATCTCTCTCAGAGGAGTCGGTCGTGCACAGAATCAGGTTGTTCGGGGGCGTGGTTCTTGCCGCTCTGATGCTCGTCGGGTTCACATCCGTGGCTTCGGCTCAGGCTCCATTGCCCGTGCCCAACGCATTCCTCGCAGGAGTTCCTCAGGAGTTGGGAAATCCTGGCGGTTCAGCTCCTGGATCCAATGACTTTTCATGCAAACCGACTGCCGAACATCCCAATCCGGTTGTGCTCGTTCACGGAACCGGTGGAAACAGGCAGACCAACTGGGCCACCTATGCGCCGTTGCTCGCCAACGAGGGCTACTGCGTCTTCGCGCTGACGTACGGCAACTTCCCCGAGCAGCCGTGGCCGTTGTCAGCAATCGGTGGAATGCAGGAAATTCCCTCCAGCGCAGCGCAATTGTCGAATTTCGTCGATCAAGTTCTCGGCGCTACCGGCGCAACGTCGGTGGATCTCATCGGCCATTCGCAAGGCACGATCATCAACGGGTACTACGCGAAGTTCCTCGGCGGTGCTGACAAAGTGGACAACATCGTCTCGGTGGCGTCGCTGTGGAAGGGAACGCTCGGAAACGAGCAGGCAAGTGTCGGCCGCAGCCTTCGCGAACTCGGGGTATCCGAGGCAGCGCAGGCCGGATTCCCGATATGCAAGGCGTGCCTGAACATGGGGGCCGGTTCGGAGTTCATCGAAAATCTCCGTGCGGGAGGCGTTTACGCGCCGGGTGTTCACTACACGAACATCACGACTCGCTACGACGAACTGGTGCTGCCGTATACAAATGGTCTCGAGTCCGGGCCGAACGCCACCAACATCGTCGTTCAGGACGGTTGTGAGCAAGACATCTCTGATCACCTCGCTATCGCGGCATCGCTGCGCGCCGCGACTTTTGCTCTCAATGCACTCGACCCCGCGCATCAGCGGCCGGTACCGTGCAACTCGGTATTGCCCGTCGTGGGTTGATCAATATGCGGAGGCCTTCGGTGGGGATCAGAACATGCGTGGGCGCTCTCGCTCTGGCGGGAGCCGTGGCCGCGTCCGCCGCGCCGCTTGCGTCGGCGAACGAACCTCTCCCCGTTCCGTCGGGTTTCTTCAGCGGAATCGCTCTCGAAGCGATCAACCCGGGCGGATCGGCTCCCGGTACCAACGATTTCTCATGCAAGCCTTCCGCTGCTCATCCTGATCCGGTAGTCCTCGTGCACGGGACGGCGGCCAACCGTCAGACCAATTGGGGCGTACTCGCGCCCGTACTGGCCAACGAGGGGTACTGCGTTTTTGCGCTCACCTTCGGGAATCGAGCGGACCAGCCGTGGCCGATTTCCGCAGCCGGCGGTCTCGCGCCACTCAGAGACAGCGCAGAGCAGCTGTCGGAATTCGTCGACGACGTCCTCTCTGCGACGGGTGCCTCGAAGGTCGACCTGATCGGACACTCTCAGGGAACGACGGTCAGTGCGTACTACGCCAAGTTCCTCGGCGGCGACGCGAAGGTTTCCACGATCGTCTCCATCGCTCCGTTGTGGGACGGCTCGGAGGTCGGTCCGCCTGAAGGCGTCGGGGGACCGGATTTCGACAACGCCACCTTCGTGACAGAGCTGCGCGACGCCGGCGTCTACTCCGAGGGCGTCGAGTACACCAACATCGTGACTCGGTTCGATCAAGTGGTCGTTCCGTACAGCAGCGGAATCCTCGCCGCGTCGAATGCGTCGAACATCGTTGTTCAGGACGGCTGCGAACAGGACCTGTCGGATCACATCGCGCTGGTGGCGTCGCAGCGAACGGCGACTCTGACGCTCAACGCGCTGGATCCGTCGAATCCGCGTGAGGTGCCGTGCGCTCGGGTACTCCCGATATTCGGCTGATCAGGCGTCGAAAATCGCTGTTCGCTTCAGGCGTACAGGAACCGGGAAACGATTCCCTCAGCTGCGACGTTGTGAACGGTAAGCAGTCCGGCTTCCGCCGCCAATCGGGTGGAGGAGCAGCAGGTGGACTTCGCGCCCTCTAGAGTAATAAGTGGGGTCGTGCAACCTTTGTCGATTCGTGGACGTCAGTCCGCTGACCGGCGAGGCGATCAGTCTGTAGTGCCGGAGCGAAACGCGGCGACCAGGGACGAGACATCCGGTCTCGAACCTGCCCGCCGGAGAGTGTGAGGGAGAGCGATGTTCGAGAGGTTCACCGATCGCGCGCGGCGCGTTGTTGTCCTGGCTCAAGAAGAAGCCAGGATGCTCAACCACAACTACATCGGCACGGAGCACATCCTTCTCGGCCTCATTCACGAGGGCGAAGGTGTTGCAGCCAAGTCGTTGGAGTCGTTGGGTATCTCCCTCGAGGGAGTCCGCAGCCAGGTCGAGGAGATCATCGGCCAGGGCCAGCAGGCTCCGTCCGGTCACATCCCCTTCACACCGCGCGCCAAGAAAGTCCTCGAGCTGAGTCTGCGCGAAGCGCTGCAGCTCGGACACAACTACATCGGTACGGAGCACATCCTGCTCGGTCTCATCCGTGAGGGTGAGGGCGTTGCAGCCCAGGTTCTGGTCAAGCTCGGTGCCGATCTCAACCGCGTCCGCCAGCAGGTCATCCAGCTGCTGTCGGGCTACCAGGGCAAAGAGCCCACCGAAACCGGTGGCACCCGCGGAGAGGCCGGCACGCCGTCCACCTCGCTCGTGCTCGACCAGTTCGGTCGCAACCTGACGCAAGCTGCCCTCGAAGGCAAGCTGGACCCGGTCATCGGCCGCTCGAAGGAAATCGAGCGTGTCATGCAGGTTCTCTCGCGTCGTACCAAGAACAACCCGGTTCTCATCGGTGAACCCGGTGTCGGTAAGACCGCTGTGGTCGAGGGCCTGGCTCAGGCAATCGTCAACGGTGAGGTCCCCGAGACCCTCAAGGACAAGCAGCTGTACACGCTCGACCTCGGGTCGCTCGTGGCCGGCAGCCGTTACCGCGGTGACTTCGAAGAGCGCCTGAAGAAGGTTCTCAAGGAGATCAACACCCGCGGCGACATCATCTTGTTCATCGACGAGCTGCATACCCTCGTGGGTGCGGGCGCGGCCGAGGGCGCTATCGACGCGGCCTCCATCCTCAAGCCCAAGCTTGCTCGCGGTGAGCTGCAGACCATCGGTGCCACCACGCTCGACGAGTACCGCAAGTACATCGAGAAGGATGCCGCTCTCGAGCGTCGTTTCCAGCCCGTTCAGGTGGGCGAACCGACCGTCGAGCACACCATCGAGATCCTCAAGGGTCTTCGTGACCGCTACGAGGCTCACCACCGTGTGTCCATCACGGACGGTGCTCTCGTGGCAGCGGCGACGCTGGCCGACCGCTACATCAACGACCGCTTCTTGCCGGACAAGGCGATCGACCTCATCGACGAGGCGGGCGCGCGAATGCGCATCCGTCGGATGACTGCACCGCCGGACCTGCGCGAATTCGACGATCGCATCGCCGACGCGCGTCGCGAGAAGGAGTCCGCGATCGACGCGCAGGACTTCGAGAAGGCCGCGAACCTGCGTGACAAGGAGAAGACCCTCGTCGCTCAGCGCGCTGAGCGTGAGAAGCAGTGGCGTGCGGGCGACCTCGACGTCATCGCCGAGGTCGACGACGAGCAGATCGCCGAGGTTCTGGGCAACTGGACCGGTATCCCCGTCTTCAAGCTCACCGAGGAGGAGACCACTCGTCTGCTCCGCATGGAAGAGGAACTGCACAAGCGGATCATCGGCCAGGAAGAGGCAGTCAAGTCCGTCTCGAAGGCGATCCGTCGTACGCGTGCAGGTCTGAAGGATCCCAAGCGTCCCTCGGGCTCGTTCATCTTCGCCGGCCCGTCCGGTGTCGGTAAGACCGAGCTCGCGAAGTCGCTCGCCAACTTCCTGTTCGGCGACGACGACGCTCTGATCCAGATCGACATGGGCGAGTTCCACGACCGCTTCACCGCTTCGCGTCTGTTCGGTGCCCCTCCCGGGTACGTCGGATACGAAGAGGGCGGCCAGCTCACCGAGAAGGTGCGTCGCAAGCCGTTCAGCGTTGTGCTGTTCGACGAGATCGAGAAGGCACACCAGGAGATCTACAACACCCTCCTGCAGGTGCTCGAGGACGGCCGTCTCACCGACGGTCAGGGACGTACCGTCGACTTCAAGAACACGGTGCTGATCTTCACGTCCAACCTCGGTACGTCGGACATCTCCAAGGCAGTCGGCCTGGGCTTCAGCTCGGGAACGGGCACGGAGTCGAACTACGAGCGCATGAAGCTCAAGGTTCACGACGAGCTGAAGAAGCACTTCCGTCCCGAGTTCTTGAACCGTATCGACGACATCGTCGTCTTCCATCAGCTCACGAACGAGCAGATCGTTCAGATGGTCGACCTGATGCTCGCTCGCGTCGAGGCGGCTCTCAAGAACAAGGACATGGCCATGGAGGTCACCGACAAGGCCAAGTCGCTTCTGGCCAAGCGCGGATTCGATCCGGTACTGGGTGCACGACCGCTGCGTCGTACCATCCAGCGCGAGATCGAGGACCAGATGTCCGAGAAGATCCTCTTCGGAGAGATCGGACCGGGCCACATCGTGCTCGTCGACGTCGAGAACTGGGACGGCGAAGGCTCGGGCGAGGACGCGAAGTTCACGTTCACGCCCACCAAGAAGCCGATCGACGTGCCGGACGCACCGCCGATCGAGCTGACCAAGGCCGGCGAAAGCGAAAGCGCAGCAGAGTAGTACAGCAGAGTAAGTAACAAACGGGCGGCACCTCACCGGTGCCGCCCGTTTCGTGTATCACGGGAGAGGATGTGCACATGAACGACATCGAACTGGGTCACCTGCGCCGTTGCGTCGAATTGGCTTCGGAGGCATTGGATGCCGGTGACGAACCTTTCGGTTCCGTCCTGGCATCGGCCGACGGAACCTTTCTGGCGGAGGATCGAAACCGGATTGCGGGCGGCGACAACACCCGCCACCCCGAGTTCGAGCTGGCGCGGTGGGCGGCTCAATACCTGACGCCGGAAGAGCGCTCCACAGCAACGGTGTTCACCTCGGGCGAGCACTGCGCGATGTGTTCGGCAGCGCACGCATGGGTGGGACTGGGACGTATCGTCTACATCTGCTCTTCGGCCCAACTAGGCGACTGGCTCGCGGAGTGGGGTGTGGCTCCGGCACCGGTGAAGTCTTTGTCCGTCAACGAGGTTGCGCCGAACATCCCGGTCGAAGGCCCGGTACCGGAGTTGGTTCCGCAGGTGCGAGAACTGCATCGGAAGTTGCATTCGCAGAGCGCTTGACGGGCACACACAAACGGGCGGCACCTCGCTGGAGGAGCCGCCCGTTTGTGTGTGGAGTCAGGAAACTGCGTCGACTGCTCGAACCTTCTCTCGCAGTTCACCCTTGACGACCTTGCCGCTTGCATTACGCGGCAGCGCTTCCACGACGACGATGTCCTTCGGGTGCTTGTAGCGCGCGAGCCGATCATTGAGGAAGATGCTCAGCTCCTCGATGGTCAGGTCCACGGCTGAACCTGGCGCCATCGCGACGATCGCGACCGGCACCTCACCCCACTTGGCGTCGGGGCGACCGACTACGGCGGCTTCGATGATCAATTCGTGTTCGTAGAGGACGTTTTCGACCTCGGCGCAATAGATGTTCTCTCCGCCGGAGATGATCATGTCCTTCTTGCGGTCGACGACATAGACGAAGCCTTCGTCGTCGACGCGAACGAGATCACCCGAGTGGAACCATCCACCGTGGAACGCGTCAGCGGTGGCGGTGGGGTTGTTCCAGTACTCGCTCATCATCGTGGGCCCGCGGTAGACGATTTCACCGATTTCACCGGGCGCCACGTCGTCCATGTTCTCGTCGACGACTCTGGCCGAGATGGTCGGGATGACCCGACCGACGGATCCGAGCTTGCGAATCGCATCCTCGCCGTCGAGAACGCAAGTGATGGGCGACATCTCGGTCTGACCGAAGACCGCGACATTGAATGCGTCCGGGAAGGTTTCGGCCATTGCCCGCAGGATCGTGTCGGACGACGGTGCGGCGCCCCACGAGATGTTCTTCAGTGACAGTGCTCGAGGTTGCGCCTTCTGTACGGTGCACACGGCCTGCCATTGCACGGGCACGAGGAACAAGCTGGTGACCTTCTCGGCTTCGAGAATGTCGAGTAGTTGACCCGGGTCGAATGCGCCGACCGGATGGATCACCGTGGTCGTACCGAGTTGCAGGCTCGGTGCGATGGAACCGAGCGCTGCGATGTGGAACATGGGCGACGCACAGAAGCCGATGGAATCGGCATTGAACAAGTGGAAGGCCCTGATGCAGGTCAATGCTTGCGAAGACAGGTTGGAGTGGGAGAGCACCGAACCCTTGGGGCGACCGGTGGTTCCCGACGTGTACATGATGAGAGCCGCAGTGTCGTCCGGGATGTCGACGAACGCGTGCTTCTCGCCGTCTTCGCTGATCAAGTCCTCGTATTTCAGGCTGTCACCCTCGGCGGGGGCGCCCACAGTGATGGAGATGTCGATCCCCTCGGACGCGGCGCGCGCAGCTCCGGCCAACGGAGCCAACGGTCCTTCGGCGACAATGACTTTGGAGCCGGAGTCGTTTACCAGGTAAGCGACCTCGGGTGGTGTCAGACGGAAGTTCACCGGAACAGCGATCGCGCCCAGTGCGTTGGTCGCGAGCACGACCTCGAGGTATTCGGGGCGGTTGAGCATCAGGATGAGCACGCGGTCGCCGAAGCTGACGCCGCGTCGGGCGAGAGCGTCCGCCAGCTTCTCGACGCGTGCGTCGAGGGTGCTCCAGGTGATGGAATCGCCCAAGAATCGCAGCGCGGTGCGATCGGGAATCATCTGCGCATGCCTGGCGATCTGATTGTTCCAGTTGGTGCGGCGTGAACGCTGCGCCTCGGAGACTGCATCGGTGGAGGCCATCGATGGGTTCCTCTCATGCGTGGGTGATTGTGTGACTCAGGCTACAGTGAGCCGTCGAAGTGCACAGTGGTTTTGTTAACGAAAATTCGCAGCGGTCACTTGAAGTGCGGTGCACGCTTCTGGAGCATCGCCATCGCGCCTTCTTTGAAGTCCTCGCCAGTGAGAAGTTCTGCCTGACCGGTATTTTCGAGCTCCAGGGCGGCGTCGAGGCGGTCCAACGTAGCCGCATTGAGTGCGCGTTTGGTGAGTTCGAGGGCGCGTCGAGGAGCCTTCGACGTGCGATCGACGACGGAGTCGACGAGTGCGTCGAACGCGTCGTCGGAGACGGTGCGAGACACGAGCCCGAAACGCTCGGCGTCCTCGGCGGAAACCCGCTCGCCCAGCAACGCCATCTCGGCCGCGCGGGCGCGTCCGATCGCCGCCGGTACCAGCGCGCTGGCACCGCCGTCGGGCATCAGGCCGATGTTGACGAACGAGAGAAGGAAGTAGGCGCTCGACGCTGCGTACGTCAGATCCGCGGCTAGGGCGATGGATACACCGACGCCGGCGGCCGGGCCGTTGACCGCAGCGATCACCGGGACTGGGGCGCTGGTGATGGCGCGAATCAGAGAAGTTGCCGCATCCATGACGACCTTCGGGTCTGCGGGGTTGACGGCCGCTGCGGCGAGGTCGGCGCCGGTGCAGAACGCGCGACCGGAGCCGGTGATGACGATGGTACGAACTGCCGGGTCTGTGCCGCCGTCGTGGACGGCGGCCGCGAAAGCGTTCATCGTGGGCAGATCGATCGCGTTCATGCGCTTGGGGCGATCGAAAGTCAATCGCAGTACACCGTCGGTGATTTCGGAGCGGAAGCCAGCCTCGGCAGTGGCGGTCATGCCGCGCTCACCGCCGTCACGAATCCGGAAAGCCGTGAGGTGATGATGTGTTCGGCCTCCGAGACCATACGGTCGATCATGTCGGCGACGGTCGGGATGTCGTTGATCAATCCCTGGCTTTGGCCGGCCGACCAGATGCCCGCATCGAGATCGCCGTCTTCGAAGACCTTGCGCCCGCGTGCTCCGGCGACCAGATGCTGAATGTCGCTGAACTCTGCGCCGCCGCGTGCCTCGATGTCGACGACCTCCGCGCTGATCGCATTCGCGGCCACGCGTGCCGTGTTGTGAAGGGTCCGGAAGATCAGCTTGGTATCACGCTCGGTGTTTGCGACAATCTGCTCTTTAACCGATTGTGCTACAGGGGATTCCACGGTGCACATGAATCGAGTTCCCATGTTGACGCCGTCCGCTCCGAGAGCAAGAGCCGCAACGAGTCCTCGGGAATCTGCGATTCCGCCCGAAGCGATCACGGGAATCGTGAGTTGCTGCGTGGCAGCCGGAATCAGAATCAGCCCTGGTATGTCGTCCTCCCCTGGATGCCCGGCGCATTCGAAACCGTCGATGCTGACGGCGTCGACGCCCAGTCTCTCAGCCTTGACCGCATGTCGAACTGCAGTGCACTTGTGGATAACCTTCACGCCCGCGTCCTTGAAATGCGGAAGATGATCGATCGGATTGGAACCGGCGGTCTCGACGATCTTGATCCCGGATTCGATGATCGCCTGGCGGTATTCGGCGTACGGCGGCGGCGTGATCGACGGCAGAATAGTGAGATTGACGCCGAAAGGCTTGTCGGTGAGATCGCGGGTCCGAGCAATTTCCTTGACGAGGTCTTCCGGTGTGGGCTGGGTGAGGCCCGTCAAGAACCCGAGGGCACCGGAATTTGCCGTGGCCGCAACAAGTTCTGCGCGTCCTACCCACATCATGCCGCCCTGCACGATGGGATGGTCTACGCCGAACATCTCGGTGAATCGAGTGCGAATCATGTGCTCACAACTACTTTCTTACGGTCGGTCTATCGACGTCGAACCCTCTTGGGGGCAAGGAAAAACCCCACGCAGCATGGAATGAGCCCGCCAGCGGACTCGTGCAAGTTTGTGCGAATCGTCACTAACATAACACCGGGGTGAGAGCGTGTGTCAAGACTCTTTTTGCGGAATCCGTCCGTCGCAACACCTGCGTTGTAGGGTTTCGGGTGAAGCTGTACCGGGCGCGAATTGCGACTTTCGTGACGGTTACCATGATCCGTTCGGACTCGCGCTTGTGAAAGAGCGGTGCAGCGGACGAAGGACGTAGAAGAGGAAAGCAACGGAAGTGGAGGGTTTGGTGCCCGGACAGACACGCGTCTCCGTGCGCGGCAGTGAACCTGCACCACGGACGCGTCCGAAGAATCGGAAGGCGCAAATCGCGGCCGCTGCCGCGGAGGCGTTCAGTGAACGTGGCTACCACGCGGTCGGTATCGACGAGATTGCAGCGAAGGTCGGAATCTCCGGGCCGGCCCTCTACCGTCATTTCCCAACGAAATACGCGCTTTTCGTCTACACGGTGAACAACCTGACGCAGGCGTTGTTGGATGCCAGCGATCCAGCGGTACACGGAAACGAAGATCCACGCGAGCAGTTGAACTCCACGATGGTGGGTGTCATCCGCGCGACGATCGAGAATCGGCGCAGGGGAGGGCTCTACCGTTGGGAGGGGCGCTACCTGGTCGACGAGGATCGTGAGCAATTGCGGGTGGGAATGCGCACGCTCAATCTTCGGATCGCCGAGCCGCTTGCCGCGGTGCGTCCCGAACTCGATCCGGCCGATGTAGAGCTGATCGCACCGGCCGTGCTCAGTGTGATCGCCAGTATTACCGGACACCGATCGGCGTTGTCCGCCAAGCAGATCGAAGCGCTGATTCTTTCGGCATGCTGGTCTGTCATCGGCGTCGAATTGCCCGTTGGTGAGGAGGATGGCGCGAGGGTAGCGGCGTCCGAACGCAAGACCGGCCTGGTGCGGACGTCGAAACGTGAAGTGCTGCTTCAGGAAGCAGTTTTGCTGTTCTATCAGCGCGGCTACCACGACGTGAGCATCGAGGAGATCGGTGCCGCGGCGGGTATCAATGCGTCGAGCGTGTATCGGCACTTCGCGAGCAAGGCCGACCTACTTGCTGCTGCATTCCACCGGGCGTCCGATCGTCTGACTATGACGTTGGGTTCGGCCTTGGCGGAGTCGGAGACTCCTCTCGCGGCCGTCGAGACGTTGGCGAAGATGTACGTCGAGGTTTCATTCGGGACCAGCGAACTGTTGGCCGTGTACTTTGCCGAGATCGGCAGCTTGCCGGATCGATCACGGACCGAGTTGCGCAACATTCAGCGGCTCAATGTCGAGGAGTGGGCGCACCTGTGCGTCGAGGCACGTCCGGAGTTGACGATCGTCCAAGCGCGGTTCCTCGTCCATGCGGCGCTCGGACTGGTCTTCGACATCGGCCGAATCGTGCACTTTTCCTCCGGGAACTCCGCGCAGGCGCGTGTCGAGAAACTGCTGTCTGCGACGCTCCTCGGGTAGAGCAGTCCGAAACAGTAGGTGTGACTTCACGTATCGCGGGTAGGTTCGTGATCGCAAGGCGTTCACCGAATCATGTGAAGACGGAAGTAGGGACAGCAATGCCAACTCGTACCGCACGCACCGCCTGGAACGGCACCCTCGAGGCCGGATCGGGACAGGTGGAACTCACCAGCTCGGGCGTCGCCACCTTCGACGTGTCGTTCCCCAAGCGCGCAGCTGAGGAGGCCGGCGGAACCACCAGCCCCGAGGAACTCATCGCCGCGGCGCATTCGTCCTGCTACGCGATGCAGTTGTCGGCCCTGATCGCCGAGGCCGGCGGAACCCCGCAGAGCCTCGACATCACCGCGGACGTGTCACTCGGCCCCGACGCGGTCGGCTTCAAGCTCACCGGAATCAAGCTCACCGTTCGCGCCGAGGTCGACGGCCTCGACGCCGACGGTTTTGCCAAGGTTGCCCAGGCGGCAAAGGAAACCTGCCCGATCAGCAAGGCTCTCACCGGCGTCGACATCACGTTGGACGCGGCCCTGGACTGATCATCTCGTGCTCGGGCGCCCCCTCCGGCGCCCGAGTGCGGTGGTGTGTGATGACCAGGTAGCTCGCGAACAGTATCGGGAGCACCCACAGATCCGAGGGATCGCGAAAGACCACGATCGGCACGAGATCTCCGCGGAATCCTCCTGCGGTCAGGCGGAGAAACCCGATCACCCACTCGTACGCGTCGCCGATCGGCGGTACCACCTTCACGGCGGCGAAGCCGATTCCCGTGACTGCGATGGACCAGGCGATCGCTGCTCGCCCCACCAGGTTTCGCCTGAGCACCTCGAGAACCGAGAGAAGAAGCAGGGGAAACAGGAACACACCGGCGACGTCGGACAGCTTGCCCGTCATCGTGTTCCCGAAGGCTCCTTTGAGTACGTGGTCGTTGACCAAGATGACGGCCACCGAGACCAGCGCCCACGGACTCAGCAGCAGATCGCCCGGACGGTTCACGACAGGTTGATCGTTGCCGAGCCGGACGAGAACAGATCGCACTTGAACTGAAGGCGCAGACCGGTGGCGGCTTCGGGGACCTCGTACGCCAATTCGCCTCGCTTGGCAGCGCCCGGCGCAAGTTCTCCGTCGACACTCGACGTGCTGCTGTCGGTGAACGTGATGTTGTACGACTTGTTGGTCGAGTCTTGCAGTTCGAAGCACATTACCGATGACACAGTCGACGGCTTGTCGCTGTTGTTGGTGACCTCGGTGTCGACGACGACGTAGCGGTTTCCGGGATCCGCGGTGATGAACTGATTGGTCGAGACGTAGGGATCGACAACGCCGTGTACCTGGACGCGCCAGTCGCCCAGTTCGACGACGTCACCGATACCGAACGCAGCCGCAGGTGCGGCGGACGAACCGTTGTCGTCGACCTTCTTCGCTTCGTCTGTTTCGCCCGAGGCGATGGTTGCGAACAGGGCTGCGCCGACGGCGAGGAGGGCGAGGGGAGTACGGAGTGATCGCATGATGTGCGCCTTTCGAGAGTTGGTATGGCACAAGTCAACGATGTGGGGACCGCTCACCGCTTCGGTCGAAAGATCGGGGAGCCTCATCCTTTCGGTCGGAGCTTGACGGTTCGTCCACCCGTTCGGCTGATTCGAGGCGTCGGTGGCGGTGGATACGCTTGCTCGGTGATCACCACCAAAGGAACCGTTGTGCGACGACGCGTGTGGACTACCGCCGCTGTCGCGTTCAGCCTTTTCTGTTCCTTCATGACGGTGGGCATCGCCGGCGCGTCGGGAAATATGCCACCGGTATTGGTCGGGATCGGGTTCGTCCTGGGCGTGGCCGGTGGGATATCTCTTGTCTGGCGCCATCAGTATCCCTGGGTGGTTCTGGCGATCACGCTGGTCGGCCCGTTGTTCTTCCCCACCGATGCGACGGCGGCGCTCATCGCATTGTTCGCCGTTGCTCGGATCGCGCGTGGGCCTCGGCTTGCTGCCGCTGCGGCAGCTGTCTTCGTCGCGTGCGGAATTTCGTTGACCTACGACGCTTTTCGCAATCGTGAGTACTCCGTTCTCACGATGGGAACGATGAAACCCAAGGACGGTTCGGCGGTTGTTCAATACGACGTCGCCATCTGGATCCCGTGGCTCGTCGCAGCCGTCATGGTCGGCATCGTCGTGGCGCTCTCGCTCCTGATTCGGACCAGAACCGAACTCGTCGAGGCCGAACACGTACGGGATCTTGCCACCGAGAAAACAGACGTGATGCGCGACGAGATGATTCGCACCGAGGAACGAACGCGGATCGCGCGCGACATGCACGACACGATCGCGGCCAGTCTGAGCCGGATTTCGTTGTTCGCCGGTGGGTTACAGGTCAGCGCGGCAGACAATCCCGAGAAGGTCGTCAACACCGCTGCGATGATCAGAACCACCGCGCACGAGGCTTTGGACGAATTGAAGGGAATCGTCGGAGTGCTCAGGGGAAGCGGTGATCGCCGCGAACACGGCGGGCACCAGGGGATCGACGCGATCGGCGATCTGGTCAACGGTGCACGCGCCGCGGGCATTCACTGCCGTCTCGAATCGGAGTTGCTCCCGGGTGATGTCGGAATGCTGGCGGGGCACGTCTGTTATCGCGTCGTTCAGGAATCGTTGACCAACGTCCAGAAGTACGCGAGCGACCAGATGCTCGTCGTTTCGGTGACCGGGTCGCCGCACGACGGAATTCGTATCCTCGCACGCAACAAGCTGAGCGAGCTTGCACCCATGACGTCGATCGGTTCGCGGTCCGGCTTACGCGGGTTGGCCGAACAGGCAAGAGAGATCGGCGGCAAGGTCGAGGCAGGCGCGCTGGAGGACGATTTCCTCGTCAGTTGCTGGGTGCCCTGGTCGTCGTAGCCCGACTAGCTCTAACTGTCGGGGTCACTGGGTAATCTGAGCGCACTATGGACGCTGACTCACGAATCACAGTTTTGATCGTCGACAACGACGCCTGGGTTCGGCGCGGGATGAAGGACATCCTGGAAGCAGCGCCGGACATCGTGGTGGTTGCCGAGGCCGAGGACGGCGATCAGGTCGCAGCCAAGGTCACTCGTTTTCGTCCGCACGTGGTGTTGATGGATCTGAAAATGGCACGGGTGGGCGGCTTGGCGGCCACCCGAGAACTGATGACCATGAGCAATCCGCCGAAGGTCATCGCGATGACCGCCTTCGATGTCGACGACATGGTCGTGCAGGCAGTCGAGGCTGGTGCGCACAGTTTCCTGAGCAAGGATGCGGCGCCGGAGGCGTTCCAGCAGGCAGTACGGGTGGTTGCGTCGGACCACTCGTTGTTCAGCTCCGATTCTCTACGCGCCATCGTGGCCTCGTCGCCGCGTCGGCAAGCACCCGATCAGACTCCGCTCGCTTCGCTCACCGACCGCGAGCGTGAAGTGCTGACAATCCTGGCGACGGGCGCGGCCAACAGCGTCATCGCGGAGCGACTGTACCTAGGTGAGACCACCGTCAAGACGCATATCTCTTCGCTGTTCGCCAAGCTCGGTGTGCCCAACCGGGTGAGTGCGTCGTTGATCGCGTTCCGGTGTGGCCTGGTCGCGTGACTCGGGACTAATCCCGCCCCTGTTTGTTGTTGCACCTTCGGTGACTGATCAAATCGTGATTGACCAAGACGTGACCATCGAAGTGTGGTCGGACGTTGCTTGTCCGTGGTGCTACATCGGAAAGACCAGGTTCCTCTCGGCTCTGGATCGTTTCGAGAACAAGGACCGCGTCAACGTCATCTGGCGTTCGTACCAGCTCGCTCCGGAGACTCCGGTGGGAGAAGGACGCACCGAACTCGACGCCCTGGTCGAGATGAAGGGTATGGCGCCTGATCAGGTACGTCAGATGTTCGCCCACGTCAGCGCGACGGCAGCCGAGGTCGGGTTGACCTTGGACTTCGAAACCGTGATCGCCGCCAATACCTTTGATGCACACAGGTTGCTGCATCTCGCAGGCGAGCGGCAGAACGAACTCCTCGAAGCGCTGTTCAAGGCTCACTTCAGCGACGGCAAGGTGATCGACGACCGTGAGGTGCTGGTCGAGCTGGCAGTAAGCGTCGGCCTCGACGCCGATGTCGTGCGCGAGCAACTCGACTCCGATGCCGCCGCGGAGGCGGTACGCGAGGATCTGTCCATGGCGCGCCAACTCCAGGTCAGCGGCGTCCCGTTCTTCGTCGCCAACCGTGCGGTCGCAGTATCCGGCGCTCAGCCCGAAGAGGTGTTCTTGCAGTTGCTTACGCAGGCCTCCGAACCGGCCTGAGTACGGCGAGCGGCACGAACTGCCGGCGCGTTCGAGAACGGCAACAGATGTGCGCCGTCGTCGGGGCAGGAGAGCGTGACCTGTGCTGCATCGACGAACCGGTACGGCTGCGCCGCAACAACTCCGGCAAGGTTCTTTCGCAGACGCGACATCTCGGCCCGCGCGGTCACCGTGCGGGCCGGATCTCCGAACAGATCCTGCGCCAACCGAGATGCCGTCAGTCCGCGCCTCTCGGATCCGAGGAGGAACAAAATCTCCGCATGCCGCTGGGTCGGGGAGTACGCCCATTCGCCCAACCCCGACGTGACGGTCACCGACATGTTCTCGGAATCGCGCAGATCGATATGCACCGTGGGGGCGGTGATTTTCTCGCCGGTGGTGATCGGCCGAACCAGCCACCCGCCGGGAAGCGGATCCAGTTCGCACAGGCCCAGGGCGGGGAACCACGTCCTGCCGGGAGCCAAAGCTGCGGGGAGCAGCACGCGCGAGCGGTGGGGTAGCGCGTCGACCGCCGCTACCCAGCCATGGGTATCGATCACCAATGCAGGTGATCCGCTCCGTGCAAGCATCGGCCCTGCAACAGAACGTAATTGATCGAGATTGTCCCGATGCTTGTCGCGCAGGTGTGATTGGGCAAGACGTGCGACGGCGTCGACCAGAGCCAGTGTGGTGGGGTGGACGGTCTTGGCGGGACCACTGATGTCGACTACGCCGATGACACGGTCGTCCCGCGGATCGCGGATGGGTGCTCCAGCACAGGTCCACGGATGATGGCTGCGCGCATAGTGTTCCGCCGAGAAGATCTGAACCGCCTGTCGTGACACCAATGCCGTTCCGATGGCGTTGGTGCCGACGCTGTCCTCGGCCCAGTTCGCACCCTCGACAAATCCCAGACGCGCAGCTTGGTCCAGTACTCGATGGGACCCGCTGCGCCACAGAACAGTTCCGCGAAGATCTGCGACGACCATGATGTTCTCACCGCTCGCGGTAACCGATTCGAGTCCACGCGTCACGTCGTCGAGCACGTCGTACAGTCCGGACTCACGACGACGGAGATCGAGTTCGGCGACGTCCATGGACGGTTCGACCCGGTTGTGTTCGGGGTCGATACCTAACTCGCGCAGGCGCTGCCACGATTGGCGGACCACGTCCCTTGGGCGGGCCGGTGCGCGGTCTCCGGCCATCGTCGCGTCGTACACCGCGGCGAGGGTCCTCGCGTAGTCGCGAGGATCCTCACCGGGCGGCATCGCGGGCTCGGGCAACCGCTTTTTCAGCGAAGGCGCCGTTTTCAGTGAAGACACCGCGGTCAGCGGTAAACGAGGCCGCCGTCGATGAGACCGGCCTGCCCGGTCATGTAGTCGGAGTCGGGCCCGGCCAGGTACGAGACGAATCCTGCTACGTCGTCCGGGGTTTCAGCGCGCCCCAGAGCAATTCCGCCGACGAACTTCTCGTAGGTGGCGCCCTCCGGCGCACCGGTCAACTCGGCGAATCTCTTGTCGATTGTCACCCACATGTCGGTACCCACAACGCCGGGGCAGTACGCGTTGACGGTGATTCCGTCCGATGCGTATTCCTTGGCCGCAGCCTGTGTGAGTGCTCGGACCGCGAATTTTGTTGCGCTGTAAACACCTAACATGGCGAACCCGTCGTGGCCGGCGATGGACGACGCGTTGATGATCTTTCCGCGCTGACCGAGCGCCTGGAACTTTGCCGCTGCGGCCTGAATTCCCCACAGGACGCCGTCGACGTTAACGCTCCAGATTTTGGAAACCTCTTCCGGCGTCGCGTCGGAGATCGGGCCGACGAGAGCGATTCCCGCGTTGTTGACGATGACGTCGAATCCGCCCAATTCCTGGTGTGCGTGTTCGACGGCTGCGTTGACCTGCGCTCGATCGCTGACGTTGGCGACAAACGTGGTTGTGCGACGCCCGATCCGTCGAATCTCGTCGGCAACCGCATCCAGCTTGGTCTGGTCGAGGTCGACCAATGCGATATCGGCGCCGTCGTGGGCGAGGCGGAGTGCGATTCCGCGCCCGATGCCTTGGCCGGCGCCGGTGACCAGTACTACCTTGCCCGTGATGCTCATGCAGTTTCTCCTCGTAAGCAGTGAACCGGTTGCCTGGGAACCGATGAGTGATTTGTATGTGACGGCGACCACAATGCGGAAGGGTTGCACCGTGTTGCAATTCCGGAAAATCGGACGGCGCTTGCAACCCTCGGCAACCCTCCCGGTGCCCCGCGCAACAGCTTCATAGTTGCGCCACCACTTCGCGAATCATCTTGCGAGACAATCTGGGAGAGGGAACATGACCGCTACAGTCGACACACCCACAGAACCGGCGACGCCGAGTCGGCAGCCGTCACGCCGCTGGATCGGGTTCGGGATCGCCAACCTCGTGATCGTTCTCGTGCTGGCCGTGGCGAGTTGGTACCTTCTGGCCGATCCGACCACCAGTCCGTGGAATTTCTACCCATTGCCATTCAATGCGGCGCTTTTCTGGGCGATCCTCTTTGTGGTGTTCATCGGCTTCAACTGCGAGTTCGCCGGTTTCGATCGACTTCCGCAGCCGGTGAAGGGCCTGGCGATCATGGTCGCGACCGCGGTCTTCGCCGTCGTGGTGACGTGGCTCCTGGCAAAAGGCTTGGGGAGCTTGTACCCGGATTTCGCGGCCGATCGTGAGGGCGGCCTCGGCTATTTCGCGGGTGCGCTGTTCGTGCTCTTCGGCTTCGGGACCTGGGTGATGGTGGTCCTGAACTGGCAGCATTGGCCGTGGACTTCCCTGGGGATGAAGCAGCCGCTGGTGGGACTGTGTGAGATCGCGTTTGTCGCCGTTCCGACGCTGGCGCTGTACTTCGTCTTCGGCCTGCCGTCCGTGTCGCTCTCTGCCACCGATCCGTTGATGACCGTCGACACCGTACTCGGGTGGTTCTACTGCGTCGTGGTGGTCGTGATCTTGACCGGCCAGACGCTCGACAACTGGCCGTGGAGACTGTTCGGCGGCGGCGGAAGGACGGCACTCGCAGCCACAGTCGGCAACTTCGCCTTGGGAACAGGCTTGTACTTCGTGGCACTGCCGGTCGTAAAGGCGCTGTTGGGCAGCGATTCCGTTGCCGAATTGGGCGGCGTAGTCCATCAGTTCCCGGCGCAGCTCGGTGTGTGCTGGGCCTTCTGGATGATCTTCTGGGCCAACGCTTTCGGTAACAAGCCGACGGGTTTTGCGGACGGGGTCAACTTGGCGATCCGCGCTGTGCTCACGTTTGCGCTGGCGGTGGTGACCTTCTTGTTCTACTACCGTTTTGCGGCAGAGCACATTCTTCACGAGCCGGCAGTCGTCGACGGATTGCACGGCAATGCACTGGGTTTCGTGGACTGGGCCGTGCTGTGGACGTTGTTCTATGTCGTGGGATTTCAGTCGCTGGGACTCGGCAAACTGAAGCCTGCCGAGGGGTGACTCGGTTGCCCGCACGACGGTGCGGGCAACCGACAGCGGTCAGCTCGCCGCGGCAGTCGCAGGCTCTGCGGGTATTTCGATCCGGGAAGACATCTTTCGAAACGGAATCGACAACGCGATCGCTGCGGCGATCAAAGCGGCCCCACAACTGATCAGCAGGCAGATCCGGAATCCGGCTTCCGACGGCAGAGTGTGGTCACCCACCTGGACGGTCATCTGCGCGAGAACTACACCGATGACAGCGGCGCACATCGACGTGCCGATCGAGCGCATCAAACTGTTGAATCCGTTGGCGGCGGCAGTGGCAGACGGCGGTACCGCGCCCATGATGAGGGCAGGCATGGCGCCGTACGCAAGACTGATGCCGGCGTTGGCAATACAGGCGACGATCAGCAGTCCCCATGTCGAGCCCATCAGCAGCATCGAAGACCCGTACCCGAGGGCGACCACGAGGATGCCCGTGAGGAGTGTGAACTTCGGTCCGCGCAGTGCGGAGAGCCGTGCGCCGAGCGGTGACACCGCCATCATCACGAATCCGGGCGGAGCCATCCACAATCCCATGGCCAGCATCGACTGTCCCATGCCGTATCCCGTGGACTCGGGCAGTTGCAGGAGTTGCGGGATGATCAAGAACTGTCCGTACATCGCGAATCCGGCTGCAACGGAGGCGAGATTGGTCAGTAGCACCTGTGGCCTCGCAGTGACACGTAGATCGACAAGCGGCTCGTCGGTGCGTCGTTCGAACCAGATCCAGGCGAGAAGAACGATGATCGTTGTGGCGAACAAGCCCACGGTGGTGACGCTTGTCCAACCCCAGGTGCCGCCCTTCGATACGGCCAGGAGGAGAGAAACCAGGCCGACTCCGAGCCCGACCCCGCCGACCAGGTCGAACCGTCCGCCGGCCTCGTGTACCGGAGTTGCCGGAACGAAGAACCAGGTCAGGATCAGAATCAGCACACTGAGCACCGCAGATCCCCAGAAGAGAGCCCGCCAGCTTGCATTCTCGGCTACCACCGCGGCGATCGGCATACCGAGTGCACTGCCGATTCCCATCGACGAACTCATCAGTGCGATCGCAGAATTTACCCTTTTCGGCGGAAGCAGATCGCGCAGCGCACTGATACCGAGCGGGATCAGGCTGGCGCAGGTGCCTTGCAATCCGCGACCGATCACCATCGGAACGACCGAATTGGCGGTTGCGCAAATGATCGATCCGGCAATGAGTGGGATTGTGAAGATCAGAATCATCTGTCGCTTGCCGTACAGATCGCCGAGGCGACCGGCTATCGGAGTGGCGACGGCGCCCGCCAGCAGAGTTGCGGTGACGACCCACGACGCGTTCGATGCCGTCGTGTTCAGCAGTTTGGGTAGATCTGCGATCAGCGGGACGACAAGCGTCTGCATGAGTGCGGCGACGATGCCGACGAAAGCCAGGACGACGACGAGTCCACCAGGTCGGACGCCGGGTGCTGGCCGCTCGGCGGTAGCGCTCACACTTGGCATGCGTGTCTCCTGTGCGGGTCGAGGGTGGTTGGCGATGCGAAGGATTTGCATCATCGAAGCGGTTTGAATCGTACATACCGTTGCATACTTCAACTAGTTTTTTGATCGAGGGATTGGTCACAGTGGTTCGGATTGCAACAGGCTGCAACGCTTGTGACCGGGGCCACTTATGCGATGTGCTGTGTGTCACATTCACAAACAAGGAGAAGTGATGACGCAAACCATCGATTCCGCAGTCGCCCCTGAGGTGAAGGCGACGGCGGTGACACCTCAGGAGCGCGTCGACGCCTGGCTGGCGGATTTCGAATCGGCACTCGCCGCTCGTGACATCGAGCGTGTTGCAGGCAAATTCGCGCTCGACAGCTTCTGGCGAGACTTGGTGTCATTCACCTGGAACATCAAGACCGTCGAAGGTCGCGAGCAGATCGCCGACATGCTCTCCGAACGTCTCGACGACACCGATCCTTCAGGATTTCGGACCACCGAGACACCCGACGAAGCCGACGGCGTCACGTCTGCCTGGATCGAATTCGAGACGGCAACCGGTCGCGCGCACGGGCACCTTCGCCTGAAGGGTGACGAAGGTTGGACCCTGCTTACGTCGCTGCAGGAGTTGAAGGGGCACGAAGAAGGCAAGGGCACTCGCCGGCCGCGTGGAGCGAAGCACGGTGCAGATCCGAACCGCATCACGTGGGCTGAGCAGAAGGAGATCGAGGACCGCGAACTCGGTTACACCACACAGCCTTACGTCGTGATCGTCGGCGGCGGACAGGGCGGCATCGCGCTCGGCGCCCGGATGCGTCAGCTCGGAGTTCCGGCCATCGTGATCGACAGCCACGAGCGGCCCGGCGATCAGTGGCGTGGACGCTACAAGTCCCTGTGCCTGCACGATCCGGTCTGGTACGACCATCTGCCCTACATGCCGTTCCCCGACAACTGGCCGGTGTTCGCGCCCAAGGACAAGATCGGTGACTGGCTCGAGATGTACACCAAGGTCATGGAGGTTCCGTACTGGAGTTCCACGACCTGCACCTCCGCGTCGTTCGACGAGAAGACTCAGGAATGGACCGTCGAGGTCAACCGCAACGGCGAGAAGCTGACTTTGCGTCCCAAGCAGTTGGTGATGGCGACCGGTATGTCCGGCAAGGCCAACGTTCCCACGTTCCCCGGCCAGGACAAGTTCCTCGGCGATCAGCACCACTCGAGCAAGCACCCCGGACCGGATCAGTACGTGGGCAAGAAGGTCGTCGTGATCGGGGCCAACAATTCCTCGCACGACATCTGCGGCGCTCTGTGGGAGAACGGCATAGACGTCACCATGGTGCAGCGCAGCTCGACGCACATCGTGAAGTCGGATTCACTGATGGATCTGGGCTTGGGCGATCTGTACTCGGAACGCGCCCTCGCCGCCGGCATGACGACGCACAAGGCCGATCTCACGTTCGGTTCGCTGCCGTACCGGATCATGCACGAGTTCCAGATCCCGGTGTACGACGCAATCCGTGAGCGCGACAAGGACTTCTACGATCGCCTCGAGAAGGCAGGCTTCGAGCACGACTGGGGCGACGACGGTTCGGGCCTGTTCATGAAGTACCTACGACGCGGCTCGGGTTACTACATCGACGTCGGCGCTGCAGAACTGGTTGCCAACGGGGACATCAAGCTCGCGCACGGCAACATTCGTGAGCTGACCGAGAACAGCGTGATCCTCGAAGACGGTACGGAATTGCCTGCCGACGTCGTGGTCTACGCGACCGGCTACGGCTCGATGAACGGCTGGGTGGCGGATCTGATCGGGCAGGACACCGCTGACAAGGTCGGCAAGGTGTGGGGCCTCGGCTCGAACACGACCAAGGACCCGGGGCCGTGGGAAGGCGAGCAGCGCAACATGTGGAAGCCGACGCAGCAGGAAGCGCTCTGGTTCCACGGCGGCAATCTGCATCAGTCGCGGCATTACTCGCTGTACCTCGCGCTGCAGTTGAAGGCACGCTACGAGGGCATTCCGACGCCGGTGTACGGGCTGCAGGAAGTGCATCATCTGAGCTGAAAACTACTGCTGTGCGCCTTTGTTAACCGCCCGCGGTTAATAAAGGCGCACAGCAGGTTCAGCGAAGGGCGTACTTCTTTGCCACGTCGGCATTCTTGGTCGCGCGCTCGGTGAGGAAGGCAAATGCCAATCCGAGTACGAGCCACAGTGTCGCCTGCGTAGCAAGCGAGGAAAGTCGGAACTCCCACAGCAGAGTTGCCGGGAAGTCCTCGCCCACCTCGTTGATGCCGGGAAGCGAGACGTAACCGATCGCGACGATCACCAGGAACGCAGCCACCGGAGCGGCGATGCGCACACTGAGGAACTCGTGCCCGGAAACTGCCTTTGCTGCAGCTGCCGCCGCAGTGACGGACAGCAGCCCGAGAATCACGGCCGCCAGCCACAGCAGTGTCCGCTGGTTGATGGTGTCCGGATCTCCGACGGCCGGCGGATTTGCCGGGTACTTGAAGAACGGCACCGCCTCGATGGCCAGCCAACCGCCGACGGCGATGGTGATCGCCAACAACGGCCCGGACATTCCGGTGAGTCGTCGCGCGTAGTTGGCGACGACCGAGAAGATAGCGCCGAGCGCGAGTCCGGCCAGCGCGGTGGCCAGGAACAGCCCAGCGCGCTGCCCGTCGCGGCTCACCAGTGGTTCTTCTTCGTCACCGTGTGAATGCCCAGCGGCTTCGCCGGCATGTTCTCCAGCGGCACTGTTGGCTTCTTCGATCGCAATGGCAGCGTTGACGTGGGGTTCACCCAGCACGAACGCAACACCGCCGGCAAGAATGCCCGCGATCAAACCAGCCAACAATCCACGAATGAGAAGCTTCGTGAAACTGTCGACTAGTGGCACGGCAGGCCCATCAAGTGGCGTCCGTCGTGCATCAATTCATGCATGTACATGCCGGTGCGAGAGATCGCGCCCTGGTCGAATCCGACCAGGTAGAGAGCCAGCATCGCGAACAGAACTACCGCAGCGGCGAGGAAAGCAAGACGAGTCGAATCGATCGACGTATCGGGAGAATAGGCGAGAGCCATCGAAGCCTCCTGGGATTTTCGCGTCCCCTAGGTCCATGCGATGGCCGAAGTGTCTGGCTGTCGAGAGAGCCGTACCGAAAAAGGCACTTCACCTCGAATTACAGTGGCGCGACCGCTCCGGGCTTTCACCGGATTCCTGTCGGACCATCGCGTTTACATGCGAACTTTTGCACTACTGCCCGCACCGTGTCAACGCGTGAAGCCGAGATGACCGTCGATTGTGCCCGGCAAGGCGGGCACAATCGTTCGAGATCAGCTCTTGGCGGCGACGTCCAAGACAACTTCGAACTCGAGCAACGACGCACCCGAAGCGACGGGCTTCGCACGCTCGCCGGAATGGGCTTCACGGGCAGGGCCGTCACGCCAATCGGCGAACGCCTGCTCGGACTCCCACTGAGTCACCACGAAGTAGCGGCTCTCACCTGCGGTGGGGCGGAGGAGTTGGAATCCGAGGAAGCCCGGGGAGTTCTCGACTGCGTGAGCGCGTGCTGCGAAGCGCTTCTCCAGTTCGGGGCCGGCGCCCTCGGGGACCTCGATTGCATTGATCTTCACGACTGCCATGAAAGCGACATTACCCGTGTACCTTCACCGCGTACCGTGACACTCGTGTTGCATGACGAAGGTGGAACGGGACAGCCGATTCTGTTGTTGCACGGCCTCATGGGCAGTTCCCGAACGTGGCGTCGCCATGTGCCGTGGATCCGCGAGTTCGGCCACGTCTACACCTTCGACGCCGCCGGTCACGGCAGGCCGGCGCCGGCGGAACTGACTACCGAGGCATTCGTCGAGGACCTGACATCGGCCGTTTCCTCCATCGAAGGTCCGATGATCGTGATCGGTCATTCGATGGGCGCTCTGCACGCGTGGTGCTTCGCCGCTGCGCATCCAGAGAAGGTGTGTGCCCTGGTCCTCGAAGACATGGCCCCGGACTTTCGCGGACGCACCGCAGCGGATTGGGCGCAGATGATTTCGGCGTGGCCGCAACCGTTTGCTTCCGAGGACGCGATGAAGGAATTCTTCGGCCCCGTCGCCGGCCAGTACTTTCTCGATTCCTTCGACCGCCGCGACGACGGGTGGTACCTGCACGGTGACGTCTCGACCTTCCGCGACATCTCGGAGGAGTGGGGCACGCGGCACTTCTGGGATCAGTGGAAGGCGATCGAGGCGCCGACTTTGCTCATCGAGGGGGAATTCACCATCACCCCCGAGGGGCAGATGCGAGAGATGGCCGAGCGGCCGCAAGCCCGGTACGTATGCATTGCGGACGCCGGTCACCTGGTCCACGACGATCAACCGCAGCGTTACCGCGACGTCGTGACGGACTTCCTTCAGACAGTGAGCTGACTGCGGATCGACGAGCCCACCTGCTCCAGTTCGACGGCTCGTCTGGCCAGAAGTCCGGCAGCGAACTTCGCCTTGTCGCCGCGATGGCGGGGGACCACGTGCAGGTGCGAGTGGAACACGGTCTGGCCCGCGGCGCGACCGTCATTGACCAGGAAGTTGACGCCGTCTGCGGCGATGTCGCAGCGCCGCAGAGCACCGGCGATGAGCGTCCCGACGCGGAACATCTCTGCGCCCTCATGGCTTTCGAGAGCATCGAGGTTTTCCGCATGACGCTTGGGGACCACCAGAGTGTGTCCGCGACTCACCGGTCGGGCGTCGAGAAATGCGAGAGTCGTCTCGCTCTCGTGAACGAGAATCGCCGGCTCGGTCAGTGCGATGATCTTGCAGAAGACACAGGTATCGGTGCTCATGTCTACAGAATGTAGTCCGAATCAGATCCGGTCCGGGACTACAGCAGGCGCAGTTGACGTGCCTTGGTTATCGCTTCGTTTCGATTGTGTACGTCGAGTTTCTTGTAGAGAGTGCGTAGTTGAGTCTTGACCGTGTTGACGGAGACGTACAGTTTGTCGGCCATCGCGGCCGACCCCATTTCCAGTGCCAGGAGTGAAAGTACCTTCTGTTCGCGTTCGGTCAGTTCCACGATGTGCACGAATTCCGGAAATGATTCAGCTCGAGGCATTTTCGCGAACTCGGCGAGTGCTCGCGAATTCGACTTCGCCATCGATTCGAGTTTCTCGACGTCTGTCGATGCGATGGTCGCGAACGAACGCAGAAGTCCGGTTTGCTCCGCGATACTGCACGCTCTGGACCATTCCTGAGCGGCGAGGCGTGGCTCACCCAATTCGGAGTGTGCAACCGCCTGCACCAGAAGCGATTCCATCTGTGCCCGCGGATAGGATTCGCCCGACCAGTCGAACTGGTGACACAGCGCCACGGCGGCTTCGTTCTGGCCGATCCGTTGGCGTAAACGTGCCACCGACGCGAGTGTCCACGGGTTGGCTGCAGGATCAGCGATATCCTTGGCCAGAGCAACTGCCTTGTTTCCCTCGCCGAGTGCGAGCAGGAGGTCGATCTCGGCAGATTGCAACAGAGGAAGCGCGAAAGATGTAGCCGTGTACTGCTTGGAATGAGCTTCAATCGCGTTGTGGAGCAACAACAGAGCGGAAGATGCAGTGCCCTGAGTCAGGGCGAATTGGCTGTGCGCATAGACGACGAACGCCCACAGTTCCTCGGCGTCGGACGGAACGCCGAGTTCGGTCAATGCGATACGTGCGTCATCGAAGTCAAGCGTGTCGAGAGCGGTGAGAGCCCATGCGGTCAAGCCGGCGATCTTGACCACAGGTTCGAGCCAACCTCCGGGGTCCGGATGCTTCTGCTCGAGTTCGAACCAATGTGCGGCCTGTCGCGGCTCACCTGCCAGCGCCCAATTCAGAGCGGCGCTGCCAGCGGAGTTGCGAGCGATGAAGTCGACTCCTCGAGACAGAGCACCGTGGTATGCCATTCGAGCTTTGATCGTGGATTCGGTGAGTCTGCCGTTCAATTGGAAATTGATCGCCCATTGAAGTCGCATGAGGGGGAGTTGTGCGTTGACGGTCTCCGGGTTGTTCTCCAGCGCACTGCGACTGAGGTGAGCCAGACGCCTGGTGGTCTCTGCCGCTAGTCCGTACTCGCCGGCGAGCCTGAGCATGATCGATTGGACGCAACCGATGCTGAGGGCGTCTTTTGCCTCTGCCCCGGCGCCGAGTTTCCACAGTTCGGCGGGCGATTCGGGCAGCGAGTCGACGACACTTGCACGCTTGCTCGGATGCATGGTGAACAGGGCGCGCCCGGCCTGGACAGCGGAGTGTTTGTCGGCAGCCTCCACCGGAATCCGTTGAAGTGCAGAGCGAACCGTGTCCAGGCTGCTCACGATCATCGTCACCCAATGCTGTTCGACGATGTCGACTGCGAGGGTCCAATTCTGTGCCTCGATCGCGTAGTCGAGCGCCGACGCGTGATGGCCGACGTCGAGTCGATTATGGGCAAGGAATGAAAGACGTTGCGACGGTTCGATTCCACTGCGGGTGTGGCGCGCGAGTAATGATTGCCGAATGGCGGGCGACAACTCCCAGGTCTCGTCGGCCTCGCTTTCTGAACGCGACAGTAATCCGGCAGTCTCCAGTGTCACCAGTCTCGCCCGAATTCGACGAATAGTCTCTGCAGCATCGTGGTGTTGGGACTCGAACAGGACTGCGGCGATGTCGACGGTGATCGATCGAGCAAAGGCGATCGCGAGCAGGAACTGGTGTTGCTTCACGCGCTCGGCGATGGTGAGGACGGAACCAGTCACGTAGTCGTCTATCGCTCGCGCGACGTTCTCCTCGATTACCTGCCGGCGATTGTCGCCGCCTGGAATTTTTGCGACTGCGGCAGCGGCGGCGCGGACCAGCGAGGGAAGCCCACCAGTCAAAGATGTGATTCTTTCAGCATCGCCCGCAGCCGTGTGAGCGTCGGTCTGTTCCAGTACGTGGGCGGTATCGGCTGCCGTGAACAACAACTCGCCCGCGCTGACAACCTCATGATCTGTGTCGAGAAGGTACGGCTCGGAGAACATTCCGAAGCCTGAGAGCGTCACCACGAGGTCAAGATTGTGGCAGCGAGTGAGGAGTTCGATCAATTGATCATCCAACTCCGGTTCCGGTACCAGATCCGGCCTGATCAAAACGAGCAGTACGGGTCGGGACAGATCGTTCAAGGATTTGGTGATCGCGGTGAAAGGATCGGCGAGACCACCGGCGTCGGGTAGTGCTATTCCGGCGGCGTGAATTCGCTCCAGGACCAGTGCCCAGAAAGTTGCGAGTGTCGATGAAGGAGGTGGCGCCGAGACCCACACCAGAATACGTTCGGACGCCAGATTGGCGCGTAGCCACGACGCGATCAACGACGATTTTCCGTAGCCGTTCGGTGCGCGGACGATGGTCAGAGCGGCGCGGCGGTCGAGTTTCGCGAACAGAGCCTGCCTGGGAATCGACACGGCGATCGTGCGTCTTTCGGGAATAGCTGCCCAGTCATGGCCGTCCATCCCGAACATCAACGCGGACCCTTTCTGCCTTCGCGCCCCGTTGTAATTGAAGCGTTTGGGCGGATTGTCTCGATCCATCTATCTACAGGGTGGAGCGTAGCTGGTGCGAATCCAGAGTGTGCCATCCCGGGCAATTCACCCGGGACTTCACCCTGGGTGAGAGAAGTTCACCCACACAATCATGCCTTCACCATTGGCTTTCGAGTCCCTCGAGCGACTTCTATTGAACGTAGCTCGGGATTCGCCAAATGCGGCCGAGGATGCCCGCCAGGGGCCCGAGAGTCAGACATCGAAGGAGCGTCGTGAGAACTCGTCTGTCAGAGGTGTGGTCGAAGGCCGTTACGGTCGGACTCCGGCCGAGGGCGTGGCGCCGAGGAGTACGAGGCATCGGCGTAGTTGTCGTGACCGGAGCTCTGGTGGTCGGCGCTGCTGCGCTCGGCGTGCTGCCGATGCAGTCGGATGTTCGATTGGCAGCCGAAGGAGAGTTCGTGCCTCCCTTCACCGTCGAGCTGACGGCGATCGAGGGTGCACCGCCCTTCGATCCCGCTGACGGTCCAGGGCTCGATTCGGGACCGTCCAACGGCATTGTCCGAGAGGGTGATCCGGTGACGTACGTCGTCGACATCGGTGTTCGAGACCAGTCGCTCTCGGACGTGGTGGTGCAACTTCCGGTGCCTCGAGGTTTTACTCTGCCGTCCGTGCCGGACTACTGCGGAGACGACTCGGGCATCGACGAGGTCGGGTTACTCTGCCGGGTAGGGGATCTGGAAGCAGGTCGATACGTCACTCGAACCGCGACGATGACTGCAGGTAATCGGGACGACGCTGACGGTTTACCGATAGCGGCAGTGGTCACTGCGGATCGGGGTGCGGTGCGCGTGCGGTCGGGCGACGTCACCGTGCGAGTGTCGACTACCCCGGGAGTGTGTGATCCGCAAGGGAATTCTGTCGACGGTCAGACGGTCCAGGGAAATCCGGTTGCGGCGAACGGGCAGATCTCGGGTCTGGTGACGTCCGGAATATCGGAAGCAGTGAGGATCGACGGTGTCGATCAATGCGGGCATGCGATAACACGGACGGTCAAGCCGTTCGAAGGTCGCTTCTCGTTTGTCGGACTTCTCCCGGGTGGGTATCGCGTCACGGTCGACGGCCGAGCGCCGGTGGACCTCGTGCTGGAACCAGGCGCAATGGCGCTCAGTGGCCTGACGTTCTGATACGGCTCCGCAGAGATCTCGACCCCCGCAACAGTCAATGGAGGATCCAGTGCGTGAAAGCCTGGGCGTTGTATTCGAAAACAGTTCCATTTCAACAGCTCTCGTAGATGCCGACACGCCGCTACTTGGTTCGATCGACGAGTTCCGTCACCCGTGGGGTGTAGACGGGACTCTTCCCTCTGCGCAGACGTCGGCACACGCGCTCGCCTCCGCTGCGGAGGTCGCCACCAGCCGAGCTTTGCGCTCGAATCTGTGCCCCACCGTCGTCGGAGTGATGTGCGAGCGTGCGGACGTGCGCGAACTTGTCCCGGATGTGTTGTCTTCCAGTGCTTTCGAGAACGTCGAGTTGGTCAACGGTCTGGACGCCCGCCTTGCCTACCTGCGGACTGTGGACGCGCTGAACGGTGTTTCGCCGATCCTCGCATTCTGGCCGGACGGCAGCGAGATTGTGATCGCGGCCATTGATCCGAGTGCCGGCGTCGTGGACTCGGCTCACCGCTACGCCACCGCCGAGTTGCTTGCAGACAGCTCGACATTTGCTGCGACTTTGGATCTGCTCGTCGCCGAACAAGACCCAGCTCCGAAGATGCTCGTCGCGATGCTGGTGAAGGAAGAGGCCAGGCAGCCCTGCGCCGAAGCCGCCGAACTGGCCGGGCTCGGCTTCCTGTTTCTGAGCGAGCGCGCACAACTGGCGATCGGCGCTGCGCTGGTAGCGGCCGCGAGGGGAAATGAAGTTCGGCCTGGCGTGGCTGTTCAGCCCGTCAACAGGATCCGGTGGGCAGCGGCAATAGTGTTGCCGCTTCTGCTCATGCTGACGGGATTGCTGATCGCCCTCTCTCCAGACGGGTCGCACGCGGTGTCCACTGACGGCCCGAACGTCGGCGCCGAGCCTGCGACCTCGACCAGCGGGCCACCGCCCGGCGCTGCACTGCCGATTCTGACCCTTCCGCCCTGCGACCCGGTTGTACCCGTCGTTCCCGCTGCACTTCGACGTTCGGATCCTGAAGTCGCACCATCCCAGACCGCCGAACCCGCAGCAGCATGCGACCCGATGCGAGTCGGTTAAGCCGTACCCTCTCCCGCCAGCGCAAACAGGCCGTCGTCGGTCTGCTCGACCAGTCCGTCGACCAGCAGGGAATGCAACGCGCGGTCACGTTGACCAGGATCGGTCGGCCAGACGATGTCCAGTTGCGCACGTTCGACCGGACGGTGACTTTCACGCAGAACGGCCATCAATTTTCCACGTACCTGGCGATCGGTGCCGGCGAACTTCTGCACTTTCTTGGGCGGTCCGGTGTGTGCCGGCTTGCCCGACGCGACCCAGGCGCAATTCGGCAACGGACAGTTTTCGCAGTTCGGTGTCCGCGCCGTGCAGATCAGTGCGCCGAGTTCCATCAGAGCTGCGCTGTAGGTGGCGGCGCGCTCTCGCGTCCTCGGCAGTAGTGCCGCGACGTCGGCGAGGTCGCGCGTGTTGGATGGATTGCCAGGTTCCGCATTGCCATGGACGGCCCGCGCAACTACGCGTCGTACGTTGGTGTCCACCACCGGTACTCGCTGTCCGTACGCGAAGCACGCTACGGCGCGGGCGGTGTACGAACCGATTCCCGGCAGTGAGAGCAGGATGTCGACGTCTTGCGGCACCACGTCACCGTGCTCGGTGGCCAGGACGCCGGCGCATTCGTGGAGGCGCAGCGCACGTCGCGGGTAACCGAGTTTGCCCCACGCGCGAAGCACTTCTGCCTGACTGGACGCTGCCATCGCCGACGGAACCGGCCAGCGCTCCACCCACTCTTCCCAGATGGGCGCAACACGCACCACCGGCGTCTGCTGGAGCATGATCTCGCTCATCAGGATCTGCCAGGCACTGACGCCCTCACGTCGCCACGGCAGGTCACGGGCCGTATCGGAGTACCACTTCAGCAGCACCGAGGATTCCACTGCCACCGCTACCGACACACTCCTCGAACCTGCGCTCCCGGCCGACGAAGGACACGTCGACTTGTGGAGGCCACTTTATCGGCAGGCGCCGACACGGCTGCGTTCCGATACGGCTGCGTTCCGATACGGCCGCTTGCTGATGGCAGACCTCCCGGTCACAACAATTGCACGTTGCTCAGTTTCCACTCGCCGTCTTCACGGACCAGTGAGAGTTGCATGCGGTTGCGGTCGATCCTCGGATCGGGGGAGTTGGTGTTGGTGATCGTTTGATCGAGGAAAACGAGAACTTCGGCGTTGTCGCGGTCACTGCTCGCCAGCCCGGCTGAGATGATCTGCGCGGACGAGGTCGCTTGATACTGCACGATCATGTTCTGCAGGTTGGCTGCCACTTGGGCGTACTGGCCGGCGAACTCACCGACGGAGTTGTCGCGCACCACGGAGAGATTCTGATCGAGGTTCTCGAAGTTGTATGTCGCGAGGTCGGTGGCGAATTGCCGTCCGCTCTCGAGTGCGCTGGTGCGGGCGTCGTCGTCGACGGATTTCTGCCAGGTCGCGAATGCACCCCATCCGAGCGCAGCGACGACGACCAGGACGCCGGCAATGATCACTACGGTCTGCTTGCGAAGCCGCTTGGGCTTCTCGACGATTGCGGGTGTCGGGGGCTCGGGTGTCTGGGGTTCAGCTGTCTCGGTCATTGCGTTCCTTGAACTAGTAGTGCGGCAAACGAGTTGTCACCGAGAACGGTGTTCTGACCACCGTTGAGGCCCAGGCGAATCGATGTTCCGTCGCCGGTAGCGACCGTGCCGACGGCAGGATCGTATTGCGCGACCCCGTCGATCGTTCCAGTGTTTGCCCCGGTTGCGGTGGGGATGTTCTGCGAACCTCGGTTCTGGATGCGGCCCGACTGGTCCGTGCAGTGTTGGTTCTTGTCGATTGTGGTCGGTGAGGTGTCCTGTACCGATCGCCGGGGTGTGTCGTAGAGGCAGACCGGACCGAGTGCTGTGATCAGATCAAGTTGTGCGCGTCCGTCTTTGACGATGCTTCCGAACTTCTCGAAACCTTTCGGGACCACCACCAACAAGGCGTCGACGGCGGGCATCCGTGCGGTGACGATCTGGGTGGAGACGAGAGAATTGGCCAACAGCAGACTGAACGGTTCACGGCTCTGCTCGATGAGAGGGAGTATCTGATTGTCGAGAACGCTCGGGCTTCGATCGAGGAGTGTGCGCAGTTGCGGATCGGAGTTTCGTACCTGATCTGTCAATTGGCGAAGTGTGAGTGCAACTTCGGGAAGAGCATTGACGTTGTCTTCGTTCGCGGCAAAGAGTGAGCGCGAATTCTGTACGAGTGTGTTGACTTGCGGTTGATCGGCTCGGACAGTGCGCGCGAGTACGTCGAAGTTGTCGACGAGAGCCTGTAGATCCGGACCCGATCCGTTCAATCCCTCACCGAGTTCGTGCGAGAGGGTCCGCAGGTCTGCCGGATCGACGGTGTCGGCAGCAGCGTTGAAATTCGCGATGACGGTTCCCAACGCGACCGGGATCGACGTGCGCTCTGCCGGAACCACCGAACCTTCGGCGAGGTAGGGACCGCCGTCGGTCTGCGAGGACAACTGAACTTTCAGTACCGGAACTGCGGTGTCCTGGCTGATGGCCGCATGCGAATCGTTGGGGATCTGTTGGTCGGCGGCGATGCTCAACGTCATTACGACGAGGTCCCGGGCGGAGTCCACCTGCACCGACTCGACGTCGCCGACGGTGACTCCGCGGTATGCCACCTCCGAACCTGGTGCGATTCCGGCCGCGTTCTCCAATTCGACGGTGACCGAGTAGGTTCCGGTGAACGGATCTCCGGCACCTACTTGCCGGAGTACGTACGTCGTGCTGATCACCGCGATGAGGAGGAAGGCCACGATCTCGAAATAGACGGTTCGGTTCTTCATCGCGCGCCTCCTTGCAGGGGTGTCGTGATCGGCAGCTCCCGGTCGGAGGCCGGCAGAGGCGGCAGTGGCGGTGCGGCACCGGGAATGATCTCGTTGAGCACTCCGGTCACTGTTCCCTCGAGATCGACGTCGAGGTCGATGTTCACGTAGTCACCGGGGCTGGCGCGTTCGAGGAGCACTCTCGCGTTGTCCAGGTTGGTCATCGTCTCACCCAGTGTCGGGCCCATTGCCGAGAACTGGTCGAGGATGGGTGAGAGTCGATCGGTGATGTCGGAAATCTGGTCGTCCGATTGATCGAGGACGGAATTGGTTGCGGTACTGAGCCTGTCGGTCTCATCGAGAAGGTCCAGCAGTGGTTGTCGTTGGTCGGAGACAACACCCAAGACAGGGGTGAGTGCGCGCAACCCTTCGTCGATGGTGGCGCTCTCGTCACCGATCAAGGCGCTGAGCCGATTCAGTGAGTCCAGGGCCGAGTTGATCGATTCTTTTCGGTTTTCGAGTGTTCCGAGAAAAGCGTCAAGGCGCGCAAGCAGATCGCGGATCGTCTCGTCCCTGCCGTCGAGAATCTGATCAGCCTCGCTGACGATGTTCTTGACCTGCGCCAACCCGCTGCCGTTCAACAGAGTTCCGACGGCGCCGAGTAGTTGTGCGACATCGGGCCCGCGCACGGTCTCCGATCGCTTGATGGTGGAACCTGGTTCGAGGACGGGGCCGGTCGCATCGGCCGGAACTTCGAGGTTGACGAATGCATCGCCGATCGGGGTTGACAGCTCGATTCGGGCGCGGGTGCCGATGGGTAGTTCGATGTCGGACTCGATGTCGGTATGGACGACGGCGGCAAAGGTTTCCGCGCTCATCGAGGTGACTTTGCCGACGACAGCCTGCCCGATCCGTACCTCGCCGCCGACGGGAAGTAGCGACGCGTCGTCGAACTCCATGTTCAACGGGTACGACTGTCCTGGCAGTCCGCGACCGAGGGGGAGATGCTGGAAGTTGAGACTGCAGCCGGTCAAGGGCGCTGCGATGGCAAGTGCCACAACAATGCTCGCCACGGACCTGTTCGACGCCATCAGTTGCCTCCACCCAGGATGCGTGCCAGCTCGGAACTGCCTGCGGAAGGGAATTCGATGGGATTGACGATTCCCGGCCCGGTGCACAGTGGAATCGGCATCTTCTCGCACAGTGCTCGTGTCGTGTCGAACTGTGAGAGGTCGGTGGCGATGTCCAAGCGGCCGCGTGCTCTGCCATCTTCGGTGACGAGGTTGGCGACGTTCTCGAATCCCGTTGGTGCCGTTTCGATGATCTCGCGCAGTTGGTCCTGCTTGGTCGCCACTGCTCCGGTCAACTGTGCGAGCGCACCCAGGTCGGCGGTGACCCTCTCGCCGTGTTCGGCGAGTAGCGCCGAGACCTGTCCGAGCAATGTGGTCAGGGAATCGAGCGCCCCGCTGATGTCTTCGCGTTGTTCGCTGAACGTGCGGGCGGTCACTGTCACCGAGTTCGACAGCGAATCGACCTGGGTCTGGTTGTCCGCGATCAACTGCACGAGGGTGTTCAGGTTCTTCACCAGCTCGGAGATGTCAGGACTTGCACCCGCCAGTACCGAACTTGCCTGTGAGATGGACTGCACGGCATCGTGAAATGCTTGCCCGTTGCCGTCCACCGCGTGGGCGCCTTCTCCGATGAGGTCACCGATCCCACCGCCGTCGGCGCCAGGGCCGAGCGCGACCGTCAGTTCGTTCACCGAAGCAGTGAGCTGGTCCCACGTCAGAGGAGAGTGAGTGCGTTCGAGAGGGATCACCGCGCCGTTGGTGAGGAACTCACCGTCTTCGTAGCCGGGGCCGAGCTCGATCGTGCGGTCACTGATGACCGAAGGAGAGAGGACCCAGGCCTGCGCGTCGGCTGGCACGCGTGTTCCCGGTGGCAGGCTCAGTGTCACTCGTACCCGGGGCCCGTCCGGTGTGACGCTCTCGACACTCCCGCTGGGAACTCCCAGAATTGTCACCGTGTTGCCGGTGAAGATGGCATCGGTGGAAGTGAATTCGGCAGTGAGAGTGAGTCGGTGCTCGTCACGCGTGACGAACAAGATCGCGCCGATCGCGCAGATCACTATTGCGGCCAGAGCAGCAAGTTTCTTGACGGTCGTGGTCATCGGCACCCCTGAACAAGCCCTACGACGCACAACCAGTTGTCCGGGATGAGCGTGGAGGGTGAGTTGAGATCGAGCCAGTTGCCGTTGCCGGTCGCGTTGGTGACGTAGCGGACGCTGGGCGCGAAGTTGTCGAGCAGTGTGGTCAGCGATTGTTCGTTCTCGGACAGAACTCCCGTCACCTCGTGGATGTCTCCCATGACCGAGTCGACCAGAGCCTGGTTGTCACCGAGGAACTGGGCAATGGTGGTACTCAACTGATTCAGGTCTTGTACAAGGGCGTTCAACACGTCCCGCCGGTCGGCGATCGTGGCCATCACCAGATCTGCATTTCCCAGAAGGGTTTGCAGAGTGTCCTTCTGCTCGATCAGGGTGGTCGTGGTCTGCTGCGCCCCGGTGAGAAGGGAGCGCAGTGCATTGTCGTTGTCGTTGACGACCCCGGAGAGTGCGTCGATGCCCTCGAGTGAGCGGCGGATGAGTTCGGGATCGTTCGGTGAGTTGTCGGAGACCACGGTCAGCATGTTTCGCAGTTGTTGCAGGTCAAGGTTTTCCGACGTGGATTGTGCGCTGCGTCCGAGGTCGTCGAGAGTGAACGGAACACTGGTGTTCGTGATGGGGATGGTCGAACCTGCGGGCAACGAGCGCGATCCGTTCGGGGTGATGTCGAGCGAGCGTCGGCCAAGCAGAGTCGAGATCTTGATGTCCGCACGCGAGTCTTCGCCGAGAGTGACGCCGTCGTCGAGTCGGAAGGTGACGTCAACGGAGTTGCCGCTGACCGCCAACGACGTGACTACCCCGCTCGGAACTCCTGCGACGTTGACCGGATCGTCTCGCGTCAACCCGGTGGCGTTGGCAAATACGGCGTGGTACTCGTTGGTCTTGACCTTCAAAATCAGTTGAGGGACAACAAGTGCGGCCAGAACGACTCCGACTCCGACGAGAATGCAGATGATTCCGTTGCGGACCGGGTTCTTGACGGTGAGCCAGTTCATCGGCACACCGCCGAGCGCTCGGGACCACCCAGCGCCACCGATTGACCTAGTGCACTGAGTCGAAAGTTGCAGATGTAGATGTTCGCCCAACTGCCGTAGCTCATTGCGATTCCCAACTGGGTGAACAGTTGATCGAAGGCGGTGATACCTGTCGCGAGCGAGTCGCGATTGTCGACGACGGCGCGGGCCGACTGATCGATGGAGGTCAGTGTGCCCGCCAAGTCAGGCTCGACCCGCGTGACCAAGTCCTGAAGGGAAGAGGTCAGGGCACCTGCGGAATCCACTGCGGCCGAGATCTGTTGGCGGTCCTGTGCCAAACCACCGACCAGTGTGTCGAGGGTGTTGATCATCTCGACGAAGTTGGGTCGATTCGTCGTGGTGACGGTCAGTACCCGGTCGAGGTTGGTCAGTAGCTGGTCCAGGATCGCGTCGCGGGACGTCAAGTTCTCGGTGACGGCAACGGTGCGCTCGAGCAGGCTTTCGATGGTGGAACCTTGTCCTTGGAATACCTGCACGACGTGTCCGGCAAGCTCGTTGACTTCTGCGGGGTCGAGTGCGTCGAACAGTGGACGGAAGCCGCCGAGGATGTCGGTGAGGTCGATCGCCGGCTGAGTCCGTTCCACCGGAATGGTGGCCCCGGGGGAGAGGTAGTTGCCGGTTGCTCGTTCGTGTGGGTCTGATTCGATCGAAATCGTTCGTGCCCCCAACAGATCCGCATACCTCACCACTGCTCGACCGTCGGTCGGAATGCGTTGTGTGGATTCGAGTTCGAAACCGACCACGGCTTGATTGTTCACCAACTCGACGCTCTCGACGCGCCCGACTCGGACCCCGGCGATCTGTACGTCACTGCCCGTGACCAGACCGGAGGCATTGACGAAGACGGCCTGGTACTGCGAACTCGGCCCGGAGACGGGGTTGATCAGGGTGCTCACCACGATCACGGTGGCGAGAATCGACAGTGCGGCAAACACTCCGAATCTGATCAGAGACTTCTTCACGCTCATTCGCCCACCACCGTCGTGCCACGAAGTACCGGTCCGGCCACCAGAGTGTCCAACGCTGTACCTCCCTGGGTGAGAGCTGCGATCAGCGACTGTTCGACGGGACTGCCGACCGGTCCGACGGTTCCACCCAACGCGGCGGCGGCAGGGCAGTTGGGGCCGCGGGCCGCGTCGTATTGTGGGCAGTCGGTTTTGCCGTACGGATACAGATCTGTGACGGACAGTCGCAGGTCGGTGCTCAGCCATGGCCCGTGGGCCAACGCGGGCGGAAGCTTGATCGTGAGATTGCGCAGGCCGGTGTAGAAGGTTGTGATGTGGTCGGGTCGTGAAGTGATTGCGCCGGTGAGGGAATCGGCGTCGTCGATCACGGTGATCATGCGGTCACGATTGTCACCGATCACAGTCGCGGCAGCAGAACCCGTGCTGGTGCCGGCTCGCAGAAGCGCCGCCAATCCGTCGGATTTTTCGACGACGGTTTTGGATGTGGTGATGGAGTTCTCGAATGCGGCGAGCATGTCCGGCGCACTCGACGAGAGACTGTCGGCGAGGGTGGCTATGTCGTCGAGGTCGTCACCGAGCCCGTCGATGACGGGCTGCGCACCGACCAACGCGTGGTGAACTGAATCGAGAGATTCACCGATCTGGGTTCCCTTGCCGCTCATCGCGTCCGAGACTGCCGTGAGCGCGACGTTGATGTCGGCGGGGTCGAGGGAAGAAACGAGCGAGTAGATCCGCGAGATCGATTGGTAGAGCTGGACCGCGACCTCGGACTGATCCGATACCAACTCCGTACCCGGCGCGAGAGCAGGTCCACGGGAGAGTCCGGCTGGTTGAATCAGGTCTACGAAAAAGTCGCCGAAGATGTTGCGGGGCATCAGCCGCACCTGACTCGTCGACGGTATGTCCTCGAACGCACCCTCGTCGATTGCGAGTGAGACGGTGGACGCGGTGGTGCCCGGCTCGATGTCGGCTACCGTTCCGACTACGACGCCGCGGTACTGAACAGACGATCCGACGCGCAGCGCACCGGCGGCGGCGGGGACGACAGCGCTGACCTGAGGTGTGGAACCGAAGGTGTCCGTTCCCCTGCTGAACAGGAAGACGTAGGCGATGATCAGCAAGACAACGGCAAGTAAACCCCGCAATGCCAGCGTGATTCGACTGGTGTTCGTGACGATCATCCGGTCAACCCGGGTACTTGAGGTTTGAGTCCCCACAGCGCAATGGTCATCGCGACGTCGGTGAAAGCAAGGAAGACGATGCTGGTGCGCAAGGCTCGCCCGGCGGCTCGTCCGACGCCTTCGGGGCCACCTGTGGCGGTGTAACCGTAGTAGCAGTGCACGAGGGTCACCACGACCGCGAACACCATGACTTTTATCAGTGACAGCCAGATGTCGTTGGGGGAGAGGAAAAGACTGAAGTAGTACCCGTACGTTCCCTCGGACTGTCCCTTGACCCGGATCACGGCAAGCGCCGTTGCCATGTACGAGGCAAACAGGCCGACGAGGTACAGCGGGACCACCGCGATCAGTGCCGCGATCATTCGGGTGGTGACCAGATACCGCAGTGAGGGAATCGCCATGACCTCGAGTGCGTCGATTTCCTCGGAGATCCTCATGGCGCCGAGTTGCGCGGTGAATCCGGTTCCGACTTTGGCTGCCAAGGTGATTGCGGCAACGAGCGGTGCGACCTCGCGAGTGTTCGCGATGGCGGACATCACCCCCGACAGTGGAGCGAGGCCGACGAGGTTGAGCCCGCGGTAGCCCTCGAGTCCGATCTGGGAACCGGCGAAGAACGAGATCGCGAAGATGACGACGACGCTGCCGCCGCCGGCGAGCAGGGTGCCCGAACCGAATGCCACCTGCGCGACCAGACGGGCCACTTCACGCCAGTAACGCTGCAGGGTTGCCGGAATCGAGGTGATCACGCGCGCGTGGAAGGTGAACTGATCGCCGAGTCGACTCAACCCGTCGACGGTTCGCGAAGTGACCCGCTTGGCACGAATTGCGATGGGAAGGTGCATCAGTAGGCACCTTTCACCGAGACGAACAGCGGGTAGAACTGGGTGATCGCGAGGTTCGCGACGAACACGAGGACAAACGAGAGCACCACGGTCTCGTTGACGGCATCGCCGACGCCTTGGGCTCCACGCTTGACGGTCAAGCCCTTGTAGCAGGCCACGATTCCCGAGATGAGAGCAAAGGCAACGGCTTTGATGCCGGAGACGACGAAGTCGCTGGGTTGACTGAATTGAACGAGATTACGTAGGAAGCTCTGTGCGTTGCCGTCGAGTATCAGGACGTGAACGAAGAGGCTTGCGCCCAAACCGATTACGAGAACTATCGAATTCAGTAGGAGGCAGACGATCGCGATCGCGATCATCCGGGGCACGACCAGGCGTTCGAGCACGGGTAGGCCCAGCACTTCGAGTGCGTCGATTTCTTCACGGATCGTTCGCGCTCCCAAGTCTGCGCAGATCGCGGAACCGCCGACGCCTGCGATGATCAGGGCGCACACCAGAGGTCCGGCCTGTCCAATGATGAGGAACGCGACGACGGCACCGCTGTACGCACCCGCGCCGATTTGATCTGCCAGCGCACCGATCTGCAGTGCTACTCCCACACCGAGGGGAATCATCACCAGAGCAGACGCGACCGAGGTGACGTGGGCGAGAAACCACATCTGGTCGAGCGCTTCACGCCAGGCGAGGCGCCGGCGTCGCAGGGTCGTGACCGCGGCAACGCACACACGCACGGTGAAGGTGAACAGCAGTCCGATCTCGGACAGCAGGTTCGAGAACATATTCGTCTTGGCAGGGGAGGCAGGTGTTGCGTCCCCGATTGTTCCAACTTCGGGGTTGTCTCCGGTTGTTTCAACTTCGGTGCTCACGCCATCCCCCTTTCCGGCCGAATCGTGCTGGTCGGGTTTCTTCGATCACACTCGGATGCTCGAAGTGCTCCAGGTCACGTTGGGAGACGGTATCAGGAAACTGACTCTGAAGTAAGTTCCAAGTCGGTTGCTTCATCACAAGGTGTGAAAGCCGACGCGGATCTTTCGTTTGCGTCTACGCAACATTCCCGGTGAGAGCCCGAAATGCGGCGGGTGCACAATGAGTGAATGCCACGATCAAGCCCCATTTCCGCTTGGAAGTCTCTTCGCGAAGGCAACGAGCGATTTGTCAACGACGCATCCATCCATCCCAGCCAGGGAATCGCCGACCGCGCGAAACTCGTCGACGGGCAGCACCCCACAGCGGTTCTGTTCGGTTGCGGTGATTCGCGCGTAGCCGCAGAGATCATCTTCGACCAGGGCCTCGGCGACATGTTCGTCGTGCGTACGGCCGGTCATGTACTCGACGATTCGGTTCTCGGTTCGATCGAGTACGCCGTTCACGTGCTCAACGTGCCGCTCATCGTCGTCCTCGGGCACGACGGTTGCGGTGCTGTGAAGGCAACGCTCGACGCCCTGGACAAGGGCGCAGTTCCCGATGGATTCATCCGCAGTGTGGTCGAGCGTGTTGCCCCGTCCATCCTGATGGGCCGCAACGAAGGCTTGTCCACCGTCGACGAACTCGAAGGCCGTCACGTCGTGGAGACCGGCTCGCTGATCATGCAGAGGTCCCGGATCATCGCCGACAAGGTGGACAAGGGTGCGTGCGCGATCGTCGGCGTCACGTACACGTTGTCCGACGGTCACATGCGAGTTCAGGGCGCAGTCGGCGACATCGGCGAGAGCGTCGAGACCGTCGAAGGTTAGAACTTCCGGGGCAGTGGTACCTGGCAGCAGACAATGGGTACCGACACGCCGCCTCAGCTGACGGTTAGTGGACCCTGCGCCAACTACCGTTGAGTCCGTGTTGGAACCTAATGGACCACTGCCCCCCGAGATCTACTGGCGTCGCCGGGCGCTGGCCATTGGTGCTGCCGTTATTGCGCTGGCGTTGATCATCTGGGCGGCGTCCGCTCTCTTCGGCGGTGGAAGTGATACCCCGGAGGCCGATTCGGCCGCTGCGAGTTCCTCGCTGACAACAGACGTCTCGTTCACTCCCAACCCTTCCGGATCCAACGCGCCGGCCGGTGACGGTGGTTCGGGTGGGGGCGCCGCCGGTGGATCGGGCGGTTCGGGCACGCAAGCTTCGGGATCGTCGACATCGGCGTCGTCTTCGTCGACCACCGGCGCCCCGGTTCCGGCTGGTCAGTGCGCCGACTCGTCGCTGGCAGTCAAGGCAACCGCAGACAAGGCGACCTTCGCTCCCGGCGAAGAGCCGTCGTTCACGATCGTCATCACCAATATCGGGTCGGCACCCTGTGATCGAGATCTGGCGGGCGGCCTTCAGCAGGTGCTCGTCTACAGCATCGACGGAAAGACCCGTCTGTGGTCCAACGTCGACTGCTACCCGCAGCCCGCTGCCGACGTGCGAAATCTCGCCCCGGGCGAGCAAGCCGCGTTCAAGGTCGCCTGGTCGGCCACGACGTCGAACCCCGAGTGCGCGACCGCGCAGAACCCCGAGCGCAATCCGGTGGGCGCAGGCGCGTACACGGTTGTCGGTCAGCTCGGCGCATTGCGAAGCTCCCCGGAGCCGTTCAACATCGCGTGAGAGCGAGCAAGCGGCGAACGGTTGGCTAGTTGAACGATCCGGTGATCGACGTCTCCGCTAGCCGGGACAGTCCCTCACGGATGTGACGGGCCCACAGCCCGCCGATGCCCTCGACCGACTGCAGATCGGCAGCCGTAGCGGCCAGCAGCGACTGGAGAGTGCCGAAGGATCCGACCAACCGGTGGATCTGATGGAACTGCAATCGAGGTACACGCATCAGTACGCGATATCCGCGAGGGGTCATCGGGGTGTCGAGGGCTTCGATCGTGCCCGGATAACCGAGAACACGCGCAAGCGTCGTGAGATCGAGTAGGTCGGCGTCGGTGACGCGATCGAGCGCGACGAGGACGTTGTCCATCGCCGCGGTACCGATGGGTTCGGGGCCGGCAAGGTAGTCCCGAACGATCAGTTGACGTGCAATGTCGTTGTCGCCGACCAGTTCTTCGAGCTGCAGTGCCAGCTGGCGACCGTCGGTGCCGAGCTCGAGGACGTCCTGCTCGATCTCGATCGACACACGGCGAACCATCTCGAGTCGCTGTACGACGGTCAACGCGTCGCGCAGGGTCACAAAATCCTCGATTTCGACGACCGACAATTGCCGTGTCACTTCGTCGAGGCGCGCTTTGTATCGTTCGAGCGTCGCGACGGCCTGGTTGGCGCGCGAAAGTATGGTGGCCGAGCCGTCGATGACGTGCCGGATACCGCCGACGTACACACTGACGATCGACATCGACTGACTGACCGACACCACGGGATAGCCGGTTTGAATCGCCGTGCGCTCGGCGGCACGGTGCCTGGTGCCGGATTCGACGGTGGGAATCTTGTGATCGGGAACGAGTTGGACGTTGGCGCGAACGATGCGTGTGCCGTCCGTCGAGAGGACAACCGCGCCGTCCATCTTCGACAGCTCGCGCAATCGGGTCGGGGCGAACTCCACGTCGAGATTGAATCCGCCGTCACACAGCGCTTCCATCTCTTCGTCGTATCCGAGGACGATCAGCGCGCCGGTACGACCGCGAAGAATGCGCTCGAGTCCGTCTCGCAACGCGGTACCCGGCGCCAACCTGGCGATGGTCTCTCGCAATGCCGACGACGACTGTGTGTCCGCCATCGCACTGATCATTGAGAAACTCCCTGCTGAGGTCGATGTCACTTCGGTCGGGTCCGATGCCTGTGCCGGACTGATCCCCGTTTAGATTACCTATCCATGAGTAGTACCTGGACCCTGCCTGACGACCTGACCCTCCCGGAGCCGACCGAATTCTTTCCGGCCGCCGGCGAGAAGCTGCCTCAGCACTGGTCGAAATGCTTCGGCTGCGGCGACGACCAGCCTGCGGGAATGGCGATGAGTTTCAGGGCCGGTGACGGGCTGGAAGTGACCGGCCGTCTGGAGGTCGCCAAGAAGTATCAGGGCGGTCCGGGAGTTATTCACGGCGGCATTTTGTCGACGGCCTTCGACGAGGCTCAGGGCATGGCATGCATGGCTCTCGGCTCGCCGGTGGTGACCGGGCACCTCGAGATCGACTTCGCCCGTCCGATCCCGTTGGGATCGGTGCTCGAGTTTCGGGCTCGCATCGACGGCGTTTTGCGTCGCAAGGTCTACACCAGCGCGGAAGCGGTCATCGTCGAAGGTCCGACAGCAGATCCGGACGCAGTAGTGGGGACGTCCCGAGGACTGTTCCTGACCATCACCTCGGAACACTTCGCCAAGACCAAGGAGTTCGTGGACGGCGAACCGACTTCCCCGTTCGGCACCTCGTCGGTCTGAAGCGGTAGTCGTCCGCAGGCCGATCACTTCACCGGCGTGAGCTTGGGGCGAGACGGGGCTTGTTTGCCGCCCATCAATCCGGCGTAAGCCAACGCCTCGGCCAGATTCGCTACTTCGTTGACCCGCATGCCGGGAATGTTCGGGCCGGAATCGACCGGCACGATCGCGCTGGTGAATCCCAAGCGGGCAGCTTCGATCAGGCGCCGGTTCACGCCGGCAACTCGCCGAACTTCCCCGGCGAGTCCGACCTCGCCGAGGATGACGAGCCCCTTGGGGACGGGTTTGGCCTTCACCGCCGAGGCGACGGCGATGGCGAGAGCCAGGTCTGCGCCCGGCTCGGTCATCCGCATTCCGCCCACGGTCGCGGCGTAGACGTCGGCCTTCGAGATCGACACTCCGACGCGGCGCTCCAACACGGCCAGAACCATGGCCACACGGGCGGTGTCCAGTCCGCTGACGGCACGGCGAGGTGTCGGCAGGGGTGTGGTGGCGACGAGTGCTTGAACTTCACCGAGCAGAGGACGCTTACCGTCCATCATCACGGTGACGGCAGTACCTTCCACGGCCTCTTCACGGTGGTGAAGGAAAAGGCCGGACGGATCGCTGATCTCGTTGATGCCCTGCTCGCTCAGTTCGAAGCATCCCACTTCGTCGGCCGCGCCGAACCTGTTCTTGACGCCACGGACCATGCGCAGGGTGGAGTGCTTGTCACCTTCGAAGTGCAGGACCACGTCCACGAGATGCTCGAGCGAGCGTGGACCGGCGACCGCGCCGTCCTTGGTGACGTGGCCGATCAGAAGCACCGGGATTCCACTTGCCTTGGCCAAGGAGGTCAGGGCGCTGGTCACGGCTTTGACCTGAGTCACGCCGCCGACGACTCCGTCGACGTCGGCGGCAAGCATGGTCTGCACAGAGTCGACGATGACCAGAGTTGGCTTGACCTGCTCGACGTGGCCGAGGATGGTCGCGAGATCGGATTCCGCTGCCAGGTACATCCGCTCGTGGACCGAGTTGGTGCGATCTGCCCGCAGTCGAACCTGACCGGCAGACTCCTCGCCCGTGACGTACAACGCTCGATCATCCGCGCTGCGCATCGCCCAGCGGTAGACGACCTCGAGAAGTAGCGTCGATTTCCCGACACCGGGTTCTCCCGCGAGCAGAACTACGGAACCCGGAACGACACCACCGCCGAGGACGCGGTCCAGCTCGCCGATTCCGGTGGGCTTGGCCTGCGTCGAGGTGCTGTCGATCTGTGTCAACGGGGTGGCCGGCGTCGTGGGTAGTACGGCGCTTGACCCCGCTTTCGCGAGTGAAGCGCCGGCGCGACTGGCGACGGGTGCCACGACGGCGACCTCGGTCATCGAGCCCCACGAGTCGCAGTCCGGACATCTACCGACCCATTTGGGCACTACCGACTGGCATTCGGAGCATCGGTAGTTCGATTTCACTTTGGCCACCGGGACAGACTAGAGGCGGGGTCCGACATGGACCCCGCCTCTAGTGCGATGCTGAAATTGTTCTGCGAGGCGCAGTGTGCGCCTTGGTGATTCGGGGCTCAGTGCCCAGCTTCTGCAACGTCAGGCGACTTGTCCGACTCGTTGCGCTCGAGCTGCGGGCCGGCATCGACAGGCACGTCGACGGTGACCGAACCGGCCTTCTCGAACTTGAAGGTGATCGGGACGGTCAAGCCCGGGCGAACGCCTGCCTTGATGTCCTGCAGGACGACGAGAGTGAGCGCAGCGGGAGCGTCGTCGTTCTCTTCGTTGTTCTTGATCTGGGTCTCGGCCTCGGTTGCGGCGCCCTCGCCGGCGGGCAACTGACCGGCCTGCAGTGACGTCTGCGGCTTGATCGTCAAGCCGCCGACCTCTTCACCGGCGATGACGCGTGCTGCGTAATCGGTGGTGATGCTGACGAGCTTGTCCGTGGTCTCGGCGCTGTCGTTCACGATGGTGAAGGCGAGCACGGCGTTGCCGCCCGGCTCGATGCTGTATTCCTCGGACGAGGGGTAAGCGATGTGCACGTTGCGCAGTGCGATCTCACCGAGGTTGGCGCTGTTGCCGTTCACGGCGGCCTGCTGGACGGCGGTCTGGCTCACCTGTCCGGAACCGCAAGCGGACAGCGCGATGGCTGCGCCTGCAGCCAGTGCAATGGCGGTAGCGACTCGACGAGTCGGCTTACGGATAGCAGTCACGATTTGTCCTCCACGGCGTCAGGTTCGCACTCCACTAGGCAGAGTAGTAGATAAGGTCCCGCAGGCTGGCCGTCGGGTCGCCACAACGGTTGTCTGCGTGGGCTTTCAGTCGGTTACACAGGGGTGCTCCAGACCAGTTGAATGCACGTACAACAAGCCCTGTCAACCCCTACGCTCGAGCAAGGATGCCCCTGACCTGCACAGTTGATGAGTGGTCGGTTCTTTCACGTGTTAAACTAGTGGAATCGAAAGGGGCACGGGACACATGATTTTCAAGGTCGGAGACACCGTCGTATACCCCCATCACGGTGCGGCGCTGATCGAAGCTATCGAAACCCGCACCATCAAGGGTGAGCAGAAGGAGTACCTGGTTCTGAAGGTCGCTCAAGGCGATCTCACAGTTCGGGTTCCTGCAGACAACGCAGAGTACGTCGGAGTTCGTGACGTGGTCGGCCAAGAAGGCCTCGACAAGGTTTTCCAGGTTCTGCGAGCACCGCACACCGAAGAGCCCACCAACTGGTCTCGTCGATACAAGGCAAATCTCGAGAAGCTTGCCTCAGGTGACGTGAACAAGGTTGCAGAAGTTGTTCGCGACCTGTGGCGTCGTGAGCAGGACCGTGGACTTTCCGCTGGTGAGAAGCGCATGCTCGCCAAGGCTCGTCAGATTCTCGTCGGAGAGCTCGCGCTCGCCGAGGGCACTGACACCGAGAAGGCAGAGACCATTCTCGACGAGGTCCTCGCGGCCGCGTCCTGACGGTAATACAACAAAGCTGACAGTGGCAGTAGTAGCCCTGGTACCTGCTGCAGGTCGGGGAGTGCGTTTGGGCGAGAAATTGCCCAAGGCATTCGTCGAACTCGGTGGGTGCACCATGCTTGCACGCGCGGTCGATGGACTCCGGAAATCCGGAGCGATCGACCGCGTTGTTGTCATTGTGCCGCCTGAGCTGGTCGAATCCGTCGTGGCAGACCTCGGCCGTGCAGCGGACGTCGACGTCGTCGGTGGTGGCGCCGAAAGAACCGATTCGGTTCGAGCCGGCCTCAGTGCTGCCGGTGACGCGGATTTTGTACTCGTGCACGACGCCGCGCGGGCATTGACGCCGCCGGCGCTGATCGCACGTGTCGTCGAAACTCTCCAGGCCGGCAGCTCCGCGGTCATTCCGGTACTTCCGGTTACCGACACGATCAAGTCGGTCGACGTACTCGGCGCAGTCACCGGTACGCCTCTTCGTTCGGAGTTGCGTGCTGTTCAAACTCCTCAGGGCTTCTCCACCGACGTCCTGCGGAGTGCGTACGACGCCGGTGATGTCGCCGCGACCGACGATGCCGCGCTGGTCGAGCGTCTCGGTGTTTCGGTGCAGACGATTCCCGGCGACGCTCTCGCCTTCAAGATCACCACTCCACTCGACCTCGTCCTTGCCCGGGCGCTCCTGATCTCGGAGACAGAGTTGAGTGCGGACTCACGGAACGGAAATTAGATGCGCGTCGGTCTCGGCACGGATGTCCACCCCATCGAGGTGGGCCGACCTTGCTGGATGGCGGGGTTGCTGTTCGAGGAAGCAGACGGGTGCTCAGGGCATTCGGACGGCGACGTCGCCGTCCACGCGCTCTGTGACGCGTTGCTCTCCGCGGCGGGCCTCGGTGACCTCGGTTCGGTTTTCGGCACCGGCAGGCCCGAATGGGACGGCGTGAGTGGCGCTCGAATGTTGGCCGAGGTTCGCCGACTGCTCGAGGAGAACCAGTTCACCGTCGGCAACGCAGCTGTGCAGGTCATCGGTAACCGCCCGAAGATCGGGCCGCGACGCGACGAGGCTCAGAGGGTGCTCTCGGACATCCTCGGCGCCCCTGTTTCGGTGTCTGCGACCACCACGGACGGCCTCGGCTTGACCGGTCGCGGCGAGGGGATCGCCGCCATGGCCACCGCGTTGGTCATGACAACCGAACACGACAGGTAAGATCGCTGGTCGTGACCCTGCGCCTATACGACACCGGTACGCGGGCCCTTCGGGATTTTGTTCCGTTGGCCCCCGGACATGCATCGGTGTACCTGTGTGGGGCGACAGTTCAGGGCGACCCTCACATCGGACACGTTCGCAGCGGCGTCGCTTTCGACGTGCTGCGACGCTGGCTGTTGGCGCACGGCAACGACGTTGCCTTCGTGCGCAACGTGACGGACATCGACGACAAGATCCTCAACAAGGCCGCCGACGCCGGCCGACCTTGGTGGGAGTGGGCGACGACGTTCGAGCGTTCGTTCACGTGGGCTTACGACCAATTGGGTGTGCTTCCCCCGTCCATCGAACCGCGGGCCACCGGTCACGTGACGCAGATGGTCGAGATGATGGAACGCCTGATCGAGAACGGCCACGCGTACGCGGCGGGCGGTGACGTCTACTTCGACGTACAGAGCTACCCCGAGTACGGCGCATTGTCCGGCCACAAACTCGACGACGTCCATCAGGGCGAGAGTGCGGCCGAGGGAAAGCGCGATCCCCGCGACTTCACTCTCTGGAAGGCCGTCAAGCCCGGTGAGCCCTCGTGGCCGACACCGTGGGGACCCGGCCGTCCGGGCTGGCACCTCGAGTGCTCGGCCATGGCGGAGTTCTACCTCGGCGCGGCATTCGACATACATTGCGGTGGACGCGATCTCGTCTTCCCTCACCACGAGAACGAAATCGCTCAGGCCAAGTGCGCCGGCGACGATTTCGCTCAGTACTGGCTGCACAACGGCTGGGTCACGATGAGTGGCGAGAAGATGTCCAAGTCGTTGGGCAATGTTCTCTCGGTGCCGAACGTGCTCAAGAAGGTTCGCCCGCAAGAACTTCGGTATTACCTCGGTAGTGCGCACTACCGTTCCAACCTCGAGTACTCCGACGAGGCATTGGACGAAAGTGCGAAGTCCTACCAAGGGCTCGAGTCGTTTGTCCTGCGCACACACAAGCGCGCAGGTGGGGTCGAACTCGGCACGTGGACCGAAGGTTTCGCGGCGGCTCTCGACAACGACTTGTCGGTGCCGATCGCGTTGGCCGAGATCCACGGCAAGGCGAGCGAGGGTAATTCCGCGCTTGCTGCCGGTGATCTCGACGCGGCTCGGGTGGCTGCCGGCCAGGTGCGGGCCATGCTCGCGATCCTGGGCGTCGACCCACTCGACGAGCATTGGACGCAGTCCGGTGGCGACACCGAGACGGCAATGGAAGCTTTGGACGTGTTGGTGCGGGCTGATCTCGATCGTCGGCAGCAGGCACGTACGGAAAAGAACTGGGCGGTGGCGGACGAGGTCCGTGATCGCCTCATCAAGGCGGGTATCGAAGTAACCGATACTCCCGACGGACCCGAATGGTCCCTTAAGGCAGGGCAGTAACAATGGCTGGAAACTCGAGCAGGCGCGGCGCAGTCCGTAAGGGCGGCACCAAGAAGGGCCAGGTTGCCGGTTCCGGTGGCCAGCACAAGCGTGGTCTCGCCGGCCGCGGTGCTACGCCTCCCGCCGAGGCACGCACCAAGCACCCCGCGGCGAAGCGTGCAGCGCGCGCCGCCCGGGCCGACGAGAAGCAGAACCAGGGCCGCGGTGGCCGTCCGGGTCCGGGCCGCAAGGTTCTCGACGGTCCCGAAACCGTGCTCGGTCGCAACCCGGTGGTGGAGTGCCTGCGCGCGGGTGTTCCGGCGACGGCGCTGTGGGTGGCTGTCGGTACCGAGAGCGACGACCGGTTGAAGGAATCTGTTCAGCGGGCTGCCGACGCCGGTATCTCCATCCTCGAGGTGCCGCGCTCGGATCTCGATCGCCTCAGCGCCAACGGTCTTCACCAAGGCATCGCTCTGCAGGTTCCGCCGTACCGCTACGCGCATCCGGACGATCTTCTGTCCGAGGCACGTAAGCACGCCGAGCCGCCGCTGCTCGTCGCGCTGGACAACATCACCGATCCCCGCAACCTGGGTGCCGTTGTGCGCTCGGTCGCAGCTTTCGGTGGACACGGCGTCGTGATTCCGGAGCGCCGTAGCGCGAGCGTGAGTGCTGTTGCTTGGCGTACCAGCGCCGGCGCTGCCGCTCGTCTGCCGATTGCGCGGGCCACCAACCTCACTCGCACGCTCAAGGACTGGGCGTCGAAGGGTGTTCAGGTCGTCGGTCTCGACGCCGGCGGCGACACCACTCTCGACGATTTCGACGGCAGCGGTCCTGTGGTGATCGTGGTCGGTTCCGAGGGCAAGGGTCTTTCACGTCTCGTCCGCGAGAACTGCGACGCGATCCTCTCGATTCCGATGGCCGGTCCGGTCGAGTCGCTCAACGCGTCGGTTGCCGCCGGAGTTGTCCTGGCGGACATCGCCCGCAGGCGTCGTAGCAGCTGAGTTGTAACGGCTTGCCGGTGAGCCTGGCGGGGTTCTAGCTCCGGACCGACCAGGCTTCCCACAGTGCAGCGTAGGAACCGTCCGCGCCGATCAGTTCGTCATGTGTCCCGCTCTCGACTACGCGGCCACCGCTCATGACGAGTATCCGATCGGCGCGGACTGCTTGGCTCAGGCGGTGCGCTATCACCACAGCAGTCCTGGCGCTGACCGCGAGCTCGGCCGCCTGATCGAGCAGACCTGCTGCGGTGGTTCCGGCTTCGGCAGTGGCCTCGTCGAGGATGACGACGGGTGGATCGAGCAGAGCCAGTCGGACGAGGGCTATGTGCTGTGCCTGAGCCGCAGTCAATTGGTACCCGCCGGCGCCGACTCGGGTCTCGATCCCTTCCGGAAGCTCGTGAATCCATTGAGCTTTCATCGTTTCGACGACTTCGGCGATCTTCGCATCGTCCGAATCGGGTGCGCACAACCGGAGATCATCGGCGATCGTCCCGACGAACACGTGAACTTCCTGGCTGACCAGGACGATTTTGTGCCGAAGTTCGGCATCACTGAGGTCGTCGATCGGTATGCCGTCGACGGTGATTCGCCCGTCTCCGACGGGAATGATGCCGGCAATCAGTTTGGCGAGTGTGGTCTTTCCGGCGCCGCTGCTTCCGACGACGGCGATTCGTTCCCCCGGTGCGATGGCGATCGAGATCGAATCGATGACCGGGGTGGAGTTGTTGTACGAGTAAGAAACCCGGTCCACCTCGACGCCGATGGGTTCGGACCGAGCCGGGGCAGGAATGGTCGAAGGACGCCCGGGCATCGCGGTGACACCGATCAGGCGAGCCAAGCTGGCACCAGCATCCTGCAATTCGTCGATGTTGGAGAGAAATACCGCGATGGGGCTGAACAGACTGTGGAAGTAGAGCGCGGCAGCGGTAGCAGCGCCGATGGACACCGATCCCGTGGTCACGAGCCAGTAGCCGACGCTCAGGACGGCGGCCAATCCGAGTAGTTCGGCGCCGTTCAGTTGCGCGAAGAAGTTGGTACGCAGTCGAACTGCCTGCATGTCGAAGCTGATGGCATGCTCGGAGGTCGCGGCGATTCGGCCGATGTGCTCGTCAGTTCTCCGTAGGGCAGTGACAGTGCCTGCGCCACCGAGAGTTTCGATGAGCTGCTGTCCCCGACTGGCCTGCGCAGCGCGGGAGCGTCGGTAGACGGGTCCGGAGCGTCGGAGGAAATGACGAAGAGCAAAATAGTGGATCGGCGCGACCGCAACGATGGCCAGGGTGAAGCGCCAATCGATCACTCCCACACCGACAAGCGTCAGCGAAATCATGAACAGGGCCGATACCGTTGCGGGGAGCACCCGAGCGATGACGGTGTTGACCGCTTCGACGTCACCCGAGACCCGGGAAATCAGATCGCCGGTTCCGGCATCCTCGACCAGCGACGACGGCTGCGCGAGCGTAGCGGCGAACACGTCCTCACGAAGATCGGCCAGCACGTTCTGCGCGACTTTCGCGAGAAGCTGTGTGCTCCACCAGGTCAGCGCGACTCCTGCGGCCGCTGCGCCGAGCATGAACGCGGTGATACGTAGAAGTGAGACAAACGGCTTGCCCTCCGTGACCGCATCGACCATGAGTCCGAGCAGCGCAGGGGTGGACAGGCCGCAGGCCGTAGCGGAGAGAAGTACGACGGTCGTGAGTGCGAGTGCTCGCTTGCGTGGCCGAAGCAGTGCGATCAATGCGCGGACGGTCTGCTTGGTCGACGCGATCGGCAGGGCAGATACAACCGGAGCAGCAGATGCATCCGGAAGAGTTTCGGTCACAGCGAGTCTCCGTCCCGCGCATCGTCGATCGTCACGACGCGGTCGCACGAATGGAGCAAGGTCGGACTCGAGGTGATCACCACAATGGCCTTGTCGGGAAAGTTTCTCAGTGAGTGTGCAATTCGATGTTCGGTGACAGAATCCACGGAAGTGGTGGGTTCGTGAAGGACCAGGATCGGCTGGGGTTGATGGAGAGCACGGGCAAGGAGAAGGCGTTGGCGTTGACCTCCGGAGAGCTTCTTTCCTTGCTCACCTACCTCGGAGAGATGGCCGTCGGGCAGATGCGTCAACACGTCGTCGAGTGCAGATGACGTCATTGCCGACGAGTCGACGCTCGGTGCAGCCAGATTGTCGAAGACGGTACCGGTGAACACGGTTCCTTCATGAGCGGAGACGAACACCTGATCGCGAACTCCGTCCGGACCGAGTTCGGTTGCATCGGTGCCGAATACGAAGTAGCAGTCGGGGACGAGCGGGGTCTGGTAGGCGAGTTGTCGTGCCAGCCGGTCAGCAGAATCGTCAGCGCGCACGCCCACCACTTCTCCGGGGCGAGCTGAGACGACGGTTCCGTTGTCGGCCGAAATCAGCAGGGCGTCTTCACTTCTGTCGGAGCTGACCGTGGCCGTGGAGAGCAGCGAATCGATCAGGTGCGGTTCGGCCAGGAGTTCGGACAGTCTGCGCGCGGAGCCCCGCTTGGCAGCGAGTTCGGCACCGAAGAACCCCAGCGTTTCCATCGGACCGGCAATCACTCTGCTCAGGCCGACCACGGTGACGAAGTTGCCCACGGTGATCGTGCCTTGATGCGCCATCCACGCGGCACCCAATGCGACTGACGCCAGTACCAACGCGGAGACCCCTGAGTTGAGTGCGGTCAGACTGGACATTGCCCTGACCGTCCGGATCGCTGCTTTCATCGACTCCCGGCTGGCATGGACATATCGGGAGAGAGCAGTGGGCTCGGCTCCGAAGCCTTTGAGTACTCGCAGTCCGAGCGTGAAATCAGTTGCGAGCATGCCTGCCTCGGCTGCCTTCTTCTGCTCTGCATATACACGCTCGTCCAGTGGACCGCTGATCTTGTGGATGAAAACGAGCTGCGCAGCCGTGATGAGGACGACGATCAGTGCCAGCGGCCACGATACGAAGGCAAGCGAAATCACTGCCGCGGCAAGCCCTGCGAAAGCTGAGCCCTGCTCGGCGACAACCCAAGAGAAGCCCGAGACGTGCGAGGCGTCCGAAGTGGAGATAGTGAGGACTTCACCCGTCGAACGCTGAGCTTGCATGCCCCTTGCGTCGAGTACCCGTCTGGCAGCGTTCAGTCGTAGGTCGTGTTCGCCGTAGACGAAGACCTGTGTGTTCAGGCGAACTGCGATGCGCCACGACAGGGCGAGTCCGACGAACAGAGCGCACAGCACCGCCAGCCACACGAGAAGTGCTGTGCTGTCGGACTTTCCGATTGCCCGATCGACGACGGTGCCGATCAGCACCGGAATGAGGGCTTGAGCGACCTGGTACGACGCCTGACCGGTGACGGCTGCAACCAGTCGCGGGCCGCGCCCGGAGGAGAACGATCCGGTTCTGATCATCTCCATCGGACCGGTACGAGTTTCGGGCAGCGCTGACACTCGTGAAACTCCTCGCCCAGATCCGAACACTCGTTGTGCAGTTCTACGGTAGAGCCGGTGGAGGTACGGAAAGTGCTCGTAGATGCCAAGGGCTACGCGGCAGCGGACAGATGAACCATCGAGACCCCATTACCGGGATCAGGTCTCGATATACCTGCCTGGTCGAAACAAGTACGTTTGCGAAGAGAGCTGACAGAAGATGAAAAGCACTACCCGAATAGTGGCTGCGTTGGCCGCGATTGCCCTGCTCGCAGGCTGCCAGAGCAGCACCGAGTCAACAGCGTCGGAGGATACGACGCAGTTGGCCGAGACCGGCGCGCTGCCGGCCACCATCGACCACGCGTACGGCTCGACCACCATCGAGACCGAACCTCAGCGGATCGTGACCATCGGTTGGAACAGCCAGGATTCGGTCCTCGCACTGGGTAAGACACCTGTCGCCATGGAGTCGTTCAGTGGGACCGGCTTGGAGAGCGGAATCCTGCCGTGGGACGAAGAATTGTTGGGCGATGCCGAACCCACGTTGCTCGACAGCACGTCCGGTGTGCCGTTCGAGCAGATCCTGGCATTGGAGCCGGACGTGATCATCGCGGTGGTCTCCGGAATCACCGAAGACGACTATGCACGTCTGACTCAGATCGCACCCACGATTCCGTTCAAGGAGACCGCATGGGCGACCACGTGGCAGGAGCAGTTGTCGACCATCGGTTCAGTGCTCGGTCAACCGAAGCGGGCAGCTGAGCTGATCGAGGAAACCGACGAGTCCATAGCCGACCTCGCCGCGGGCTCCCCGAATCTGAACGGGAAGACCTTGACCTTCCTCTCGGGAAACATCGACGGCCTCACCAATTACTGCGCCGACGACGGCCGAGTCATCCTGATGACCCAGCTCGGACTGAAGCAGTCGGCCGGAAGCGCAGGGCTGTGCGGCGACACGCAGGGTTCTGTCACCGCATCGCGCGAACAGTTCAACGAACTGGACGCGGACGTTATCGTGCTCAACGACGCGAGTGCCCAGGGGCTCCCCGGATTGATGGGAGACAAGTTGTTTGCCGACCTGCCGGCGGTCAAGGAGGGCAGGCTGATTCAGCAACTCGGCCTGGCCCGAGTCATGGCACTGGCCTCACCCACGTCGCTGAGCGTGAAATATGCCTTCGCCGAACTGGTCTCGAAGATGAACGGGTTCTGACCGACTGATATTTCTGCCCAGCTGATGATTCTGACCAGCTAGGCCGACAATTCGCACGCATCCGAGTAATAGTTCTTCGGTGTCCGTCCGGTGACCTTGCGGAACACGCTGGTGAAGGCGCTGGGGGTTTCGTATCCGACACGGCGGCTGACCGTCGAAACAGGAACGCCCGCAGCGAGATAGGACATCGCAGCGCGGACGCGAACTTGAATTCTCCACTCGGTGAAGGACATCCCCGTGCCCTGAGCGAACACGCGGCTCAGGGTGCGGGGGCTTCCGCCGACCACGTAGGCCCAATCGGCGAGCCCGCGTTGATCGGCGGGGTCGGCGATCAAGCGGCGTGCGACGGCGAGGGCCCGGGGATCGGCGGGCATCGGCACCGCGACATCGGCCGCCTCGATGGGCGCGAGCGTGTCGAAGACTACTGATTCGGCGCGTAAGCGAGCCTCGGTCGGCATATTTCGCTGGTGCAGGTGGATGAGCATCGTCTTGACCACGTCGTCGATGCCGATGATCGCGGGTTTTGTCCACGGGTGGGGGAACGACTCGGGCCGGAAGTACGTGAAGCGAGCCTCGGTGGATGCGCCGAGTGTGATGCGCCGTGGAGTTCCGGCCGGAATCCACATGCCGACCGTCGGTGGGATCTGCCAACGAACGTCGTCGATGTAGGCGCTCATCTCTCCGGAAGCGCCCCAGAGGAGTTCGTGTTCGGGATGGCGGATCTCACGCCACGCCCGCTTCTGATCGCGCCCGATGGTGGACGTGGTCATGGAGAAAGGGAGCGGAACGTACCGGCCTGCCGGCACAGCCCAGTACGGAAATCCTGTGGAACTCATCGCTGGATCATACCGCGAATGACTTAGGTAATGCTTTCCTATTTGGTTCTTTGATGCGGGCGCGACGGAGTGTGATCGCCACAAAAGATCGAGGGTGGCATCGAGTCCGAAGACTCGATGCCACCCTCGAACACAATCCCCGACGGAGTGTTTACAGGTGGAGCGGGCGAATCAGCTGCCGTTGGCCAGGACACCGCTGATGATGTCGGAGATGAAGCCGGCCGGGTTGTCCAGGATGGAGGAGCCGGCCGAACCGGTTCCGCCCTCGCCGTCAGAAGAGCCGAAGCCCAGATCTGCCGAGCCCGATGCGGCTGCCTCGCCGGGGTTCTTGGCGCGGATCTTGGCGTAGACGCCGCTGATGTTCTGATCGGTGCTGAACAGCGAGATACCGATCGAGCTGGAGAGTTCCTGGTACGAACCGATCGGTGCATCATCGGCGACGAGGTACTGTGCCTCGATCGTCACGGTCTTGCTACCGGTGGGGGAAATCAGCCAACCGGTGCTCGGAATGTTGACGGTGCGGTTGGTCGTATCGACAGACGGCGTGACGGATTCGGTCTTCTGGCCACCGACCAAATGCCATGCGTTGACCGTCGCGGAGTCCTGGATGTATTTGAACGTGGCGGGGTAGCGATCGACGAACTGATTGACGTAGCGCTCGGGGTGGCCGGTCGTAGAGATCACGGTGCGTACGGTGACCTTGCCGCCGGGTGCAACTTCGCCGTCGCCGACAATGCTCTTGGTGATCCGGACGTTGGAGGAGTTGACGGTCGCAGAGGCCGGGTGGGCTGCATCAGCGCTTGCGGTGCCTGCGCTCATGAAAAGTCCGCTGGTGGCCAACGCAGCGATTGCTACTCCGGTAAGTGTTTTACGCATTGAAAAACGTGACATGAAAATCTCCGTTCGAGGGGGTTCACACTGACGGCGATGGGATGACTCTTCAAAGGTTGCGCCGCGATAACCATTGAAACCTATCGGACGCTTGGCTATGTATCAGTTCGGCAGAATTTACGGAAAAGTCCGAATTGAGAGGACTTTTTCGATGTCGATTGCCTGTTGTTAACTGATTGTCGACCAATTCCACGAAAAGCTGGGCGAATGTCCAGGTCGACTGTATCGTACATCGGGAGTCGGGTTGCAACAAGTTTCAGTAATCAACGAATTCAGTTGTCCTGGAACCTCAAAGAGTGGAGATTATTCGTGGCGATGTACGGATCAAGAAATCGCAGTCTGTCCACCGTTGGATCTGGTTTGGCGGCGATCGCTCTTACTGTGGGTGCAAGTGCCCTTGGTGTTGGAGTCGCGACTGCCGAGACTGCAACTTCTGGTGCCTACACATTTACTCGGACTGTGGACAATGCGTCCCCGAAGGTCGGCGACACGATCACCTACACGACGGTGTCGAGTAAGAGCGGGCTCGAAGGGTATGTCAATCGGCTGACCGAGATTCATGCCGGCTGTCTCGAGTTCGTGCCGGGCTCGGCAAAGATTTCGAAACTGATGGGTGGCCTCCCGGGTTTGGGAGGCGTCATGAAGGAAACTGTGGAAACCCCGAATGCCTCCCAGTCGACCGCAACCACGAAGGTCTTCACCAGTAACGGTTGGTACAACAACAGCAAGAACCCGATAACGATGAAGACCAGCTACGTCGTCACGTGTGATCCGGGCACCTACGGCAGCGGGTTGACTGTCGGCGCGACGCTTTTGGGTGGGGCCGGAACCAGCGCCAGCTTCCCGGAAATGGGGCCCGCCATCGTGGTGCAGTCAACGGATCCGACCGGCCCCGGTACTGATCCTGGTACTGATCCCGGAACCAATCCCGGCACGAACCCCGGAACCGGTGGCGGAACCGGATCACTCGGCTCGTTGAGTGGTGGCCTCGGTTCCCTCAGTGGCCTATTCGGGTCGAGCTAGTCGATAGTTGTGAAAACGGCGGGCCGAGACTGTCGAAGCCTCGGCCCGCCGCTGTTGTTCGGTGATCAGGTATTCAAACCATCAGGTGCTCATCCGAATTCGATGGAAGTGTTGATTTCCTCCACCTGGTTGGACGTCTGCATGTTTGTCGTATCGGTGAACTGGTTTGCGAAGCTGACCAAGTAGACCGGCGAACTGTCGTCGGCTTGGTAAGCGACAACTGTCATGACGGCGTACAGCGGAACGTCCACGTTTGGAGCGGTCCAGGTTCCGGAGAGGCGGAATCCCTGCTGTCCGTCGACGTCGATCTCGGTGTACTTCACCTCGGTCCACCCGTCGAGAGTGGCGATTGTTTCACGCGCGGCGGCAAGAACCTCGTCTTTTGTTGCGGTGCCTTGGTTTTCGACCGTGACGGTGGTGTTCGGCATGAAGCCACTGGGTTCGCGGCTGTTGCTGGACAACGCATCCGTAACCCCGGCGGGGATGTTCTCGCCTTGGGTCCAACTCGGCGGGAGGCTGACGCTGATGCTCGGCGCTTCGGGGTCGTTGCCGGTCTCGATGGTCGTCCGCTCGCCGATGAACGGTGTCCCGTCCCGCAAGGTCGGCGTCGCGGCAGCGGCCGACGGCGAGGATGCAGAACTTTCGGAAGTGGTTGTTTCGCTGGAGACGGCCTCTCCGCTTTCCGAACTGCTGCATCCCGACAGGACGAGTGCAGCAGTGATCAGTGACGCTATTCCGAGAGCAAGTGTGCTGCTCTTAGGGCTCATAGTGTGACAGTCCTTCAGGTTCTGGCGACGGCCGAGCGCCGCCGGCAGCGTTGCTGGCGCGGCTGAGACTATCAGCGCTACGACGGCCGAGTAGTGGCCTTGAAGGTAATAGTGCTGCCGGGCCGCAGCTGTGCCAGCGACGCAATCCCTGCGTCGGAGACGACGGCGATGACCGGGTATCCGCCGGTCACGGGATGGTCGGCGAGAAACACGACGGGCGCTCCGCCTGGTGGCACCTGGATCGACCCCACGACGACGCCTTCGCTCGGCAATTCCTCTGTGTGTGAGCGATGCAGAGGCCCTTGGCCCTGTAACCGGACACCGACTCGGTTGGTGTGTTCGGTGACTTTCCAGGTGGTGTGAAGGAGCGCGTGGACGGATGCGGCGGTGAACCAGGAATTTCGGGGTCCGAGCGTGATCTCGATCGGAACTGCGCCGCGTGGAGGGGCCGGCGGTGGAATCAACTCTTCGGTGGGCCACGTCCCTTCCTCGGCTCCGAGGAGGAGGTGATCGCCGACGGTGAGCGGCGGCGGCCCGAGTCCGGAGAGCGTGTCGGTGGATCTGCTGCCGAGTACCTGCGGGACGTCTACGCCACCGCGTGCGGAGATATACGTTCTCAAACCGGTTGTACTGTAACCTAATTCGATAACACTGCCGCCGTCGAGGTGCATGCTCGCGTAGTCAGGCACCGGCTGTCCGTCGACGGTCAGCGGTACCCGTGCGCCCGTCACTGCCACCGTCATCGATCCGACGGCTCGCATAGCGAAACCGCCAGTGGTGACTTCGATGGTTGCTGCTCGAAAAGTGTTGCCTACAAGTCTGTTCGCGCTGTCGTGCGCGATCATGTCGACGGCCCCGGATCTACCTACCCCGAGGGCGCCGTAGCCTGTCCGCCCGCGGTCTTGAACTGTGGCGAGCGGGCCGGTACGCACTACCTCGAGCCAGGCCATGAATCCATTCTCCCGCAACAACGCGGTGAAGACACCGAAATCATGCGGGCATCGAATTCAGGCACGGACAAAGGTGACCATGGTGCCGGGTAGAAGCAACGCCGGCGGGCGGCGTTCGGTGTCCCACACCGACAGTTCCGTGGTTCCGATCAACTGCCAGCCGCCTGGGGAACTACGCGGGTAGACGCCCGTGAACGGTCCGGCCAATCCGACTGCACCGGCCGGGACCTGCCTGCGCGGGTCTGATCGACGTGGAACCTCCAGCCTTGTCTCGCTGCTGGTCAGATACGCGAAGCCGGGGGCGAAACCGATGAACGCGACGGTCCAGGTCGCAGACGCGTGAGCGTCGATCACACCGTCGACCCCGAGTCCGGTCAGCTTGCCCACTTCGGCAAGGTCGGCGCCGTCGTAGCTGACCGGAATCTCGACGGCAGGTCCGCTCTCGTCGGCCGTCAGTTCGATCGGTACGGCACCGCGCACCCATTTCTCCACGAGTTGGTGCCCGGTGATCGTGTTGTTGTACTCGATCAAGATGGTTCGCGCCGCAGGAATCAAGTCGATCACCCCGGGGATCCGACTGGCGTCGAGGGCCCTGAAGTTGCCCAACACGTTCAGCAGTTCGTCGTACTCGACGAGGACTGCGGATTCACCGGCGGGCAGGATCGTGATCATGTGAACGGCGTGATCTCGACGTCGGAGGATTCGAGGAGTGCACGGATCGCCGCGGACATGTCGACGGCCGCCGGACTGTCACCGTGCACGCACACCGAGGCTGCGGCGATCTTGAGGGTGCTCCCGTCGACTGCGTCGAATTCGCCGTCGACGATCATGCGGCGAACCCGTTCTGCAACCAGCGTCGGGTCGTGCAGCACCGCACCTGGTTCGGTTCGGGGGACCAGGGTGCCTTCTGCCGTGTACGCGCGATCGGCAAAAGCCTCGGCGACGATGTCGAGTCCGGCCTCTCGAGCTTCTTCCAGAAACACCGAACCCGGCAGTCCGAGAACAGGTAGCGAACTGTCGTAGGCGACGACGGCGGCGACCACGGCCCGTGCTTGCCGACGGTGATGAACTATCGCGTTGTAGAGCGCGCCGTGGGGTTTGACGTACGTGACCCGCGATCCGGCGACACGCGCCAAACCGTCGAGCGCCCCTATTTGATAAATGACGTCGGCGGTCAGGTCCTTCGGAGAGACATCGATGAAGCGCCTGCCGAAACCGGCGAGGTCTCGGTACCCCACCTGCGCGCCGATCCGTACGCCGCGGGTGGCTGCGGATTCGCATGTCGCCAACAGCGTCGTCGGATCGCCGGCATGGAATCCACACGCGATGTTCGCGCTTGTGACAAGTTCGAGCATCGCGTCGTCGTCGCCCAGTGTCCAGGCTCCGAAGCCCTCGCCGAGGTCGCTGTTCAGATCAACGCTGTAGCCCATACTTCGATTCTAGGTACATAGGCTTAGAGATATGCGGGCTCGCGGTGTTCAGGCGTGCGCCGGAATCCGTCCGGCATTCTTGCGACGTGCGGATCCGAAGAGTCGGCATATCAGGTAGATCACGAACGAGACCGAGGTGACGAAACTCGAGACCGGAACGCCGGGGGCCAACGAGAGAAGGATGCCGCCGACGGCTGCCAGTTCGGCGAACACGACGGAGAGAATTGTCGCCTTGAGTGGGCTTGCCGTGACGTACGCGGCGGCCGCTGCGGGAGTGATCAGCAGCGACATCACCAGCAGAGCGCCGACGATCTGCACGCCGAGCGCGGCGGTGATACCGACCAACACTGCGAACACTATCGACAGAGCCCGAACCGGAACGCCGCGAGCTGCAGCAACTTCGGGATCGGTGCTCGCGAAGAGCAAAGGGCGGTAGATGAATCCGAGTGTGCCGATCACGATGACCGCGCACAGCAGCAGAAGTTCGAGACCGCTGTTCCCCGGAGCCACGATCTGTCCGACCAACAACGAGAAGCTGGTTCCCGTGCGACCGTCGTACGCCCAGAGGAACAACACCGACAGGCCGAGGCCGAAAGCCATGATCACGCCGATCACCGAATCCCGGTCCCGCGCTTTGGCTCCGAGTAGCCCGAACAGAACCGCGGCGACCACGGATCCGACGATGGCGCCGAAGCCGACGCCCACACCGACGAGAAGTGCGGCGGATGCACCGGTCAGTGACAGCTCACTAGTACCGTGCACCGAGAACGACATCTGACGGCTCACGATCAGCGGCCCGATGATGCCCGCCAGCAATCCGAGGATGGCGCCGGCGATCAACGCCTGTTGGACGAAGTCGTACTGCAGTAGATCGGCGGTGGCGGACACGTCGAACATCCGCGACATCGCGTCGGTGAACTTGTTACTCACTGGTGGTGATCCTCATCAGAATGGTGAACGCCTTCTCCCGGACGCAAACCGCCCGCGCTGCCGAGCGCGTCGATGGCATCTCCGGTGCCGATCACGACGAGGCGACCACGAACCTGCAGCACCTCGACGTCGGTGTTGTACAGATCCGAGAGAACCTCGGACGTCATCACTTCGGCCGGCGTCCCGATCCGGAATTTGCCGTCCACCAGATAGAGCACTCGATCCACCAACGGCAGGATCGGATTGATCTCGTGCGTCACGAACAGCACCGCCGTGTCATGGCTGCGTCGACGCTTGTCGATCAGCGTCGAGACCAGGTGCTGGTTGGCGAGGTCGAGGCTGAGCAGCGGCTCGTCGCACAGCAGAATCCGCGGGTCGCCGACCAAAGCCTGAGCGATACGCAGTCGCTGCTGCTCGCCGCCGGACATGGAGCCGATGGGGGCGTCGGCAAACGACTGGGCGCTGACCTGCGCGATGGCGTCGTCGACGATCTTGCGTCGACGACCCCGGCGCAGTAGCCCCGTGCCCCACTGGTGACCGTCGACGCCGAGGCCGACCAGGTCGCGGCCGCGGAGCGGGAGGCCGTCGTCGATCGACTTCTGCTGCGGGATGTACCCGACATGTGAGTTCCCGGCCCGCGCCGGCGTGCCGACGATCTGAGCACTACCACCGCTGAGCTGCAGTTGACCCAGAAGAATCTTCAGAAGCGAGGTCTTGCCAGACCCGTTCGGTCCGAGTACGGCGATGAACTCACCTGGCTGTACCTCGAGGTCGAGTCCGTCCCAGAGGGTGCGGGTGCCGAAGGACAGTCGAGCATCCTTCAGCGTCACAGCGGGCACGGTGGTACCAGAAGGCTCGGTGTTACCAGAGGGCACGGTGTTTCCTGAAGGCACGGAGTCACCAGAAGGCACAGGAGTATTCGCGGAAGTTTCTGTCACAAGCCGATCGGTTCTTCTCGGAAATGGTGGGGCAAAAATTACTGGGCAGAGAGGGCGTTTGCGAGCGACTCCGCGGTCTGCGTCTGCCACTGAATGTAGTCCAGGCCCTCGGGGAGAGTCTCCGTAACCTCGACGACGGGCACTCCGGCGGTTTCGGCGGTGGTGCGCATGTCCTGGGTCACTTTGTCCTGCGTCTGGATGTTGTAGACCAGTGCGCGGGCCTGCTTCTCCGAGAGGAGCTGGCGCGTTGCGGCGATTGCGGCCGGTGAAGGATCGTTGCCGTCTTCGATGGCGCTGGTGAACTCTTCGGGAGTTGCGTCCTTCAGTTCAGCTGCGACCAGGAGGTAGTGCGCGATCGGTTCGGTCTGAGCCACGGGTGTGCCCGCGTGGGCAGCGGCGATGGAATCGGTGATCGCTGTGACGCCGGCGAGCTTCTGGCTGTATGCCTTCGCGTTGTCCTCGTAGGTCGCCGCGTTGCCCGGATCGAGAGCGCTCAGCTGATCGGCAACCGAATGTGCGACGGCGTCGACGGTCGGGATGTCGAACCAGACGTGTTCGTTGACTGCGCCGTGGGTGTGACCGTCGTGCGATTCGCCCGCGGTTTCGCCGGCATGGATGCCGCCGTCGAGCAGGTTGTAGGCGTTGACCGTCTTCTGCTCACCCTTGCCTGCGTCGAGGACGTCGGTGATGAACTGGTCGTAGCCGCCGCCGTTGTAGACGACAAGCGATGCGTCGGTGATCTTGGCGGCGTCGGCGGGAGTCGCTTCGAACGAGTGCGGGTCCGCGGACGGCTCGTTGATGATCGACGTCACGGTCAGCTTGTCGCCGGCGACGGCCTGCGCGACGTCGCCCCACACGTTCGTCGATGCGACGACGGTGATGCCGTCGTCCTTCGAGGAGGTTGAGCTGCACGCGGTGAGCGCGAATGCTGCGGCGACCGAGACGGCCGCGAGGGCGGTGGCGGTGCGGAATTTCGACGACGAACGCACGTGCTTTTCTCCTGAACAAAGGCTGGGCTAAATGCTATTGGAAACCGTTACCGTTACATATTAGCGCATAGTCGCTGGTAGTTCACCTTCGGTTCAGCCCCAACGCGCCGTCTGCGGGCACTACGGCTAACGTCCGTTTATGCCCCGGTCCCGTCAGCCACGCCGTCAAGCCACTTTGGCGTCGCTTGCCGCCGAGCTCAATGTGTCGAGAACTACAGTCTCGAACGCGTACAACCGACCCGATCAGCTCTCCGTCGAGCTACGGGATCGAGTGCTCCAAGCGGCCAAGCGACGCGGATACCCCGGACCTGATCCGGTCGCCCGTTCCTTGCGAACTCGCAAAGCCGGCGCCGTCGGTCTCTTGCTCACCGAAGCACTCAGTTATTCGTTCCGTGACCCGGCCGCCATGAGCTTTCTGGCCGGTCTCTCGGAATCATGTGAGGACGCCGGCCAGGGCTTGCTGCTCATCCCGGCAGGGCCCGGGCGCGACGAGGTGGATGCTGCGGCTGTGGTCCAGCAGGCGGGCGTCGACGGCTTTGTCGTCTACTCGGTGGCCGACGACGACCCGTATCTTGCTGCCGTGCTCGAACGTCACATTCCGATCGTCGTGTGCGACCAGCCCCGCGAGATTCCCGGTGCGTCCCTCGTAGGCATCGACGACCGCGCCGCCATGCGCAAGGTCGCCGACTACCTCATCGGTCTCGGCCACCGTGACATCGGCGTCCTCTGCATGAGGCTGGGGCGCGACCGGATGGACGGCGTCGTCAGCCAGGAACGACTCAAGTCCCCACACTTCCATGTCCAGCGTGAGCGCATCGAAGGAGTCCGCGACGCAATGGTGGCGGCTGACATGGACCCACTCTCACTCACCGTGATCGAGCGGTACGTCCACACTTCGCAGTCCGGGCACTCGGCGGCAGCGGAAGCTCTCGCGACCAAACCCGAGATCACCGCACTCGTCTGCACCACCGACGTGCTGGCCCTCGGCGCCTTGGACTGGGCGCGCTGGCAGGGCATCGATGTACCTGGTCAACTGTCTATCACCGGATTCGACGGCGTCGACGAGGCGCTGCGCGAATCACTGACAACGGTGCGCCAGCCCCAGGAAGAGAAGGGCCGGCGCGCCGGTGCGCTCTTGATGTCGCCGTCGGGATCCGGCGTTCCGGTAGTCGAGATGCTCGACACCGAACTACTGGCCGGGCGAACATCAGGTCGGATCCGGGTGTAGCTGTCACGGGGTAGCGCTCACGCCAGGAGTTGGGCGCAGCGCAACAATCCCAGATGGCTGTATGCCTGGGGGTGGTTGCCCAGCGAGCGTTCCGCGATGGGGTCGTACTCCTCCGCGAGCAGTCCGGTGGGACCCGCTGCCGCGACCAACTGGTCGAACAGTGCCTCTGCTTGCAGGCGTTGCCCGATCAGTAGGTATGCCTCGACGAGCCAGGCTGCGCAGAGATGGAATCCACCTTCGATGCCGGGCAGGCCGTCGTCGTGGTGGTAGCGGTATACCGTTGAGCCGCTGCGTAGTTCGGCCTCTGTGGCTACGACGGTTGCGGCGAAGCGTGGATCCGTGGGATCGATCAGTCCCGACAGTCCGATGTGCAGAGTGGCGGCGTCGAGATCGGTACCGTCGTAGGCAGCGGTGTACGACTGGACGTCGTCCTTCCATCCCTTGTGGCGTACTTCGTCGGCGATCTGGTCACGTAGTTCCACCCACTCGGGCAGAGCCTCACGAGAAAAGCGGGCGGCAAGATCGACAGCGCGGTCGACGGTGACCCAACCCATCACCTTGGAATAGACGTGGTGGCGCGGGTTGTCGCGAATTTCCCAGATACCGTGGTCGGGTTCGAACCAGCGTCGCTGCACTGCTTCGACCATGGCGCACACCAGTTCCCAGTCGCGGTCACTCAAAGGGTCGGCAGCACCGGCTTTTTCGCGTGCATTTGCCAGTTCGACGATCAGCTCGACGATCGGGCCGAACACGTCCAGTTGAACTTGCTGATTTGCGGCGTTTCCGACGCGGACCGGCCGGGAGCCGGCGTACCCGGGAAGTGAGTCGATGACCGCCTCGGGCGGTAGCGAAGTCCCGTACAGCGTGTAGAGGGGGTGCAGGCGCTCAGGTCCCGGCAGCGTTTCGAGCACGCGGTGGACCCAGTCGAGGTAGTTCTCGGCTTCGTCGGTGGATCCGACACTCACGAGAGCTGTTGCGGTGAGGGCGGCGTCGCGCAACCAGCAATAGCGGTAGTCCCAGTTGCGGACTCCGCCGATCTCTTCCGGCAGCGATGTCGTAGCGGCGGCCATGATGGAACCGGAATCGGCGTGAACCAGCCCGCGCAAGGTCAGCGCAGAGCGTTTCATCAAGTCCGGCTTCAGCTTCGGCAGTTCGAGCGTCTTGGCCCAATCGGACCAGTATGCCTCCGAAGTTGCTCGGCGTTCGATCTCCGGAATCTCGGAAGGGCCGATTTCTTCTGTTCCGCAGCGCAATTCGAGGACGACGTCGCCCTTGGACGGCTCGACGATGGCGTGCGCGGTCTGCTGGTTTCCGTCGGTGGCGATGTTCCACAGCACGCCGGGGGAGCGGAGCACGTAGGGCTCGTTGGTGCCGAGGACCCGAATGCCCTCGTCGACGACCTCGAGGGTGACCTGACCTTGGCCGAACTCGGGACGGGGTGCAAACGAGACGATCGCGTCGGCCTGGCCGGAAATGATGCGAGTCAGGTCGGTTCGTCCCTGCGGGACGTCGTGGGGGAGGTAGTCGGTGACGGACAGGCTCGCCCAGCGGGTCTGAACGGTCATCGTGCTGTCGATGTACTTCTGGCTCAGCGGCAGGGCTGTTCGGCGAGGCCCGACCGTGAAATGGCCCGCCCCGGTTCCGCCGAGAAGGTGCGCGAAGACGGCCGCTGAATCCGGTTCTGGATGACACAACCACGTCAGCGTCGCATCCGGGGTCACCAAAGCGACGGTGCGCGGACTGGCGAGCATCGAGAGCCGCTCGATGGGCGGAGCGTCCGCACCGGAAAGCCACGTACGACGCTCGTCGAGCAGGAACGCCAGAGCGGCAGCGACGTCCTCGGTGCTGTCGACGCGATAGTCGGCGACGGTGTCCCCACTGCCGACCTTGATTCCGATGTCCGGCCCCTGAAGCCTGCTGAACGCCTTTTCGTCGGTCACGTCGTCCCCGATGAAGACGGCAGCAGTAGCGCCGTCCTGGTGGCGAATCAAGTCGAGTGCGTGGCCCTTGTCGGTGGCGATGACGGCCAACTCGACCACCGATTTGCCCTCGGTGACCTGAACACCCGGCCAGAGCGCCGATTCGGTGCGAACGGCGATGAGTGCCTTCTCGGCGTCGTCGGCGCTGGTGTTGCGTACGTGCAGGGCGACGCTGGCGGGCTTCTTCTCCACCGTTGCCCCAGGGGTGTCGGCGGCGATTCGGCCCAGCTCGGTGACGATCTCGTCGAGCAGCTTCCTGGCGTCGGCGTCGATCGCGTGAACGAATCCGATATCGAACTCGGAGCCGTGGCTGCCGACCAACTGCACTTCGGCGGGAAGTCGGGACAGCGCAGCCAGATCCTTGAGGGCGCGACCGGAGATCACGGCAGCCGTCGTCGAAGCCAGGCTGGCGAGGGAGCGGAGCGCACGCACCGTTTCCGCACGGGGATACGCCTTGTCCGGGTTGGCGACGATGGGTGCCATCGTCCCGTCGTAGTCGGAGGCTACGAGCAGACGCGGGGTGCGTGCCACGCCCGACAGTGCTCGGCGGAGTTCGATGGACAGATCTTGTGCGCTCACCTCTTCAAATCTAGGTGATGCAGCGACTCCTGGCTCGATACGTTTCCGGCCGATCAGTGCAAAAACGACAGATGCGACAAAGGACGTCTATTCGGGTTTCCGAGTTCCGTCACCGAGCAGCAGTTCAACCGTCAATTCCAGTCGATTGGCGACATCGGTAGCCGAAGAACGTCGCGTGAGCCATGCCACCAAATTGGACAGCCACACATCGGAGATCACGCGCGCGATCGCCAACTGCTCTTCGGTTGGCTCCTCTTCGGTCATCGCTCGTGCGAAGAGGCGGTCCATCAACTGGCCCACTTGATCGACCTCGGCCGCTGCGGAGGCGTCGGCGAACATGAACGCGCGAGTCATGGCTTCGGTCAGGAGTGGATCGCGCTGCATCGCGCGGGTGATGAGGCTGAGGATCAGCTGCATCCGCTCGAGCGGGCTGGTTCCGGGTGGGATCTTGCCCTTGGAATCGATCTTCTCGAATTCGCGTGCCAGAGCGGACACCAACAGGTGAACCTTGGACGGGAAGTAGCGATAGAGCGTTCCGACTGCGACGTCGGCGCGCTCGGCCACGGCGCGCATCTGGACGGCCTCGTAGCCGCCCTTGGACGCCAAGGCGAGGGTTGCGTCGAGAATCCGCTTGCGGCGTTCGCGTTGCGCGTTGGAGCTGAGATCGTCGTCCCCGAGCGTTGCAGAAGCAACCGCGTTGGAGCGGGATCGGGATGTTGTGGTCATCGACAAATTCCTTCGCGCCTTGACTCTTGGCCAGGTGTCATATTAGAACACGTTCTAAACAATTGTGTCACTTATCGAGAGGCGGGAACCAGTTGTGACAATCGCCACGACCGATGAACAGCGGGCGGTCCAGGAATCGATAGAGGCCTGGGCTCGCTCGGCCACGCCGATGGACATGGTACGCCGTGGACCAGCAGTTTCGTGGCGGGAGAAATGGTCCGAGTTCGCGTCTCTCGGGATATTTTCGGTCGCCGTTCCCGAAGCGGTAGGCGGAGCCGGAGCCGAAATCGTCGATCTCGCAGCAATGCTCGAACAGGCGGCAATCGAACTCGTGCCGGGTCCTGTTCTCACGACTGCACTCGCAGCTCTGGTGGTGGGGCGTAGTTCGTCGCCCGCTGCCAAGCGTTGGTCCGAAACGCTCGCCGACGGTGCGTTGCCGTGCGCCGTCGTATTGGACGAAAGTCCAGTTGCGGCAACGGCGAACGCGTCCGGTGGCATCGAGCTTCATGGCGAAGGAGGTTACGCCTGGGGTGGAGATTCGGGCGTATCGGTACTCGTGTCGGCAGGCGTGAATTCCGAAGGTGACGGCTCGCGTGTCGTCTGGGCTCTCGTCGACGGCGACAGCGAAGGCGTGACCTACGACGCCGTCGACACGATCGACAAGTCGCGGCCACTGGCACGAGTCTCGTTCGACCGAGTGACGGTTGACGCCGACCGAATCCTCGATGACATTGCGCCCGGATCGGTTTCCGATCTCGCGGCGGTACTGGGGGCCGCGGAAGCAGCCGGAATTGCGGCGTGGAGCCTGCGTACTGCGGTGGAGTACGCGAAGATTCGCGAACAATTCGGAAAGCCCATCGGCTCGTTCCAGGCGATCAAACACATCTGCGCCGAAATGCTGTGTCGCGTAGAGAATGCCGGAGCGGTCGCCTGGGACGCCGCGGTCGCTGCCGAGTCGGGCGACGAACTTCCGATCGCCGCAGCAGTGGCGGCCGCGGTGTCGCTGGACGCCGCAGTCGACACGGCAAAAGACTGCATTCAAGTGCTCGGCGGCATCGGATTCACCTGGGAGCACGAGGCGCACTTCTACCTTCGTCGAGCACTGTCGCTCCGGCAGATTCTGGGCGGATCGTCTCATTGGCGCGCACGCGTCGCGGAATTGACGATCGGCGGCGCACGGCGTCACCTTCAGATCGACTTGAGTGAGCTCGAATCCGACCGGTCCGAAATTCGCGAAGAGGTAGCGCAATTGGTGGCGCTGCCTGAATCCGAGCAGCGCAACGCGCTGGCCGAATCGGGCTACCTCGCACCGCACTGGCCCAAGCCGTACGGCCGGGGCGCCAAGGCAGCGCAACAGATCCTGATCGAAGAAGAGTTGGCGGCCGTCGGTATCGGCCGCCCCGACCTGGTGATCGGGTGGTGGGCAGTGCCGACCATCCTCGAGCACGGCAGTGCGGAGCAGATCGAAAGATTCGCGACTCCGACGCTTAAGGGCGAGATCACCTGGTGCCAGCTCTTCAGCGAACCTGGTGCAGGTTCGGATCTTGCGGCACTGCGCACGACCGCGGAAAAGGTCGACGGCGGTTGGAAGCTGAACGGCCAGAAAGTCTGGACTTCGCTTGCGCGTGAAGCTGACTGGGCCATCTGCCTAGCCAGGACCGATCGCGATGTTCCCAAGCACAAGGGCATCACGTACTTCCTTCTCGACATGAAGACCGCTGGGATTCGGATCTCGCCGCTGCGCGAGATCACCGGAGACGCCCTGTTCAACGAAGTCTTCCTCGACGACGTCTTCGTGCCGGACGCGTGCGTCGTCGGCCAGCTCGGTGGAGGCTGGAAGCTGGCCCGCACGACCCTCGCGAACGAGCGGGTCGCGATGAGCGGTGGCTCTTCACTCGGCGGTGCGATGGAGGAATTGCTCGAGCTGGCCGGCGATCCCGATCCTGTGGTTGCAGACAAGCTCGGTGGGCTGATCGGAACCGCCATGGTGGGCTCACTGCTGGAATTGCGCACGACACTGCGGCAATTGGATGGTCAGGATCCGGGCCCGGCGTCGAGCGTCCGCAAGCTGGTGGGCGTGCGCCAGCGTCAGAATGTAGCGGAGTTCGCCATGGAATTGGGTGGCCCGGCCGGATGGGTGGAGGGCCCGCTTTCGCGTGAGTTCCTCAACACGCGATGCCTGTCGATTGCCGGCGGAACCACGCAGATTCTGTTGACCGTCGCCGCGGAGAGAATTCTGGGCCTGCCCCGTGATTAGACGGCGTGAGTAGAGGCCTTTAGAAATGTCCACGTTGGTGATACAACTAGAACACGTTCTACATCAGAGACAGGATTGCCAGCGTGGACTTCACTCCCGATGAAACCCAGGAAGCGGTCGCCGAGGTGGCTACCGCGCTCCTTGCCCGCGAACTGGAGCCGGACGCGCTCTGGGCGGCATTCGCCGAAGCCGACCTGCTCACGTTGGCACTGCCCGAGCGTCTGGGCGGCGAGGGCCTCTCGGTCACCGACGTCGGCTCTCTTCTCGTGGAGGTCGGCCGGGCCGCCGCTCCCATTCCGGCTCTCGCGACCCTCGGCTTCGGCGTACTCCCCATCGTTGCTCTGGGGACCGATGCTCAGCAGGACGAGTTGCTCACCGGAGTCGGCGCCGGCCGGGTGTTCACTGCGGCACTCGGTGAGCCGGGGCAGCAGTTCCCGGCGCATCCGTCGACTATCGCGCAGCAGTCAGGCGACTGGTATCGCGTCAGCGGGACGGTTCTTGCCGTGCCCTTCGCGGCGAGTGCACACAGAATTCTTGTGCCCACCGACGCCGGAGTCGTCCTTGTCGATCCGACCGCCGCCGGCGTTGCACTGACACCGACTCCCAGTTCGTCCGGCAGTCCGGAGTTCGCAGTCACCATGGACGAGGCCGTCGGTGAACTTCTCGGTGCCGGCGAGGAATCCATCCAGACGCTGTACCGGATCGCCACGGCGAGTATCGGAGCCGTCGCAGACGGTTTGGTTTCCGGCGCCGTTGATCTCACTGCCACACACGTCGGCTCGCGTGAGCAATTCGGCAAGCCGCTCGCCACGTTCCAAGCAGTCTCACAGCAGATAGCCGACGCCTACGTCACCTCGCGGACTCTTCACGTCGCGGCGTTGTCGGCGTCCTGGCGCGTGTCGGAGGGCCTGGATGCCCAGTCGGACCTCGACGTCATGGCGTACTGGATCGCCCAAGAAGTGCCTGCCACGATGCAGGTGCTTCACCACTTGCACGGCGGTCTGGGCGTCGACGTCACCTATCCGCTTCATCGTTACTACTCGACGGCAAAAGACTTGGCGCGCCTGCTCGGCGGCGCTTCGCAGCGACTCGACCTCGTGGGGGCCCGGTGTTCATCGATCTGACCGACAGTCAGCGCGCATTGCAAGCTGAACTTCGACGCTACTTTTCGACGCTGATCTCACCCGAAGAGGCCAAGATCATGCGTGTGGAGCGGCATGGCCCTACCTATCGCGAGGTCATCCGCCGTATGGGCAAGGACGGTTGGCTCGGCGTCGGCTGGCCGGTGGAGTACGGCGGACGTGGGTTCGGAGAAGTCGAGCAGCAAATTTTTGTCAACGAGGCTGTGCGGGCGGATGTCCCACTGCCTTCGGTGACGTTGCAGACCGTCGGCCCGACTCTGCAGAAGTACGGCAGCGAGGAGCAGAAGCAGAAATTCCTGCCCGCGATCCTGGCCGGTGAAGTGCACTTCGCGATCGGCTACACCGAACCGGAAGCGGGCACGGACCTTGCAGCACTGCGGACCTCGGCAGTGCGCAATGGTGACGAGTACGTCGTCAACGGCCAGAAGATCTTCACGACCGGCGGGCACGACGCGGATTACGTGTGGCTCGCCGTGCGGACAGGTTCTGCCGATTCACGGCACCGCGGCATCTCCATCCTCATCATGGACACCAAGGATCCCGGCTACACCTGGACGCCGATCATCACCTGCGACGGCGCGCATCACGTCAACGCCACCTACTACGAGGACGTTCGTGTTCCGGCGAACATGCTTGTGGGTGAAGAGAATCAGGGCTGGCGCTTGATCACGACGCAGCTCAATCACGAACGCGTCATGCTCGGCCCGGCAGGTCGGGTTGCAGGGATCTACGACCACGTCTTCGACTGGGCCAAGCGTGAAAATCTGCTTGATCACGTTGACGTACGGCGCGCGCTCGGCGAAATTCATGCGACGTACCGGCTCAACGAACTGCTCAACTGGCAAGTGGCGTCGAGTGATTCGGATTCGGTGGATATCGCTGACGCTTCGGCAACCAAAGTGTTTGCGACCGAGCGCATCCAGCGGGTCGGTCGACTGGCGGAAGAGATCGTCGGGCGGTACGGAAATCCGATCGATCCCGAAACTGCTGATCTCATGGAGTGGCTGGACATGCAGATCAAGCGCAACCTGGTGATCACCTTCGGCGGTGGAGTCAACGAGGTGATGCGCGAATTGATTGCGACCGCCGGCCTGAAGCTTCCCCGCGTTCCGAGATAGGAAACAAACCGTGTCAGATCCCATTCTCACTGCTGCCGAACGGGTTCGGGAGGACGGGCCGAGCGCTCCTCGCGCCGGCCGGGACCCCGTGAACCTGCCGATGATCCGCAACTGGGTCGAGGCGATCGGAGACGAGAACCCGATCTACGTCGACGAATCGGCTGCCCGCGCCGCCGGACACGACGGCATAGTCGCGCCGCCGGCGATGGCGCAGGTATGGACGATGCGCGGTCTGGGCGCGATTCGCGAAGCTGACGATCCGTTGGGCCGGATGACGGACATACTCGACGAAGCCGGATTCACGTCCGTCGTCGCGACCAACTGTGATCAGATCTACCACCGCTATCTGAAGCCGGGTGAAGAAGTCACCATCTCGTCGGTGTTGGAAGATGTTGTGGGGCCGAAGAAGACAGGTCTCGGTGAAGGTTGGTTCTTCACTACCCGTAGCTACTGGCGGGTCGGCGAAGAACTGGTCTCGGAGATGATGTTCCGGATCTTGAAGTTCGCGCCGCCAACAAGTGAGAGCCCCTCCACCGACGTGCCTGCTGACCTGGACGCATCTCGGATGCTGCGTCCGACAGCATCTCTCGACACGCAGTTCTTCTGGGACGGTGTTGCCGCACACGAGTTGCGCATTCAACTGCGTGCGGACGGTTCGGTGCAGCACCCGCCGGTGCCCGCGATCTGGAAGGACAAGTCGCAGCAGACCGACTACGTGGTCGCGTCCGGTCGGGGAACGGTCTTCAGCTTTGTCGTTCACCACGCCCCCAAGGTTCCTGGTCGGTCGTTGCCGTTCGTCGTGGCCCTGGTCGAACTGCCGGAGGGTGTGCGGATGCTCGGCGAATTGCGTGGTGTCGATCCCTCGAACGTATCGATCGGAATGGAGGTGGAGGCGATCTACCTCGACTTCCCCGGTGACGACGAGACCGGGGGAACTCCCTGGACTCTGTACGCCTGGCAGCCGGTTTCTGTGTCTGCGGTGTCGGTTGTGTCTGCGGTTTCTGCGGTGAAGGAGTGATGATGACTTCGACGACGGATATCACTGTGGGAGAGATTCTTCCGCAGCTCTCGATTTACGGCGACCCGACTTTTGTCGTCTCGGCGGCGCTCGCTACCCGAGACTTTCAAGATGTTCACCACGACCGCGACCTCGCACAGAAACGCGGCTCGAAGGACATCTTCGTCAACATCCTCACCGACACCGGCCTGGTGCAGCGATTCGTGACCGATTGGGCAGGACCGCGGGCCGTACTCACGTCGATCAAACTCCGCCTCGGGGTCCCCTGGTACGCCTACGACACCTTGACGCTCTCCGGAACGGTGACCTCCTACGACGAGGATCTCGTGTCGCTCGCGGTGGTCGGCAAGAACAGCCTGGGAGATCACATCACCGCACAGGTCACACTGGCATTTCCGGCGTCGGGCTCGAATGGAGACATTGAAAACGGAGACATTGAATGAGCGCATTGTCCGGCAAGGCCGCGATCGTCGGAATCGGCGCCACGGATTTCTCGAAGGACTCCGGTCGCAGTGAACTGCGACTGGCCGCCGAGGCTGTTCAAGCCGCGTTGGACGACGCCGGTCTGACACCCGCCGACGTCGACGGTCTTACCTCGTTCACCATGGACACCAACACCGAAGTGGCAGTGGCTCGTTCGGTGGGTATCCCGAACCTCAAGTTCTTCAGCCGTATCCACTACGGCGGCGGTGCCGCTGCGGCAACGATTCAGCAGGCAGCCATGGCTGTCGCCACTGGCGTTGCAGACGTAGTCGTTGCTTACCGCGCGTTCAACGAGCGATCGGGCGCGCGTTTCGGTCAGGTGAACTCCGGCCTTGTGGCGCAGGTCAATTCGTCGGGCACAGACAACGCCTTTTCCTATCCTCACGGATTGGGCACGCCCGCATCGTTTGTCGCGATGGTCGCCCAGCGATACATGCACGTCTACGGAGCATCCAGCGAGGACTTCGGCCGAATCGCCGTCGCGGACCGTAAGCATGCAGCCACCAATCCGAAGGCATTCTTCTACGGAAAACCGATCACCCTCGAGGACCATCAGAATTCGCGATTCATCGCCGAACCATTGCATCTCCTCGATTGCTGCCAGGAGTCGGACGGCGGCATTGCCATAGTTGTCACCTCGGCAGAACGAGCCAAGGATCTGAAGAACACCCCTGCCGTTATCGCTGCCGCTGCACAGGGCAGCGGGGCGGATCAATACATCATGACCAGCTACTACCGTGACGGTTTGACCGGCCTACCGGAGATGGGCCTTGTCGGCGATCAGCTCTGGTCACAAAGTGGGCTGCGCCCGTCGGACATACAGACGGCGGTCTTCTACGACCACTTCACGCCCTATGTTCTGATGCAGCTCGAGGAACTCGGTTTCTGTGGCAGGGGAGAAGCGAAAGACTTCATCGCCGGTGGCGCAATCGAACTCGGCGGTAAACTTCCGATCAACACCCATGGCGGACAGCTCGGTGAGGCATACATCCACGGGATGAACGGTATCGCCGAGGGTGTTCGGCAGATCCGCGGTACTTCGGTCAACCAGGTCGACTCCGTCGAAAATGTACTCGTGACTGCGGGAACTGGCGTTCCGACATCGGGGCTTGTGCTGACACGCTGATTGATCGTGGGCACGGCTTCATCAAGCGTCACGGCCTGTTGGCACCGCATCGGAGGGATCCCTTCGATGCGGTGCTGGGCCGTATTCTGTTGTACCCGAGAAGCTGTTCTCAGGTTTTGAAGGTGGTGTTCGCCGGCCTGGGGTGCCGCTGCGGGTCGATCGAGGGCGGCGGGATGAACCACGGTTTGTTGTCGACACCCATTCTGATGTCCCACTTGCCGACGAACACCGCTTTCCTGTGCATCAGCCGGTGATGCGAACGGCACAGCAGCACAAGGTTGTTCATCACCGTCGGACCGCCGTTAGCCCAATGCCGGATATGGTGCGCATCCGTCCACGCCGGTACGCATGAACATCCGGGGAACGCGCAGCCGCTGTCGCGGGCGATCAACGCCACTCTCTGTTCGGCGGTGACCAATCGTTTTCCGGGTCTCGCATCGAGGGGCGCCCCGTGGTCGTCCAGTAGGACGGTCGACAGGAAACAATCACAGCCGAGAAGCCTCGTCTGCGACACCGACAGCGGTCCCAACCATGGCATATGCCCAACATCAAGATCCGACCGAGAGCCGCGACCATCAGTTGGTGTTGCGGCACAATCCCGATGCTCAGCCAAATCCCGAGCATCGATGTGCACGTTCACGTGCGGACGTTGACCACCGTCGGTACCGGTCTTCGCGCAATCCAGATAGCGGCGGATCAGTTCGGTGAACCCGTCCGCGGTCCGCTTCGCTGCCGACCGAGCGTCGGGAGTTCCGTCGGGCGCGGGGGTGGGCATCGTCAGATTCGACAGGGCCGACAGCAGCATTTCGCCGGTGAGGGAGTCGAAATCGCCTCGCACCACCACGCGACCGTTGAGTGTCGAGGCGATGCGCAGCTCGTTGCGGTCGACATCTTCGGCGGGCGGAATCTCATCCGATTCGAACACCCGCTCCAAAGTCGCGATGACGTGCCGCACCTTCGTTGTTGTCGCTTCCACCCCCGACGCAGCCGCCAACAACAAATCGATGCAGCGAGGTAGCGCTTCCACCGGCATCCCCTTCGGCGGGGACTCACAAAACGCGACGATCAAGACGGCGTGATCGAACGAGCAATCCCCGCAATCGAACCGAGCCGCCACAGCCGGGAACGGCCGTAGCGCGGCGCCCAGGGCGGCGATCTTCTTCCCGTCCCGAACCTGCAGCATCGTTTTTGCCGCCAACCATGACCCGACTCCACGGGACGCAATCACCTGATCGTCCGGGCGCATCGACAGTTCGTCCACCACCGCCACCCGAACGGCTTCCAAGCGCAGAATCTCTGCACTTGCCTCGATAGCAGCCTCACGCAACTCGGCAGCAGTCAACTGCCACAACCGTCCGCGTAACCCCACCGCAGAACCCGAAACAACTTCCGACGACAAGACACTCATAGAATCCCCCGATCCCCACCCTCTACAATACTCGAACACACATTCGAGTCAAGGGATATTTCGAACCCGATCTAGGATCGCTGGATGTTCACGTTGTCTACGGAACGCCTTGTTCTGCGGGATTTCGCGCCCGAGGATGAAGAGGCCGTCCATCAGTACGCGTCCGACCCTGCCGTCTGTAGGCATGTTGATTGGGGTCCGAATACTCCCGCGATGACCAGGGCGTTCCTTGCCGATGCGGCGCTCGAAGCTGCGCTCGTCGAACGTCGCTCGTTCACCCTGGCGATCACGTCGAAAGCTGACGGAGCAGTGATCGGGTCGGTAGCTGCTTGGGAAGTATCCGCCGCGCACTGTCGGGCCGAACTCGGTTTTGTCGTGAACCCGAAGTTTCAGGGGCAGGGTTATGCGTCCGAGGCAGGGCGCGCGGTTCTGGAACTCGCCTGTTCCCGTCTTGGAGCGCAGCGAGTGCAGGCAACGTGTCGTCCGGAGAACTCGGCGTCGGCGTCGGTGCTCGCCAAAATCGGCATGGTGGAGGAGGGGCTGATGCGGGCGCACATGGTGATCCGGGGGGCCGCGGTCGATTCGCTGCTTTTTGCCGCCGTACGAGCAGGGATCACGCCACCTGACTTTGCGTGACCTTCCCCGGCCCTGGTGCGATACTCGAACCATGTTCGAGGACGCCTTGCTCATCGACGTGGCCGGTCGGCCCACCATGCAGCATCACCAGGCCTTTTCTCGGGACTGGGATCGCATCAAGGAGTGGTCCGACAACATCTACATGCCCTATACGGTGACGCCGATCGGAAGTCGGTTGAAGCCGGCTTCGGACATGTACTCGGCGGCAGTCGGCAAGATCGACGTCACCAGATTCTGTTACGGGATTCCGGTCTCCGTCGGTGAATGTTCGCCTGAAGCCGGAAACATTCTGGTCCTGACGACGATCAGGGGCAACGGTCGACATGCTCTCGGACGGGGCGCTGCGGCGAATACCGGAGTAGGGGAGACCTTTGTCGCAGACTGCAGCCGGACCGACTACTTCGTCGAATTCGACGAGGATCACCTGCAGCTGAATCTCACTGTGCCGCATCAGCTTGTCGCCGATCACGCCCAACAGTGGTACGGGGTAGTTCCCGATGACCGCCTGTGGCGGCACAAGTGCACCATCGGCGGGCGTGGCTCGAGTTGGCTGGCATTGATGGACTACGTCGTTCGCGCAATTGCAGAATCACCCGACGCGATGTCGGGTGAAAGGTTGGGTGTCAGGGTTCAAGAACTCGTCACGGCTCAGCTTCTCGACGAGTGGGCGACGCAGGCCGGGTTGCAACTCGGCGTCGACGTCGCCTCCGCCGAACCGGCCTACGTGCGATCGGCAGAGGAGTACATCGACACCTTCGCGCGCTCGGTGCCGACGGCGTCGGAGATCGCGGCTGCAGTGGGCGTCAGCGTCCGAGCGCTCACTGCGGGATTTCGACGATACCGAGACACCACGCCGGGTCAACGACTGCGCACTCGTCGACTGGAGGGAGTACGGAGCGAACTATTGCGTTCCGATGGGAGAACCGTCTCCGAAATCGCCAACGCCTGGGGTTACGTCAATCTGGGGATGTTTGCGGCGGCATACCGGAAACGGTTCGGGGAGCTACCTTCCGAGACTCGGAACCGATTCTGAGGACAGCTGTTTGAACGGTCATGACGATCGGTTTACACAGTGGATGAACTGCCTTGATCCGTTGTTTCGTGTCGGAGCGTTCTGCAAGGATTGAATTCGAACGTGACAGCAATCCCACGAGCTAGGAGTACGTCATGGCAACTCGACTCAATCCGTACATCAGCTTCAACGGCAATGCCCGCGAGGCGTTGGAGTTCTACAAAGAAATCTTCGGTGGCACGCTGGCGCTGAGCACGTTCGGTGAATTCGGCAATCCCGGTGAAGGCGGCGACAAGATCATGCACGGAATGCTCGAAACCGATCAGGGATACACCCTGATGGGTGCCGATACTCCGCCCGGCATGCCGTACAACCCCGGCGACAACATCACGGTCAGCCTCAGCGGCGACGACGATGACGTGCTGCGCGGGTACTGGGAGCAGTTGTCGGGAACGGGAACGGTGAGCGTTCCACTCGAGAAGCAGATGTGGGGCGACGAATTCGGCGCCTGTACAGACAAATTCGGCATTTCCTGGCTAGTGAATATCGGAGCGCCCCAGAGCTGACTCCAAGCTCTGCCCGGTTCTGCCGAAACGAGACAGTTTTCCTGCCGTTTCGAGGCAGAACCGGGTATGTGATCACCGTTACATTCTGTTCGACAAGACAAGTTGCGAGTCGGATGGAGAAATGCAGTGACGATCGAAGATATTGCGCGGAAACCTCTTTCGAAGCTCCGCCTCGACGACGTGCTGGCGCGAGCAACGCAAGGGGCTGACCGTGTCCCGGGTGTCGTCGCGATGATCACGGATCGAGAAGGCAACATCTACGAGGGTGCAGCCGGTGAGCGGACTCTCGGTCACGGCGAACCGATGACCCTCGATACAACCTTTGCGCTCTTCTCCACGACCAAGGCGATCACCGGTACCGCTGTCCTGCAATGTGTGGAGGAGGGGTTGCTCGATCTCGATGCGCCCGCTGCGACCTATATCCCCGAAATTGGTGAGCTGAAGGTCCTGGACGGATTCGACGCCGGCGGCACCCCCGTTCTTCGGGAACCCAAGCGCGACATCACCACTCGCATGCTGCTCCTTCACACTGCAGGGTTCGGTTACGACTTCTTCAACGAGTCGTACAACCGGCTCTCGCAGGAACATGGGCAGCCCAGCGTGATCACGTGTAGCAAAGCCGCGCTCACGACGCCGCTGCTCTTCGACCCGGGTGAGAAGTGGGAGTACGGCACCAACATCGACTGGGCCGGACAGGTCGTCGAGTCGATTCGAGGTCAGCGACTCGGCGATGTCATGCGCGAGCGCATCTTCGAACCTCTCGAGATGGCGGATACGGCATTCACGATGAGCCCGTCGATGAAGGATCGACTCGCACCGATCCATCAGCGCGAGAGCGACGGAAGCCTCACTCCGCTCATAGGATTCGAGCTTCCGGCTGAGCCCGAGGTGCACATGGGTGGTCACGGTTTGCACGGCACTGTCGGCGACTACATGAAGTTCATCCGTATGTGGCTGAACGACGGCGCGGGTACTGCGGGCCGCGTGTTGGCGCCGGAGACGGTCGCTGCAGCCGTACGGAACGGACTCGAAGGCCAGCACGTCGGGTTGTTGCCCGGAGTACTTCCGACGCTGTCCAACGATGCGGAATTCTTCCCCGGCGTACCAAAGGGATGGGCATACTCCTTCATGACAAATGAAGAGGTGGCACCCACCGGCCGGCCGGCCGGATCACTGGCTTGGGCGGGTCTTGCAAACCTCTACTACTGGATCGACCGGCAAACCGGCGTCGGCGGGTTCTGGGCAACGCAGATTCTGCCGTTCGCGGACGCTGGATCCATCAACGGATACCTGGAATTCGAGACCGCCGTCTACCAGTGATCGGCTAGATTCCCGCTGTCCGGGATCGACAGTTTCTTTCGGGCGGGTTCGGAGTACGCATGCAGTACAGCGCACGCTGGCATACGACGAACTAGGAGACGGCATGAACAGCCTCGAAGGCAGCTTCGAAGGAAAAGTTGCACTGATCACCGGTGCCGCACGCGGTCAGGGCCGCGCCCACGCTATCGCATTCGCGGAGCGTGGCGCCGACATCGTGATCTGCGATCGGTGCGAGAACAGTGATGTCGTCGCCTACCCCCTCGCAACCGAGGAGGACCTGAAGGAAACCGTCAGGTTGGTGGAAGCCACGGGCCGCCGGTGTATTGCCGTTAAGGCTGACACAGCCGATCGCGAAGCGATGGATGCGCTGGTTGCCCGCGCTGAAGCCGAGTTCGGCCGTGTCGACATCGCCGTCGCGAACGCCGGTGTGTCCGTGCCCGCTCCGATCACGTCGATGACGTCGGCACAGTGGAACGAGGTCATCTCGTCGAACCTGACCGGTGTGTTCAACACCGTGGCAGCCGTGTCGGGCGGAATGGCGGAACGTGGTTACGGTCGCATCATCACGATCTCCTCGATGATGGGTCGATCCGGTGGCACCCAGATGGCGGCGTACGGCGCCTCCAAGTGGGGTGTCATCGGTTTGACGAAGAGTGTGTCACTCGAACTGGCCAACTCGGGTGTGACCGTGAATGCTATTGCACCGGGCAATATCTCGACGCCGATGATTCACAACGACATGATGTACGCAATGATGCGGCCGGACCTCGAATCGCCTACGGCAGACGACGTCGAACCGGTGTACGCGACCTTGCACGCGCAGCCGATCGGTTGGCTGGATCCCTTCGAGATCACGCGAGTCGTCCTGTTCCTCGCCGCCGACGCGAGTGCCCACATGAGTGGCATCGTGGTTCCTGTCGACGCCGGAGTAGCCGCTCGCTCGAACGCTTGACGGACAAGACTGTTCGCGCGAAAGCGCGGACCGGGTGGGTCGTCGGCGTCCTGAGTCTGAGCGGTGTGGTGGTCGCGCTGCAACAGACCTTGGTGGTGCCGGTGCTGCCCGAGTTCGCGACGGCATCGGGAGTATCGTCGGCCACCGCTTCCTGGCTGGTGACCTCGACGCTGCTGACCGGTGCCGTCGCGACCCCGCTCATCGGCCGACTTGCCGACATGTTCGGCAAGCGCGCGATGATGCTCGTCTGCCTCGCTGTGATGATCGTCGGCTGCGTGGTTGCTGCGCTCAGTCAGAGTTTCTGGCTACTGATCCTCGGTCGCTCGTTGCAGGGCTTCGCGACGGCGCTTCTGCCCGTCGGAATCAGCATCATGCGCGATGTCCTTCCCCCGGAAAAGCTCAGTGGTGCAGTTGCTCTCATGAGCGCAACGCTGGGTATCGGCGGAATGTTCGGCATGCCGATGGCGGGGGTGATCTCGGCGCATTGGGGATTATCCGCGCTTTTCTGGGTCACCGGCGGGTTCGGGGTTGTACTGGTAGTCGTCTTGCCGCTGGTGGTGCCGGAATCGGCTGTGAAAAGTCGAGGACGCTTCGACTTTCTGGGAGCCGCAGTCCTCACATTCGCCATGACTGCACTGCTGCTGGCCGTTTCGAAGGGAACCGAATGGGGCTGGGGAAGCCTCCAGGTTCTCGTTCTGCTCGCGTCCGGAGTTGTCTTGCTCTGTGGATGGATTCCGTGGGAACTGCACACGCCGGCACCGTTGGTAGATCTGCGGACTTCCCTTCGCGCCCCGATTCTCGTCTCGAACGTCTGCGCGGTGTTACTCGGATTTGCCATGTTCATCAGTGCATTGGCGGCAACGCAGGAACTTCAGTTGCCCCTGGCGTCGGCTGACGGTCTCGGACTCTCAGCCGCCGAAGCCGGATTGGCGATGATGCCGGGCGGAGTTCTGATGATCGGGTTGGCGCCGGTGTCGTCGAAGGTGACGAGGCGATGGGGAGCGAAGGCCACGTTGGCGTCAGGTGCGATCGTCATTGCAATCGGATACGTCTTGCGTGTGCTGTTGACGCCGACGTTGGTCAATATCGTGATCGGCGCTGCCGTGGTGTCCGCCGGTGTTGCATTTTCCCTGGCCGCCATGCCGACGCTGATCACCGAATCTGCACCGATCCATCAGACTGCGTCGGCCAACGGATTCAACAGCTTGCTCCGCTCGGTCGGTACCTCCACCGGAAGCGCTGTTGCGGCAGCGGTATTGGCCAGTTCGACGGTGGTGATCGGTGCGACCGCTGTACCGACCCTGCATTCGTTCGCGGTGTTGTACTGGATCGGAGCGGGTGTATCGGCATTGGCCGCAGCCGTGACGTTGGCAGTGAGAGTGGATCGGACGGGTGCGGTATCTGTGTCCGAGTTGCCTACTGCAGCAGAAACCGACGGCGTAACGAGGATCGGGTGAGCCGAGGGACTCACCCGATCCTCGTCACCGCTATCTCCTACTGGAATCGACCAGGTACTCGAGATTCTGGTTGTACGGTGTGGCCGTTACCGCAGTGTGTGAACTCACCCGGGACACCTCGGTCCAGCCGCGAACGACTGTGGCTTTGACAGCGCCTACCTTCAACGGTGCGATGCAGCTGCTCATCCCGGCCGGAGCATTGCAGGTGGTTGTTGTGCTTCCCACTGTCACCTTGACGACCGCAGGCGCAGTCAAGAAGGAAAGAACTTCGACGGTATCGCGAGCGGGAGATGACCATTGGCGTAGTGCCATAGGGGCGGCAGAACGGTTGGTGGGGACCGCGGAGATCGACTGATTGCGATAGATGAGATAGGCGGTGTCGCGAACTATCGCGGGCGAGGCGCCGGTGCGGAAGCTGTACAACCCGTAGGAACTCATGTCGAGCAACGCGCGTCCATGACCGGCGCTGGGCGCGAACGACGTTCCCTCGCTGTAGTCGTTCCAGGTTACGAGCTGTACCCATTCGCTGTTGGACGCAATCGCAATCTGCCACATGTTCTGCAGATTCTGTGAATTCTGTGCCTCGTCGTAGATCGACTGACTCGGACGAACATCTTGGAAGGCGACTGGCTGCATCCATATCTTTCCCAAGGAGTGAGCGGCAGCGGCAAGTCCCATCGGAGAGTTCGGGTTCGAGGCCGAGAGCGGATTTCCTGCCGGGTTTCGATTACCCCAATTCGACATCCCGTAGCTGATCGATGCAAAAGAATTCCGGTTGGCTGCGGCGTCGAGGAAAACCGGAACAAATGCCACGTTGATTCCGTATGAATTTTTCATTATGGTCATGAATTCCGACCACCAGCCCGCAGTCTTGTTTTCGGCAAGAAATGGCGATATCACGAGCCGTCCGTCGTTCAATTTGAATGATGAAGCCATGGACGAATACGGTTTCATCTCAGCTGCCATTTGGGCGGCGGTCATGTTTTTGAACGCGCCGTTCATATCAGGCATGAGCATGATCTTGAAATTCGGATCGACCGACGCCGCCGCTTTGATCAGTGCAGTGGGCACAGTGGAACCCCACCAACTGGTGTCGGTTGCCTTGGCGATGATGTCGACGGAGAATCCGTCGATGCCCGCAGCGATCGCCGAACGAACCTCGTTTTCGAGATCGCGTTGGCGCCACTGTGCATCGGCGATGGGTTGCCGCGGACTCGGCCGATCGCGGAGGAATCCTCCGTAGCGGACGTGCTTGTTGTTCTCGCCGTTGACCGTAAGATATTGTGTCGCATAATAATCACCGGATGGATTCGCGTTGTCGATCGATACCGGATATGGCGGGAAGTAGTGAGCGAAAACCAACTTCCCGTTGAGTACTGACTTCGGCGGTATGTCGAAGGGCAACGCTGCAGATTCGGGATTCGCAGAGAACGAAGTCGGTGTGTACGTCGGCGCGGAGCGTGGTTGCGTGTCGTACGCGGAGATCAGTGCGGCCACGACAATCACGGCCAGTGTGAAGCAGATCGTCTCGAAGGAATATTTTGCCGTTCTTCGGATGCATTGAGTTCTGGTGCATGGAGTTCGGACGCTCATGGCGCAGTCAGCCTTTCTCGATCCCCCGAAGTGTGAGTCTTCCCCGCGTGCACTGAATCGGTGATTCAATTCTTTTCGGCCTCTGCTTGGTTCATTTCGAGATTCGACACCAGATAGCCGCTGTCATTGGGCCGAGTGTCACTTGCGGTACGAGTGTAACGCTGCCGCGTCTGTCGTGAATACCCGAAAATGATCTTTATTCAAGAAATTTCGAGTTTTTCTTTCGGGTGTATTTCGGTCGAAAGGTTAGTGAAATTTACCGGCTGTATTGGACAGGATGGGGACGTGCGGCTTGTTCCGTACCTCGGGACCGAAAGCCACCGGCGAAACCGGCGAGGTGATTGCGGCCCGTCAACTGACGAAATTTCCTGGAATGTGTCGGCCTCCTGGGTCACACTGGGGAACGGACTACCGACGGATTACCGATGCGGGAGGGCTCATGACCGAAGCGATTGTGGCCGAGGGGCTGGTTAAGAAGTACGGCGACGTCACGGCATTGGACGGCATCGACCTGGAAGTGCGCGAGGGTTCGGTGATGGCTTTGTTGGGTCCCAACGGTGCCGGAAAAACCACTGCGGTAAGGATATTCACGACGCTGCTCATTCCGGACGGTGGTCGCGCCGAGGTTGCCGGGCTGGACGTGGTCAAGGATGCGCGGGCGTTGCGATCCAAGATCGGAGCTTCGGGTCAATACGCCGCGGTCGACGAGTACCTGACGGGCTACGAGAATCTGGACATGGTCGGGAGGCTGTATCACCTCGGTGCACGAAGCAGTAAGGCCAGAGCCCGGGAATTGCTTGAGCAGTTCGATCTGGTGGAGGCCGGCGATCGGCCGGTCAAGGGCTACTCCGGTGGAATGCGCCGCCGTCTCGATCTCGCCGGCGCACTGGTTGCTCGCCCGCAGGTGTTGTTTCTCGACGAGCCGACCACCGGCCTCGATCCTCGGGCGCGACTCGGTCTCTGGGATGTCATCGAAGGGTTGGTGGCGCAGGGAACCACGCTGTTGCTCACGACGCAATACATGGAAGAAGCCGAGAGATTGGCCGACCAGATCGCCGTTATCGACCGCGGTTCGGTCATCGCACGCGGTACTGCAGATCAGTTGAAGGCGCGGGTCGGCGGCGAGCGCATCGAATTGAGTGTGCACGAGGTCGAGCACCTCGACATCGTCCGAGAGGAATTGCGCTCGCTTGCCGTCGGGGACATTCAGGTTCAAGAGAATGTCCGTCGTGTCACCGTTCCTGTCGACGACGGCACCGATGCGTTGGTCGCGGCGCTGAATCTTCTGTCGGCACGCGGCATCCGGGTGTTCGACGTCGGTCTGCGCAGACCTACTCTCGACGATGTCTTCCTCACACTGACCGGGCACCAGGCTGAACTGGAGGATCAGAAATGACCGTGCAGATGGCGCTCGAAGACGGTTTGACCATCGCCAGGCGAAACTTGATCAAGATCAAGCGTGTTCCGGATCTGCTGGTGTTCACCACTTTGTCTCCGATCATGTTCGTGCTCTTGTTCGCATACGTGTTCGGCAGTGCGATCTCGGTCCCGGGCACGTCGTATCGAGAATTCCTGATCGCCGGAATCTTCACGCAAACAGTGATTTTCGGTGCTACGTGGACTGGTCTGGGGATGGTCGAAGACATTCAGAAAGGAATCATCGACAGATTTCGATCGCTCCCTATGGCTCCGTCCGCCGTGCTGACCGGCCGAACATCAAGTGACGTGTTGATCAACGTCATCAGTTTGGTGGTCATGTCGTTGACCGGTCTTCTGGTGGGGTGGCGCATCCATTCCAGCTTCCTCGAAGCGGTGGCGGGTTATGCGCTACTTCTGTTCTTCGCGTACGCGTTGTCGTGGGTCATGGCTGTTGTCGGGCTTTGGATCCGGACGCCGGAGGTATTCAACAACGCGAGCTTCATCGTCATCTTTCCGCTGTCGTTCATCGCGAACACTTTTGTCGAGACCACCAATCTTCCCGGTCCGCTCAAAGTGATCGCCGAATGGAATCCGGTGTCGGCGGTGACTCAGGCGGTGCGTGAATTGTTCGGCAATACCAACCCTGCGATGACAGTCCCGGATGCGTGGCCACTGCAGAACCCGGTCATCGCGTCGTTGTTGTGGACTTTCGGTTTGCTGATCGTCTTCGTACCGTTCGCTATTCGTCGCTATCAGAAGGCAGTCAGCCGCTGACCTGGTGGTTCCGGCCGGTAGGGTAGGTATGTGCCGGAGTCTGAACGCATCGACAAACGCAGCCTGAGATACGCCGGGCGACGTGAGGAGTTGCTCGACGCGCTGACCCGGTACGTCATCGACAACGGTGTCGGGGAACTGACGGTGAGGCAGCTCGCCAAAGCCGTAGGTGTGTCGCATGCGTCGTTGCTCAACCATTTCGAGAGCAAGGAGAATCTGCTCTCCGAGGTAATCGAGAACATGCGTAGCGAGTCCATTCCGTTTGCGGTCCCGATGGAAGCGGGGATCGATCCGGCGACAGTGCTGACCGCGTGGTGGACCGAACGTACGACACCGGAGGTCCTGCCCCGATTCCGAGTGATGGTCGAGATCTACGCCCTCGCGCTCGGCGATCGCGAACGCTACGGACGGTTTTTGGACCGTTTCGTGGGCGATTGGATCGAAGCTCTGGAAACCGGACTACGGCAAGCGGGCTGTCCCGAGGAGGATGTTTCGTCGGTCGCTACCTTGTTGCTTTCGCAAATGCGGGGTTTGTCGATGGATCTTCTGGCCACGGGGGACCGGGCTCGCGTCGATCGCGCGTTCGGGCTTTTTGTCGACGGCTTTGCCGCCCACGCTCGGAACTGGTCTGTGCCTTCATAATCCGATCGCCGTCAACGCTGACCGATCACCACGGTTGATGCGGTTTCATGGTAGGTTGCCACACGAGTGAGAAACCCTCCCCGAGTGAATGTTTCGACGGTCATCTCGACCTGCTCCGTGCTCGTCTCGACGAGTAGGTGGCCGCCCGGTCGTAGCCACGGCGCAGCATCGGCGATGATGCGGCGCTGCAGGTCCAGGCCGTCGGGGCCGCCGTCCAACGAGACTCGCGGTTCGTGAAGTCGCGCTTCGGGCGGCATGAGTCGGATTGAATCGGTGGGGACGTAGGGCGCATTGGCGACGACGACGTCAACATGACCTCGTAACTTCGCCGGCAGTGGGCCGTACAGATCGCCTTCGAGTACACGCTCGGGCGGTGCGATGTTCTGGCGAGCGCACCGAATCGCTGCCGGTTCGATGTCTACCGCGTAGAGATCGACAGTATCGATCTTCGCCTGCACGACAGACCCGACAGCTCCTGAACCACAACACATGTCGATGACGACGCTTCCCGAGTCGACGAGTGTGCAGGCCTGTCGAGCGAGGAGTTCGGTGCGTCGGCGGGGGACAAATACTCCAGGGTCGATGTGGATGCGCAATCCGCAAAATTCAGCCCACCCGATGACGGGCTCGAGGGGCTCGCCGGCAACTCGTCGATCGATCATCGCAGCGAGTTCGTCGCGCGAGCGTGCGGCGTGGAGGAGTAAGCGAGCTTCGTCCTCGGCGAACACGCAACCTGCTGCCCGGAGGATCGCGGCCACCGAATTCTGCTGCGAAGGGGGAGAGGTCGGGAGATCAGGCGCTGACATGAGAGAGCCTTTCGGCCTCCTGATCTCGCGGGGGACCTGCATGTATAGAACACCGCCACCTTACCGGAGCAGGCGCGTGACGACGGGGAATGTGCAGCGGGAATCTAGGTTGACCAATTGGTAGGGCTGTTCTAGGGTCTGAACTCGATCGGCTGATGTGGGGCTGATCACCACATACGGCACTGTCAACGCAATCGGTAGGAGAAGGCACGTGAGCAAGCGGCTCTGTAGGACGCTCGTCGGATTGGGCGCGAGCGCATTGGTGGCGTTGACCGTCACAGTGCCGGCCGCGGCGGAAGAGAACGATCTTCCGGGCTCCGTGGTGAGCCATGAGTCGCTCGGCCCCGATCGGGTGATTCCCGGCGCTGTGAGCGCAACAAAGGTGACGTACTGGTCGACGGGCCCGAAGGATGCGCCGATGACGAGTACCGGTGTGGTGTACCGCCCCGAGGGGGCTCCGCCCGAGGGTGGTTGGCCAGTCATTTCCTACGCGCACGGAACGGTGGGTGTCGCGGATCAGTGTGCGCCGAGCAGTAGCGTTCCGCTCGAGCGGACCGCGACGCATCTCGGGCATTGGCTGGAGCAGGGATATGCGGTGGTGACCACCGACTACGTGGGGCTCGGAACACCCGGTGTTCATCCGTATCTCGACGGTCGTTCCGCTGCGCACAGCGTTGTCGACATGGTGCGTGCCGCTCGTGCGGTCGACGACGACCTGTCGAGCGCCTGGGTAGCGATGGGGCAGTCACAGGGTGGGCAGGCGACTATGTTCACTGCTTCTCTCGCCACCGATTACGCGCCGGAGTTGGACTACCGCGGCGCTGTCGCCACTGGTGTTCCCTCGAACATCGAAAATCTTCTACCGCTCGGTGGGCCCGCTTTCCCGGCACTTCCACTCAAGGGTACGACGGTCTACATAGCGAATGTTCTTGACGGATTGCGTGCTTCGCGGCCGGACATCGACATCGACTCGTATCTGACCCCGCTAGGCAAGACCATCCTCGACGACGTCGAGAACAACATGTGTTACACCGAGGCGCGCACCAAATACGGAACCGTCACGCTCGGTCAGGTGCTGTCGAAGTCGCTGGACAATCCAACGTTCATGGACGCTGCGCGCGAGCTGCTCACGGTACCGACCTCGGGATACAGCCGCCCGTTCTTCATCGGTCAGGGACTCTCGGACATCGATGTTCCGGCGCCACTGACTTTGAAGTTTGCTGCTGACCTGGCTGCCAACGACGTGGACTTTGCATTCCATACCTATCCCACGGATCACCTGGGAACCGTTCCGGCTTCGGTTCCAGACAGCACCCCGTTTGTCGCGGCACTGTTTTCTGGTCAACGGCCCTGCACCGGAAGCCTTTGCTGACCAACGTCTTTCAGGTGGCGCCAACTCCGCGCAGAAAGATGTCGATCGGGATCCGAAGTTGCCGAACGGTTTCGGAGGAGTGAGGATCTCGGCTACGTGCTCCGAGGCAGTAGTCGAAGATCAAGCCCTCCAGAAGGCTCAGGAAATTTGCGGCGGCGACGTCAGGATCGTCAACGCTGACGGTGCCGAAGATAGGTCTTGCCTTCTCCTGTGAAAACAGGCTGCCTTCGAGGAGTTGGTGCAATGCCGAATCTCGGGGAGTTTCCACGAGCAGTGCGTATCGAGCGATCAATTCGTTTCTGCGGTGCGAGAGAAGATCGTCGAGATACTCGGCCGTCAGGGCGGCAGGATTTCCGGGCCCTTCTCGGAGTTCGTCGAAAGTCGAACGTGACCGGTGCACGATGTGCAATGCAGTTGCTTCGAGAAGTGCCTCGCGAGTGCGGAAATAGTACGACGTCGAACCGGCAGGAAGTTCCAAGGACTGATCAACCGCCCGATGGGTGAGCGCACGCGGACCCTGCTCGGCGATGATCGTGACGGCCGATGCCGCGATGAGGGCTCTTCGATCAGGCTTCATGTCGTTCCTTGCTGTCGATGTTTCATGCTGCCGGAGCTGCATGCTTCTGATGGTGCGTCGTGAGGGTCACATTGACTCGATTTGTATTCGGTCACTAGCCTCGACTCTACAGATGTAGAGGAGCCTCATGTTACTGGACGAAGAGCAGTTGGCGGCACGTGAAGCCCTCGATGCACTGCGGGTTCGGATCTCCGACGGTGAGGTCGGGGGTGGGATCTATCTCTGGGGAAGCGTCGGTCGTGGGAAGACGATGCTCATGGACGAGTTCTACGACGAGCTCTCGGTCGGCAAGCGGCGCATTCACTTTCATCGGTTCTTCGCAAACCTGCACGCCCGGGCGCACGAACTCGGATCGATGGGTTCGGCGCTGGACCACGTGGTGGACGGAATCCGCGTGCTCTGTTTCGACGAGTTCCACATCGACGACGTCGCCGACGCGATGTTCATGGCAAGGGTTCTCGATACGATCGTCGCGAAAGGCGTGACTGTTGTTGCCACGTCCAATGTCCCGCCGACCGAGCTTCTTCCGAATCCGCTCTTTCACGAACAGTTCGTGCCGTCCATCGAGTTGATGGAGCAGAGGCTCGAGGTGATCGAGTTGGGCGGCTCCGTCGACTACCGGACAGCGGGGCAACCAAGTGCCGGGGACTACCGGTTTGCGACAGGGGAATTCCTCGTCGACTCGGAAATCGTGAGGCCTTCGGGCGAGGGCGTCGAATTGACGATCGGCACACGCACATTGGCATGCTCGGCGATTCGAGACGGCGTCGTCTGGTTCGACTTCGAGGTGCTGTGCGGCGGTTCGACCTCGGCCGCCGACTACCTCGAGCTCGCCTCCCGCTTCGGCGACTGGGTGATTTTCGGGGTGCCGGCGCTCGCTGAAGCTTCGGAATTTGCAGTCCGCCGCTTCGGTAACGTCGTCGATGTTCTGTACGACGTCGATGCACGGCTGACCGTGTATGCCGCTGCCGGTGTGGAGGAAGTGGCGGGCAGTCTTCGGGGCGTTCCCGGATTGGCGCGCCTCTACAGCCGACTGGTGCTACTGGCGCGGTCGGAGCTGGACAGCGTCAGTTGAGGCGCAGCGTCAATTCCAGGTGAGATCACCGGTCGCGGCGCTGGGGGTGAGCCCGAACATACTGTGGCAGATACGGTTGAGATGGGCGCTGTCGGTGAAACCGGCCTCGTGGGCACTGGTTGTCAGGCTTGCGCCACCGCTCATCACCTCCATGGCACGTCGTAGCCGCAACCAGCGGATGTAGGTCGAAAAGCTCATCTGCAGTTGATCGTTGAAGATTCTTCCCAATCGGCCGGGCGAGATGGAGACCAGCGCGGCGGTGTCCGTCAGCGTTACCGGCCCCGAAAGTCGCTCGGGCAGTATCGTCAGAGCATGCTCGAGTGCAGGGTGAAGAGCGCGTACGCTCGACGGCTGCTTACTTTCGGACAGTGAATCGATCAGCCTCGCTGCGTATTCCAGATCCGAATCAGAGTCACGGTCCGTCATCGCTACTGCGGTCTGCCCACGGTCCGACCAGTCGGCCACACCACCGTGCTCGGATTCAGGCGGCCTGATGCGCCGGCCCATTCCGGTGGTGGAATCGACATAGATCGCCTGCCCCCGCGCGCCCTCTGAGGCGGACAACGAGTGCACTGCTCCGGAGGGAACGATCACGGCTCCCACGATTTCACTGTGACCTGTTCCGTCGGTGACCGTGACGGACCCGGCATCGACGATCAAGATCTGAACAGCGGCGTGAGCATGCGTGTGCGCCGATCCGACGGCGCCGGTGAACATGAGAATTCCGGGCTGCATGTGGACGTCACCGGACCAGGTCATGTCAGCGATGATAGTGACGACCCTGACAGACCTCGGGGTCCGGTCATCCTCCGGTAGGACCGAGGTGAGTTCGAAGATCGTGCGCTGGGCCGATGTGTATGCGAGGGGTACGCGAGAGGCTGTACTCATGAACAACGCACAATCACCCGCAGTCCTGTCGGTCCACTCGCTGGGCAAGTCGTACGGCGACGTTCCAGTGCTCCGCGGTGTGTCGCTGGAAGTCCGTGCGGGCACGGCCACGGCGATCATGGGTCCGTCAGGATCGGGGAAGTCGACTCTGCTGCACTGCATGTCGGGAATCGTGAAGCCTGATTCGGGCGCGATCCTGTTGAGCGGTAGGCATATCGAGAACCTCGGGGAGAACGATCGGAGTCGACTTCGGCGAGAATCCTACGGTTTCGTCTTTCAATCGGGTCAGCTGCTGCCCGAGCTTCCGGCGATCGAGAACGTCGCTTTGCCCTTGGTGCTCAACGGGTTGTCCATCGCGGAAGCCAAGCGGACGGCACACGGTTTCTTCGCGCCTTTGGGACTGGACGGGCTGCAGGACCGTCGCCCGGGTCAGATGTCGGGTGGGCAATCCCAACGTGTCGCGATTGCCCGAGCGTTGGTGACCAAACCCGCAGTCCTGTTTGCAGACGAGCCGACCGGTGCGCTCGACGCACAGACAAGCTGGGAAGTGATGAGGGTGTTGCGTGATTCTGCACAACAGATCGGTTCGGCGTTGGTCGTCGTCACTCATGACGCCGAAGTTGCTCGCTGGTGTGATCGCACGATGATGATGCAGGCCGGCTCGCTCGTCGGGACACAGGTGGCGGCATGAAAGCCACCGCGCGTGTCGCCCTGCTGACGGTGCGAGGTGAAGGCAGAAAGGCGTTGAGTACCTTCGCGCTCCCGGTATCGGCCTTCGCTGCGTCAACCACCCTGTTGCTCACGGTTCTCGGTGGCTACGGTGCCTTTGCGGGCCGATCGAGCGAACCTGAGTCAGAGGCATATCTCGCGCTCGCCGGGGTTGCCTCCGTGTTGATGATCGTCCCGGCAATCACTCTCGGTCTGGCGGCGGCCCGCTTGGGTGCCCGTCGTCGAGACGAACGCCTGGCGGCGCTGCGACTCATCGGATCCACGCCCCGTCAGATTGTTGCGCTGTGCGCTGCGGAATCGGGTATCCAGGGTTTTGCCGGCGCGTTGATCGGCGTGTTGGGGTATTTCCTCGCACTGCCACTCGTAGCCCTCTTGCGATTTCAAGGCCGGACCTTCGAGTGGAGTGAGCTCTGGGTAGGTGCACTTCCTCTGGTGGGCATCGTATTCGGTATGACCGTCCTGGCTGCTTTGACGTCGATGCTCGGGATGCGTCAGGTATTCGTGAGCCCGTTGGGCGTCACGGCGGGTAATCCCAGCGCCGCACCGAAGATGATCTTTGCTCTTGCGGGCGTCGGGGTTCTGTTGGGATGGAGTGCATTCGGTGGTTCCGCGGCAAGCATCGCGGCAATACTGGTGGGCCTTGGTGTCTGTTTCGGCGTTGTTGCGCTGGTCGGTCCGTTCGTCATCTTGGTGCTCGGAAAAATCATGCTCAAATGTGCCAAAGACGGTGCGTCGTTGATTGCGGCCCGTCGGGTCCTGGACAACCCGAAGGCATTGTGGCGCACGGTCAGCGGTGTGACTATGGCAAGTTTTGTTGCCGCCGGAACCTCTTTGCTCGCCGCGATCGGCAACGGAGAAGGGCAGGATCTGGAACCAGGACAGGAGTTCCTGTTCGCGGACATGCGAACCGGTGTGCTGTTCACTCTCGGAGCAACATTCACGTTGGCCGCCATCTCGTCTGCGCTCACCCAGGTATCCGGGATCCTCGACAACCGCGAACTGTATCGAAGCCTGACCCTGGCCGGTACACCTGTCGAGGTGATGGACAGCGCACGCATGCGGCACGTTCGAACTCCCGTCGTCGTCATGGCACTGGCCGGTGCCGGCGCCGCACTGCTGTTCCTCTTCCCGCTGGCAGGGGCAGCCGTGCTGACCACTCCGATGGCGCTGGTTCAGTTGGCCGTCACCCTGGCAGCGGGGATCGCGTTGGTGTTGGCCAGTGCATTCGCAGCCAGGCCCGTCATGCGTCGGGTGCTCGCCGGCTGAATCTCAACCCGTCGTCCGTCAGTTCTGTCTCCGGAACGGTTCCGCCAACTGGCCGAGATAGTCGTCCGGGTAGTCGGGCTTGGCCGCCATACCGAGATCGTCACTGCTGAATCGCTTTTCCGGATCGAAAGAGTAGGTACGGAACAGGTGATCCCAGATGAGAGTGAACAAACCGAAGTTGACGTCGCCGATTCCAGCCCACTTCAGGTGATGGAATCGGTGGCCGGCGTTGAGGGCGAGTATCGGACGCAGGGGGCCGATGCGGTAGTCGGCATTCGAATGCTGAAGCAGGAGTTGGACAGCGACACACACCGCGAGTGCCGACGCAACCGGGACGGGCATCCCGAGAAGGATCAGCGGCAGGACGCCACCGGCGGTTTCGAAAGTCTGATGGACGGGATGTTTCATGAGTCCGTTCATGCCGTAGAACCGCTCGAGGCTGTGATGGACCGCGTGAAAACGCCACAACCATCCAACCTTGTGGCTGATCAGATGTACGACGGTGATACCGAAATCCGCAACCAGTACTGCGAACACAACCTGAACGACAAACGGAAGACTGCTCGGCCACAACCCGTCGAACGGAATCACCGCTGCCATCAACGGAATGACGGCGACACTTACCAGGATGAGTGATTCGTTGACAAAGGCATGGATTGCGTCGCGAAACCGGTCCGCTCCCGGCGCATTCCACGAAGATTCGTAGGGAAGCGCCCGTTCGGCCGCGAAAGAACAGACCACGGCGAAGAGAATCAACGCCACCAGCGACCATTTCGGCGCACCGGATGCCGCGAGCGCAATTGCCGCTCCGTTGATTCCCAAGAGCATGTACGGGACGTACCCGTATCTGACGATGAACGTGAGCATGTTTTCGATCGTGCACGGCGCGGGTGGCCCTCGACTTGTACGAATCGGTCGACTTTCAGTCCGTCGAACAAGCTGTACCTCGTTACTTCGTCAGCACGGTGGCGAGTGCAGCGCTCAGATACGGAGTGATGTTCTCGACGACTCGCGTCACGATCGCGGTGGCAACGTCAGCGGGTTGGAGGGGTATCGAAGGCGTCTGCGGCAATGCCGGGGGAGCAGGCGGAGCGGACTCGGACATCATCGGCGTATAAGTGTTGTGCTTCGTGAAGTATCCGAATACCGAGTCGACGAACACCTCGGGGGCATCGCGGGGCTTGGGCATGTTGCAGATGCCGTCACCCTCGATGCAGACTTCCTGCACTGCGATGTCACCGAATCCGCCGCGTGCTCCGGACATCGTCGCTCCTGGAACGACATTGGGCACTACGGTTTCGATGCCTCCGGCCGAGTTGCGGGGGTCGGCGTAGAGCACACCTTCGACTTGCGACTGTGGAATGGATCCGTCGCGCGCGATGTCACCGAGCACGTCGCCGGCAATCCGAGCACCCTGTGAGTACCCGGTGACGACGATCTCGCTGCCGGGGCACTGAGCGTGAAAAGCGTTGACCTCGCTGCGCAGCGTCTGGGCGCCCGCGGCAACACTCTGGTCGTACGTCTGATCGCCGAGCGGCCAGAAGCTCGCCGGGTAGGTCACCGGCTTGGAGGTGTAACCCTGGGCCACGTAGCGGTCGGTGACGGGTTGCGTTGTTTGTCCCGTCGGATCCCACGTCCCGCCAACTGCGAATACTGCACCGGCCGGGCACGACCCACCGTCATTCGGAGCAGCTCCGGCAGGTACCGACATCACCAGAGTCACTCCCGCTGTGACTGCAACCGTGCATGCCACTGACATCGCGTATTTCCTCATCGGGCCTGTCCCCATCCATCTACGTTCTCGTTCACTGGCGAGACAACCCGCGGTCCGACGCGTTTCGTTCGGTACTGAAGAGAATGGTGATGGGGCGATAAGTCCTGGAGGTAATCCGTGCGTAAACAGGAAGTTGCAGGCCGACGCTGTTTCCTACCGGCGTGTGGGGCGCATCACGGTGTCGGGACCTGCGGTGGGTGATCCGGCTCGAGGAGGGCTCCGATCGCCTTGCCCATCGGCACGGCGTTGTTGAGATCCGCGTTGGTTGTCGGCCCGAGAGTCGCGTAGACGACGATCGTGGTTTTCGAGTCGGGGTAGTAGAGCGCAAGGCCGTTGTAACCGCCGTACGACGGGTTCATCACCAGCCAACCGTTGAGGTGCCCGGTCCCGAAGGAAAAGAACTTGTCCGCCGTCATACTTCCCAAGCCCGCGGTCGTCGGCGCCATCTGTTGATCGAAAGCCCTGTCGGAGAGTAACTCTCCCGTTCCCAGCGCGCGCACCCACTTTCCGACGTCGGCGACAGGTGCGTTCATGTTTCCGCTGTGCAGGAATGCCGTCGGATTCCAGAAAGTGGAGTCTTCGAACACTCCGCGTTCATTGGTGTAGCTGTGCAGGATCGGCTCGTCCATCTGCGACGTGAGCACAACGCTACTGTGATCCATCCCGAGCGGATCGAAGACGCGCTGTTGAAGTAGTTCGCCCAGCGGCTTTCCGGTCGCCTTCTCCATGACGTCGCCGAGCAGCGTCAGGTCGCTGTGCGCATACGCCCAACTGGTGCCGGGTTCGAACAGCGGTGGGCGGGAGTTGGCTAAATCGAGGATCTCCTGAGCAGTCCAGCCCTTCATCGGGTTATCCGTGAAGAGTTTCAGGAACTGCGGATCGGTCACGTAGTCGGAGATGCCCGACGTGCTATTGGCCAGCATTCGCGGAGTGATCGTATCTGCGCGCGGAAAGTTCGGTTCCCACTTCGCGATCGGTTGATCGAGTGGCAGCGTGCCCTCTTCGTCGAGTTGCAGGAGGACGGTCGAGAGCATCGGCTCCATCGGCTGGCCGACGCGCAACTGCATGTCGGTTGTCGCCGGAACTCCGAGAGGGGACTCTCCGACGGCGCCCAGAGCAACTTCGTCGCCGCCCCGCCACACACCGAACACAGCGGCACTGAGGCCCAAGTCGGCCACCTGACGGCGGACGATATCCGTGATCTGGGTGGATTCCTGACTGCTCGAGGTGCTGGGAGAGGCGCTGCCCGTGTTTGTTGCGGAGCCCTCGTCGGAACTGCACGCAGCGGTTGCAACGGCAATGGTCAAGGCGATCGAGAGAGCAGCTAGCCGCACCCGAGGGCGGTGGTGGGAGGAAGTCATGCCTGCGATCCCTTCGATGCGGAAATCGAGCAACCGACGCCTAGCAATGTCCCAATTGGCCGAATTTACCGCAGTTGAAATGAGGAGGGATCAGATCGGCCGTATAGGTGAAACTGCTATTTCCAGTGCATTCCTCATTCGGGTGCCGCGTCCGGTTCCTCTCGCAGGTCCTGCGCGTGCTGAAGCTCGGCGTTGATGCGACGGGCTTCGGTGAGTTGGTCTTCGAGGATGATGATGCGGCAAGCCGCGTCGAGCGCCGTGCCGTTGGCCACAAGGTCGTGGGCGCGAGCTGCGATGCGAAGCTGGTAGCGGGAGTATCGGCGGTGCCCGCCCTCGGAGCGTTGCGGGGTGAGCAGTTTCGCGGCGTCGAGGCTGCGAAGGAAAGCTTGTCTGACGCCGAGGATCTCGGCGGCGTGCCCCATGCTGTATGCCGGGTAGTTCTCGTCGTCGAATCTGCCGGACGGGTCACCCGGGGGTATATCTGCCGAAATGGCTCGCTTCTTTCGTTAAATGGACGGGGCCCCCGGCGCGAGGTGCGCCGGGGGCCGGATGGGGTTTGAACTTACTTACATAACTGCATTCTTTCGAACTTCCGGACTCGCACAAGACATCCGGTAGCCGCTTTGAAGGGGGGTGCCGGGTCCGACTACACACTCACACACGAATTCGGCCCCGGCACGTCCCTGCCCTGCGGTACTGCTTGCGGGTAGTTCATCTCTCCCGCATCTCTTGATTCGTTCCTTGCTACGAGAAAAAAGATACAACACCCCCGTGAGAATGTCTACTCTGACCGCTGTAGATATTTTGTTGCGAACTTTCTAGGTATTGCAGCTCGGAAACGACCCGGTCATGGGGGGTGAGAGCGCGCGGTGTGAGTCGTACGAGGTGGATCTGGGACAATGTTGCGATGCGAAATACCCCGAAGTCCGAGTCGTTGTTGCGTGCCCGCGCGGAGAGGGAAGAGCAAACCAGCCCCTCCGAGCATCCCGCAGGTGTTACCTCGAACCACGGAGAGGACGCGGCGCCGTCCGAGCCTGGGACACGCAGCAATAGTGCCTCGATTCGGTCTGCTCGATCTGAGCTCTCGACCCACGCCCGGGCGGTGGAAAGCATGCACGAGGCGATGCATCCTGATCGCGGTTGAGTCAGTTAGTTGGTCGGGGTGCGGGGACTCCTTCATCCCTCTCGCTACAACGCACGACGGCCGCCGCACTCCTGAAAAGCAGGGGAGTGGCGACGACCGTCGAGTTGCCAGAGTGTGCGTTTAGTACTTGAACCTCAAGGCAGCAACTGATCCAGGAAGGTGTTGCTGAAGACCTTGTGTGGATCCAACGCGTTGTAGGCGGCGTTGGCGGTGTCCCAGTTGTCGCTCGAGGGAACACCCTCGCGGTAGGTCTGGGGGAGGCCCTGGGTGATGATCGGTGTGTCGGTGTACGGCTTGTCGGGACCGAACGCCCAGCCCTTGGACCACTCGGGGCGGAAGGTGGCGTCGTTGTTGTTGTAGTGATTGCGCATCCACTGTTCCATTTCGCGGTAGAACGCGAACATGCCGGGAGTTCCCGGGACGCCGAGGACGTTGAGCCAGATGGCGGTGTCCCATTCCGGATGGTCGGGGCGAGGGCGCATGGCCGAGATGGTGGGGGCACCTGCCGAGTCGACCTCGACCTCGGACGGTTGATCGAGCCCGCAGCAGCGGATTTCGACGGGGCCGTTGAGGGGGAACTGTCCGATGGAGCGGTAGTACTCCATGCGGCCGTTGAACCACTGGGTGAAGTCGTGGATGACCTGGCCGATGTTGGCGCGAGAGGTGATGACGGCTCCGCCGCCCTCGGTCAGGCGCAGGGTAGTGGCCCGGATGTAGAACTGGACGTCCTTGGACCATCCCCACAAGTCGTTGGAGAACGTCGCGGCGAGTCCGGCAACGGTGGTGGCGTACATGATCTGCCCGAATGCCGGTGCAATGCCCGGGTTTCCGGCATTGATCTGGCCGATCATGTCGGTGACAGGTTCGGGAAGGTTGTCGGAGAAGATGTAGTTGTACGGCCCGGTCACCTCACGCGCGAACGGCGGTTTGGTGGGGGCAAGTGACCACACCTTCATCCAGGGACGTTCCGTGAAGGGGTACCAGATTGCTTCTGCGCGACCGTTTTCGCGGACGAACTTCTCGAAGGTACGTCCGGAAGCGCCGCGGGCACCGAAGAGTTCCTGCCAACCGATGTCGGTGTGGCTGACGCAGCGCATGCGGTAGTTGGGAGCGGCCTGCAAGGTGACGGAGGTGAGGAAGGTGCGTCCGAGGTGAGTCAGCAGCGGCTTGATCGCCGCGTCGCTGCGTGCATACGTCTTCAGCGCGTATTCGCTACCGTTCCAGACCACTGCGGTCAGGGACGTGACGAGGTTGGAGAGTGAGCCGAAAGTCTGTCCGGGAACGCGTGCTTCGCCTTCGGCGGGAAGAGCTGCGCCGTGAGCGTCGACGGCGAGGCAACCGGCGATGGTCAACACACCAGGTGCCGGCAGGTTCGCGAACCCGAGTCCCTGTGCCTGCAGCGCCGTGGTGATGGCGTCGAGGGTCGCGCCGGGTCCTGCGGTGACGGTGGCCGGGCTACCACCCGCGTTGACGGAGACGCCGGTGAGATGGACCGTGGTGTCGGCGAGAATGACCTTGTCGACCGGCGCACCGTTGACGATGGTCAGCGGCGTCCAGCCGTGCATGGCACCGCGGGGGCGAATGGTGTAGCCGTTGGCATGGCCCCAGTTGGCGAGGCGGACTACGTCTTCGGGCGTCTTGGGCGAACAGGTCCAGATCGCATCGAGCATGATCTCCTTGGACCAGTTCTGATATGCCTGCTGGTAGAGGGCGATGCCCTCGGGGAAGGCAGGCGGCGGGGTGAGGGTGGAGACGGGGCCACCCGCGGAGCCGGAAGAGCCGGCGGGGACGGCATAGGCCGGCGTCCAGCCGGCGAATGCGGTCGCTGCCACGGCACCGGCTCCAGCGGCCATGAAACCTCGTCGGGACAGTCGGAACTTTTCGTCTTGTGCCGTCATCTTCGGGCTACTCCATCGGGTTCGAGAACTACGGTGAGTTCTAACAGGTGGGTATCAGACAGGGTGGTATCAGACAAGAGTGAGAACTACGTCAGCCAGGGCAGGAGCTTCACGCTCCAGTACAGAAGCTGAGATCAGGAGTCGCCCATTGTCTTTCCAGATCTGGATACTCAAGTTCTCGCCGGGAAACACGACCCCGGCAAAGCGGGCCCGAAATCCGGCTACCCGACTGCTGTCGCCGTCGAGCATGGTATCCACTGCGGTCTTGCAGACCATTCCGTAAGTACACAGTCCATGCAGGATAGGCGCTGGAAAGCCTGCCGCGGAGGCGAATTGCGGATCCGAGTGCAACGGATTCCGATCACCGCACATCCGATACAGCAACGCCTGCTGTGGAAGCACAGGTGTCACCACTGTCGCATCTGGTTCCCGATCCGGAAGCGAAATCGACTCCGACGGACCACGTTCACCCCCGAAACCACCCTCTCCGCGGGCGAAAATCGACGAGCGGGCAGTCCAGAGCGGGTTACCGTCGGCGTCGACCGTGACGGATTCCTGCACGATCACGGCGGCCTTGCCCTTGTCCCAGATCTCGGCGATCCGCGTGGTGGTGCGTCCACTACCGCTTGCCGGGATCGGCTGATGGACAGTGACTTCCTGGCTTCCGTGTACTACCTTCGCCAGATCGATTTCGACGCCGGGGAACGACACCTTCGGTGCCTCGGTGGCGTGGAAGTTGGCGGCGACGGTGGCGAAGGTGGGTAGCACCTGAGGCTTTTCGTCGTCGAGGTAGCGCAGTTCGTTCGGATCGAGCGGACGCGCACCTGCTCCCAGTGCCAAATGGTAGTGCTGCACGTCCGACGGGGTCCACGAGAACTCTTGTGGCGCAAGCTCGGCGCCGAGTGCGATCTTCGGATCAATTGGCATGGTCGACCGCCGTCTTTTCAGCTGCAGGTGCCGTGGTGGTCTCGGCCTTCTTCGCACGCTCGACGATGTCGAGTACGGCCAGGTAGCCGAAAGTCATTGCGGGACCGATGGTCGCGCCTGGACCGGCGTAGGTGTGGCCCATGACCGGAGCGCTCGCGTTGCCCGCGGCGTAGAGGCCGTCGATGACGCTTCCGTCTTCGCGTAGTGCTCGGCCGTTGACGTCGGTGCAGATTCCGCCCTTGGTGCCGAGGTCACCCGGAACCATCTTGATGGCGTAGAACGGGGCCTTGCTGATCTCGGCGAGGCTGGGGTTCTTCAGTCGGGGATCGCCGTAGTACGCGTCGTAACCACTGTCGCCGCGGCCGAAGTCCTCGTCCTTGCCGTTGCGCGCGAAGCCGTTGAACCGCTCCACGGTTTCAGTCAGCGATGCGACGGGAAGCCCTGTCTTCTCGGCCAATTCGGCAATTGTTCCCGCCTTGACCACGATGCCGGCCTTGAGCCAGCGGCCGGGGAAGGGGGAGCGCGGAGTGATACCGGCAAACGTGTAGCGGTTACGGTAACGCTGATCGAGGATCATCCAGGTCGGGATGTTCTCACCAGGGCCTTCGCCCTGGCCGTACTCGCCGCCGTACATCGCATGGGTTGCCTCGACGTACGGAGCCGCCTCGTTGCCGAAGCGCTTGCCCGACATGTTGACCATCATGCAGCCGGGGAGCGTGCGCTCGGAGAGAGCGAACCACGGTCCGCCGGTCAACGGAATGGACGGGCCCCACCAGGCGTCGTCCATGAAATCGACTGCAGCGCCGACTTCTTGGCCTGCGCGGATGCCGTCGCCGGTGTTCGCCTTGGCGCCGACGGTCCATTCGGTGCCGATGGGCCCACGCTGGTACTTCTCACGCATTTCCTTGTTGTGCTCGAATCCGCCGGATCCCAACACAACTCCGTGGCGAGCGCGGATGACCTGCTCCTCGCCGTCGACGAGGACGTTGACGCCGCGAACCGCGCCGTCTTCGGTGTAGAGGGAGGTCAGCGGGGTGTTCAGCAGGATGGGCACTCCGGCGGATTGAAGCCCGAGTCGAATGCCGGCGACCAGTGCCTGGCCACGAACCAACAGATCCTTCTTGGTGGCCTTGGCGGCGAGGAATCGCATGCCGACCTTCATGGCGCGCAGCGGTCCGCGCGGATTGCGCATCAGCAGGTTGAGCCACTTGTAATCAGCCTGGGTGATGACGAAGTTCTTGGGGGCCTTGACGTAATCGGGCTCGAGATTCTTACGGTCGGCGCCCAACTTGTTGCCGTCGAACGGGGTGGGCTCGACACTGCGGCCACCGAGGCGTCCGCCGGGAGCTTCCGGGTAGTAATCGGAGTAGCCGGGGACCCACTGCAGTTCGAGCGGGCTGTTCTTCAGCACGAACGAGAGCATCTCGGGGCCGCGCTCGAGGTAGGTGTCGATGCGTTCGGGAGCGACGACGTCGCCGATGATGCTGTGCAGGTAGGAACGTGCAGCCTCTGGTGTATCGGTGACACCGTCCGCCTGAAGTGCCTCGTTGTTGGGGATCCAGACCCCACCACCGGAACGGGCGGTCGATCCGCCGTAGTGGGCGGCTTTCTCCACGATGACCACACTCAAGCCCTGGTGGGCTGCGGTCAAGGCCGCTGTCATACCTGCGGCACCACTGCCGACGACGACGATGTCGTATTCCTGCTTGCTCATGTAGAACACGTTATAGAATGATGGGGGTGTCAGTCCATGCTTTCTGCCAGGAAGTATTTCCGGACGTTGTCATTGATAACGAAACACGTTGCAGTGAAATTGAGGATGGTGCGGTGTGACCTGGGATACTTCGGTTGACGTCCTTGTGGTCGGGTTCGGTGTGGCGGGCGCCAGTGCGGCGCTCGAAGCGGTAGCGGCCGGTTCGTCGGTTTTGGCCATCGACCGAGCGCTCGGTGGCGGTGCCAGCACGATTTCCGGGGGAATCTACTACGCCGGCGGCGGCACCGTGATTCAAAAGGAAGCCGGAGTCGAGGACAGTCCCGAAGCCATGCTCGCCTACCTGAACCGCGAGGTCGGTGACGCGGTGACGCCGCAGACGCTGCGCCGGTTCGTCGACGAGAGTCCGGCGTCGATCGACTGGCTGCGCAGTCACGGAGTGCCGTTCGAGGCTTCACTGTGTCCGTACAAGACGTCGTATCCGAGCAACAAGCACTACCTCTACTTCTCGGGTAGCGAATCGGCCGGCGGGTTCCGTGACATCGCAAAACCTGCTCCGCGCGGTCATCGCGCCAAGGGGAGGGGCACGTCGGGGAAGATGCTGTACAGCCCGCTCGCGAAGTCCGCGGCGGCCAAGGGCGTCCAACTTCTCGGCCAGACGCGAGCGGACCGGCTGATCATCGAGGACGGCCGGGTGATCGGCGTCGAAGCACTGACTCTTGGCGACGCACCTGCCGGTGTTCGGCGCCGGCACGCGACGCTCGGATCGTTGTCCTCCAAGCCCGGCGTCTACGCGCCGCAGTTGCGCACGATTCTCGACGCACTCATCGCGAACATCGAGAAGAAGCACGCCAAGCGGATTCGCATCCAAGCTCGGGGCGGCGTGATCCTCAGCGCCGGCGGCTTCGTGTCCAATCGCGAGATGATGCGTACCCATGCTCCTGCCTACAAGGGCGGTATCCCGCTCGGCACGTCGGGCGACGACGGCAAAGGCATCAACCTCGGTATCGAAGCCGGGGGCGCAACCGACAAGCTCGGCAATGTTTCCGCCTGGCGATTCATCGTCCCGCCGAGTGCTTTTCTCGGTTCCGTTCTGGTGGGGGAATCCGGTGCGCGAATCGTCGACGAGTCACGTTACGGTGCCGCTCTCGGTCAGGCGATGGCGGAGAAGAGCAGCGGAATCGGTTGGCTGCTGGCAGATTCCGAGCTTGTTCGCGAAGCGAAGTCGCAGATCAGTGACCAGTCGATGTGGTTCCAGCGGGTGCAGACCACCGGCATGATGCGTACCGCGGTGCGTGGCAACACGATTGCCGAGGTCGCTCGCAAGGCGGGGATAGACGTCGCCGGCCTTCAAGCCACAGTCGACGCGCACAACTCGGCTGCCGCTGCCGGGCAACCCGATCCGATGGGTAAGCCGTCGGACTTCGTCAGGCCGATACTGAGCGCGCCGTTCACGATGTACGACGTCTCGATCAAGCCCAACATGATGAATCCGTGCCCGATGCTCACGCTCGGTGGATTGGTGGTCGACGAATCGTCCGGCATGGTGAAAAACGAGGCCGGGGAGGGTATCCCTGGCCTGTATGCCGCCGGCCGTACCGCTGTCGGTATCTGTTCCAACTCGTATGTGAGCGGCTTGTCGCTCGCCGACTGCGTGTTCTCCGGACGACGAGCCGGTCAGCACGCAGCCGCATTCTCCACAGTCGGAAAGGCCTGAACGATGCTCTCGACGCAGATCCGCGGCGAACTTGCCGACCACCTCGATTCGGCGGAACGGGACCGCGCTCCGATCAGCCCGCTGATCGCCGACTATCCGGACATCGACGTCGTCGACGCCTACGAGATCCAGCTCATCAACATTCGGCGTCGTGTTGCCGGTGGCGCAAAGGTGGTCGGACACAAGGTCGGACTCTCGTCACTGGCGATGCAGCAGATGATGGGCGTCGACGAGCCCGATTACGGTCACCTGCTCGCCGAGATGGAAGAGTTCGAGGACCGTCCGGTCGACACGTCGCGCTTCTGCTTCCCACGCGTCGAGGTGGAGGTCGCCTTCATTCTGGGATCAGATCTGCCGGGCGCCGGGTGCACCGAACAGGATGTCATCGACGCCACTGTTGCCTACGCGCCGTCCATCGAGTTGATCGACAGTCGGATCAAGGACTGGAAGATCGGGCTCTCGGACACCATCGCAGACAACGCGTCCTCCGCGGGGTTCATCCTCGGCAAGGAACGAGTTCGCCCGTCGGACATCGACATCAAGGCCATCGACGCGGTTCTGACCTGCAACGGGGAGCGGATTGCGGAGGGGCGCAGCGATGCGGTACTCGGGAACCCGGTCACCGCGGTTGCGTGGTTGGCGCAGAAGGTCGACACCTTCGGAGTTCGGCTCAAGGCCGGCGACATCGTGCTGCCGGGTTCGTGCACGCGAGCGATCGACGCTCATCCAGGCGACAACTTCCGAGCCGAGTTCAGCGGCCTCGGCTCCGTCTCTCTTCAGTTCACGTAGGAGTAGTCATGACCAAGGCAAGTGTGGCGATCGTCGGATCGGGAAACATCAGTACCGATCTGTTGTACAAATTGCAGCGTTCCGAGTGGCTGGAGCCGCGATGGATGATCGGAATCGATCCCGAGAGTGAAGGATTGGCTCGCGCTCGCAAGATGGGGCTCGAGACCTCCGCCGAGGGTGTCGACTGGTTGCTGAACCAGGCGGAGAAACCGGACCTGGTGTTCGAGGCGACGTCGGCATACGTGCACCGCGAGGCAGCACCCCGCTACGAGGCCGCGGGTATCCGCGCCATCGACCTGACTCCAGCCGCGGTCGGCCCGGCCGTGGTTCCGCCGGCGAACCTGCGTGAGCACCTCGACGCACCCAACGTCAACATGATCACTTGCGGTGGGCAGGCAACCATTCCGATCGTCTACGCGGTGTCGCGAGTCGTCGACGTGGCGTACGCCGAGATCGTCGCCTCCGTTGCATCGTTGTCCGCCGGTCCGGGAACCCGCGCGAACATCGACGAGTTCACCAAGACCACCAGCCGCGGTATCGAGACGATCGGTGGCGCCAAGCGCGGTAAGGCGATCATCATCCTCAACCCCGCAGACCCGCCGATGATCATGCGCGACACCATTTTCTGCGCCATTCCCGAGGACGCCGATCGAGCCGCGATCACCGACTCCATTCACCGCGTCGTCAAGGACATCCAGCAGTACGTGCCCGGCTACCGGTTGCTCAACGAACCGCAGTTCGACGAACCGAGTGTCGTTTCCGGTGGATACGCCACGGTCACAACATTCGTCGAGGTCGAAGGTGCAGGCGATTTCCTGCCGCCGTACGCGGGCAACCTCGACATCATGACGGCAGCAGCCACCAAGGTGGGCGAGGAAATCGCCCAGAAGCTTCTGAGTGTGAAGGCGTGAGCGACATGATTCATTTCGATTCGAGCTGGGACATCCGCGTCACCGACACATCGCTGCGCGACGGCTCCCACCACAAGCGTCATCAGTTCACCGTCGAAGAAGTGCGAGCCATCGTCGGCGCCCTCGACGGAGCCGGAGTGCCGGTCATCGAGGTCACTCACGGAGACGGTCTCGGCGGGTCCTCCTTCAACTACGGTTTCTCGAAGACTCCTGAGCAGGAACTCATCAAAGCTGCCGTCGAGACCGCGACAAACGCGAAGATCGCCTTCCTGATGCTGCCCGGACTGGGCATCAAGGACGACATCGTCATCGCACAGGACAACGGTGCGTCCATCTGCCGCATCGCAACTCACTGCACCGAGGCCGACGTATCCATCCAGCACTTCGGCCTCGCGCGTGAGCGCGGACTCGAAACAGTCGGATTCCTCATGATGGCTCACTCGATTCCGCCGGAGAAGCTGGCCAAGCAGGCTCGCATCATGGCCGACGCGGGTTGCCAGTGTGTGTACGTGGTCGACTCGGCCGGCGCGCTGGTACTCGAGCAGGTATCCGATCGCGTCGAGGCGCTGGTTCAGGAACTCGGCAACGACGCTCAGGTCGGCTTCCACGGCCACGAGAACCTGGGCCTGGGCGTCGCCAATTCCATTGCGGCAGTTCGTGCGGGAGCCAAGCAGATCGACGGTAGTACCCGTCGGTTCGGTGCCGGCGCCGGCAACGCCCCGGTCGAGGCGTTTGTCGGTGTCTGCGACAAGATCGGAGTCAAGACAGGTATCGACTTCTTCGCGATTGCCGATGCAGCCGAAGACGTTGTGCGCCCAGCAATGCCGCAGGAGTGCCTGCTCGATCGTCAGGCACTGATGATGGGCTACGCCGGCGTGTACTCGAGCTTCCTCAAGCATGCCGAGCGTCAGGCCGAGCGGTACGGAGTGTCGTCCGCGGAACTGTTGGTGCGTGCAGGTAAGCGCAAGTTGGTCGGCGGACAGGAAGATCAGTTGATCGACATCGCGCTGGAACTCCAGCGCGAAGCAGCGGCTTCCTAGCCCATGGCAGACGTACTGGCCGGAAAAGTGGCCTTGGTGACCGGCGCGTCCTCAGGGTTGGGGCGCGCCGTCACCGAGATTCTCCACCGCAGAGGCGCACAGGTTTTCGGTATCGCCCGCGACAAGGAAAAGCTGCGGCAGTCGATGGTCGAGGTGGTCGGCACGGACGGTGAGCGTCGTTACGCAGCGACGGACGTCTCGGATTCCACTCAGTGTGATGCGGCCGTGCAAGCGTGTGTCGACGAACTCGGTGGTATCGACATCCTCGTCAATGTGGCGGGATCCCACTCGCTTCGTCACACGGCGGATATTGCGGATTCCGAATGGGCACATGACCTTGCGGTCAATCTGAACGGACCGTTCTTCCTGTCCCGAGCAGCACTGCCGCACTTGCTGGAACGGGGCGGCAACATCGTCAACGTCTCCTCGATTGCGGGACTGGAAGGGCAGGCGTATTCGGCTGGATACTGCGCTGCCAAGCACGGGCTCATCGGACTGACCCGGGCGATGGCGATGGAGTTCACCGGAAAGTCTCTGCGTGTCAACGCAATCTGCCCCGGCGGCATGATGACTCCTCAAGTCACCGGATTCACCTTCCCCGACGGAGTCGACTTCGATCTCGTCATGAAGGTTGCGTCGCCGCGTGGCTTGATGGAAGCCGAGGACGTCGCGAAGATGGTGGCTTTCGTTGCCTCCGACGACGCCTCAGCGATACACGGGGCCGTCTACTCGGTGGACAACGGAAAAATGGCATGACCCCGTTGGTCTCGGGACCGATCTTCCAGATCTGCTGGGTGGTCGAGGACATCGAGGCTGCCGAACAAGAGTTCACTCGGCAGTGGGGAGTGGAGCGGTGGCTACGTATGCCAGACATCGCCTTTGGTCCCGAGACCACAACCTTTCGCGGGGAGCCCGCAGACTATGTCGTGCACGTGTCGATCGGATATGCGGGCAGCCAACAGCTCGAGCTGATCCAACCAGTGTCCGGACACAACCTGTACACGGAATTCCTGGAGACTCACGGCGTCGGAGTTCATCACCTGGCCTGGGTTCCGGACGATTACGAGGCGACGCTGGTCGAGGCCGAGCGTCGCGGAATGCCGGTGGTGCAACAGGGTCGGGTAGAGGGCGCCGGCATGGAGTTCTCCTACCTCGATGCCGGGCCGTTGGGTGGATATGTCGAGTTGATGAAGCTCTCACCCGAGATCCGGCTGATGTTCGCTTCGCTCATTCCTGATTGACGGCAAACACTTTCGCGAAGTAGTCGGAAACGTTCTCCGGGTGACCACGGAATCCGAGGTAGCCGTCGGGGCGGATGACCAGCGCCGCCGTACCTTCGACTCCGTACGCGGCGCACAGCTGCGAGTCGTTGTCCTCGATGATCGGCACCAGCGAATCGACGGGCACAGTTCCCGGTGGCACTATCGCATAGACGTCCAGCAAGCCGTGCGCTGATCGAATTGCGGCGTCGGCGACCTTCTCCAGACCGTTGATGCTCTCCGCGGATCCGTCCGAAGTCAGCAGTAACGTGTGGTCGACTCCGGACAGCAAGTCGAACAGCCGAATTGGATACTGCACACCATCTCGGCGCAGACCGCGCGCATCGGGTGCACGCTCGCCCGGTTGGACGTGTGGACTCGAAGAATCACGCCCGCTGTTCAGCGGACTCTCCGAGTAGTCGATCAACAATTGAGCCTGGCGCCGCATTGCCGTGTCGATCGAGGACTCTCCCGAACCGATTCCTTCTCGAGCATTTCGGACGGTCATCCCGACGACTTCTTCACCAACCGGCCGTCTTTCGGCGTCGTAGGTCTCGAGAAGATCTGCTGTTGCAACGCCTTTGACGGCGAGCGCTACCTTCCATGCGAGATTGTGGGCGTCCTGGATCCCGGTGTTCATGCCCTGCGCTCCAGTCGGGGGATGGATGTGCGCGGCGTCGCCGGCGACAAAAACCCGTCCGCGACTGTATGCGTCGACGATGCGGTGGCTGATGCGGAAGACCGAGGACCATCGCAGCATCGAGGCGGTTGTCGGTTCTGGGGACAGTCTGTCGAGCACGGCCTGGATGTGATGGAGTTCAGGTGTCTTGCCGGTTGAAAAACCGTGTTGTACAGAGGCTTTGTTCGACGATTCGTCCGGCATCAAATCGTCCGGAACGAGCATCGACATGCGGTACCGCTTGTGTCCGGGAAGTGGGATGCACACGAGTAGATCGTCGGTGGTTCCGTCGTCGCTGGTGTGGTTGGCGCGCACCGCGTAGCCGCTGGGGATCGACCAGTCGACTTCGACGTCACCAAGCATGTAGCTTTCGGCAAACGCGCCGCCCTCGAAGCTCAGGCCCAGCCCTTTGCGGACCACGCTGTGCGCGCCGTCGGAACCCACCAGGTACTGGGCCGTCACGGCGCTGCCGTCGCTGAGGGTGCAGGTGACGGCGTCGTCGGATTGTTCGAATGCGGTGAGGCCGACTCCGCGTTCGACGGTTGTTCCCAATTCGGCGAGGCGCTCGGTGAGGATGCGCTCCGTCGAGTACTGAGGCAGGCAGAGAAACCAGTAAGGAACGTCGTCGGGGAGGGTGAGGTCGACGCGGCCGACCTCGACGCCGTTCGTGTACATGATCTGACCGCGCATCAATGTCGAGGCGTCGAGTGCCTGGCGGAGCACCCCCATGTTCTCGAAGAGTTCGAGTGTGCGTGGCTGAATCCCGACGGCTTTCGCGTATTGCCGCGGTTCGTCGAGGGGGTCGACTATTCGACAGGAGATACCGCGTCTGCGCAGCTCGATCGCGGTGGTCAAACCGATCGGGCCGGCGCCCGCTACCAATACGTCGGTATCCATGAGGACCCACTCACGTCGGGGACAGTCGGTCATTTCAGTATGGGTAAGCGAACTTTCGTTTTGGGGAAATTCGCGCAAATCGGACATCGAGAGGTTGAGTCTCGCGCCGACTGTCCGTCCGCGCACCGACTGTTTTGCGCTATTGCTCGGCTTCGAAGCCGAGCGCGATTCTCCTGCACAGAAGCGTGAGCTCGACCTCGTCGACGCGTGGCGCGTCGTCCCATGAATCGACGTCGTTCCAACTCACTGAACTCGGAGCGCCGAAGGGCCGAAGGGCCTGACGAAAACGTGCTGATGAAAGTGGGGGACGCTTCGCCCGGCGATCGCGGAGAACACGAATTCTGGAGTCAATTCCGAGTCGAGGGCACGTGAGACGCACCAGACCGCGTGTGCGATGGCGAGTGCTTCAGGTTCGGATAGTGAAGGCAATCCGGACACGTGTCGACGGGTCTCGACGAACACATATCCAGGAACCGAACGGCCGTCTGGCTGAGGAGGCCGATGGGAGACAACGACGAAGTCGTCCTCGAATATTCGGGGGCTGACGAGCGGGCCTGTTCCTTGGTGTTTGGCGCATATTGCGCACGCTGACGTCCCCATTCCACTTTTGTACCGAGTGTGGCGCGGTGGCGGAAGATTTGCGATCAGCCCGAACGGAGGGTTTATCTAGATGTACAAATCAGCATGTTTGTAAAAGTTTTTCCTTGAAAATCGTTGACAAAACACTGTCATTTGTCCACTCTCTATACATAGATGTTGTTCGTGTCGCGGATTGCCGCGCAGGACGCACTCACTGATCCGAACGAGAACTGGAGAATTCGATGGCGGCGTTGGTGTACACCGAGCCAGATGGCCGGCTCGCAACATGGAGAGACCGGAAACGCTACTTGTGGTTGTTGGCGCTGATTCCGTCATCGGCAACTTTCATCGCGGTGGGGCTTGTTGCCGCCACCGGATGGAATGTCTTCTGGTGGACCGGCCCACTGATCGCTTTTGCCCTCATTCCCGTCATCGACATTCTGGCGGGTGAGGACGGGAAGAATCCACCCGACGAGGTGATCGACGAACTCGAGAACGACCGCTTCTACCGGTGGTGCACCTACGCCTATCTGCCGTTGCAGTACACGGCCTTCTTCCTGTCCTGCTACATCTGGGCGCGTTGGGATTTGAGCGTTCTCTCCAATATCGGACTCGCAGTGACGATCGGTGTGACGGCCGGAATCGGCATCAACACCGCCCATGAACTCGGGCACAAGAAGGAGAGCGTCGAGCGCTGGTTGTCCAAAATCGTTCTCGCGCAGAGCGCTTACGGCCACTTCTACCTCGAGCACAACCGTGGCCACCATGTGCGAGTGTCGACTCCGGAAGATCCGGCGACCTCGCGCTTCGGTGAGACCCTCTACGGTTTCTGGCCGCGCAGCGTCGGCGGAGGATTGAAGTCGGCATGGCATCTCGAGAAGACCCGCTTCGAGCGTTTGGGCACCACGCACTGGAGCATCAAGAACGACGTGCTCAATGCCTGGCTCATGTCGGTTGTTTTGTTCGGTGTCGCGCTTGCAGTGTTCGGGATCGGCATCGCGCCGTACCTCGTGATCCAGGCGTTCATCGGGTTTTCGCTGCTCGAAGCGATCAATTACCTCGAGCACTACGGACTCCTGCGTCAGAAGACCGCAAGCGGACGGTACGAGCGCTGCACGCCGGCGCACAGCTGGAACAGTGATCGCATCTGCACCAACGTCTTCCTTTATCACTTGCAGCGGCACAGCGATCATCATGCGAATCCGACACGGCGCTACCAAGCGCTTCGCAGTATGGAAGAGGCGCCTCAGCTCCCGAGCGGCTACGCCAGCATGATCATGCTCGCCACAGTTCCGCCCCTGTGGCGCAAGGTGATGGACCACCGCGTTCTCGAGCACTACCGAGGTGACATCACTCAGGTCAACATCGCGCCGAAGAAGCGGGCCAAGGTCCTCGCGGCCTACGGGGTGAACGCATGAACGCCTACACCTGCCCGATCTGCGATTACACCTATACCGAATCGACAGGCGCTGCGCGAGAGGGCTTTCCGCCCGGCACGCCGTGGTCGAGCATTCCGGACGACTGGTGCTGCCCCGACTGCGGCGTCCGCGAGAAGGTCGACTTCACCCTCGTCACGCAATCCTGATCGAAATATCCACCGGTGAAAGGAAAACCGATGTCCGAGACTGCCACTGCTTACAAATTGTTCCGCTGCCTCCAGTGCGGGTTCGAATACGACGAAGCGATCGGCTGGCCCGACGACGGTATCGAGCCGGGCACTCGCTGGGACGAGATTCCCGAAGACTGGTCCTGCCCTGATTGTGGCGCTGCCAAAGTCGATTTCGAAATGGTGGAGGTGGACCGCTGATGACAGCGGTCAGCGAACCCGACATCCGGACCGTCGTGATCGTGGGCACGGGCATCGCCGGTTCCGGTGCGGCGCAGGCTTTGCGCAAGGAAGGGTTCGGCGGCAGCATCATCCTGATCGGCAGCGAACCTGAGGAGCCGTACCGTCGTCCGGCGCTGTCGAAGGAGCTACTGTCCGGGAAAGCGTCGATTGATCGGGTTCGCTTGCGGCCGTCGACGTTCTGGGCCGAACAGGGTATCGACCTTCGGATCGGCGAGACTGTCACCGGTATCGACACAGATTCCCGCACAGTATGTTTAGCTGACGGTGACAGCATCGACTACGACGTTCTGATTCTTGCCACGGGTGGACGGCCCCGACGATTGGCCGCTGAAGATTCCGAGCGCGTTCACTATCTGCGCGATATCGCAGACATGCGACGCTTGCAATCCCAGCTGATCGAAGGATCCTCGCTACTGGTGGTCGGCGGTGGCTTGATCGGATCCGAGGTGGCGTCAACGGCACGTGACTTGGGTTGCAGTGTGCAGGTTCTCGAAGCGCAACCGCTGCCCCTGTCCAGGCTGCTTCCACTGTCGATAGCGGAGAAGATCGCCGCGCTGCACACTTTGGCCGGCGTCGCCTTGCAGACGGGAGTCGACCTCGAGACGCTCACGACGGGTGCCGACGGCGTCACCGCACACGGGCGAGACGGACGCGAGTGGACAGCGAACCTGGCCGTCGTCGCAATCGGATCCTTGCCCGATACCGATGTGGCTGCTGCTGCGGGTATTGCGGTGGACAACGGGATTTCGGTAGACCGATACCTCAGAACATCTGTCGATGGTGTGTACGCGATCGGCGATGTGGCCAACGTGCCCAACGGTTTTCTCGGCGGCATGCACCGCGGCGAGCACTGGAACACTGCGCAGGACCACGCCGTCGCAGTTGCCAAGACCATTGTGGGGAAGGTGGAACCTTTCGAATCCGTGCCGTGGAGTTGGTCGAACCAATTCGGCCGCAACATCCAGGTAGCCGGTTGGCCAGGTGCCGACGACACCGTGATCGTCCGAGGAGACTTGGACTCCTATGACTTCACTGCGATCTGCATGCGCGACGGGAAGATCGTCGGCGCTGTGAGCGTGGGCCGGCCGAAAGATATTCGGGCCGTCCGAACCCTTATCGAACGCTCTCCGGACATCAGCGTCGACGTACTCGCCGATACAAATAGGGATCTGACCGAACTTGCGGCGGGTCTTGTCGCCTCACCGGTGCTCTGAGTGTGCTCGTGACTTCTGTGGCTTGCATGTCCACCGTTTTGACACCGAGCACGGGCGATGGAAATCTTCCCGATATGTCCACCGCTCGTGCCCGTGTCCCGTACCACGAGGCAGCTCGTCAACTCCTCCATGCGTCAGCGCTCGACGCCACACGCGAACTCTTGACCGAGAAATCGTGGAACGACATCACGATGGCGCATATCGCCGAAGCTGCTGGTATGAGCAGGCAGACGTTGTACAAGGAGTTCACGTCTCGCCAGGGATTGGCGTCCGGATACCTCATCCGGTTTGTCGACGAGTTCCTCGAAGAGGTGGAACGCGAAGTAACGCTGCATCATTCGGATCCCCGCGGTGCGGTCTCGGCTGCATTTCGTGCCTTCTTCGACGCCGGTGCCCGGGATCCGATGGTGGTCAGTATTGTCGGTCCTCGTCCGCAACATGACCTGCTGAGCCTGGTCACCACCGACGGGACTCCGCTGCTCGGACATGCGAGCGCGAGGTTGGCCGAGATCTTCATGACCAGTTGGGCAAACGTCGACCGCATCCATGCCGAGATGTTCGGCAGCACGATAGTGCGTCTGGCGATCAGTCACGTAACGTTGTCTTTCGGTACCCCCGATCAGATCGCCGAGAACCTGGGGGAGATGTTCGGGCCGTTCCTCGATCAGGTCATCGGTTCGGGCACAGCCGAAAAGAACTGAGGCGACAGGATCGATACGGTTTCCGAGCTAGGACGGAAGTTCGATCGAGCGTGATCGCCGTAGTTCTTTGGTGGGAAATATCGCCATTATGTGTGAATCCGCGTCTCACTTCTCGGTAGCGTGCCGTGCGTAGATCGAGGTGCGATCCACAGGGGTGGCTCTCGTGAATTTCCGTCAACGATGGAGGAATTCGAAGATGAAGAGCCGCAATAAGTCTCGAGTGATGTCGACAGTCGCGCTAGTTGCAACATTTGTCATGGCCGGTGCAGGTGTGGCAATTGCCGACGAATCCTCGTCAGGGTCTTCCGGCAGCGGATCGCTCGGCTCCTCCGGTGCGGCAGAGATTGATCCGTTGACCTTCGACGGTTGGGGCACGTGCCCGATCGAGGATCTCGAGGTGACGACGTGCGCCAGCGTCGTAGTTCGCGGAGGGACCATGAAATTGGGCGCACTTTCGGTGCCGATCCCGGACGGCAGTCTCAAGGTTGCAGGTGGGGTGAAATACGCGACCCAGCCCGACAACAGTTTTATCGAGACGTTCGTTGCCAAGCAGGACGGGTCCAACGGGGTCTATTCCAACCCGATTTCGGTACCAGGAGGTGCGCTCGGGATCGATACTCCGCTCGGACTGACTCAGATCAGCGCGACAGTCGAATCGGTGGGAGTCCCCGATCTGAAGGTCCTCGAGCAGGAACTCACGATGCCGGTCCGCTTGAAACTGTCGAATCCGTTGCTGGGCGACGATTGCTACATCGGTTCGGTCTCGAATCCGATCAATCTTCACTTGACCACAACGGGAAACCCACCATCGGAACCCATCGGCGAGTTTCCCGGCGCGGTGTTCCCGGCAGTCCCACATTCGGATGCTGTGTTTGCGGCGCCGGGAGCCAGTGGATGCGGACCGTTGGGTGCGCTCAACTGGGCGGTGAATCTCCGCGGGGGAGTGCCGGCAGTCAGCGGAAAGAACTCGCTCACCACGTCGAGCGACGTCTACGCGGTGGCTGCACGGAAAGTGCGACCGCCCGCCTGACGGACGCACAGTTGCCGGAACGTAAAACGAGGACCGACCCGTGGTGGGTCGGTCCTCGTTCTGCACAATCAGGTCAGCTGACCTCGGGATCACGCACTGTGATGGTGCCGTCCCTGACTGCGTCGGCGATGCTGTCGTGCAACTTCGGGCATCCGTCTTTCAATGCCGTCGACTGACCGGAAGCAATTGCCTCTTTGAAGGTGTGGCAACGCAGCGCCGGGTCGGAAGTCCACTGAACGCTGGTGTGCTTGTACGTGTTCTTGCGAACCAGTACGCAGGCACCGCATGCCTTGCAGTCGACTTCCTGCAGACCCGAGTCGAGGTATTCGTGCTTGTCCTCGATCGTCTGGGCCGCGATCGCCTCGAGCCGTTCCGTTTGCCCGGCAAAGTCCGGTGCCTTGGCCCAACGAGCCCACCGTGCGTCGGTTCCGATCGAGGCGCTCACGATTAGACCTCTGCTTCCTTCTTTGCCGCTTCTGCTGCAGCTTCCTTCTCGGCCTTCTGGCGTGCGAGGTTTTCCTCGACCTCGGCGTGCCAGGCTTCGTTTGCCTTGGTGGTGTCCACCTCGAACTCGAAGCGCTGCGTCATCTTCTCGGTGACGTCTGCCTTGTCAACGTAGAACTGCTCGTACCAGCGTCGTAGCTGGTAGACGGGGCCGTCTTCTTCGCAGAGAAGGGGATTCTCGATCTTGGTCTTGTTTTTCCAGATCGCGACGTCCTGCAGGAAGCCCTCGCTGATGCCCTCGGTGAACTTGCCGGCCAGCTTGTCGGCCATCTCGTCGGAGACACCCGTCGGCTTCTTCACCGTCACACCCCACTGCAGCACGAACGAGTCCGGGCTGATCGGGTAGTGGCAGTTGATGAGAACACTCTCGACCTCGTATCCGCTGTAGCTGTTCCACAGGGGATTGACCATGTACGACGGTCCGTAATACGCAGCTTCGGAGCGAAGCAGCGTGTCGCCGCCGTACTGGGAGGCCATTCCGATGTCGGGACGGCCGGTGGTGTTGAGGTACTGAGTGGCGATCTCACCTTCGAAGACGTTCTTGAAGTACGTCGGGAAGGCGTAGTGGATGTAGTAGAAGTGCGCCATGTCGACCACGTTGTCGATGATCTCGCGGCAATTGGACCCCTCGATGACCATGGAGTTCCAGGTCCAGTCGGTCCATTCGTCGCTGTAGGCGCCCTCGATACGAGGAATCACGATCTCCTCGGGCGGCGGATTGCCCTCGGGGTCGTTCCAGACGAAGAGCTGGGCGTTTTGCTCGAGGGTCGTCCACGCGCGGGTGCGTGCGAGCGGGGGCACGCGACGGGCATAAGGAATGCCGGTGCACTTGCCGTTGCCGCCCCAGCGCCAGTCGTGGAAGGGGCAGGCGATGGAATCGCCCTTGACCTCGCCTTGTGTGAGGTCACCGCCCATGTGACGGCAGTATCCGTCGAGAACTTTGATGTCGCCCTTGCTGTCGGCGAACACCACGAGCTTCGTACCGAAAGCCTCGATCGCGTGCGGTTTGCCGTCCTTGAAGGTCTTCAGTAGACCCAGGCAGTGCCAACCGCGGGCGAAACGAGTCTGCACCGTTCCGACGTCGATCTCGCGAATCTGCGCCATTGTGACCTCACATCCCTTCTAGCTGTTAGTAGAACACGTTATAGAACTCGATCCGGTTCCGCCAGATTTTGGGGGCACTTGTTACAGCATTGCGGCCACAAACGGGACCTTTGTCAGCGTCTCGACAGAAAAGAGAACGTGTTCTAGTCTCAAGTGTAAGTGAACCAACCGATCGAGGAAGACGGGAGCGTCGAAGTGGGTAACCATGACAGCCACGAGGTGATGCAGAGGCTCGACGCACTACTGCCGGCACTGCGCGAGCGCGCACAGGAGACCGAGGATCTGCGTCGTATCCCCGACGAGTCCATCAAGGCTCTTCAGGAAACAGGCTTCTTCCGCTTGCTGCAGCCGAAGCAGTGGGGCGGATACGAAGCCGATCCGGTGCTGTTCTACTCCGCGGTCAAGAAGATCGCCAGCGCGTGTGGTTCCACAGGATGGGTCTCGTCGATCATCGGCGTACACAATTGGCACCTCGCCCTCTTCTCTCAGCAGGCACAGGAAGACGTGTGGGGCAACGACACTGACGTTCGCATCTCGTCCTCTTACGCCCCGATGGGTATGGGTGAAGTAGTCGAGGGCGGATACAAGGTCAACGGTGCGTGGGCTTGGTCCTCGGGTTGTGACCATGCCAGCTGGGCCGTTCTCGGTGGTCCGGTGTTCAAGGACGGCCGCGCGGTCGACTTCGTGAGCTACCTGATTCCTCGCGAGGACTACCAGATCGACGACGTGTGGAATGTGGTCGGTCTGCGTGGAACCGGCTCCAATACCGTTGTGGTCAAGGATGTTTTTGTTCCGACGCATCGCGTGCTGAGCTTCCGGGCGATGAGCGAACTGACCGCCCCGGGCCTCGAGAACAACACCGCGCCGGTCTACAAGATGCCGTGGGGAACCATTCACCCCACCACGATCTCGGCACCGATCGTCGGAATGGCTTACGGCGCTTACGAAGCGCACGTCGAGCACCAGGGCAAGCGTGTGCGCGCTGCGTTCGCCGGCGAGAAGTCGAAGGACGATCCGTTTGCCAAGGTGCGCATCGCCGAGGCGTCCAGCGACATCGACGCCGCGTGGCGTCAGCTCTCCGGCAACGTCGCCGACGAGTACGCGTTGATCCTTGCGGGCGAAGAGGTTCCGATGGAACTGCGTCTGCGCGCTCGACGTGACCAGGTGCGCGCCACTGGCCGTGCGATCGCCTCGATCGACAAGCTCTTCGAGAACTCCGGTGCCACGGCGCTGCAGAACGGCACGCCGATTCAGCGTTTCTGGCGCGATGCTCACGCTGGTCGCGTCCACGCCGCCAACGATCCCGAACGCGCGTACGTCATGTTCGGAACCGGCGAATTCGGTCTGCCGATCACCGACACGATGGTCTAGAGGAGGCTCCGTGACAACCACCGAAGAAGCCCTCACCTACGAGTCCACTTCGCGGTTCGCGCAAGTGCGCCCCGATCTGAAACTGCATTTCCACGAGGCGGGCGTCGGCAACGACAAGACTATCGTGCTGCTGCACGGTGGTGGCCCAGGTGCGTCGTCGTGGTCGAACTTTGCCCGCAACATTCCGGTGTTGGCGAAGAACTTTCACGTCATAGCGGTCGATCAGCCCGGCTACGGGCAGTCCGACAAGCCGACGGACCACCCGCAGTACTTCGTGCACAGTGCGTCGGCGCTCAATGATCTCCTGGACACGCTCGAGATCACCGGTCGAGTTGATCTGCTGGGCAATTCGCTCGGTGGTGGCGCTGCTGTTCGCTTTGCGCTCGACTACCCGGACCGTGCCGGTCGCCTCGTCCTGATGGGCCCCGGCGGTCTGAGTGTCAACCTGTTTGCGCCGGACCCCACCGAGGGCGTCAAGAATCTCGGGAAGTTCAGCTACCAGCCCACCCGTGAGAACCTCGAAGCATTCCTGCGGATCATGGTCTTCGATCAGAAGCTGATCACGCCGGAACTCGTCGACGAACGCTTTGCTGCGGCCAGTACTCCCGAGTCGCTCGCTGCGGCCAAGGCGATGGGTAAGTCCTTCTCCAGCGGCGACTTCGAGCTCGGCATGCTCTGGCGCGAGGCGTACAAGCTTCGGCAGCGTGTGTTGCTGATCTGGGGCCGTGAGGATCGGGTCAACCCTCTCGACGGCGCACTGGTTGCGCTCAAGATGATCCCGCGCGCGCAGCTCCACGTCTTCGGCGGTTGTGGTCACTGGGCGCAGCTCGAGAAGTTCGACGAATTCAACCGGCTCGCAACCGACTTCCTGCTCGACGGAGGTAAATGATGGGTATTCGATCTCTGGCGTACATGCGCATCGGGGCCACCGACATGGCTGCGTGGCGCGAGTACGGACTCAAGATCCTCGGCATGATCGAGGGCAAGGGCGTCGACGCGGAATCGCTGTATCTGCGTATGGACGACTTCCCGGCACGTCTTGTCATCGTTCCGAATGACACGGATCGCCTACTCGTCTCCGGGTGGGAAACCGCGAATGCGGCTGAGCTGCAGGATATCCGTGACAGGTTGTCAGCGGCCGGTGTTCCGTTCAAGGAAGGCACGGCGGAGCAACTCAAGGACCGTCGCGTCGTCGAGATGATCGCGTTCGAGGACACCTCGGGTAACTCCCTCGAGGTGTTCCACGGCGCCGCGCTCGAACACCGCCGAATCGTGAGCCCGTACGGGCACAGGTTCGTGACGGGGGAGCAGGGGCTCGGCCACGTCGTGCTCACCACCGACGACGACGACGCTTCGCTCCGGTTCTACCGCGACGTACTCGGATTCAAGCTTCGCGATTCGATGCGTCTGCCTCCGCAGATGGTCGGGCGGCCCGCTGACGGCGACCCGGCGTGGCTGAGGTTCCTCGGCTGCAACCCGCGTCACCACAGCTTGGCGTTCCTGCCGTTGCCCAACCCGACGGGCATCGTGCACCTGATGCTCGAGGTGGAGAACTCCGACGACGTCGGACTGTGCCTCGACCGGGCATTGCGCAAGAAGGTCAAGATGTCGGCGACTCTCGGTCGCCACGTTAACGACGAGATGCTCTCGTTCTACATGAAGACTCCGGGCGGGTTCGACATCGAATTCGGTTGTGAGGGGCTAGAGGTCGAGGACGAAAACTGGATCGCGAGGGAAAGCACGGCCGTGAGCCTGTGGGGTCACGACTTCACGGTGGGAATGAAGCCGTGAGTTCGCCCGACGCGTCGGTGAGCGCGGAGCAGGCGATCGATCCGCGCCAGTTCCGCACGGTTCTCGGGCAGTTCTGCACGGGTATCACCATCATCACGACAGTCGACGACGGTGAACCAGTCGGGTTCGCGTGTCAGTCTTTCGCCGCCCTGTCACTCGACCCGCCTTTGGTGTTGTTCTGCCCCACCAAGGGTTCTCGGTCGTGGGCGGCAATCGAGCGGACCGGGAAGTTCGCCGTCAACGTGTTGGCGGAGGAACAGCAGGCGGTGTGTGCTCGTTTCGGGTCGCGTGAGCCGGACAAGTTCGCCGGTATCGATTGGACGCCATCACCGCTGGGCTCACCGATCATCGAAAAGTCGCTCGCACACATCGACTGCACAGTCGAAACCGTCCACGACGGCGGCGATCACTACGTCGTCTTCGGTCGGGTGTCGTCGATGAGTGAGATCAAGACCGAACGCCCGCTGCTCTTCTACCGCGGGCAGTACACGGGCATCGAGCCGGACAAGACCGTGCCGGCGACCTGGCGTGACGATCTGGAAGCGTTCCTGACGACCACGACGGAAGATACCTGGCTGTAGGGGGCAAGCCCCCCGTGAGTGGTTAAGGAGTCCAGGGGCTCCTTAACCACTCACGGGGCTGGAGGCCCTACAGAGAAAAACAGGTATGACAGAAGTCGTCACCGAACGGCGTCAGCAGGATGCTACGACGCACTATCTTGTTCGATCGTCCTGCGCGCTTGACCGCCTCGATCACCGACGGCTGCACCTCGACCACCTGGTACCGGTCGGCCTCGACGGGCTCGCGTGAGAACGCCACCAAACCGAGCCGATGCAGGTTGTTCAGGTAGGCGCTGATGCGGTCCAGATGTCGACATCCCGCCAGTTCTCCGATCATCGACAGACCCTCGTCGATCATCTCCGAGCCGACTCCGAACGGCCGCGCCGTGCGCACGTCGACGCTCGGTTGTGCGCCGGAGGTGGCCAACAGCCGAAGAATTCGAGCTTCGTCGGGTGCGATCTCGTCGAGGATCCGGTCGTAAGCCGGGTGCAGATCGTCGCGATCGGTCACGTCCGCGGAACGATCCAGCAACCTGTCACCACGTGCCCGCAGCGCCGCGAGAGTGGCCTCGACGCTCTGTTTGCGATTGGTACGAGTTGCCATTGCTGCCCGCAGGTTCTCCGTCCGCGAGCCGTCTCCGTTGGTGTTCTCGGCCCGACGTTCGGATTGCACGTTGGCGGATTCTGCGGCCTCTGCCGCGGCTTCGGCGGCGGCCTGAACGATCTGCCGCGTCGCCTCCTTCGCCGTTCCGAAAGCCCAACCCGTCAGCTTGATCGACGTGAGCGTCGTCGTGGCGGTAAGCCCGACAAGGCTACGGATCAGACGCTTTTCGACGGATTCGACCGGCGTGATGTCCGCAGCCCAGTCGTACGATTCCGCTTCGACGATCATGCGATGGTCGTGCTCACTCATGCTCATACTCCGAATATTGCGAGGTGTAGGAAACCGGCAAACGAGCCCAGCACGGCCCCGTGTACGAACAACAGCCACTCGTCCTGCTTGACGGCTGAGCGTAGTAGTTCGCTGAAATCTTCCGGTGAAAGGATGCTCATGCGTTCGGTGACGAAGACACGAATCTTCTCCGACTGGTTCTCGGCGAACTCCGCGTCCTCGAAGACCCTTGGGTACAGGTCGAGCACTTCGGTGGTGGCCAGTCCGGGCAGACGCTTGTAGCTCTGCGAACCGACGGTCATCTTGACCACCGACTTTGCCCAGCCGGCTGCGTCGTCGACGGATTCGCGCAGTACCTGATCGAGCATCCGCCGCGTTCGGTCCGAGCGGGGACCTTCGAGGAGTTCGGTGCCGATGTTCTCGAGCGTCACGACGTGATCGGCGAGGGTTTTTGCGTACCCGGCGATGATCTCGGTGCGTCGCTTCAGGAAGAGCCCCTGCCTCCACGGCACCCAACGGTTGGGGGTGATCGGCTCGAAGATCATCGTGATGCCGAGGTAGTTCACGATGTATCCGATGATCACACCGCCGATGGGAAGCACCCACCACTGCGGAACCAGATGGAGGATTCCGACGAGCACGAAGCCCATCGGGAATCCGAAGTAGAAGCCGAAGTTCTGCATGAACCTGAGTTCTTTGTTGCCCATCGTGCGGAAGATGTCGTTGAGCAGTTTGGGGTGCGAGGAGAGGTAGCGGATCACCATCAGCTTCGCGTCGATGAACTCGTCGATGTCCTCTTCGATGCGGTCGGTGATCATGCGCACGCTGGCCGGCAGATCGTCCTCCACTTTGCGGAAGACGGCTTCCTTCACCGACGTCGGAAGGTTGTGCCAGAGCTGAGGATTCTCGGCCGTCATGATTCTGGTGACCACGCCGCGCACTTCACTGCGAGAGATATTCACCAAGTGCTCGGCGATGCTGTCCGGGTCCAGGACGCGGTAGAAATCGGCGATGCTGCCGACTTTCGCGAGGGATTTGTCGACGGCAATCGACGCCATCTTCTCCGCCCGCGAGGGGACGATGCCTTGCCAACCGAATCGGCCGTCGCTGGTGATCGCGGGGATCACCTGAACGCGTCGGGGGAGGAACGGGAAGAGCAGTTTGAGGCCGGGCACTTTGATTCCGTGGAAGTTGATCGGCGCAAAAAGCATCAGGACGCCCGACCAATTGGTGATGTACCCGATGATTCCCGTGAACAAAGGAATGGTGATCAACTGTTCGAGCAAGTGGTCCGGCACCGTCGCACATCCTCCTCATATCCGAGAACCTCACGTTCGGACATGATTGCCGAAACTTCGCTCTTCGTGGGTGTTTCGTTGGCTACTGCTGCGCCTTCCCAGTTGCGTCAGCATAGAGGCCCGACAATTCGGGCTGTAGGTGGGTCGGAAGTTGATGTAACCTCACGTACATGGTCAGTATTGCGCACAACACGACGACGCCGGTTCTCTTCCGGCGCATCGTTTAGCAACTGCTGACCGAACCCTTTCAGCCCCGGGAGTTATCGCCCCGGGGCTTTCCTGTTTCGTCGCTCCGTGTGCGTCTCCCCTTGAACGATGTGGAGACCTCTCATGAGCGCTGACCACCGCGAACTCGGGCGCGACCTGGAGTTTTTCGCCACCACCCCCATAGTCGGGGCCGGCCTCCCACTCTGGTTACCGGACGGCGCGATCATCAGGAACGAACTCGAAAAGTTCGCCGCCGAACAAGCAGCGCGATCCGGATGCCGGGGTGTCTATACCCCCGTTATGGCGAAGAAAGAGTTGTACGAGAGATCTGGGCATTGGTCCAAGTTCTCGGACGACATGTTCCCTGAAATGAAGATAGGCGGAGAGTCATTTCTCCTTCGTCCGGCTAACTGTCCTCATCACGCTCAGGTATTCGCCGCTCGCGGTCGTAGTTATCGCGAGTTACCTTTCCGCGTTCGTGAACTCGGCTCGATGTTCCGTAGCGAACTCTCCGGAGTTCTCAGTGGACTGAACCGCGTCAGACAGATCAATCTCGACGACGCACACGTCTTCTGTAGTCGCGAACAAGTGCAAGCGGAAGTGATCGTCGCGCTCGACGCGATCGAGCGCTGCTACTCGACTCTGGGGATTGTCGAACGGAAGTACCGCCTCTCGATCAGAGGGGGAGAGGGGCAGTACCTCGGCACCGACGAGCAGTGGGCGGACGCCGAGGATCACCTTCGCGGGGCGCTGAATGCACGCTCGATCGAGTACGTGGAAGCGAAGGGGGAGGCGGCGTTCTACGGTCCCAAGATCGACGTCCAAGTGCGAGACGCGCACGGCCGCGAGGAAACACTCTCGACCGTCCAACTCGACTTCAATCAACCGGAACGGTTCGACCTCGAGTACACCGCGGAAGACGGATCCAAGGCTCGCCCCGTCATGATCCATCGGGGCTTGCTTGGGTCGATGGAACGCATGACTGCGCTCTTGATCGAAAGGTTCGAAGGGCGGATGCCGCCATGGCTGGCACCCAACCAAGTCTCGATCCTGCCTGTCGGCGACCGGCACCAGGTTGAGGCCGAGTGTTTGCGGGCTGATCTCGCGGCTCGCGATGTTCGAGTGGCGATCGCAGCCGACGGATCGTTGGGACGTCGCATACGCGAGGCACGCACTCACCGTGACCCGTACATCGCGGTGATCGGGGACAACGAGGTGCACGGCGGTGCCGTCGACGTTCTGGTCCCCGCGCGTGGTGGGCGGGCGGTCGTCGACGCGGGTGTGTTTGTCGCTCAGGTGGTCTCGGACATCAAAGCGCGTGCCCTGCTTCCGGCAGCTTTCTAGCCGACGGGAAGCTCGTGGAGGGCGCGCACCAATGGCGCGAGTTCGGGTGTCTTGCATGCCTCGTCGAGTGCGGCTTCGAGGGTGGCGTCGTGCGTCGGCCGTGCGCTTTCGAGAAGCTCGCGGCCGGCCGGCGTCAACTCCGTGTAGATGCCTCGACGGTCGTCGGCGCACAGGATGCGCGTCAGTAGTCCTCGATCTTCGAGTCGATTGACCAAGCGCGTCGTGGCGCTGCTGCTCAGTGCGGCAGCGCGAGCCAGTTGGGCCATGCGCATGTGCCAGCCGTCCTGGCGGCTCAGTGCGTCGAGCACGGTGTATTCGACGACGGACAGCTTGTGCTCACGCTGGAGCGCGCGTTCCAGTTCGGTGTCGAGGGCGCCGTGCAGTGCTGCGAGCGTGCGCCACCCTTGCGAACGGATTTCGACGGCGTCGTCGGCGATCCCCATGTGATTCTCCTTGTCCGTTTCCTGCGGCTCCAGGTTACCAGCTTGCGCATGTAGCGCGCGCGTGCAACTATTTATAGCGCGCCTGCAACTAATGCACACGCCCGCTAACGGCTTACGCGTAAATCTGTGAAAGGAACATCGAGATGCCATTGGGTCTCATTGCCCTCGCTATGGGCGGGTTCGGGATCGGCCTCACCGAATTTGTCATCATGGGCCTCCTGCCCGAGGTCTCGGCTGATTTCGAGGTCACCGAGTCCGTCGCGGGCTACCTGATCTCGGGCTACGCACTGTCGGTGGCGATCGGCGCGATCCTCCTGACCGCTGCCGTCACCCGCTTCGAGCGCAAGAAGGTCCTTCTCTCGCTCATGGTGCTGTTCATCATCGGCAACCTGATGTCCGCGCTCGCCCCGTCATACGAGGTCATGATGGGCGGACGCATCGTCGCGGCGCTGTGCCACGGTGCGTTCTTCGGAATCGGCTCGGTGGTTGCCGCCGACATGGTCGCTCCCAACAAGCGGGCCGGTGCCATCGCGATGATGTTCGCGGGCCTGACCATCGCCAATGTCCTCGGCGTTCCGTTCGGCACGCTGCTGGGCCAGCAACTCGGATGGCGCTCGACGTTCTGGGCCATCACCGTCATCGGGGTCATCGCCCTGATCGGAATTGCAGCACTTGTCCCGACGACGCCCGCAAGCACGACCGGCGGCGGATTGCGCGGAGAGTTGGGGGCGTTCCGCAACAAGCAGGTTTGGCTCTCGATCGCCATCACCATCCTCGGCTACGGCGGAATGTTCGGAGCCTTCACCTACATCGCCTTCACCCTCACCGAGGTAACGGGATTCGCGACGTCCAGCGTTCCGTGGCTGCTCATCCTCTTCGGCTCGGGCCTGTTCGTCGGTAACTTCCTCGGCGCCAAGGCTGCCGACCGCTCGCTGACGAAGGCACTGGTCTGGATTCTCGCGATCCTGACCGTCGTTCTGATCGTGTTCGCCGCCACCGCGGAGAGCAAGGTCATGACCGTGATCTCGCTGTTCTTCATGGGCGCCTTCGGTTTTGCGACGGTTCCCGGTTTGCAGATGCGGATCATGAACTACGCGTCGGCAGCACCGACCATGGCCTCAGGTGCAAACATTGCCGCCTTCAATGTCGGCAACGCGCTCGGTGCGTGGCTGGGCGGAATCACCATCGCCGCGGGACTCGGCTTCACCTCCCCGATCTGGATGGGAGCGGCAGTCACCGTCGCCGGTCTGCTGGTCTTGATCGTCGCGGCGAAGATCGACCGCCCGGCAGCGTCAGAGCAGTCGACGGCGACCACCTCGCTGCACCCGACTGCCGCCTGAACCTTGCCACTGCGCTCTGACCCCATCGCGTGAACGTATCGCTCCCCTTGTCTAACAAGGGGAGCGATACGTTCACGCGGGGCAGGTGGGGCGGTATTCG